>JABXJT010000004.1 GCA_013375455.1 Candidatus Helarchaeota archaeon | reverse complement strand
GGATCTTAAACCAAGCTTAATTCTTAAAATTTTCGATACCCTCCTATCAAAAAAAACTTCTCTCTCAGTACGCTTTATTTTATTAGCCAAAAAATAATAATTTTTCATATCTTTTGATTGTTAGTTATTAGAGAGACATCAAATAAATAAAGTAGGATTTCTTTAAGTAATAATGTATAAAAAAGAAAATTTGAAAAGATGATTAAAAAATGGGCGCTTGGAGAAAATTTGTAAATTGGTTGAAGGGAGCCAATTTAAATGATATCATTTTTAAAGTTGATGTTTTTACCCGAAAATTAGATCGGCAAAGGAAGCAACTAGAGAAAGAAGCGAGAAATAATCGAACTAAGGCGAAAAAATATCAAATGGATGGAAATTCGGACTCGGCAAAGTTGTATGCTGAACATTTTGTGCGATATCAGAAATGGGCAATGGGTGTTGATGCTTACCGCTTACATATCATGAATTTGTTGATGAAATTAAAACAATCACAAGCTGTTGCTGAAACGGCAAAAATATTAGGGGGTATAACAAACGCATTGGGCGCATTAAAAAGTGCCGTGCGCACCCAAAATATCGCCCAACTTGTTGATAATATCGACTCACAAATTGAGCATTTCGAGATGACACAGGAAGTGGCCCAAGGTGGTCTCGAGGAGATTACAGTATCTACGGAGATCAAGGATTCTGATGTTCAAAGAACTATGAACGAAATTAATCAGGAAATTGCAGTAGAGACTGGCGTTGCTCTACCATCAACCCCCACGGATAGCCGAATCGCAAAATTAGAAGATGAAATCAGAAGAATTAAAGAGGAAAGATAAAAATTTTTTTTTCCTTTTAATTGCTCAGACTTTTTTTGGATTAAACGAGAGGTGAATCCTTCAAAGAGCAGGTGAGATAAATGATAGAACACACCGAAATTCTTAAAGTTTTTAAAAAAGTTCGAGAAGTGACTCCCCAAAATTTAGCAGAAAAAATTCATTTATTAGATATTTGGGTATTACAATATGATTTAATTAGCGAATCACGTCATCTTCGAAATATGCAAGACCAAATAGTAAAATTCATCCAGGATATATTGCCGGATGTGGATACAGAGGACTGGCTAATTAATTTATTCCGAGAAGATCCAGTATCTGCTGTTAGACTCAGCCATGCAATAATTGCCACGTTAAAAATTGAAGAATATCCATTCCTCAAGAAAATTCCTTACGTCCTCTTCAATCATATATTTCATAATGAACCCACAAGTCCAGGGGCTTCTACTATACTTTATCAAGCATTTGAAAAGACTAAGGAAGAGAAGTATCAGGAAAAAATCCTCGAAAGCACAGATAAAGTGACAGGAATTGAAAAAATTAAAAATTTTGCTATATGTTATTTAATAACGCGAGAAGAAAGATATCTAACCCAAGCTTATGAATTAGTCATTCCATTAGAAGGTCTTTCAAAAGGTAATACTCTCGATTACTATCTTTGGGAAGTTACGGATTATAAGGCAGATAGATATCCTTCCACTCCAGAATTCCGCCAATATCTGACCACCAAAATTAATCAAGTTTTAGAAGGGGAAGCGGAAGATCTTGAAACGATTCATTTATCATTGGCATTTATTCTCGGTGAGACTAAATTTTGGGGCGAAGAAATTTTTGGGAATTATACTCCTAAAATTGACGCGTTTCTTAAGTTATTAGTTGATAAAGACACGGGGGCTGCTATTATTGGTCGATCTGAGAGCCTCTATCGCAAAGTTAGGTTAAAAGGAACAATGGAAATTGGTAAAATATGTGAACGGCCGGCTCATGGAATCGGTCATTACGCCCGAAGACTTTTACTAGATTGCACGCAACCTCACGTGATCTTTATTTCAGGGCATCGAGGGAGTGGCAAGAGTTATACAATGGGAGTGATAGCAGAGGAACTCGCTATAGAACGTATTGGTATCGGCATCATTATCATTGATCCTCTTGGCGTCTATTGGAGCATGAAATATCCGAATTGGGAGGAAAAGGAACTTGAATTATTAAAAAAATGGAACCTCCAGCCAAAGTCATTCGCAGAAAATGTGCGTGTATTTATTCCACTGGGTCAATTCAACTTAACTCCAAAAGAAACAAAAGACTTGCCCTTCTCTATTCGTCCCAGTGAACTCTCGGTCGATGATTGGTGTTACGTCTTTAAAGTCGGTCGATTTACTCCACGTGGCATTATGGTTGAGAAAGCACTAAAATTGGTTCAAGAGGGTTACCAAGCTGAATTGGAAGATGCAGTACTAAAGGTTAAGGGGAAAGGGGATAATTACTCCATCCAAGACGTAATTCGTTGTGTTAATACTTCTAGTTTTATTACCAATAAAGATAAGGGCTTCACTCGCCAAACTCGAAGAGCTATGGTTTCTCGATTTGAAATTGCAAAAGAATGGGGTATATTCTCTACTGAAGGAACACCACTAATAGAACTTAGTAAGCCCGATCAAGTATCAATTATCGATGTAAGCATGCTGGATCAAGGACTACATGCCTTGATCTCTGGTGTTCTTGCTCGGAAAGTATTACGCGCTCGTCTTCATATGTCTCGTCAGACTGAGGCTGCTAAAATAGCCGTTGAAGTAACTAAAAAAACAGAAAGCATTCCAATTACCTGGCTATTAATTGACGAAGCTCACCTTCTCGTTCCCGCTCGCGGAAGTACTGCGGCAACAGAACCCCTTGTTCAATATGCCAAATTGGGCCGGAAACCAGGCTGCGCTCTAGTCCTTTGTACTCAGCAACCTAGTGCGACCAATACACAGATTCTTTCTCAAATGGATATTTCAATCACACATTTTCTTACTTATACTTCAGATATTGACGCTTTTGCTCATCGTGCTCCTGGCGAAATCCCTGACAAAATAAAAGATACAGCCTTCTTTCGAGGCATTCCCGTAGGAGTTGGAGTTCTCGCTGATGAATCCATAACTACAAACCGGGTCTTTATTGGCAGAATTCGACCACGAATTAGCCAGCATGCTGGGCGTGAGGCGCTTCCTAAAATTATAGATCAAATGGATCGGCCAGTCATTTTCCGCCCTGATAAATCCAATTCCGAAACCGCGACTGATGAGGAAACTTCTGTGGAACAAACTTACATCAATTTACCCCCAAGCCCAGGTCCTGAGACCTCCACGACGAGCACTTCAACTGCACCCGCGTTTTCTATAAATCTCCCGAAAAATCAATTAAAAGATTATATGAAACGCCTGCTCCTATATAAATATCGGAATCATCTTTACCCTGTTAGATCTGGAAAACTCCATGAAAAAATAATGTTTCATACTCTATCCAAACATCCAGCTCTTATCATTGATGAAATAAAGGATAAAATTCTTGAACAAGAGTGGGTGATTGACAAAACAATTTCTGATAGCGATTTGCCCGTGTTACTCATTTCCAAAGGTCAATTCCATGTTGGCATTTCTCTAGCACAAGTTGTTGAGTCTGATGAATCCGTCCTAATTTTCATTGGGACGCTTCCTAACACTGCTGACGTTCATAAAATTGAAGAACTTTTTCAAGCATTAATTTCCTTAATAGAATAACTTTCGTTTCATATCATTTATGAAATGTTTAAATTATTAAAACGACTTAAGAAAATTGATTGGGAAGTGATTGTTTGTCTTTTATGAAAAAGATTTTACCCGGGCGAAAAAAGAAAGATAAAGAGAGTACCATCGCCAGGCTTCGACAAATGATTAACAAAATAGATTTAAGAGAACGTGCGTTCAAAAAAAGAGCACAAATGGATTATTATAAGGCAAAGCAATATTATCGATCTGGAAATAAGCGCGCTGCAAAACAGCATCTTAAAAAATGGTCACGATTGAATAAGTATGCTGAGCGCTATGTAAATTATTCTTCTCGCCTGGAAAACATGATCATTGTTATTGATCAAGCAATGGATATCAAAGGAGTCGACGAAGCCGTTAAGATGGGTCTTGTAGAAATGAAAAGCATTCAAAAGGATATCAGTATTGAAAAGGCTGAACAAGTAGCAGCTGAATCAGATGCAGCGATGGCCGAAATCGACCAAGTTGGAGAAATCTACGCAGAGATGTCAGTAGATGATCTGGATCTGGATGTGGAAGCTGATCAAGAACTCTCTCGCTTCGAAGCTGAATCGATTCTCGGTGAAGGACCCCTCCCTGATGCTCCTCAAGGAGATTTAGGTGAGCCAGTCTCTCGACGAGAAAAGGCGAAAAAAGACATTGACGAACTCCGAAAATTAACAGAAGGAGATTGAACTTTAGGCTAAAATCGAGATTCTTATTTTTTATATTTATTTTATTAAGTTTTCACTACAGCCAGAGCAACGGCTACTGAAATGATCAAAATCAACGAAACTATAACAGTTGCAATGGGCCCAACTTTGATTCCTGCAGATTCTTCTTCAAAAAACCGAATTAATCCAGCACCTGCAAATGGCATGGGTCCCTCTCGCCCACGGCGCCTTTGTCGTTTCGATTTTTTCTTGGACATAATTCAATCCCATTTTGCAGCAATGTTCTATAAGTTATAAACTATTACTGTTTAATAAGATTATGCACATTCGTGAGTTCCAAGAATTAATGAAGACCTTATATTTCAAGCGGGATGAAGGTCGCGGATTTTCTAAAATATTCATGTGGATCGTGGAAGAAATCGGGGAATTAGCCGAGGCTTTACGTAAATACCAAGAACATAATGAAAAAAATGAACAAGCCCTTAAAAATGTGGAGATGGAAATGGCAGATATTATTGCATGGGTAGCATCATTAGCAAATGTGTTAGGAATTGACTTAGAAACGGCAATGTACGAGAAATATCCTGACGTTTGCCCGAAATGTCGCAAAAATCCGTGTTGCTGTGACACTGAATGATATTTCTAAAATTGGAATTTAGAAAAACTTTAAAGATAAGGATTTAATTAAATTCTTCAGTACTCCCTCGTTTTAAAAAATAAGAATAATTTCAAATGCAGCAGACTCGGCTGGAGGCCCATTATATTGAAAGTGGACGAAATTATGAAGACAGATGTGGTATATGCAGAAGTACCAGGCACTAGAATCGATGTAATGGAAATTATTCGAAAAACTAATGTTAAAGCTATGCCTGTTGTAAAGAAGGGTACCAAAGAGATCGTAGGGGTCATTTCTCAAACTGATTTGCTGCTTAATCCTGATGAAGACCAAATTGCATTGTTAATGAGCCGAGATCCCATTCAAATCAATCCAAACACGTCCGTGAAAGAATTAGTAAATTTGATGATTGAAAAAAACTTACGTAGGCTTCCAGTTACGAAAGGAAAAGAAGTCGTGGGAATGGTTAGCATTGCTGATATCATTAAAGCTATTTCCCGAATGAATATAAAAACTCCAGTTAAGGAGTTAATTAATACAAATATTCACGTGGTATGGGAGGGGACTCCACTCTCCGCGGTCCCTATAATTATGCGGCTCAGCAATATTCGGGCAGTCCCCTGCATTGATGATAATGGCACGCTCTCCGGGATCATATCTGATGTCGATTTTATTAAACAAAGTAAAATTGTTTCGGAAGAAAAGTCTTCTTCAATTTCGAGTTCATCCGATAAGGAATGGAGCTGGGAAACTAGCGACATACTTCTAATTACCAAGAAGAAACTGAAACTTCCCAATAAACCGGTGCGAGAGGTAATGACAAAAAAAGTTGTAACAATAAATGAATTTACCTCGGTTAGTGAATGTGCATCTCGAATGCGTAAACATAAAATTGACCAAATACCTGTTTTAGATGCAAAGGGAGAATTAATTGGAATGATGGAAGACCAAAGACTCGCAACAGCGTTTCAAAATAAAATATAAACCTAAAACTTATCTAATTTCAATTGCCGCCCTTTGTCACTCGTAAAAATCGAATCAACATAGTCTTGAGCAAGAAGAAGACGTTGCTTGGTATAATTATCGAGATTATATTTCTTAACAATCTCTAAGGATAATCCTAAATATTTAATTATTCCTCCCTCTGTTACTGTTGGAATTATTCTCCCCCCACACCGATTGCATTGATTAAATAAAGGGAGGCGTCGGAATTTTGCATTACATTTAATACAGCGGAATTGTTGGGTTGAGAATGATCGCAAATTCCCAATTATATCTGGAATGAAATGAGTATTTAACAAGCGGCGCGCCTCATCTTTTGCATCTGCTGCTTCCGTTTTCACCGCTAACGTTAATTGGGCATGCACTTTTTGTTTTACCGTCTTTAACTCCTTATATCTTGAAACTTTGGGACCCTCATTAATGTTACCAGTTGGATGGGTGAAAAATAAACCCTCAAATTGAGCTTCACATCCTACCCTATGTTCAACAATATCAATGATTTCTTGAATCTGTTTTGGGTGGGCATATTCTAACGTTTTTTCATAAAATTCCTTTGAAAATTTCTCAGCTACCTCCATGTTATACACTTCATCATCTATTTCTTTTGGGTTTAATTGTGAAGTTAAAACTAGAGGTGCATCCATCATTCCTCCTTTCTTAGAGGGAAGATAGCTCCTTGAAAAGTTAAGAACGGCATCTAACCCAAGAATAATCGTATCTTCATCCCCATCACAATTTCTTCGCTTCGCAGAATGCCAGTAAGGATGTGCATAGCAAACTCTCGCAGTTGTAAACCCTATTATTCTCCCAACTACACCCGCCGAAATGTGTGGTGCCAATCCTATTACTAATTGCCCAATCAAATCTTGCTTTTTTGAAATATTATAAAATGGTTCCAGTTTATATACCTTCACTAATAGTTCGTCTATAAATTTAGCAACTTTAATTAGAAATTCCGCTCCCACCATAGGAATTACAATATCTTGTATCCGAAGTTCCAAAATTTGATCTTTAGTTTTTAGAGATTGACCCCGATAATCCTGGTTGTAACCTAGATCTCTCAATTTTTCGACAGGAACTCCAATTTCTGAAGGTATAAAGTGCGTAAGAGGCGCGTCAGTCGCGTCAAAACGGATTGTCCCATCCCGGTATGCAAAAATATTATATTTTGCTCGAAGTATTCCCTTCTCCAGGATTTCAGGAATTTTTTTCTTGCTTATGAGCCCCTTTACTCCCTTGATCTCCTTTGGTAGCGGCTCATTCAACTTTTTTAATCGGCTAGTCAGTAATTTCCTAATAGGAATGTCTCGCTGATCGTAAAATCTGGTGACATTACCACATCGAGGACAATAATCATCATCGGTCTTAGTCTGACAATTGAGTTGTGAGCATTTCTGGATGGATTTAGTTCTAACATTACATTTAAGACATTTATTAAGGAAGGTTTTATTCCCACATGATGGACATTCGCGGAATACAATTTCCACATTAATTTTTCTTGCTTCCGCAGCTTTTAGGACGCTTCTTCGATTTCCTCCTTCAATGCCAACTGGGAAAAGAATGTGGAAAAATTCTCGTCCTTTCGCCTTTTCCGGCCGTCCCATACGCGCTCCGATATAATATGGTGCCCGGTCCCGAATTACAAGGGATGAAATGGACCCTTTCCAAAGATTTTCCTTCATGGGTTTTATGAATTCAAAGTGATCAGAATTAATAGCAAATATTTTTTTAATAATTTTTATATGGTCAGTTATAATTATTTTATTTTCTTGCAGGTCATGAGGAACTCCCAATTTTTCCAAAATCTTTTTCATAGTTAAATCGTGATCTAGTTCTAGAGAGGGAGAGTCGTCCTCCGACTTCCCAGTTAATAACCAAATCCGAAGCGAAGCAATTTCTTGCTCAGAAACACTCCCCCAAAAGTAGTTGAATTTAGGATGAAGGGGAATTTGCAATTTGGTAGATATAATTAAGGTTTGATCCTCATTTGGCTTTGATAAAAAAGGATCGGCTAAAAATTTATTTAATAAATCGACTGAAATTGACAGATCATCCGCTGCTTCGCTCATACTTTCATATTTACTCTCAAGAACACCCTTTAATTCCTCACTCCACCATTCTTCACAATATCCAGAAGGAATTAAAATGTGGTTATTCTCTAAAAACTCCCCAAATGCAATTAAACAGTCGCCTAAAAAAAGAAACTTCTCTACCTTGTCTTTAAGTTTAATTGCTTCTGCTACAGTATTTATTTGTTGAATTTTTCCTCCTTCTAATCGCACGATTGGGCCCTCAATAGAATCAACTGGAAGCACGATCGATCCCTTTCCAGGACGTTCAGTGATAAATTGAGTCCCGGGCACTAAAAAATTATCAAGTAAAATCATAGTAGCAGGATTTAAACCAACAGCTGCAAAACCAGTATCCCTAGATCGACCGTATCGTACTCTAAATCCTCCAATTCGTGAAGGGTATGCGAATACTGGGCGACCAGTTATGACTTTAGCAATGAATTTTTCCTTCGGAGGGATTTTTTCTTCTTCTTGACTTTCTCCCGAGGTCTTTTTAGCTTGAAGGTGTTTAATCCAATTCCAGCCTAGTACATTCAATTTTTTAATAATTTTGGTTAATTTATGTGCCTTTCCAATAATACCGTCATTTAAGACAAGACACGCACCACCCCGAAGTTGATTTGTTTCCACTCGTTTTAGATCCCTATAACCTGACACTTCAACGGTCTCAGTAGGTTCGCCAGTTATTTCGATAGGAATGTTCATTGCTGCAGTCCGGATTTCTTCTGCTATGGAAGGATATTGTAAATTTTTTTCCCTTTTATATGCCTGAGTTTCTTCCACATATCGTTCCACTTCATTCTTTGTGGGCTTATATTTATCTAATTTTAACAGAGTTCTTACCCAATCTCCAACTAGAACGGCGAGTGCTGCCTCAGTTCCGCCCGCTGACCGAATTGGGCCAGCAAAATATATTGCCAAATATTGCGTTCTATCAAAATTTTCTCGAATTCTAACACTTGAAATACCTTCTATAGGCGCAGCAGTAATTCCCCCAGTTAAAATTGACAAAGCAGCGCGCGTCGCTAATTCTGCAATTTTATTCTTTTCAGCAGGATCAAATCTATCAGTGAAACCCTTTTCATCTACGTGTAAAGAATCCCTTGAATCTAATTTTCCATTTACAATTTCTTCTGCAATTTTGAAGGCAGTTTCCTCTGAATCCATTTTAACGCTTAGTTCTCTTATACGTTCCGCAACACCAGGTGGTCCAGTCAAGGCTTCCACTCGTGATGCAAGGTCTCTTGCAGGATGTATTTCTGGAAATTCCGTGGGATCAAAGCCAACTTCCCTTGCTTTTTTTGCTTTGTCATAAATTCGCTTTATCTCAGCATCTAATTTCGCAAAATAGTCCTGGATTGCTTCACTACATCCCTGCATATCTTTCACTTATCCACACAATGGATCCTCGCATCGACCATAGTAGAGCCAAAAGTTAATTATAATCATTAAATTTTTCATTTTTAATAAGTATCCGATTTTTGTCGGTCAAAATCGAATCATAAATATAATACAGTAGTAGTATTGTGAGACGAGGTATCCTAGTTTGAAGCACAACACGTATCACAAAAGATTCTCAACAATTCTGATGATTACTATTTTGATCATTCTATGTTGTTCTCAATTCATCTTTTTAAATGTAAAAGCTCAGTCCTCCTCTAGCCCTTATTTGATTCTCTTTGATGAGGCGCATGACCAATACTATACCTACACAAATGGGCGTTTTAAGACAGCTCTAGATTATCTTAATCAAACCGCTGATTTTGAAGTAATTTTAAACTCTAAAGAATTAGATAATCATACTGAATTATTACCATATGATCTCATTATCATTGGAAATCCAGGACCAAATGGAAATTTTACTCCAACCGAAATAGATTCACTGAAGAATTATACTGAAAATGGCGGAAATTTAATCCTTCTTTGTAATTACAACGATGTAGGCGCGTCCCCGAATGAAAATATCACGGGCAAGTTTGCCAACCTAAATAACATAACAATAGCGCTGAATCTTCCCGTTTTATTCACCTCCTATGATCTCTGGGATAACAACCATAATCCAATAGGGAAACGGTGGGTCGTTGAGATTGAAGATCCGAATTTTAAAATGTTCCACCCCATAAAATTTAAAGTCAAGAAGGCTTTGACCTTCACTTCGGTCTTGAACGTTTCAATGGGTGAAGAAATCGTCGCAACAGGCTATGAAGATTCTTATTTGAAAAATATAACCGGCGAACTAAATGTAGAAACTCCTTGGCTATTCGCCACTCAAGTAAATTCATCGAGGATACTATTATGCGGTTCAAATGCTATGTTCAGCGATACTAACATTACAACTTCTACTAATGATACATATTTTGGAATTTTTTGGATTAATGCTGTGGATAATTTACGTTTATGGGCCAATTTAATTCAATGGACATTAATAACAGAAGTCCCTGATCTAAACACGATTTTCCTCATCGTAATCTCCATTCTTTTTGCCGTGGGCGTAGGCCTCATCGTCTATAATTCTTATTTTACCTCTCGAAAATCACCTGTCTACGATATTGAATCAGAAGATCTCCGAAATGAACGTGCAACAACCCTCAAGCAAGCACGAGCTCGAGTAAAAGAAGGAATGTATTTAGCTGCCGCTCAACTCTATAAAAAAGCGGGAAAATTATCCAACAAATTGAAGGATTATCCAGCGGAAAGACGCTTTTATCAAAAACATCGCGAGTTCTTAAAAAAATCTAAAAAAGTAGATTTTTTAGAACGTGCGATAATTCTCAAGCAAGCACGAGCTCGAGTTAAAGAAGGAATGTATTTAGCTGCCGCTCAACTCTATAAAAAAGCGGGAAAATTATCAAACAAATTGAAGGATTATCCAGCAGAAAAACGCTTATATCAAAAACATCGCGAGTTCTTAAAAAAATCTAAAAAAGTAGAAAGTACTTAGATTGAAAATATTTACTTGTTTTCGATTACAACAATAACATCTTCACATTTTTCATCATCAATAATTTGTTTCGGAGAAAGTTGGGCATCGTTTAAGAGATTATTAATTCGTTTAGGGGGAAATTTTTTCTTTAACAATGATAAAATTATGAGCCCATTTAATTTACAAACTCTTTTAAATTCTTCAAGGCTCTTTTTAGGAGTAGGTAAGTTTTGCAAAACAGTAATCGCAAGGATAATATCAAAATATTCCTCTCTAAAAGGTAAAAAATCAGCATCTGCACACAAAATGGCAATTGAGCTTTCCTTACCAATCCTCCTCCGACATATCTTCAAGGACTCTATTGAAAAATCTAAGCCATACTTCTTACATTCAAAATCATCAATAAACTGAAAAAAAAACCCGGTACCACAGCCCGCATCTAATATTCTTTGCTTAGAACTTATTGAAATATTTTGAAATATGATTTCATACTTTGAATTTTGAATCTCATGATACCTACGATCAAATACATCTGCCGTTTCTTCATATCGGATTTTAATTATGTTCTTATGACTCATTTTTCCTCTAATAAAAAGAAAGGAAATGACTGAGTATTTTTATTTTTTCCATAATTCCGCTTTAAGCATATCTCGGACAGCTACCCGAATGGCTTCACTTCTATTCGGATATAAGTGTTCTTTCACTAACTCTTCTAATCCTTCTATGTAACTCTTCGGCAGATGAACTGTAACTAATCTCATCTCATTTCATTCCTTTAAACTCTATCATTTAGCTTCTGTGTAAAAGAATGAATAATCACTCAATTAAAACTTAATAATATTCACATAATACTAGTGGATTAAGTACAAAAAACAAGTCCGAAAATCATTGATAGCGTAGAATATTCTCGTCGATTTTGTTATTATACTCAAAAATTATTAATTTAATAGCGTTTTCTCGAGTTTTCATTACATCGTCCGATTTTACATAACGTTCCCATTTATCCCAATTTTTAATGAAATCTATATGACGATCAATGATCATTTCTTTGATTTTTTTCAAACCACTTGAGGGAAAATGATAAATCATCTTTGTTTTTCTGCAATGAGCATATTTGGTTGTCGTGACGTATTCACACAAACCCTTTTTTTCCCAATCTTTCAAAATTTCACGAATCAGACGATGAGTCGAAGAGAATTCATGTCTAGATCTTCTTGTGATGTTAAGCACGACTTTAGTGAGTTGCGTGCTTGGGAAATTATCGCTGTGCCATTTCGAATTGACCCCAACAATGTAATCCCCAATTAACCACTCAATAACCACTCTCTCTTTACTTAACCGCCTTTTTATCCCCTTTTCAAATGAGCTCAACTGACTATCTGGGGTATCCTGTATGGGCATAAGATCTCTTTCTTCTTATTGCTAAACTTATTTAAGCAAAGATGAAATAAAAAATTTCTTTAATGGAAATCCTCTACATCGTGAGATATCAGTTTTTATTCTGGATTTTTTTTAAAATATTGAATTACATCCCTAATTTTTCTAATTTACTTTTGATATCCTCTGCCATTTTCGTGATCTCGGCTGCTTTATCCTTCTCTCCCATTTTTTCAGATAACCCTGCAGCTTTTTCAAGAAAAGTAACTGCTAAATTAAAGTTACCTTCTGTTAATGCTTTATCTGCTTTCGCAATTGCATCATCCCGTTCTTTACGTAATAACTTTTGCATGTCTTTTTCAGATACAGGTTTTGCTCTTGAAATTGCCGGTGTAGGTGCAGCTATTGGGGTTGGTTTTTTAGCTAGTTCTTTATCGATAAGCTTTTTTACACTACTTGCGACTTGTTCTAGTTTTTCCAATCTCTTATCTTGCCCGACTGCACCCGCAGCTATTAAATCTTTAGTAATTTTTATAGCTTCTTCTAATTTTCTATAAGCGACTTCTCGATCTTTATCATCTAAATCCATCTTAGCCTCTTTTCTCAGGATATTAACGCGTTCTACGAGCTTAAATAAATTTTCGTCTGACATTGTCTTTGTAGCCGCAACAGCTGGTACTGCCTCTTTGGGTGCCGCTTTTATTGGTAATTGTTCTACTGCAATTGGTTTTGCGGGTCTTTCAAATTCTAATTCTAACTTCTCCTCCTCACCACGATATACCGACTTCAGTAATTCCAGATGTTTTAAAGCCAAATTCTGGGTGATTCCCTTTTCCATCCATCTCCTTCGTATAGAATCCACGATATATTCTGGAAAGAAGCTCGGAAACACGATATCTGTCTTTAAAAAAATCCAGCTATTACCTCTTTTATCTTTAATTTCCTCTACTACATTATAACGTTTCAAATCATTAATTTGCGGCATTATCTGGTCCATATCTTTTTCATAAATATCGAGTAATTGATGGGTTTCAATGTAATTATTACGTAAAATCGTAATTAAGTTGTAATGGCTTGGATCTGCAATAATTTCCGCAATCTGCTTCGAATCAACATCTCCAAACTTGTATTCTTTAAAATAACTCTCTGTTTCTTCTTTATAAATCTGAAAAACTGGTCTCATCTCGGGAGGTGCTCCCCCATCCTTACTCGCTTTATAGAATTTTTCAACAGGACTTCGCATCGTGAAAACATCTTTAACTAAAAAGATGCAGTTTGTTTTTGATCCCTCCGTCGTTTCAACCGGAATCTCATATATCATTTGCGTCTTAACAAATGGCAATAATATCGCGTCTAAATCTAACACTTCTTCACCTATTTGATCCGATAACCATTTTCTCAGCTCATCTCTTGGCAGTGCGCCTAGCCCTAACTTTCGCAATACTAATATTCTCCTCGAATCTCGATGGATCATTGAATATCGTTGTTCCTCTGTAATTTCAGTTAATTTCTGAATATCCTCGAACTGCTTGGCTAAAAATTGGTTGAAATACTTGTCTTTCACGTGATCTACTAATAGTTTAGACACTTCAATGAGGGGCTCTTCAAAAATGTCTCCATTTTCCTCATCTTCTAATAACAGAGCCATATAGTATTGGCTCCTTCCCTCTTCGGGAAGTCCCGTGTAATAGGATGCGACATTCAAGTTTTCAATGCTCATCGACATAAACCCTGCTTCGCCTCCACCCATAGCATGAGTAGTGAAAATGCGCATTACGTGATCCTCACTGATTTTAAGCGTCTTAGGATACATCCCTTCAACGACAACGCCTAACTTATCATCCCAACGAACCAGTAAAATACCTTTGGGCAAGAGAGTATCACCTTTATAGTTTTTTAGATGTCTTTCCTAAACTATCCTAATTTCACGTGTATGCTCTTATTGTCCTTGTAAAAACGACATATAATTAAAACTATAAAGAAATATTTAACTCTTCTCAAGGAACGTTATTATAAATGAAAAATAATTTTAAAAAGTTCTTGAATTTTAGAAAAGGGGAATGCTGAAGTGGCTAAATAACCCATCTTCTCACTGAAAAATAAAGGATAATGAATGATTTAACCAAATAGGGCGCCTAACCCTGCAATTTCTTCTTCTTCTTCTTTTTCCTCTTTCTCTTCTTTCTTTTTCTCTTTTTTGGGCTGTTCTGTGGTCGTTACAACAGCTGGTGCAGCAGCTGGTAAAGCTGTAGATTTAATGGCATCTTCAATATCAACATTTTTAAGAGCTGCTACAATGGATTTTACCTGTGCTTGATCTACATCAACACCAGCAGACTTTAAAATTGAGTCGATATTTTTCGCGTTAATTTTTTTTCCAGCTGAATGCAACAAAAGAGATGCATATACATATTCCATATTTAAACCTCCAAAGTTTTAATCAAATAAACTTCCAAAACCTAAATCTTCTGTCTTCTCCTCTTCTTTAACTTCTTCTTTCTTTTTTTCTGGTTCAGTAGGTTTTAATTCTGCTGGTCCGGATTCTTCTATTTGTTGTTTGAGGTCAGATGGTAACGCCTTTGGATCAACTTGAAGAATGAGATTGGATAGGGAAAGTGCATGAGCTTTTGCAACGGCGAGTATATCAGGTACAGTATCCTTTGTAATGATGCCCGCTTTTATCACTATAGTTTTTGCATTCATGTAGGCCTTCTGAAGAAGAATGGGAATGTTCTCTCTTGTTGGATATGCAATTCCCACAGATAGACTCAGGGCATTTCCAATCGCAGTTCTTATTTGATACAAAATCCTATCTAAACTGATATCTAGATCTTTTTCCTCTAAAATAACTCCATTATCGTAAGAAGCATATAAATTTAAGCCAATTTCCATAGGGCTGATATTTAATCGGGACAATGTTAAGGCAAGAATGCGAGATATTTCCTCACCTTTTTTTACTACCACGCAATCTCTTTTGATATAAATAGACCCACCCTTAACCATGGAATCTATCCCTACTTCTTTAAATTCGCTAATCAGCGGGCCAGGTGGGAATCCCGTATTACCCTGCGGGACTATTATATCTTTTTGTGCGATATCTCCGCCTTTAGCAGGGGCATTAACCTTATTTTTATCCAGAAATATTTTTAAATTAAATGGATTCATTTGCGTGAATATATAGGATGTAGACCCTTCAATTTTATCGATAAACTCCTTAATATTCTTTTTTTTGCTTTGGAAAGCTGCGATCTTGAATAATTTATTCTTTGTCATGCGAATAACAATTTGTCCAGTTAATTTTTTTCTGATTGACTGTAATTGCCGGGCTCCCAGCTTGTGCATCCTTGCCATACAAATAACATTATATTCATCGAGCAATTTTTTGAGCATCTGCACTTCTTCTAGTTTAAATTGAGGTACATGCTTACTATCGGTCGCCATTTCATCCAACCTTCGCTTCTATTTTGATATAAGGCCCCATAGTTGTTTTAACACCCAGTTTAGCAATATTTCGTAATCCACTCTCTAGATTTTCTTCAAGATAATTCGTAATTGATTGAATATTTTCTGCTAAGTCCTGCGAACTCATTTTTTCCGAGCCAACTTTACAGTTTATAACCAAACTTTTACGCAACCGAATCCGTACCATCTTCTTATATAAATCAATTATAGGATTTAAATCCGCATTTGGAGGAATTATTCCCCGCCCTTTTGGAGGGCCTAAGGGCATTTTACCAGTTGGTCCCAAGACGGGACCCAGCGATTTTGCCAACGTGGGCATTAAATCAACCCCGGCAATAAATACATCGTAATCCCTCACAAACTTTTTAGCTGATTTCTTGTCACTTCCCAACTTTCCTAATTCATCTTTATCTAGAACAGTAAGCCCCATATTTTTAGCCCTAATCCCTAAATCTCCGCTAGCAACAACACAAATCTTGCTTCCTTTTCCTAATTCATGTGGTAGAAACACTTCTGTGTTAATCCTGTTTTTTGGTTGCTTTAGATCAACGTCTTTTATATTAACAGCTAGGTCTACACTTTGAATAAAATTTCTCTTTTTTGACTTTTCCTTTAATTCATCCACTGCTTTGATTATTGGGGCTAAATTAACAGGCATTTACAAATCTTTCCTTAAATTCATCCACTGCTTTGTTTATCGAGGGTAAATCAATATATATTTCTAATTCTCACGTTCATCGATTTTCATTAATATAAGTTGCTTTAGATCTACATTTTAACTATATATAAAAATATTATGAGTGAATCACTCACAATTCTAGGTTCAAGCGGTCGTCATAAAGACCTTCGTCAATGTCTCGTTGAATTTCTTTAGGGGATTTTGAATCCACTGTAACTCCCATGCTTACACAAGTTCCAAGGATTTCTTTAGCTGCAGCTTTTAAGCTGGTTGACAATAAGACATCTTTTTTCATTTTCGATATTTTTATAATTTCGTCCATATCAATGTCACCGACTGTGTTCGTCCCAGGTTCTGAGCTACCCTTCTGAACCCCTTCCACTTCCTTAAGTATGAGAGCTGAAGTGGGTGGAATGCCCAGTTCAATGTCGAATTCCTTGGTTCTAGTGTTGACGATAATTTTCACTGGAATCTTCATTCCTGAAAAATCTTTGGAGAGTTCGTTAATTTTTTGCACGACTTGGTAAAGATTCACACCCGTGGGACCAAGGGCAGGACCAATTGGGGGTCCAGCTGATGCATGACCGCCTTCAACTAGCGTTTCGATTGTAACTTTTTCACTCATAACCATTCCACCTTCAATTAATGCTTCAACAACGTGATTATGGATTCATAATGCTAAAATTGATTACAGTATTAATCATAATGCTTAGAAAATTTAATAACAGATTCACATAGAGTGGTTATTACTAAATTTAGATTGTATAAAAATTTGTCTTTTTATAGATTTAGCCGGCATTAATGTAAAGGAAGGTGAATGAATTGAAAATTGGTGTAATTTCAGACACGCACGATCACATCGAGAACACGAAAAAAGCTGTTAAAATTTTTAATGAACGCGGAGTGGCATATGTTTTTCATGCAGGTGATTTTATAGCACCATTTATTATTCCCAAAGCATTAAATGAATTAAAATGTGAATTAATTGGTGTCTATGGAAACAATGATGGGGAAATATTAGGTCTTAAGAAATTTTTCTCAGAAATAGATGCCACCCTTGAAGTAGGGCAATTTTCCATTCAAATAGAAGGCAAAAAGATTGTATTGTTTCACACTATCAACACCGAAATCCAAGATTCTTTAGTTAATTCTAATAAGTTTGATGTTATCATTTTCGGTCATACCCATAATCCATCAATTAAAAAGATCAATAAAACACTAGTAGTTAATCCAGGAGAAGCATGTGGGTATCTGACAGGAAAAGCAACCATTGGGATTATCGATTTAGACAAGATGGAAGCTGAAATCATCACTTTGTAAGCTCAATTAAGATTGCATCCGAATTTTTCCAATGAAGTATCCCGGAGTTTCGTGCATATCTGGATAAAATCTTTGGAGTTTTTGCCAATTTGATAAACCCTCTATTTTTTCTCCAGGACTCCCTAAGAAAATCGGTTGATCAATGATTTCACAATCAAAATTATCCAGTAGAAATTTAACATTAGCTTCATTTTCTTCAGTCGTTAACGTACAGGTGCTATAAACCAACGTCCCTTTAGGTTTCACATATTTCACCGCAGATCTAAGAAAATGACGCTGATAATTGGCGGTATTTATAATGTCCTTGTTCCCTTGGAATAATTTAGGACGAACGCCAAGCGCAGAGCAGGGTGGATCTATCAATATTTTATCAGCCTTGTGAGAGTATTCTTCTGGTAGATTCCGAGAGTCTCCACGAAGCAATTCGATATTTTTTATGCCTAAGCGAGTAACATGCTCTTCTAGTCTCTTAAGCCGCGGAGCTGACCGATCTACCGCTAAAATATGCCCCTTATTCCGCATTAACTGCGCAAGATGGGTTGCCTTTCCCCCAGGCGCCGCACACATATCAATTATGAAATCGTTGGATTTGGGCTCCAACACCTTTGAGACCACGATCGAAGGTAAGGATTGGTCAAAGATGAACCCCTTTTTGAAGAGATCTGAGTCTCGAATCCCAAATACCTTGTAGATCGAATCTGTCACTCCCACTGCCAACCCTCTCCGCTTCTTTAACATATCGTTTGCAGTCATTTTGGCCATCCCAGCTGCGACAATTTCTCCTGACTTGGCAAATATCGTGACTTTATCTCCGATACGGACCTTGGCGGTTCGCAACACTCCAGGTGCAAACAAATCGGCCCCTTGCATCAGACTCTCAGCCGTGAATTTATCAACCACGACCTTTTTCTGATATTCTGGAATCTCAAATGGTCCATCGACAGGTAAATCGATGACTTCTTCAAGAATAGGATGCAATTCCGCCCCCACGTGCATATCATGAAAAATCTGTAGCACTTCTTTAGTGGTAGTTTTTAATGTATTTACCCGAATTGCGTACTTCTCAGATGGTCTCTTTAACGCTTGAATGATTTTCTCGGTTCTTTTGCCATAGTTTTCCCAAAATATTTTAATCATATCTTGAGAAAACTTGTATTTTCTTTCTAATTCTTCAAAAATATTATTTGTTATTTACCTTCCCATCCATGTTTGCCGATCAAGGGAACGAACGCTACTCCTCCCATTTTTCTTCGAACTATTTTATCAGGTTTTAATTTTTCCACCAAGATTAATTCTTGGTACATCATCCGTGCGCCAACGGGAATTATTATTTTTCCCCCTACTCCAAGTTGCTCTATAAGAGGTTCTGGTACATGTGGCCCAGCAGCGGTTACTAAAATTGCATCATATGGTGCCTTTTCAGGATATCCAAGAGTTCCATCTCCTAAGATGACCGTTACTAGGTCTGAAAAACCAGCTTTAGCTAAATTATTCTTGGCAAATTCAACTAACTCGGGAATCCGCTCAATTGTATAGACGTGTCCTGGTTTCTGACTATCTGGGGGTGCAACCATCGCTGCGCAAACCGCCGCATGGTAACCAGATCCACCCCCTATTTCCAAAACGATATCTCCTTCCTTTAATTCCAATAGCTCACACATTATGAATGCCATGTGTGGCGCGGAAATCGTTTGACCATGCCCAATTAACCAACAATTACTCGTAAATAATCATTTTTGGTAAGGGATGGTCATCATAGGCTTGACGTCTTTGATTGGGATGAATAAAATCCTCCCTTGGAACTCTCATAAAGGCGCCAATAACCTCTTTTGATTTGGCTGTCTTGGTACGTTTGTAATAATCAAGCAGCTTCTGTTTCTTTTTTTCTAAATCCATTTACAGCTCCATCCAAGCTAATGATCTCAATAACATATTATAGGATTTTCATCATTTACAAGTTTATTTAATCAGCAGATCGATCCCAATTTGCCAAATGTACGGTGCATAAGGTCGTACTTTTCGAGCTTCCAATACCTTTCCAATCCTACGACCATTTTCTTCAATTAATCCTTTCAAATTTTCGAGAACCTTCGCCGGAAAATCGGATTCTGAGGCAAATTGGTAATAATGAATGATCCCCTCATCTTTTAAGACATTTAATGCGATATCTAAAAATTGATAGGATTTCGAAGGCAAATTCATGATGATTCTATCAAATTTTTGTTTAATATCCTTTTTGAGCACGTCTCTTATATTACCCTCAAAAGGCGTGACGAAATCTTCAACTTTATTACGAATAATGTTTTTTTTCAGATAATAGATTGCAGCTGGATTCACATCCACCGAATAAACTTGGACGTGCTTTTGCCTTGCAATCAAAATGGAAAAAGGTCCAATTCCTGCAAACATGTCTAAAATTATTTCATTTTTTTTCACTAATGAACTAATTCTGGCGTGCTCTGTTACTAATCTTGGACTAAAATATACTTTTTTGATGTCCAATTCGTACACGCATTTATTTTCTTTATGAACTGTTATCGAATTATCAGTTCCAGCAATTAATTGGAGATTACGTAATCGGAAATCGCCTTTAATTGGCTCTAATTTTTTAAAGATAGAAGTTAAAGAGGGATGAAAATCTAATAGAGTCTTACCAATTATCGTTTCAAATGATCGTATTTCTTCAGGAATTTCAATAATTACTAATTGCCCAATAATATCGTACGATTTCGGAATAAATCCATGTGATTCCTCCGGAATTATCTCTTTTAGGGCTGTGAATAAGTCTTTAGGTCTTTTTGACTCTTTTAATTCCATAATACGACGTTCAAATTTGATATTTTCAAATGATTTCTCTAAAGTTTTCTTTTCATTTTCTTCCAATTCCCTTACTAAAGGAAAAAATAACCCTTCATCAGTTGAATGTATTTTTATGTCCCGGTTTAGAAGAGCAGTTTGTATCAACCATTGGCGTAATGTCTCTCCATCTTTCCTTTGAACAAAAATACACCACGATGAACTCATAATCCGCGCCAAGTCATATGCAAATCCAAGATTAAAGTCGCAACTATCCTAAAAACAACTGAATTATTTGGTAGAGCGGACCCGGTGGGATTCGAACCCACGAAATCCAACTTAGAAGGCTGGCGCCCTATCCTGGCTAGGCTACGGGTCCCAATTTTATTTTACTTATAATTCAATCTAACAATAAATTTTAAGGTTTTGCTTTTGTTTAATTAGTTTATAGATGAGTGGATTAATTTTATGTTAAATAAAATAAATTTAAGAGAAGCTGCAATCGATCTTCGATATTTATTAAGCCGTGGATACAATAGAAAATCTATAATAGATCTAGTTGGAGATAAATGGAATCTTAATAGAGATGAACGTCATATCCTCTATCGGGCAATTTTTTCGCTTGAGGAGATCAAAGTTCGTCAGTGGAATGAAGTCCAAATAGAAGATATTGAAGGAAAAACTGTAGCTATTGATACATATAATATTTTAATCACGATTGAAAGTTTCCTGAAAGGTCTCGTGATAATACAAGCCGATGATCAGTATTTACGAGACATTTCCAGAGTATTCAACAAGTATAAGCAGTCCCCCTATACACTTCAATCGATTCAAATGATTTTAACTGAATTACAACCCCACCACCCCAAAGAAATCTTATTCTATTTGGATAAAAATATCAGTCGTAGCGGCGAATTGGCTGCATTGATAAAGAAGGAATTAAATAATTTTAAATTAGAGGGCGATGCTCAAACCGTGCCGAGCTCTGATAAATCAGTGATAATGAATGGTGAAGTTGTCGTTTCAAGTGATCGTGTAATTCTTGAAAGAGCTAGAAATCATTTGAATTTGATTTCTCTACTTATAGAGGACAAAAAATTAAGCGATGAGAATATATTAAAAATAGAATAAGTTAAAAAATCTAACTTGTTTTAACTTTATCACGTTTTATTGTCACATTAACAGGAATACCTTGCCGTACCGATTGAGTTATTGTACAATAATCATGAAATATTTCAACACATTTTTCGAACCGCTCAGCTCCTTTCTCAATTTCAGGAACCAATTCGACATCAATTTGCAACACTCGCCAATATCCTTCGTCATTACGTTTTGAGGTCAGTTCTCCTATAGCTTTCATACCTTTGAGAGGGATTCGAGATTTCTTCAGACAAAATCCAAAGCTCGCGTTGAGACATCCCATTACTGCAGAAATCAGGAGTTTTGAAGGATCTGGACCGATGGCCTCGGGTGATTCTACATCATGCGTTTCATCGATGAAAAATTTTGGAAGCGATGGATTTTGGAAATCTAACTTAAAAGTTAGATCCTCAACCCACTCAACGACAACCTTCGTTTTAAATATATTTTCGGATTTGGCCATAATATTACTCCACCTACGTAATTGTTCAATCTGGTGGTACTTCTATACTGATTTTATGAGTTATTAATTTAATAAAATATTAGAGCAGTCGTGTTAATAACATTTATAATAGATGAATTCTAACTTTATCAACAAGGTGATTATGGTTGGATCGCGTTCTCTGTAATGGATAAAATGATGACATTTAATTCTTCTTCTAGAGCGATCCCCGCACTAACTCGAGTAAAAAATCTCTCTCAAAAACCAAAATTAACTCGACGAATAAGAAGAGCTAGTTTTATTTTGTTGAGTAGTATAAATTTTTTAAAAAATTCTAG
Source organism: Candidatus Helarchaeota archaeon (assembly GCA_013375455.1). The sequence goes on along the minus strand of JABXJT010000004.1, from coordinate 97,499 downwards.
CGGCGTATAAGAATGAGCTCCAAAGACACGAAATTGCCTCCATACGATCCTGAGAAGATCGAAAAAAAATGGCAGAAAAAATGGGCAGAAGCAAAAATATTTGAAGTAGAATCGGACCCAAAAAAAGAAAAATACTATTGCTTGGAGATGTACCCCTATCCGTCCGCAACCCTTCACATGGGACACTTAAGAAATTATTCAATTGGAGATTGTTTTGCCCGTTACAAACGAATGCGAGGTTTTAACGTCTTATATCCCATGGGGTACGATAGTTTCGGGCTTCCTGCTGAAAATGCAGCGATTCAACACGGCATTGATCCTGAAAAATGGACTAACGACAATATTGCACAAATAAAAAGCCAACAAAAACGGATTGGGTTAAGTTATGACTGGAGACGTGAAATTTATAGTCATGATGAGAATTATTACAAATGGAACCAATGGTTTTTCCTAAAAGTGCTAGAAAAGGACTTAGCTTATCGAGAAAATGCATATGTTAATTGGTGCCCTTCTTGTAACACGGTCTTGGCGAATGAACAAGTAATCAATGGGAAGTGCTGGCGTTGCTCTTCTATTGTTACCCAAAAATTTCTCGAGCAATGGTTTTTCAAAATACGTAATTATGCTGATGAACTTCTATACAAACTCGAGGAAATAGATTGGCCCGACCGTGTAAAAGTAATGCAAAGGAATTGGATTGGACGTAGTGAAGGGACGGATATCGAATTTGAAATAATTAACACCGGGGAAAAAATTCGGATATTTACGACACGAGCTGATACTTTATATGGTTGTACCTTTATGGTATTTGCTCCAGAACATCCTCTAGTTCGAGATTGGGTAAAGGGAACCGAGCATGAACGTCCTTTTATGGAATTTTATGAGGAAGTTCTAAAGGAAGAGAAGTTTCAACGGACTGCAATTACTGTTGAAAAGAAAGGGATGTTTATTGGAAAGCATGCTATAAATCCAATCAATAACGAAAAAATTCCAGTATATGTCGGAAACTTTGTCGTGTATGAATACGGATCTGGCGCCATAATGGCAGTACCTGCACATGATCAAAGAGATTTCGAATTTGCAAAGAATTTCAACATTCCCATTCGGGTGGTCATCCAACCTTTCGAATATGAACTTAATGCTGACAAGATGATTAGAGCCTATGAAGGCGACGGTTACTTAGTCAATTCTGATGAATTCAATCAATTAGAAAATCGTATGGCTATTAAAGAAATTTCTAAAAAACTAGAAAAAATGGGAAAAGGTGAGGAAACAATCAATTACAAACTAAGAGATTGGTTAATTTCACGGCAGAGATACTGGGGTACTCCCATTCCTATCATCTATTGTGACAAGTGTGGAGTTGTACCCATCCCATATGAGGCCCTACCCGTGAAGTTACCAAAAGATATTAAATTCACTGGCTCTGGAAATCCTTTAGAAACCTCAAAGGAGTTTGTAAATTGTAAATGTCCTAAGTGTAAAGGAAACGCCCGACGAGAAACCGATACCATGGACACCTTTGTGGATTCTTCTTGGTATTTCTTCCGGTTTTGTGACCCAAAAAACACCGAGGCAATTTTTGACACTGAAATTACTGATTATTTCATGCCAGTTGATCAATACATTGGTGGAATTGAACATGCTATCATGCATTTATTGTATGCCCGCTTCTTTACGAAGAGCCTACGCGATTTGGGATTGTTTAAACAAGATGAACCTTTCCTAAGACTATTGACTCAAGGTATGGTCAATAAAGAACACCCTTATTGCACGTATTGTCAAAAATTCCTTCATATAGGGGAATTTAAAGATGAGAAATGCGTTGAATGCGGGAACACTTATGAAATGAAAAGCGCTAAAATGTCGAAAAGCCTGGGAAATGTTGTTGATCCTAACGTGCTAATAGATAAATATGGTGCAGATACTTCTCGATTTTTCATACTATACTCAGCAAATCCCGAGAAAGGAATGGAATGGTCTGATCAGGGCGTCGAATACGCGTGGAGCATCACCAACAAAGTTTATAATTTACTCCTAGAGAAGCCAACCAAGTTTCGTAAGAAGGAGACCATTGACGACCAATTCATTACATTTCACTTGCATAAGACAATCCGAGATGTCACTAACAGCTTAGAAAACTTACAACTTCGCGATGGAGCTACAGGTTTAATTCAATTTACAGAGAAATTGCGTAGTTATCGAACCCAACCTGTACGAAAAGAAATCTTCGAGGAATGTGTCGAAAAGATAGTGCTGATGCTAGCTCCATTCATGCCCCACATGTGTGAGGAAATTTGGGAGCAACTCGCCCATAAAAATTTCATTAGTAGAGAAGAATGGCCGCCATATGATGAGCAACATGTCACGCCTTTACTAGATTACAAATGGACTCTTCTTCAAAATCTAATTTCGGATATAAACAGCATTCTAAAAGTCATAAAACTGTCAAAAATCTCGAAAATACAGCTAATTGTAGCAAAAGAGTGGAAAAATCAATTATTCAACCTAATAGCAAAAGAATTTGAGAAAGGGACTGAACGAAAAGATCTGATAAAAAATATCATGCAAACCAACCTGAAAAAACACGGAAAACAAGCAAGCAATATCATAAACAAGATTTTAAAAAGTCCAAAAAGCCTACCGCCCATAATATTGACTCAAACTGAAGAAATCGGATTTTACGAAGATATCAAACAAAACCTTGCAACGAAATTCTCCACTACAATTGAAATCATCAAAGAAGAAGACAGTTCCGAACAGAAGGCTAGTCAAGCAATTCCTGGAAAACCCGTCATAATCATCGAATAATTTTCTATTTTAAACCACGACAGATTTCCATTTTTGGATTTTTTCTATAAAAATTTCCTTATCTGAAGGAGTGAGATTTGCATCATCCCGATAAGGAATCAATTTTTCGAGTCGAAATTGAGCCATTTCTTCTAATTTTTCGTGATATGGGTTTTGTTTAAATATTTCATTGGTGATCGTTCTGAACTCTTGATTAATCATATATATTTTTTCATCGTTTTTTATCATTTCTTCCAAAATCTCTAATTCATCGGAAAGACTAATTTTTCTTTCTTCTATTATTTCGGATGGCTCCGCAGGCATCTCCATATCTGCTGTTTCAAATTGGCGAGTTTTCTCAATTACCGCTTTAAACATGTCAATAACGTTCTTACCAGTCTTAGCTGATGTTTCAAAATAAGGGAGATCATATTTTCTAGTAAAAGACTCAGCAATTTCAGGAGAGATTTTTCGTTCTTCCACTAAATCTATCTTATTTCCTAATAGAATGTATGGAACATTTCCACAAAATTTCTGAACTTCTTTCAACCAGTTTTCTACATGGTCGAAAGATATTAAGTTCGTTACATCAAACACGATTATTACGGCATCTGCCCCATCATAGAAATTGGAACGCATCACCTTAAATTTTTCCTGACCCGCAATATCCCATAATATTAGTTTCACATTGGTCTCTCCAAGATCAACTGTTTTTACAACCCATTGAACTCCAATAGTTGGGATATAACTCTCCCGAAACCGTTTCTCGGTATATCTTAGTATTAAAGTAGTTTTCCCGACGGCTCCATCTCCGACTACAACGACCTTATAGTGTAATGTGGGCAACTTTCTCTCTCCTAATAATCAGTTCTTGAAAGAAGTTTCCGAGCAAGATATTCAAGAAATTTTTCTGAAATCACTTTATCTTCATCCAATATGTCAAAAAAATCAATATTTAGGCGCAATTTTTCTTTAACTTTCCCTTCTTTAATTAAATGCTTCGTATATCCATCAACAATTTTGTTCATTCTTGTTTTTATGTTCCGTCCTATAAGTAAAATTGATGAATTTGGAGAGCTAGTTCGTAATTCATTGATGCGTGAAATAATATCCGCATTATCTTCTTCTGGGCTGATATCAAATAAAACTACTATTCCATCTGCACCTTCATAAAAATCTTGTTTGATTTCTTTAAATTTTTCTCCTTTCATTAGCCATAGAACTAAATTTACATCTTTTTCTCCGACTAATTCATATTCTAGCTTAAAATCTAACCCTAGATTGGTTTCATATTTCTCCCCCTCCTTTATATCCTTTTCATCAAGGAGGAGTAATTCTTTATGCTGTTCGGAGCTCCCGACTAACACAACTTTGAATTTAATCGGCATTTTATTTCATTTTACTATCTAATTTCTAGATTTTCTTTTCTATCCAACGCACGTTGATCCCAAATTGTTCCAAGAACTTTTTAATTCCCTCTTTAGGTAAGTTCAATTTTCGACTTAGAGTTGATAAGGCATAAGAACCGTCACAGAGATTTCTCAAGGTGAAAAGGAGCGCCTGTTCTTCCTTATTCGCAGTGAGTTCCATGAGTTTTTCAAAGGGAACTGGGCGCATTACGGGAAAAAGTTCAACCCAACCAATTAATTCCTCTCTAAGTAAATATTTTATGATTTTCAAAACATCTGTATAAGATATTTGTAATTCCTTTGTTATATCTTTGAGATCTCTTTTTCCATCAAGTGCATAAAGCATGTCAATCCCTGTATCACCAAATAATTCGATGATCTTTTGATGTGATTTCGTTTCTCTGCTGAAAGCTTCAATTGCCTTTTCAGTTGGACTAAAAATATCTGATTCTTCGATTTTAATCTTTAACTCGATGAATTTTTGGCTCTCAAGTAACGCAATGTTTTGACAAATTTCTTCAATTGATACTTCCAGACTATTCGCGATTTCGCTAATATTCTTATTACCATCAATTAAATTAACGATTTTTTTAATAAATGGATCTTCAGGAAGTTCCTTATCACTTTCCAGCAACATGGGAAAGTAAAATGGATTGATGAGTAATTCCCCAAATTCTTTAACTACTACATCCTTGAATTTATCAAAAATTAAAGTATTTACACCAAAATCGTCCAAATTTTTATCATATCGCTCTTCAAACTTGTCAATAACTCGTTTTAAAATTAACCGTGCATCCTTATTATCGAAATCGGCTATAATAGCTCCAAAAGTCTTGTTTCCATCTTCAATCATTATGGTAAAATCTTCTCTTTTAATCGTATTGATATCCTTTTGCTCGTTAGGTCGCAATTCTTTTGCGAAATGCGAAATTGCTGTTAGTAATCCACTAACCAAGTCAGGATGCAGTTCAGCTCGCCCAAACTTGGCATGAAAGGCGGGAAGACCTCGTTTTTTTAAAATAATGTAAATTTCATGGAGTTTTACCATCAAGCATGCCCTACCATAAATTCAATTTACTCGCTAGGCTATTTGAAACAAGCTCCTATGATTTTATAAAGTCTTTGAATTTTATTCTTTCGTCCAAATCGTTCTAGTTGGATAATCTAATAGCGTTATGCCTAACTCCTTCAGTTTATCCCGTATCCTATCTGCAATTTCATATTGTTTCTTGTCCCTAGCGTCCTTTCTTAATTCGAGGATAAATTTCACTAAATTATTGATTAATATCTCCTCTTTCTCCTCTCCTGGACTCTTCACTAAGCCTAAAACATAGCCTAATTCTAAAAGCAAATTATGAGCCTGTCGTAGAAATTCCGGAGCAACTGTTTCTTTTTCTGCTGCTAACCCATTCACGTACTTCACGAGGTTATTGATACTGGCGATGGCTCTGGGCGTGGAAAAATCATCGTCCATTGCCTCTATGAAACTTTTTCTCGTCTTTTCAACGATTTCTTCTAATTCACTAGAAAAAGTATCTGAAATAGGAGAACTAGGATCCTTTTGTCCAGAAAAAGCGAGCGCCAGCTGAAATCTCTTATATCTTTGTTGAGCTTGACTTATTTGTTCTTCATTAAAATCAATCGGAGACCTGTAATGAGTGGAGATTAGAAAGAACCTGACAGCCATTGGCGAATATTGAGTCAATATCTCTTGAATAGTTCGAAAGTTTCCTACGCTTTTACTCATCTTCTCTTGCAATAGCGTTATGAAATTGTTATGAACAAACCATCTAGAGAAAGTTTCGCCCGTTAATGCTTCACTTTGAGCAATTTCATTTTCGTGATGGGGAAAAATAAGGTCTAAGCCTCCGCCATGGATGTCAAATGTATCTCCTAAATATTTTATGCTCATTGCACTACACTCGATATGCCAACCTGGGCGACCTGGACCCCATGGGGACTCCCAAAATGGCTCGTCATCCTTTCTCTTTTTCCACAAGGCAAAGTCATGCGGGCTTTTCTTTTTCATTTCCTCGGCTTCCTCACTGGGTTGTAACTCCTCCAATTTTTTATGAGAAAGTTGGCCATAATTCTTAAACTGGTCAATGTCAAAATACACGCTTCCCTCCACTTCATACGCAAATCCACGCTCAATCAATCCTTCGATGAATTTAATCATGTCCGGAATGTGATCCGTGGCCCTCGGATAATAACTGGCGCGTTTCACGTTTAAGGCATCGAAATCTTGGAAATACTGCTTGATGAAGCGGTCTGCTAGCTCGAAAATGGTAACTCCTTCTTCTCTAGCACGCTTAATCATCTTTAAATCTACGTCCGTGAAATTCGTTATAAAAACTACTCTCTTTTCTGGGAAACGCCATTCTAAATACCTACGGATAACATCGAATGCCACACCTGCCCTAGCATGCCCAACATGGCAATAATCGTAGACAGTGGGACCGCAGACGTAGATTTTAATGATATTTTCATTGATCGGCTGAAAAACTTCTTTATTACCAGTCAATGTATTGTAGATCTTCAACATTTATGTCACAATTTTTACTTGTAGATTTATTATAGAATAAAAAAAGAGATGATTATTCTTAATAGATTCGCTAAATTTTACCTTCAATCTTCTGTTTCATCATGCAACCATGAATCGAGGGTCATAATGTCTGATGATTCTTTAAGTAAATTTAATTTGCCCTTTTCCTCTAATTCCTCTTCAAGTTCCTTTTGTGTATAAATAAACCTTTTTTTCAATAATTCTTGACTATTTTTTGCTAAATCTTGTAAATTTCTCCTGATACTCAAATTAGAAACTGCCCTCTCTGCTAAATACACCAACTCTTCAAAATCCTTTAAATTTTTTCCTTCAAATCCAATAAAATCCGAGAATTGACTTGGTTTGGGCCCTCTTTGATTTTACCAAAAACCACACTGTTTGGCTGTAAATTAAGTGATTCTTTCAATATTTAAATGTAATTAAAAGAATATAAGAAATCCAAGCATTGAGAAATTTGACAATCCCATTAAAGTTACGGCTCTGATTATTAAGCAAACAATTACTGTAGTTAAATTTTAAATTTCTTTAATGCATTTATAAAATAGTAGGAGGTTATTTAATTTGATGAAAAATACTCCGTCCGCATCCAACGAAGGGCACCGAGGTTGCATCTATTCTATTGTCATTACGCCCGATGAGGAAAAAATCATTTCAGGAGGCGATTTTGCAATAAAAATATGGGAAATGGAATCGGGGACGTGCTTAAATACCTTGGAGGGGCATGGGAAGTTTGTTGCATCGTTAGCCATAACACCTGACGGGAAAAGGTTAATTTCAGGGAGCGGCGATGGAACGATCAAAAGTTGGGATGTTAAAACAGGGTGTTGCCTCAGGACTTTGGAAGGTCATAAGATGCATGTAAATACCGTAGTCATCACTCCTGATGGGAAGATCATCGTCTCAGGGAGTGGCGATCGGACCATAAAACTGTGGGACCTTCAATCAGGGGAGTGTGTACAAACCGTGAAGGGGCAACCTTTACAGTTCCCCTCTGGAGTTACGTCCATGGTAATTTCACCCAGTGGAGAACAAATCATTACAGTGAGCAATGCGATACGAATTTGGGACCGCGCCTCAGGAACTTGCATGATGACCTTCGAACACGGCCCCACCTACCCAAATTCCATTGCAGTTACTCCCAATGGAGATAAGTTGGTTTCAGCAGAATGTGAAGCGGTAGAAGTTGATTATCGGATCGAATTCAAAAATCACTGCATCAAAATTTGGGACGCAAAGTCGGGGAGCTGTGTAAAAACGCTCAAGGGACATGCAGACATGATTGATACTGTTATTGTAACACCGGATGGAAAGAAGGTCATCTCTGGAAGTATCGACCATACCATGCGCATGTGGGACCTCGAAACTGGGGAGTGCTTGAGAACATTTGAGAACCCCGGTAGATTTATCGAGGCCATCGCGATTACAGCCGATGGGAAGAGGATCATTTCAAATGGCGGTCAGACCGCTGATCGCGGTGATTCCATCAAAATTTGGGATGTTGAGACGGGGGAATGCGTGAAGACTTTAGAGGGACAATTAGATCTAGAATAATGTATTGTATATTTTCATTCTTCAAGCTCCTTTAGAAAAAAAGGTGAAGCCGGCGAAGGGACTCGAACCCTCATAATACGGCTATCTCCTATAAAACTGCAGGCCGCCACCTATCCATTTCGGTTCACGCCGGCATCTTTCTTGGCTCACTTAACAATTAATCTCTCAACGCTTTAATTAAAACTTTTAGGTAATTTTGATGGTGTTAAATTATCAAAAATTCAAAAAAACCAAAAAATAGAGATATTTTCTTATTTAAGGAGTAAATAAGTAGGATGAGGAATAGGCTTACGATGGAAAACTTTCCTTTAATCCTCTGGGAGTACCATAGAAACATATTTGAAGAATGCAGGATCTTGGACCAATCTCACGAGAAAAGCTTTGTAAATTCAATAAAAATATGTCCTTATATTCGGCTCAAACAATTCCCGATATGCGTACTCACGAAAACCGCGACAGCATGAGGCAAGTGGACATTTTTCCTGACAATTAATTTTAAGTTCCACCAATAATTGACAAGCGGGTTCATGTTTGTAATTCTCACATAAGGGATTTTTAGAATGAACGCAATGCGTTCTCCCAAGGACCCAAAAGAAATCATCAAGGTTTCTGAAATTCAATTTTTTATGTTTCATTATTTCTTTAAAGGCATTTCGAACCATATTTCGTAATTCTATATCTTCAAGTAACGTAAATGGGGACTCTGCCCTAAGACGATTTTTAATTTCTACATCCTTTATTTTTATCATTCCGCTCCGGAGTGCAATTCGAGCCAAATGATTATCAATTGGCACGTTCAGATTCTCCATATCTTTGACCTCCAAAAGTCTTCTCCCAGTTAGAAATTTAATCCACAGGAAAGATTTCTTGCTTACAGGATCACTGTACGCCTTAAAATTCTCCAGAATTTGGAGCAAACCTTTCCCGTCGCTCCGAATTAAGCAGCCATCACATTGATGAATTAAACCAAAAGATGACTGATGTCCTAATTTGATTAAATTTTCTCCACAATTGCGTAGTAGTTCAGCTCTTTCCTCGGGATTATAAATAGTCACCCGTTTTCCATCCTCCAGGATGCTTAACCAATTTTTAACTTCCTCATCCGTGATGTGTTGCATGTTTTCTGCAATAAAAAATGCTGAATTTTCCTTCAGTCTTTGAATTGCAAGTGCATAGAGCAAGTCTGCCCCATGAAAAAACTTACCTTGGATTGTTCCTTCAAAATGTTGGCTAGGAGTGGAAGTCCTGTAATCAATTGAAACAATGAAGAAATAGTAATCAGCTACTAATTCGGGAGGTGCTTGGCTGGGCGGATCTAAAAATGGATTTAAGTAAGAGAATGGTTTAAAACTTAAAGAGGCTAGTACATCAGCAACTTTCTCGATTTGATGTTCATCGAGGTCAATATTTATTCCGAATCCCTCATTTTTCTTAATTTTAAGTTTCGATACTAATAACCTTTTAATAATAACTTCGCAATTTATAATAATTAAGCTTGCTTTGAAGGAAGAGTCCCATGCTGGATAAGAACAAATTGAGGAAAATTTTCGGCCGAGCAGCCTACGAAGTCCAACTTTTCAAAGAGAAGGGTTTTAATAGGAAACAATGTCCTCATTGTGGAGGTTATTATTGGACTTTAAATCCTGACCGCTCAGATTGCGGTGATACAAACTGTATCGGCGGATATACGTTTATTGGAAAAGGATCAGGGAAATCTTGGGATTTTCATGACACCGTGCGAAATTGGTGCAAGTTTTTTGAGGATCAAGGGCATACTTGGATAACCGAATACCCAACGGTAGCACGATGGCGTGATGATATCGAATTCACCATTGCATCTATTGCATGCTTTCAACCAAACATTTTGAATGGAACGATCAAACCCCCAGCGAATCCACTAGTTCTACCTCAACCATGCATTCGGTTTGGTGGCAAAGGTTTCAACGACATTGACAATGTTGGGCGAACTGGAAGGCATCTTACCTCTTTTATCATGGGTGGTCAACACGCCTTTAACTCTAAGAAGCTTGGCTACAAAGGATATTGGATGGATCGTTGCATAGAACTCGATTTTCAATTTTTAACTCAGGTTCTCCAGATTCCTGAAGATAAAATTACATTGCGTGAGGATATCTGGCTAGGAGGTGGAAACTTCGGTCCCTGCCTAGAATCATTTTGTGATGGTTTAGAAATTGTCAATAGTGTCTTCATGCAGTATGAAGTTCTCCCTGATGACACCTACCGCCAAATGGAAATGACAGTGGTGGATGTCGGCTGGGGCGTGGAGCGGGTTGGTTGGTACGCTATAGGATCACCCACGGTTTATGAGGCAACATTCGGTCCGGTATTAACCAAGATGCGGGACGCTGTTGGCATTGAAATCGACACTAAATTACTGAATAAATATTATGTTCTTTCTGGTTTACTGAATGTTGATGAGGTTGATATAAAGGTCGAACGTCAACGAGTCGCTAAGGAAATCGGAATCGATTATACCGAACTTGAGAAGATCATAGGACCATTAGAAGCTTTATATGCCATAGCTGATCACCTCCGGACAATAATATATACCGTTTCTGATGGGGCGATTCCCTCTAATGTTGGTGGTGGATATAATCTCCGAACCATTTTACGGCGTGCCATAAACCTAAAGCAGCGATTCCAGTTTAATAATCTAGATCTCCTAGATATTTGTCATTGGCATATCGATTATTTACAAAAAACCTATAAGGGAGTTAAGAATGCTGAAGATTCCATTGATGATATTTTTAAAATCGAACAAGAACGTTATGATACCTCTCTTACCATGGGCAGGAATCACATTAACAATTTAATTAAAAAGAATGTCGAGTTTGACCTAGATAAATTAATCAAACTCTATCAATCGGAAGGAATCTTACCTGAATTAGTCGAGGAAATAGCAGCTGAACAAGGTATTCGGGTGGAAATTCCTCCTGATTTCTTTAAGAAGCTTGAGGAAAAGAAAATCCAAACAAGAAAAGCAAAAGAAGTCACCTTGGAGGAGAAGCTTAAAGATTCACTTAAAGATGTACCCGATACACGTCTCCTGTACTATGAGGATCAATATCTCGATTCGACAGAAGCTAAAATAATTAAAATACTCCCAGGGAATAATGTCATCCTCGATCAAACGATCTTCTACCCCTTAGGGGGCGGACAAATTCATGATGAAGGATATATTGCAGATTATACTGTTAAAAATGTGGAGAAAGTAGGTGGAGTAGTAATCCATGAGCTGAAGAAAAAGCCTACTAAACTAAAAGAAGGTGCTCGAGCTCAAATTAAAATCAATAAAGACCGGCGTACGGCACTCATGCGTCACCATACGGGCACGCATGTCATAAATGGTGCAGCAAAACGCGTTCTAGGCAATCATATATGGCAAGCCGGTGCAGAAAAAAAGCCGGATATTGCCCGTCTAGATATAACACATTATAAAGCTGTTTCTCAAGAGGAATTATGGGAAATTGAGCGCTTGGCAAATGAGGTTGTAATGGAAACCAGGCCAGTCGAGATTAAATTCATGCCTCGAGGTGAGGCAGAACAACAATATGGTTTTACACTGTACCAAGGCGGTATTGTTCCTGGAAAGGAAATTCGAGTCATCGACATTATAGATTGGGATGTAGAAGCTTGTGGTGGTACCCATCTTAAAAATACGGGGGAAATTGGTCCTATAAAAATTATTAGTGCAACGAGAAGAGGAGACGGTATTGTTAGACTTACATATACAGCAGGAGCGGCTGGTGTTAAAGCTATCCAACAGCAGGAGAAGTTACTTAAAGATACCGCCAAAGTCTTTGAAGTTGGCGATAGTGAAGTTCCAAAAACGGCAGAACGCTTTTTCAAGGAATGGAAACAATTTCGAAAGGAGAAGGATAAGCTTTTAGAACAACTCGTCGAAATTGAGAAGATTCACTTATTAGAAAATGCAGTAGATGAAAAAAATCTAAAAATGATCATAGAATTCTTTGAAGGGAAAACACAAGATGACCTTATTAAATTAGGTGGAGCTCTCAATCAAGTAAATAAGGCAGTAGTGGCTGTCCTTTTCGGTCTTAATCAAAAAATGAACTTGGTTATTCTTTTAGGTCAGGTAGCACTTGATAAAGGGCTTCATGCAGGTAATATAGTCCAAGCTATCACTCAGGAAGTTGGTGGTGGTGGCGGTGGCAAACCAGAGTTGGGTCAAGGTGGTGGCATTCCTAAAATGGACCAGAAAAAATTGAAGGAAATTTGTTTATCAATAATTAGAAAATTATTAGCAAAAAAATAATGAGATACTCGTGAAAAAAATTTTAAATTAAAGCATAATTTCTAACTCTTAAGGTGTTCATTAATGAAATTGGTCATAAAAATCGGAGGATCACTACTCTTAGATAAGGACGCTCGAATAAAGGTCGAATTAATTAAAAAATTCACGAAAACTCTTGAATCACTATTAAAAGAAGGTCATGAAATCGTCGTGGTGGTCGGTGGTGGGATTGAAGCCAGAAAATACATTACAGCGATGCGCGCATTAGGCGCATCTGAGGGTTATTGTGATGAAATTGGGATTCGTGTATCACGTGTAAATGCTAGACTTCTAATTAGCGCTTTAAAAGGGCTTGTCTATCCAATCCCGCCAAGAACCTTGGAAGAAACATTACAAGCAGCTTCCATTCGACGGCTTGTCATACTTGGAGGACTCCAACCAGGTCAATCCACGAATGCGGTGGCAGCTATAGTTGCTGAACTCATCAATGCGAAGATGCTCATTAATGTTACAGATGTTGATGGTATTTACAGTGCTGACCCCAATAAAGATCCCAATGCTGAGAAATTTGATGAGATTGCTACCGAACAACTTTTTAAATTAATTGACAAACCCCAAGCTACTCTTGCAGGGAAATATGAACTATTTGATTATTTAGCACTGAAAATAATTGAGCGATCAAAAATTTATACCCATTTCATCTCAGGAACCAATCCAGAAAATATCGTGAAAGTCGTAAAGGGCGAGAAAGTCGGGACTCGTATCATATTCTGATTTTTAAGTTAAAATATGTATAAATTTAAATACCTTACATTTTATTGTTTCCTTACAGTACTTCTCGGGCATTAACGATGAGCATGCAAGAAAAACAAAAGAAAAAGAAATGGGTCAAGAAATGGGAGCCCCATAAACACTGCCTCGTATGTGGAATAGCGACAGCTACGAACAAGGAATTCTGTTCGACCAATTGTGAAACCGAATATTTAGAATGGAAAGGTAAACAGAAGGGCAAAAATCGAAATATGTGGCTCTGTATGATTTTAATGATTGTAGTAGTAGTTGTAATGATGTTTGTGCTACCAATGTTTACTGGTGGCTGATTTTTATTTATGAAATCCTTTTTTGAAGTTCGATTTCAATAAGGTCAAATATTTTTTGGATAGCTTCATCAGTTACTTTTTTCGGGTTATGTTTAGATCGCTTTATTAACTCTAAATCAATAACACATTCGATTTGAAGTTCATCGCTATTATACTCAATCACAATATCAAGCGTTTTTAATTCTTTAGGAGGGATTTGTTTCTGAATATAATCACGGGCATGTTCTTCTGCTTGAAAAAGAAGCTCTTCGATTTCTTCCGTTGATAAATTTTGAATTGAGAAAGAAGCTTTGTGACTCATTTTGTGTCTTTAGGACTCGATTCTTCATAAAATTAGAAAAAAATAAGATGATTACATCGGGCCTGGAAAGCCTCCACCCATACCGCCCATTTGAGGTTGAAGGGCTGCTTGAAGAGCTTTCCTTTTCTCTTCTAAATCAGTTTTTGCTCGTTCTTCTTGTCTAGCGATCGTCTTAATTCTCATATCGAGAGTTTCTTTTTTGTCATCTAATTCTTCTTTTACTTTGTCTTTATTAGCTTTTACAAGAATTGCACCAATTGTCTTGAAAACAGTAGCACTTGCGTCCAATTGTTCTAACTCAGCTAGTGCCCTTTCCGTTTCTTTTAATTCTCGTTCAAGCTGCATCCGTTGACCAACTAAAATTTCCATTTTCTGTTGCAATTGTTGTAATTGCAGCAACTGTTGTTGTAATTGAGGTGATATTTTTGCCATTTTTGTTACAAATCCTATTTTTTTATTTATGATTTTAGATAATTTTTGATATTTGAACGTTTGCTATTTTTGAGTTTCACATAATGGAGTTATGGTAGAGAGAACTCGCATCCAAATTAAATATGAATTTAATGTAGCTCGGAAGGCCGTGATGTCTTTTGCATCAATTTGAAATTGAATGTTATCATCTTCTTGTTTCATAGAAATCCTCGATCTATCTGAAAATGATTTTAGTGTCTCAGGCTCTAAAGAAATGAAAAAATCTTTTGCAGTTTTAGAATCCGAGAATTTAACCGAAATGCTTGCTTTAATGCGTTCCATTTCAAATCATTTTATCTATTAAAATTAAAAAGAAAGATGTAATTACTCTGTCGCTTGGCTTGCGATGCGTTTGGTCACTCGTGCTGTCTTTTTACCTTCACTTGTTTGAGGTATGTAGGCTCCTCCCGAAAACGTATAATTACACTTCTTACATTTCCAAATTCCTACAGATACTCGTCGAACGGCTTTTGTTCGGCATTGAGGACAGCCATGTGGTTGTTTCATTCGTTCTTCAATCTTTTTAACTCTTTTTCGTATGGTAGAACCGTAACGTGCTCCATACCTTCCTGTAATTCCTACTTTTTTAGTTCTCTTTCCCAATGAGATCCGTCCTGCGATAATGCCTTGTTTTCTTTCTCCATCATCTGAAATATCTAAATCATGTGATTGTACGAACTCGATGATATAAAGTTTTTTTGATTCATTATTTGTAATACTCTCTTAATTTGGGTGCAATGTCTTGAGCAATTTCAATGGATTTCGTTATCTCATCCATGGTGAATGATCCTTTACCACCTTTTTGCGCACTCACAATTTCATTTTTAGCATTTAAAGCTAAAGTAATCCTGCTATCCAATACCCGCTGTTCATTTGCATTCGGATCAACAAGCAAAGCGCCACCTATATTGGCGATAGTTACTGAAACAGGGTAATCCTCAATCTCCAAGGGATGCCATTCGTCAATCACCTTGACTTCCCCGTCTTTGACTTTAAGTTTCGGGATCTTAGCCGTGCATAGTGCTTTAACAGCGCCTAATTCACCTGCGTCAAACATGTTTCCATCATAGCTGATGACATAAAGATCGCAAAATATTATGAATACCTTTTCACCAGGGATAATGGCTAGTTTTTCTTTATCAATTATATCAGAATGCCGAATACCTCGATCTACCACCCGTGCCACTTCCACTGATACTTCACCTGGAGGTCCTGGTTCAAAATGTGGCGCTGCCATTGGTGATAATTCAGCATTTACAGTGATAACTCCAGAATTTGGTGTATCAGGATATGGTGTTCCGATAGAAATTTTAATTCCTGCAATAATTTGTGTGTTTCCAAGACTTATTTTAGCGGAACCTTCCGCTTTCGGCACATAATCTGATTCTAATGAGATCTCTCGAAAATCGTTAAATCCACGTCCATCGATTCTTTGCCCTTTTTTGGAAAGGGATAAAATATGACTTTTTTCCACATCAGAAATGATTTTATATGAATCCATTTAATCATCCCCCGGTATTTCAGGTTGTTCCTCTTTTTTTTCCGGAATTTCAATAAATTTGGCTCTGATAGCCTCTTGTTGAAGCTTATAGATCTTCTTAATTCCTTCTAATCCCAAGTTCATTGCTTCTACAAATTCATCTTTGGTCATTTTTCCGTCGAATTGAAGTAGTGTTATTTTATTACTTTGTGGCATAATGGCTATAGGCAAATCTGCTTCCCCCTCTTTATCTTCAACATCACTCAAATCAAGTACAATTTTCCCATTAATTTTTCCTACTGCAACTGCAGAAACAAGATCTCTCTGTGCAATTCCAGCATCAGCAATGGCTAATGATGCTGCATTAATACAAGCACACCTTGTCCCTCCGTCTGCAGCCAAAACTTGAATAGATACATCTATCAAAGTTTTCGGATAATAATTAATAAAAACTGATGGGATTAATGCATTGCGAATTACCATTGATAATTCCACTTCTCTTCGACTGGGTGCTGGTGATTTTCTTTCATCTACAGAAAAAGTTGCCATTCGGTATAAAGTACGAATAACCATCTCATTAGGATGTGCTATATGTCGTGGTTGTACTTTTCTTGGACCATAAACACCTACTACTATTTTATTTCCTCCCATTTCGACATAAGCAGAGCCATCACAATTTGGTAGAATACCTAATTTGAAGGAAACAGGTCTTAAATCATTAAATTTTCTTTTATCCATCCTCAATCCATTTTTATCTATTAATCTCTCTGGAGGTTCAAATTTTATCAATGCCATTTAACTCACCTCAAGATTTTTCATTTCTTCTTGAATTAATTCCTTCACTCTATCTGTTAAACCAGATGTATGGGCTTCCTTCTCTATTTTACGAATCAATCTTTCAATTAACAGTTCAATTTCGAGTGTTTTTCCACTCATCCATACTCGCCCATTTTGTCCAATTATCAACCTACAATTTGTTTCATTTTTTATCAGGTTAATCATTGAACCCTTTCTCCCAATTAATCGGGGAACTTTTGCCGGAATAATTTCTATTATCCGACCTCTTCTTAATTTCCCTAATCCCCTTCCTTTTAAGGATAATACTGGATCTCTTGTACGATTAAAAGCAGTTATTTCTGCAGCTATTATGTCTCCTACTTCAAAATGTCTTCGAATATCATCTTTCAATGGATTAAAAGATCGATCTAAAACGGTAGATGCATGAAGTGTTGCCGTATACGCAGAATTAATGTCAATTTTCCAAGATACTATAGTGGTATTTATTATCTTACCAATTACAAGATCTCCCACTTTAGGGATTTACGTCATCAATTATTTTGATATATACGCTCCCTGAAGGGGGATTACTGTAATATAATTATTTCTAAGTTCAGGCAATCCTATGATCGATGCTTTAATCAACCCCTTATCCTTATAAGTGCCGAAACCTGCCCTATATTTCCCTTCGGCAAGGTTTTCTCCGGGGACTACAATTTTTTTCTTCTCAAAAAATATACTCATTAAAAACACCTCAATATTTTCCTTAGTATCCAATTTTAAAGTTTTTTAACTTCTAAACGACCTTTTGTAAGTTTTTTTAACTGGTCAAGTAATTTTGGCTGTAAGCCTGCTGCCATTTCTAAAATCGCAATCCAATTTCCGTCTGGTTGCCATTCATCCTTGGTGATCGTTCCTATTCGTATTATTATTTGATAGGATTTCGCCTGATATTTCCCAGGCACTTTTATGGCAAATGTTATTTTCTCTAATCGTATGGGAATTATTGGTTCTAAATCCTTAACAATAGTTTTCACTTGAGCTTCTACATTTTCCCAAGGATCAATAGACACTTTGATTTCTTCTAAAGCGCGTTCAATTCGAGGAGGTGGGTGCGGAAGTCCGGTCTGTGGATTAATTGCGTTTTGGGCTATGTAGGTAACTACTTGCTTTCGTTTTTCTTCAACCATTTTCCGTCTTTGTTCTGTAGTAAGCTGAATTTCTCCTTCAAGTAGGATTTGCTTAGCAATGTCTATGGTATCAACATTACCAAAAACATTTTGAATTGATTCATCCGTTGCTTTTTTTCCTCTTAGCGCGTCTTCAAAAATAATGTATCCAACTAATATGTCTCGTATATCTATTTCTTTCCCATCACGGAAATCCCACGCCAATTCTGGCTTTACTAGGATTTCGAATCGTTCTCCGTCTGTTTCATATCTCGCCCTGACTGCATCGCCGATGTCTACTCGCGCTCTCCCGCGCATACCTACCATTCATTTCACGTGCCGCTATCATTAACCTGATTGATATAATTCTCCATTTCTTTAAGAGAAAGGCGTTCAAATTTTTTGGTATCCGTTTTAATGATTGCAATTTCAGCTTTTGTCGGATCTAAATCGGCCTCGATTACCTTTTTCAATGCCTTCAGAGCTATTACGATGATTTCATCTATTGATTTGCTTTCGTCATACTCGTTTTCTAGTTCTTCACGGACCGTTTGGGCACCTGACCCAATAGCTTGAGCCCGATAACCCCAAAACGCACCAGACGGATCTGTCATAAACAATTTCGGAGCATCATCAACTCCTGCAACTAATAATGAAACTCCAAATGGACGAACTCCTGCGTGTTGCGTGTATAATTGCTTTAAATCACAGATTTTTTTTGTTAACATTGGGATGCTTATTGCTTCATTATAATAAAGTCTGTTAACTTGTGACTGAATTCTAGCATTATCAATCAAAACTCGTGCATCCGCAGTCAATCCCGCAATGGCAGCTCCAACGTGAGCATCAATATCAAAAATCTTTTCAACCGATTCAGGTTCTTGTAAATTTAATACTCTTTTTTCAACTGCTAATACAACTCCATCTTTACATCTAATTCCAATTGCAGTTGTTCCTCTTCGAACCGCCTCAATTGCATACTCAACTTGAAAAAGTCTGCCATCAGGGGAAAAAATTGTTATGGCTCGGTCGTACCCGAGTCCGGTTATCTGCGAAGATCAGATAATGTCCGGGGGGTGCGAACACATAAACCACCTCTTTCAAAACTTACATTTCTCTTATTAAATTTCGTTTAGAAAATTTTTCAAATATCTCGTTTTTTTATATTTCTATTTATTATTTCTTCCAAATTCTTCAATCAAACCACTTTTTAAACTCAAATACTCTGAAGAACTTAGAATCTCATTCTATTTACACATATCTCCTAAGAACTTTTCAATTATTTGAGATATCTTATTAAGCACTTTTACATCTATGCATTAAAATTTATCTCAAACAACTCAAAATTACTAAATAAAAAATACTTTATAAAACTATTAAATAACTTAAAAATTAATAACAAAATTCTCACGAAAAAAACACCGGATGGTGTAAATGATGAGTGATGTAATTAAAAAAATTCATGCAAGGTGGATATTAGATTCAAGAGGTAATCCAACAATAGAAACTGAAGTATTTACGGATACTCTCTTCGCCCGTGCAGCTGTTCCTTCAGGGGCTTCCACTGGAAGCTTTGAAGCACTAGAACTTCGTGATAATACTTCAGAATTTAAGGGAAAAGGTGTAAAGCAGGCAATTCTAAACGTTAATGAAAAAATTGCGCCTAAATTGATTCACATGAATGTTTTTGAGCAAAATAATATTGATAAAACGATGATCGAACTCGATGGGACCCCCAATAAAGCTAATTTAGGGGCCAACACCATTCTATCCGTCTCGCTCGCAGTTGCAAAACTAGCTGCCAAAGTAAAGAATCAACCGATTTTCAAATATATATATGAACTTTTCCATAATAAACCAGCTAATAATTTCTTACTTCCCGTTCCGATGGCTAACATTATAAATGGTGGGAAACACGCGGGAAATGACCTTGCAATTCAAGAATTTATGATATTACCCATTAATTTTGAAACATTCCACAGGGCAGTCCAAGCGATAAGCGAGATTTATCAGACTTTGAAAGAACTTTTGAGGAATAAATATGGCAAAGTCGCGATTAATGTAGGCGATGAGGGTGGATTTGCCCCGAATCTAAAAACAAGCCAAGAAGCTTTTGAAATCCTCATTTCTGCCATCGAGAATGCAAATTATACCCCAAAAACCGATGTAATTTTTGCAATTGATGCAGCTGCAAATGAGTTTTATACAAATGGAACCTATCAAATCGATGGAAAACAATTGGAACCTGGAAAATTAGTTGATTACTATCAAAACCTCGTTAAATCATACCCAATTGGGTCTATTGAAGATCCTTTTCAAGAAAATGATTTTGAGAATACTGCCGAATTGACTGACATTCTCGGATCTGATGTAATGATCGTGGGTGATGATTTATTTGTTTCCCAGGAAAAAAGACTTCAAATGGGCATTGAAAAAAAAGCGGGTAATTGCATTCTTCTTAAAGTGAATCAATGCGGCTCTCTATCTGAAGCAATATCCACGGCAAAAATGGCGTATTTCCGCGATTATGGGGTGATTGTAAGTCATCGAAGCGGTGAAACTGAAGATACATTTATTGCTGATTTATCTGTAGGATTACATTCAGGTTTAATTAAAACCGGTGCTTCTGCTAGAAGTGAACGGACCAGTAAATACAATCAACTCCTAAGAATTGAAGAACAATTAAGCAACCAGTCCGTTTTCTCGGGGATTAACTATAAATCTGCGTGGAGAAATTTCACTTAATCATTTTTTTTATCAGAATTTCTATTGGAATTTGAAATGAATCAAACAAAAAATTCAAAGATTTGTAGTAAATGCAATAAACCAATGCTGCTAATTTCATTTTGGGATGGAAAGAAAAAAGTTCACGAGTATTGGGTTTGTAAATGTAAAGATAAATAAACTAATTCCCAAATAAAACTAGATTTTTAAATTCATTCATGCTTAGAGAAAATAAATATGTCACATCAAAGGAAATTAATGCCGAGAAAACAATTAGAAATCTTACTGCAAGGCATAGAAGACTTCGTGGATCCTAAAGTCGAGCTGGAACAATATCCAATTACTCCGAAAGGAGCTTCAACAATTCTTTCGATTATATCGAATACGTACAACGATATTCAAGGAAAAATTATTGGAGATTTAGGATGCGGTACTGGAATTTTGGCAATAGGTGCCGCCTTATTAGGCGCTAAACGTGTTATAGGCGTGGATATCGACCAACAGCAATTAGCTATCGCAGCGCAAAATGCAAGACAATTGAAAGTATCCAATAAAATCGAATGGGTGCAAAGTAATATTCAAAATTTTTCAAAATCACTCGAAATCATCATACAAAACCCTCCCTTTGGCGTTCAAAAGAGAGATCGTGGGATGGATTTGGTTTTTTTAAAGACAGCTATTAAAAATGCAAGAATTATCTATTCCATTCACAAATCTGGTGAAAAAAATCGAAGTTTTTTACGGGATTTCATCCAGGACCAAAATGCTGTTATAGATGCAATCGTTTCTCTTCAAATTTTAATTCCACATCTCTATAATTTTCATAGAAAGAAAAGATATCCCATTGAAATAGATCTATTTAGAATTATTTCTTCAATTTGAACTACCACTACCTAAAGGTAGATGGATTCCTCGTTCCTTGACCACTGCCTGCTAACACGGGTCTTACACGATCTCCAGAGGCGTGACTTCCCGTAGTCCCTACGGTAGCATGTCCAACCGACACGGGTTTCTTACATTATTATTGGAGTTGGTACTATAAAAGCAAGAGAGATACCTGAAAGTATTATAAATTTAATCCATCGACTCCCTAAATAAAGTGGCTTTCAATTAAGGTAAAAATTAATTAATATGACTTTCAATAATCATTAGAAGAATAAGCAAGTAAATTAAGTAAAGGCGATGAAATAAAATGGCGGAAGCGAAAAGCAATAGCGAAATGAAGCCGGGTGATATTGTCCTACCTGGACAAAAAATCGCGGTGATAGAAATGTACGTGCCCGGGCCAGGAACTTATGAGGAAAATGGCATTATTTATGCCTCAATAATTGGCGAAATTCATATTGATCAGCGCGAAAAAAAGGTTTATATCGTTCCCAGAGAGGATAAACCTTCCTTACCCAAAAACAGAGATTTAGTCATCGGTAGAATCAGCATGGTCCGAAAACAAATGGCAATTGCAGATATCACTAATATTCGGGGCTTTTATCCAACGACTGACTTTGAAGGGATGATTCACATTTCTCAGGTCTCCAGAACATATTTAGATAGCCTTTCGGATGCATTTAAAACCGGGGATCTTATTCGAGCATCTGTTATCAATGATGAAGTAATTCCCTTTCATATTAAAACTTCTGATCCTAATCTGGGTGTAATCCTTGCTCATTGTTCGGAATGTGGTGATGTTCTAAAACTCGAAGGGCGCCGCCTCCAATGCCCAACCTGTAGAAATATTGAACGGCGAAAAGTTGCTAATAATTATGGCAAATACTTTTTATAATTAAATTCTCTCATTCTTTCAATGAAGATTGAATCCGTTTTATTAATTGAATTGCATACCGCACGCTTTCATGAGATCCCGTGACAATTATCCGTACTTTATCTTGTTTTACCATAAGACGTATGTTAACCATCGTAACTTTCTTACGGATTGTTTCGAGAAATTGTGTCCGCGCCTTAGGATCTTTCAAATAGAATGCCAATTCCTTTTTTCTCGTTTTTGCCACAGGTTCATGCTCCAATTCCATTCCGTTATTATAATTCTAATAAAGAAGCCGATCCTTTAGTATTTTTGGGGAAACTTCTTTTTGGAGAAAGTTTAAATTGATTGAATTTTTGAAACAATTATTAATTGATTCTTTTAACAAATTGGTTAGTCAAAATGGATAAAACAATAAAAATTCTAAAAAAAACGGAAAACGAACTCGAGCTCGTGCTGACAGGGGAAGGCCATACCTTGATGAGCATATTACGCAAAGAGCTTTTTAATGACCCATCAGTCATTCATACGGGTTATATGGTGAAACATCCACTCATTAAAGAAGTCCGGTTTTATATTAAAACAAAAAAAGATAAAAAACCTTTACAAGCCTTAAAAGACGCCTTAAAAAGACTTGAAGGCCTTATTGATGAATTTGAAACGAAATTCGAAGATATAATGGCCGAAAGTTAATAAACGATTTCTTTCAACCTTGAACCTTATTTTTCAAATCCTTCACGGGTTGTGAGTAATACTGCGGTGAATGCTTGCAAGGCAGCTCTTGATTCTTTCTTTTTATCTGAAAAATCTCCGGATTGTAAGTGAGTAGATAATATGGTAACCAATTCATCAATTGAGATTTTTTGAAATAGCCATTCATGGATGAGAAGTGCTTCAACTGCATCTCCTAAATCATGAGTGCTTGCTTTTTGAGAAACTAAATTGCGCATTTCAGCATCCCGCAACGCTTGTGCGAGGACTTTGTCAGGCACCTTCCAACTATCATATTTCCCCAATACATATGATTTAGCTAATGAATAAATGAAATTTACAAAAGGATCTCCTAACTTAGCTAGATTTTTATCAATTAAAATTTGTCTCACGTTCGAGAACTCTTTAATTGCCTTCAATTTTTCTATAGTCATTTTTTTTCCCAAAATAGATTAAATAAAAATTAATTGTTTAAAATTTATCGATGTTTTTCATTATTTTAGAACTCAATACGCCCGCCAAGTATGTTTACATTTAACACATCGGTAAAATGTAGTCATCCCTTCGTCAGCTGAGCGGGTTTGTAATTGCCAATACGCCGCTTCCTTATGACCACATTTCGGACACTCAGCTCTCGTAGTTGGCATTGTTTTTAAATCATTGGTTTTTATAATTTCAATCTTATCCTTTACTGAATGTGTGAATTCTGTTGTTATTTTGAAAGAATCTTTATCTATATCTTCCGTCATTTCTTTAACAAACCCGCAGCGCCTACATTTTAATACAGTTCCCTCTCCTTGTTTCATCGGGTATATTATGCTTCCACAATCGTCGCAATACTCCATGACAATACAGAATTTGAAATAAACTCTTAAATCTATCGAAAAATAGACATTTTGAAAAACAAAACTTTTTAAAATAGTGTAGTCCAATTAAGAGAAGAAACCCCACGTGAAAAAAATCGCAAAAAAGGAGTTCTAAATCGTAGAAATCGTAAGTTCGGGTAAAATCAACGTATTTGAAATAACTTACTTAGGAAAGAAATATGTTATTAATTTTTTATTCGGGCACCCGAATTTCAAACATTTTGCATAGTTTAATAACTTATTTACCCCAAAACAAATTAGGATTCGTAATAGACACTAGTAATGTACTTGATCTCTCAGGAACCCAAATGAATTTATGCTTGCGTGCATTAATACATGGATTAATGCGTGTCGAATATACAAGTACTTACCGAATCTTTAAATTCCTTAAAAAATTTGAATACAGGAAGACACAACTTCAATTTACAGACCTTGATCTAGCAATCTCTATCTTTTTAACAGAGGAAATAAATTTAAAGGGGAAAAAATTTTCTGAAATAATCGAACAAATTCGCGCTCAGTTTTCCATAGACGCACAAATTATTCCTGTTTGCGAAGAGGTTTTGCCAATAAGTCTCAAATTAGGTACAAAAACTACTGATTATCTTGAATATATCCGTTCAAACAATTCAGACATAAAATTTCAGGAAGTATCCTTTAATGGATATGAAGAAAAAAAGCCAAACGAACGTTTAAAGGAAATGGCGAATAAGTCCGAATACATTCTACTACTACCCAATGATTTAATTGGTTTTCATGCAATGCTCCAAGTTCCTGGCGTGAGGAAAATATTAGAAGACGTCCCCTGTCCTATTTTCGCTATTTGCCCGATTACTGGATCAAATATCATAACAGAAAAGCAGATTAATGTCCTCTCCAAAATGGGATATGCAGAAATTAATGCCTTAGAATTTGTAAAAACCGTGGAAAATCTAGCTGATACCATCATAATAGACGAATCTCAGAAAGACTACAAAGAACCAATACAGAAATTAGGGTTTCAAGTAAATATTGGAAATTTAGCGATAAAGAATAAAACCGAATCTTTCGAATTAGCGAGTTATTTATTTAATCTCTTTCCATTAAAAGAAACCGTTAAACCGAGCAAGGCGAGTGCTGTATCTCGGTTTTTTAATCGATTAGTAAAAAAGAAGATATAAATCTATTTAGGGTATTTAGATGCGAAAAATCGAGATAATCATCCCAAAAGACAAGGTCGATGAGACTAAAGAAACCCTAAATAGATTATTTTACGAATATAACATAATAGAAGGCACGGATGAAGCCCTTGTAATTATTTTTACAGACATAAGTGGTTCTAAAACAACCTTAGAAGAATTAAAGCGAATTGGAATTAGTACTACTTACGGGCGAATCAATATTTTACCAATTGCTGGGTTGATCCCACCACTTCGAGGAAGGGCAGAACAGAGACCTAAAATTCAATCCCTTTCCTTTGAAGAATTGTATTCAATAATTGAACCCCAAACACACCCCGATCTATTGTACATAGTTTTCATTATAGTATCTGCTATTGTGGCTGCCTTAGGATTAATATACAATAATGTCGCAGTCATTGTGGGTTCCATGGTGATAGCACCTCTATTAGGACCTATAGTAGGCTCCTCCCTTGGTACTGTAACCAGTAATAGAAAAATTCTGAAACGGGGTCTATTTACAGAATTTGTCGGGTTAACTATTTCTATTATGGTTGGATTACTTCTTGGATTCTTGTTTTATTATGTAGGAGTATTATCTAATGGTGAATTCGAAAAAGAGTTTGGTGGGCGGCTCTCAGAAATGTTCCTTCGGACAAACGCTACACTTGCAGATTTCGGTCTGGGTATTGCCTCTGGTATTGCCGCAGGTTTGTGTTTCGTGAGCGGCATTGCTACTGCCTTAGTGGGTGTCGCTGTTGCTGCCTCATTAATGCCACCTGCGGCTAATGTGGGGCTTTTATTATCAATGGGCGAATTTGGTTTAGCCGTTGGCTCATTATGGATCCTTTTAATTAACCTCCTGTGTATCAATTTTATGTGTACTATCACCTTCTTTCTCTCGGGAATTAAATCACCCGTGCAAAGCAAGCGCATGGAAAAATTGAGAGCTCGCACTGCTCGAAAAGATCTCCTCATTGTCCTCGCCGCTTTAATCATTTTGGCAGCAGCCATTATTCTAGCACTCTTTTAGATTAATTTTAAAAACATAAACCAAAAAGTCAATCTTGACTTATAAACAATGGTTGGTGTAACGTGATGGTTTTATGGACTGTAATCAGATATATTTTATACGTTGTGGGTACATTTCTCATAATATATCTAATATTACCTCTTCTCTGGAAAGTATGGGCACGCTTTCTCGATGCATCTTATAAACCGAGTAAATGGGACCAGATTGCTCAACCCCAACCCAATCAGATTCAAGCTACTGTTCCCGAGGTGAAGGTCGACGAGAGCGGTTCGTATGAAATTGCATTTGGAGAAGGTCGTACATTTTCAGGTGGAACCCTTCAAATCCATTTTCAAGGACAATGGTATCACGCGCATCCATCTGCAGACTCCTCTAATGGGGCGAAAGCTCTTCGTCTTCAATCGATCGAAAAGAAATCAGATTCTGATGAGTTTGAAAACTGTGAAATAACTTCCATGAAATGGGAAATAGAGGGTACATCAATACCCATTCATTGTAACATAATAATTTATCCTAATCAACCTATAATAAAGTTTCAAATTAAATTTCCTGAAGGCCTCAAGGATGTATCGACGGGAAAATATGAGGACTTGATTTTTAAATTTCCTTGCTTTAATCTTGAAGCTCCCAATCGAAAAATTCTGGGTTACCGTGATGCCTTGTTTTGTCCCCCAATTCGAAAAATCCCAAAAAAGGGAATTCACGGACCCGTCGTTTTTTATGATAATGATTTGAATTCAGTAGTTTTTGGTCCAATGGATCACTTTATGATTGCCTATACAAAAAAAGATGGAGCGATCTTTCACGGTTTGGAAGGCAAAATCAAGGAAATACCGGAAACTTTTGAGCACTCTTGTCTCTTTTTACTAACAAAAGGAATTAATCAAGCAATTGTTCAATGGTGTGGATACCTCCATCAATATCATGGGACGGAACCAAAGGATCCTTACGCTGATCCGATCGTTGCTAATATCGGATTCTGGACGGATAATGGCGCCCATTATTATTATCGTAAAGAAAAAGGAATGAACTATGCACAAACAGTCCAATACGCCTCTGAAGTGTTCAAAAATGTTGGAATCCCCTTCAAATATTACCAACTGGATTCTTGGTGGTATCAAAAAGATATGAAAGCAATTTGGAAAATTCCACCTTTCAGTTGGCTTGGACGGCTCATTGGAGGTGGTGCTTATGGTGGCACGATATTATGGGAAGTCATTCCTGAAGAATTCCCTGATGGTTTAAAGGCATTGCACGAACAAATCGGATTGCCATTTGCGTGTCACGCCCGTTGGTTCTCCACGAAATCTCCTTATCTCCAAAAATATAAATCTGCTTTAGGAAAGACGGCAGGGCTTCCGATGGACCCCCAATTTTGGAATGACCTCATGAAACAATCAGCAGAACGGGGCATTATAATGTATGAGCAAGATTGGCTACGAACTACTTTCACTCGCGTTCCCCATCTTCAAGAGGATATAAATGCTGCAGAAAATTGGTTAACATGGATGGCTGAAGCTGCAGATCGAAATAACATTTCAATTCAATATTGTATGGCTTCATCAGGTACTTTTCTTTATGCGTTAAAATTACCTGCAATTACAAATGCACGAGTCACTGGTGATTACCATGCTAGGGTTACAAAGCAATTTTTCTACCCTCATTTCAGCCAGACGAATATTATTGCCTGGGGCATCGGAATTTGGCCCTCCTTGGATTGTTTCCTCACTACCAAAACTCCCCTTTCCAAAGGCCTTTATCGAGAGAAGTACCCCGAACAAATGACACTACTTAGCAACCTTGGAGGAGGCATCATTTGTCCCGCTGATAAAGCCGAACGTGTCAATAAGGGGCTATTAATGAAAACCTGCACCGAAGAAGGGCTGCTCCTCAAGCCGGATCGTCCTATTACGGCAAATGATCTGATGTTCAAAATTAACCAGAAACCCTACATTATGGATACGTGGAGTCAGAAGGAAGATCGGTTCTGGCGTTATATATTCGTGGTGAATTTGTGGCCTCGACGCGTTAAGGACCCAACCCTAACCTTGCGAGAATTGGGATATGCAGAAACAGGGGTGATTTACGATTTTTTCTCTGGAGAAATTAGAGAGATAGGTCCAGATGACGTTATAAAGCTCAAACTCAAAAGAATGGAACACAAATATTTCATTTTTGTCCCATTTTTAAAGGAAGGTCTCGCTTTGATTGGGACCCCTGAGAAATTCGTTACCTGTGCTAATAAATTAATACCAAAGGTCAAAACAGATTCCTCAGGCCTCGATCTTGCCATTGAATATTCCCCAAATTCATCGTTAAAATTATTAATCTATTCCCGAATTGCACCTCGTGATGTAACATTAACGGATAATTCCGTTAGCGTAAATTGGGACTATGATACATCTACACAAAAACTCGAACTCATCCTCCATTTCTCCACGTCTAATTCAACTGAGGTTTCAATCAAGTTCAACGAATAAATTTTATAATTCAACGTTCCTAATTCAATACTAAGATGACATCTAAGCAGAAAAAGTTCTTCTTATTATGCTTATTTTTAATAAGTATATTTCTCTTTACTGGAATCCTGGGAAGTATTTCTCACAGTCATAAATCTCCCGATAATTCTTCGCTAATGAATAAGCTGGGGCCTAATTTACGGCTTTTAATTAGTCATTCCAATAATATTAACTCAGATCCAATTCGCATTATCGTCGTATTTGAAAACAGACTCGTAATGGACGAGGCTATTCCAAAGATTAAGTCTTTATCTGAAAGAATTCAATTTATTCGCGAATGGAGTTTCATATCTGCGGCTATTTTTAGTTCTCCCACTCATTTTATTGAAAATATTGCCCAATTTTCAGAAGTACAAAGAATCTGGTCAGATATTACGTTTTCAATTACCAAATTTTGGGGGAGAACTCCGGACAATGCATTTATCGCTGATTTGAATGAGCCTTCCATCAATACACCCCTTTCCACCAGTGATGTTGAAAACTTTACCGAAATATATAATGGTACCAACGTAATTATCGCATTACTAGATACAGGCGTTGATATAACTCATCCCGATTTAAAAGATGGCTCGATCCTAGCATTTGGTGGAGTTTCTTTAGTAGAAGGTGAGCCAATTCCCTTTATTGATTTGCATGGACATGGCACTTTTTGTGCAGGATTAATTACGGGTAATGGAGTTCAAGATTCCAAATATAAGGGAGTTGCTCCGGGCGCTAGTATTCTCAATATAAAAGTCTTGAGTAGCCTTGGAATTGGTTTATGGTCTTGGATCATCTCTGGAATTGAGCATGCGATAGTTCATGGCGCAGATATTATCGCAATGTGTTTCTCAATGCCGGGTTATCCTGGTGATCCAGTCAATCTTGCAATAGATGCCGCAATTAAGCGTGGAATGATTGTAACTACTGCTGTTGGCGATGAAGGACCCGCCTATTCTAGTGTGAGTGCGCCTGGAATGACGCAAGGAGCAATAACCGTTGGTGCCTTCAATGATATTACTCAACAAGTGGCCTTTTTTAGTGGGAGAGGATCTACCTTATCATTTCATAGCAAGCCTGATATTTTAGCATCTGGCGTAAACATAACATCCTGCCGTCCAGTAAATAATTTATCCGAATTACTCCCAGGAGAGCTTCCAATCAATCTAACTGATCTCTTTCCAATAAGTCTTGGATATGGAAGGAACATTTCAGATTATTATACTACTGTAAATAGTACCAGCGCCGCCGCTGCAAATGTCACAGGACTAGTAGCCTCTCTACTACAACATTCAAAATTTTTAACAGCTGAAGATGTAAAAATCATCCTTCAAACTACTGCCACCCCTCTTTCAGGTGTCGGGCCTAACGTTCAAGGAGCCGGGTTGATTAATATTACTAATGCTCATTCCTATATCGTTGAAAATAACCTGAATAATTCACTTGTAGAAACAAGATTATATACACCAAGTTTATTTTCACCAGGATATGTAGTCAGCCAAAATTCAACCCGTAATTCAACATTACTCGTTACTCCCTATGGGTCTTTATTTATCTTAATTGATGCTTATCAAACTAATATATCCACGCATTTGATTCAAGGTCAATTTGCAATAAAATATGATAATCAAATCAAATATCTATCCGATATGTATGTTTTACGTGAATTACATAATTTAACAGCAAATTTTTCAATAATGCAATCCGTTATTACCGATCATTCCTTGATAATAGTATTCACGATTGAAGGCTTATCTGTTACCAGCGGGTTCCGGGTTAACCTAACAATAATCAATTTGGAACCTTCTCCAATTCAAAATATCACTGTATTTAGCAATTGGAATACGGATTTATTTTGGAACCAATCTGCCCCATTCACTTCCGATGTGGGCGAATACAACTCAACTGATGACATAATTTTTGTACATGATGATGAACGCAATAATTCGCCATATATTGGCTTTTCTGGAATGAATCCATCAAGTGGTTATGAAATAAATTCTAGTGCAGAAATTTGGAGCCAAATTAACGATGGTAAATTACAAAGTAATACGAATTTACTTGGAAATGCAAGTATTGCAATGGAATGGTATTTAACCTCAATGCTAAATAGTTCGAAATATGTTCGACATTCTCAAATCATTGGTATTGGAGATTCCTATAATACACTAAATAATTCCATTCAGGCCATTAAAAATTATAAATCCAATGAAAATATGACTAATTTGGCGGTGCTTTCATCAAATCTATCTCGAATAGGTTTTGTTGGACAGCCATATACGAGTAATGCTTTAATTATCAATTTGGGAAATGTGCCCCTGAATAACACTTTCACGGCGTTTATTATTAATTCCACTGAGGAACAAACTCAAACCTTTTTTTCAAAATACACCGATTTAGGTAGATTGGAACCTTTTGATTTTAGATGGCTAAATGTCACATGGAATCCCACTGATGTGGATATTTATTCTCTATACTGGATAACAGGAACTGAATCTAATATTAATGAGATTATTCTGTATATTATGAATATCTCACAAATAATCTCCGAAGAACAGAATTTTCTGGATAATTTTTTTGCTCGCAATATATTTATCAAAAACAATAATCATAAGCTACATAGTTTATTTCCGAAAAATATTCCCATTGCACCTCAGCTTGTCTATTTTCCCAATGATGTTGCTATCTTTAATATTTCTGTAATTACAAATCATCCTCTTACTAATTTTCAGGTTCTTCCACTTGAAGGAAACCTTTCCCTTGATTGGATATCCTATAACTTTCCAATTGACCTCCAAAATTATGGAAGCATCCAAATCACCATAACTATTCCTCATAATCCTAATGAAGGATTCTTCTATCGCAGATTAAATGTAACCTCAGATACACATCACATTGGCGAACTTTGGGTCAACTTTTCAATTCAGTATCCCTCAGGTCGCATTCTATTCTATAAACCAACATTCAACCTTAGTGCTCAAGGTTTTTATGAAATAACTAACCTATTTTCGATTTGGAATGAACGGTTAGATACTGTTTATAGTGGTTACTTCGAATTTTACAATTTATGCCTTCAAAATAATTACGACGTGGATGATTTTGGATTATTAAAACAGCTCAGCCCGAACATGTCATTAGATACGATTATTTCACTTCCATTTGAATTGCCGTATCCAACAAGTACGCTGCAACAAAATTCCTCCTATCTTTCAAATTATGATCTTGTCATATTATGTGACCCAGAAATCAATTTAACCCAGGAAGAAATTGATGCTTTAGTAGATTTTGGGCATAATGGTGGGAACCTCTTTTTCTGGGCCGAACCAGATTTCGAAAGTGAACATTATTCAATCAATTCAGTATTAAACCCGTTCGGCATTCAAATTAATAACTCAATTAGTACTACCTCCACTCAAAATTTTCTTTTTCCCAGCCAACATGAAATTTCATTCGGCCTTACTGGTATTCAGCTCCATTCCTTTGTGACCTTTCAAAATCTTTCTGCCTTGACCATTTTTACTGAGTATTCAAATGAACCAACTCTGCTCCTGAATGAATCTTTTGGGAAAGTACTCTGTATTGGTGATTCGAGTTTATTCAATGATACCCTATTACATGAAGCTGATAATCTGCCCTTCATTAATCAATCAATAAATTGGCTCTTAAAGGAAAAAATCAACATTTCTATTATTATTAACCAAGAGAACGCCTCTGAACCATTACGAATTAACCAGCATTTGTCCATTACTATGCATTTAACATCAATAAATGGAACAGATTTGACCGACAATCTGACTTTATTGACTTACCTAATTACTCCTTCAAATCGAACGCTGTATATGATCTTTTTCTACGTGCAAGATGGGTGGTACAACACGATCTATCTTGATGAATGGCTCAATGAAACAGGGACCTATTTTCTCGTCATCTATGCTAACAATCCTTCTCAAGTCTCCAGTTATTTCACCCAAGAATTGACTTTAGAAGACGCACTACCAGTTGATGAAGATCCAACAATCGATCGCCCATGGGCAACTGATTTCCAGATATTACTTGGCATCATCATCGCATTCATAATTACTAACATCATAATGGGAATTTTCTTTTATCAGCGACGCCAATGGCACCGAAAAATGAAAATCGTTGAGTTGAAAGAAAAAATGCAACGTGAAATTTCCAACTTATTGAGCGAATATCAGTTATATGTTAATGAGATTGATGAATTACTCAAAAAACCAAAGATTCGTGATCCCGACAAACTTAGAATGATTCTTGACATGCAAGAACGCAAACAGGAATTGCTTAATAAGCTGAAAAAATTAGGGAAAAAGGTATAAATTACAATTATTTAAATTAAAAATGGCATTAATGAAGAAAACAACTGCTGACTCTCAAATGAGGAAAAGGCATTTGTCTGAAATGTCATCGAATTTATCTTCTTCTTGATCCCCTTTTTCGATATATTCTCGTTGGATAACGCTCTTGGGTCAATCCACAGGCGGTGCAACAATACGAGAAACGTCCAGTCTTGAGCATTTCGCCTTTGCACTCCTCGCACCGCTCATCCGTTGCTTCCCAGAGGGGGCGGCCTGCAATTTTATCTTTCCGCCTAGACGATTTTGTCATAGAGGCTATTCCTATCAAATTTTCGTTAATTGTATTTATGTATGGTTTTTAGAGTTTAAATATTTCAGATACTATTAGGGATATAATTATGATAATTGAAAATTTTAAACGTTTTATCTCCCCACGTGTCAAAAACTCAACCTTTTCTTGTCTTCAGTGTGGAAAATGTTGCAAATTTTCCGAAATTATTCTTTCAAACCGGGAAATACGTGCTATATCGACCCATTTATATGTTTCAATTCAAGAGTTTAAGTCTGAATATCTAATTAAAAAAGAAATTCACAAAGTTAGAAGCATTTTTTCTGATAGATTTGAGATAAAGGGCGAAGTTTATATTCTTAAGAAAAAAGAACAAAAGATTTGTCCGTTTTATCAGGAAATAGAGCAAAAAGCATTTTGTAATATCTACCATTTCAGACCCATAGTCTGCAGGCTTTTTCCTTTCACCTGGAAAACCTCAAAATGTGATCCGAAACAAACGTCCGTTGCAATTGATTATAGTCCGAATGGGTGGGAAGAGTGCCCAGGAATAAATTACGCACATGGCAAAGCCTGGGACGATCTGCGTGACGAAGTCACGGGTGCAGTCCTTCTGTCAATCATACAGTCGAATGAATTAATCACTGATGGATATCTGACACAGCACTCTCAATAATAAAACTAAAATATCTCAATTATCAAGGTTGTTTTTAGAGCCAAATAGAGAGTTATTAAGGAATGAAAGTTAAAATTACTACACCTTGTAGGTTACACTTCAGTCTAATTGATTTGAATGGAAGTATTGGAAGAATTGACGGTGGGCTAGGAGTCGCCCTTAATAATCCACAAATTATTGTTGAGGCTGAGTTATCTAATGAATTTAATTTAAATGTAACCAATTCTCAAGGATATTCAAATAAAGAAATCACCGAAATCATAAGAGATATTATGAAATCCTTAAATATAGAAAACAAGGTTTCTCTTAAAATTCAATTAAACATTCCTGCTCATAAAGGGCTCGGATCAAAAACCCAACTTTCTCTTGCAATAAGTAAAGCCTTATGTTTATTGAATGATATCGAAAAATCTCCGTATGAACTTGCTAAATTAACAAAACGAGCTGGCACTTCAAGAATTGGTCTTACTGCTTTTGAAAGAGGCGGCTTTATCCTCGATGGAGGTCACTCTTTTGGTAATGGTAAGGAAAAACAGACTTACCTTCCCTCTTCTGCCTCATCAGCTCCCCCTGCCCCACTCTTAGCATGGGAACCAGTCCCGGACGACTGGTATTTTGTCGTTACCATCCCTCGCATAAAATCAGGGGCATATGGCATTGAAGAAATTGACATTTTTCAACAGAACTGTCCTATTTCCTTAACTGATGTTAGAACTATTAGTCACATCATCTTAATGAAAATCCTACCTGCAATAAAACAAAAGCGCATAGAAGATTTCGGTCAAGGAATATATGAAATACAAGGCATGGGATTTAAGAAGATTGAGATCGGATTACAAGATGGAATTATATTGGATTTAATTAATTTTTATATGAATAACGGTGCCTATGGGGCTGGTATGAGTTCGTTCGGTCCCGTAAATTTCGCCCTTGTAAAAGGTTCTTCAAAGGCACAGAATTTGCAACAAAAAACAATAGAATTTTTAAACGATCGATGCAAAGCAGATATTTTTATAACGAATGTAAATAATATTGGCGCACAAATTCAAATAGAATAAAAATTTCGCCTAATCTTATATTCTCAGCTTTAGAAATTATTTTTCTTTAGAAAGCCACCAATCCAAATATTCTTTTCGCTTTCTTTTCTCTTCAAATTCCTTTCCCTTTATTTCGCGGATTTTATCTCGATGCGCTTCTCTCATTTTATCTAATTCAATTCTCTCAAGAGTAAGCCCACATCTTTGACAAACGTATTGATGTATATTTCTATCAAATTTCATCAATCCCGCACATTCTGGGCATCTAGGCACTTTAAATCACCTCATCATTCGTGAAATGTTGTGCTTTTCTTTCTCAAATAATTAAATTAAATAAATTCTTTGCGTTGCCTTGTCTATTCTTTAAAACTTCCTAATATTTTAAAAGGTTTCTAATTGTTTTTATAACATTTTTTTTCTGCTAACTATAATAAACAATTGGATGCACCACAATTTTTACAGAAATTGCAACGAGCATGCTGAATAACGCTCGTTGCACCACATTCAGGACATTTTCTATCAGTAACTGCAGATTTTTCATCCGCAACATTTATTCCCTTTCCTATAGAGAGTACTTGATGCTTTTTTGACCCATATCTATAAACCGTAATTCCTTTGCATCCTAAATCATAAGCAAGTTTAAAAATGATTTCAATATCTTTCGGCGTTGCACTCCTTGGAAGATTAACTGTTTTAGACACTGCATTATCGACATGCTTTTGAAATACCGCTTGTACCTTTACGTGGGCTTCTGGTGTCACTTCTAATGCAGTCACAAAAATTTCTCGAATTTCTTTTGGAATCTCCGAAATATTACTGATGTTTCCTTGTTTCGCAATTTGTTCCATTAATTTTGCGCTATAGAATCCCTCCTCTTTTGCCAATTTTTCAAAGAGGGGATTTGCTTCATAAAACACCTGCCCGCCTAATATTTCCCGTCGAAAGACAACCGCGAATATTGTTTCGATACTACTCGAGCAACCAGCAATGATGCTTAACGTTCCAGTTGGTGCGATGCTCGTGAGAGTCGCATTGCGAAGTTGATATTTGCCATCATAGATGCTACCTTTATAATTGGGGAACACTCCTCGCTCTTCTGCTAGTTGTTCAGATTTTTTATGAGCCTTTTTTTCAATAAACTCCATTAACTCCTCGGCAATTTTAAACGACCGTTCTGATCCATAGACTTCTTTTAATTGGATCAACAAATCGGCAAATCCCATGATACCGAGACCCACTTTACGGTTCTTTTTGACCATAGCATCTATTTTTTCTAAAGGATATTTGCTTGCATCAATCACGTTATCTAAAAAATGTACAGCAACATCCACCGTTTTTGAAAGCCGTTCATAATCAATCTTCCCATCCTTTATGAAATTGGCCACGTTGATGGACCCTAAATTGCAAGCTTCCCACGGAAGAAGTGGGACCTCGCCACATGGATTCGTGCTCTCAATTCTGCCCACCAAGGGGGTAGGATTTGCTCTATTTATGGTATCAATGAAAATGACACCGGGATCTGCATTTTTCCAAGCCATCAAGACAATTAAATCAAAGATTTTTTTGGCCTCTACTGCACGTACTATTTGTTTAATCCTTGGATTTATTAGATGAAGTGTTTTATTTGAATTTACGGCATCCATAAACTCATCTGTAATGGCAACACTAATGTTAAAATTTGTTAATATGCTGGGATCGTCCTTAACTGTGATAAAATCGATGATATCCGGATGATCAATTCTGAGAATTCCCATATTAGCGCCCCTGCGCATCCCACCTTGCTTTATCTGTTCAGCCGCAGCATCAAAAATTTTCATAAAGGAGACGGGGCCACTCGCCACACCACTTGATGATTTGACAGGGTCACCTTTCGGGCGTAAATTCGAGAAGGAAAAGCCAGTACCTCCCCCTGTTTGTTGAATTATCGCCGCATTCTTAAGACCATCAAAAATACTTTCCATGGAATCTTCAATGGGCAACACAAAGCAAGCAGCTAATTGCTGATATTTACGCCCGGCGTTCATTAAAGTAGGAGAATTAGGAAGGAAATCTAGGTTTACCATTATATCCAAAAACTTATTCTCAATCTCCTGAATTTGTTTATCAGTCGCCCCATAATATTTATCAACTGCCGCAATATTTTTTGCAACCCTCTTAAACATCCCATCAGGAGTTTCTATGATGTGACCATCATCATCTTTCATCAAATATCGCTGATTTAATACTGAGATTGCTGTTTTATTCAATTCTTTCATTCTTAACCCCTACTATTGCATGACTCTAATCATAATATGAAATCCATTTTTGCTTTTGAAATATTCGCCTAATGTCACTTAGATCAGATGCAAATATCACAATATTACGTGCTTTTAATTCTTTTTTCTACTGCTATTTTTTTAACAAATAATGCTAAGTGAGATGGAATAGAATGGGTACCAGTGTAAAAGTGTCCTTTTTAGGAGCGCCTTCAGTCGGGAAGTCTACATTGATTAAATTACTCTCAGGAGAAGTTCCACCATTAGACTATAAGCCCACAATAGGATTAGATTTCGGAAACCTTCAATTTGGAGAACATGAGGTAAAACTTTGGGATATTGGCGGTCAAGCTGCTTTTCAACCCTTTTGGAACCAATATTTAAATGGTTCTTATCTCGTTTTTGTGGTAACAGATTCAACCCCCCAAAATGTGCTTCAAACAAAACAACTTATAGAGTGGGTAAGCAGAACTCAAAAAAACGCACGAGTCGTAGCAATAGCAAATAAACAGGATATGGATGGGCATTTTAGTGCTAAAAGAGTAGAAAACGTCTTACACGTCCCGACTTATGGAATTACAGCAATCAATCCCCGCCAAAAAGAGAAAATGTACTATATTTTAATTAAGGAATTATTAAAAGCAACTGAGATGGGTGAAAATAAAGATGGACCTAACGACGGACCAAGTTAAATCGATAGCCATGATTGGATTCGATACATTAAAGGGACCGATAGTTGAATGGAAAAAAACACTTGCAAAGGAATTTGAATTGGATTTGGATCAATTTTGCACGCCATTTTATCTAATGTTTCAAAGTGGCAACGGCATCAAACCACGGGCGATTTTCTTCGAGAATTTTTCAGTCGTGGCTTTTTCTGAAGATATGAATCTATTATTGCTATTTCTAGATAGTGGAGAAGCACAACAGAACTATCAAGCATTACTAAAATTTGCCAAAAGCTTTTATCCCAAGACCTCCACTAAAAAACCGAAAACAAAACCAGTAAAGGAAAGAATGGTAGATGTCCTGTGTGAGCAACAGAGACTGACGATCTCCGAATTGCGGAAATATTTCAGATACAATCGAAAAACAATCAGACGCTATCTTCTAGAATTGGTACTTTCTGGAAAAGTCAAGCGCGAAGGTAAAAAAGGACGCGAAACAATATGGACTATTAAGATTGAGTAATCATTCTACCTCTTTTTTTCTTTTCAATTTGCCCATAAATATGAATACTGTTACGATCAAGAGAATAATCCCGAAAACATACGAAATAAAATGATTTATAGCCCAGAAAAATTCTTCTAGGTAAATTTCAGGAACTCCAGCAGCGGCTAAATCATATAAAAAGGTAATACTCCAAGTTATATACAAAAGAACAATCGTGAATAGGAAAAAGCTCAAAGGTTGCCACCATCGTTCTAATTTCGTATTAATCATTCCAGATGTTGCTTGTAATGTATAAATAATTGAAATTGTAAAAAATAAAAGACTCAGGATGTTAATCGTTCCAATAAATAAAGCTGGAGGGACATAAATTAAGAACATCAGGTAACCAATGTGGTAAAGCAAATACAGGTTATATAAAAGGATATAACCAGTCGAAAAAAAAGCCGAATAGTATTTCTTCCTGATCATTGAGATAATCAAGAGAATTCCTGAAAACACCGTAATTATTAATGGAATTAGCCATAAATTAAATGGAAAAGGAAAAAGATTATCACTAATGAGTTTTTTAACATCCTTAAATCCAGTTCTTACAAGAAATAAATAAATTACTAAGACCACCTGAAATATTATCGCAAATAAAATGAGGCGCTTTTTTTCTTTCTCGGAATTTCTCTCAATTTTTTCGAGGAAATAAATATTTATGTCTTTTATGAAAAGTCCAAAGGCAAATAATTGAATAACTAGCCAAATTAAGAAGGCGACTAACAATGTTATAGTTACGATAGCATAAGATAATTGAGGTGGCAATACTTCAATTAATTTGATTACAAACAAGCTTAATCCAAGAGTTCCCCCGATAGGAATTACAATTCCCAGAAGATATTTCCATTTGGTCCTAAAAAAGAGATCTCGCATTCTAGAGCTCAATGTCAAAAATATATAAATAGCGTAAAATAATGCGGAAGAGGTGCCAATCACATATACTATTTCAATGTTATTTAAGCTTTTAATGTCTAGTAGAATGAATAATGGGGCAAGAATTGCGATTAAGACCAAGAAGAAAAAAAAAGTAATGGTATAATAACGGAATTCGGCTCCAAAATATGCCTTAATTCCCTTTAAGAAGCGATTTATTAAAGAAGACATTAAACTACAATACCTCAATTAGAAACTGCATATTCAGCTATTTTTTCAAGTGATTTTTCCCACTCTCTAATAGCTTTTCCCATTTGCAATAATCTCCCCGTCATTTCTTCAGGCAAACATATAGTCTTAAAGCGAAGTCCCCCCATCTTTTTACGAGTGAGGCCGACTCGCTTACTATCACTCTTTTCATCCCATCCTATCAGATTTTTTTCTGCGATTTTTCTTACAATATGTGTTCCTAATAAATCACTTTTCTCTGCTAATTTTCCACTTTGAAGGCTGATTTTATAACTTTTAAAGCGAAGTTCGAAGAAGGGCAAATATCCCACAATCAATCCTATTCTAATGTAAGTATTTCGTGTAGGATAGACCTTTGCACGGTTGAAGAATAGAAGATGCTTAAATGGATGGATTTTAAACCCTGCTTTTTTTATGATATCCAATGTATATGGAGGTAAATGATGAATGAAAAGACTACGCTGGAATACCACGTTTAAACCCACAATAAATCCAATCATTATTAGAATAAAAAAATAATCTCTGTGTATTGAAGGTAACAATAAATACAAACTATAATAATATATCAATCCGAACGCCACGGTAGCTCCACCAATAAATATGTAGATCAATAATGCTCTAGCCGTGATATATCGTCGCAATCCTTTTAAGAACAAACTAAGCTCTTCATCATCATATTCTGCTGGATCATTCATTCTTATCTTCCACCTGTTCTTCTACCATCTCTTTGTATTCGATTCCAAAGCTGGTTAATGCAATCAAAAGCCGCATGAGCTTGTGAGTATGGTTAATTTGAATTTGGAAAGGCAATTTTTTATCCTTATATTTGTTGATGATGATTAAATTCGCTTCTTCTAATTCTTTAATCTCATTACGCACGTAACTGAGCGAGGTATTGTCTGAATATTCCATTACTCTTCTGAGGTCAGCGGTAGTCAGCGTCTTGGGAAATAAGTGTGCCAGCTTTAATAGGGCTAATCTTTTTTTGCGATTGAAGGATTCCAAGCCCAAAAACAAGTCATAA
This sequence comes from Candidatus Helarchaeota archaeon, assembly GCA_013375455.1. The sequence goes on along the minus strand of JABXJT010000004.1, from coordinate 56,927 downwards.
ATATCTCTTAAAAGCCCCCGAACCTCGGAATGAATTTCGTTGGCACCCTTGACCTCGGTAAACAATCCCAAGTTTCGAATTAACTGGAGCACTTTATCAATTGGATTAGTGAAACTCATGTTAAAATCATTCTTTTTCTTATTCAAAAAGTTGATTGAGTGAAAAAGATGGCATTGAATTGACTTAGTTAATTTTCAACCTTACTCCATTTACTTCGGAGTTTAGAACCATTATTTAAACTTAAAATATTTTATAGATGTGAAATATATTATGGTGTGATGAATTTGCTTTTCGAAGGTCTTATAATAAGTTTCATAGTTATTTTGGCATATTTAGGCTTAATGATGTATGTCATTTATACATCAGATTCTGAATCACCTAAATAGCCTAAATACTCTAATTTCAATCTCCATTCTTCATCTTTGATGGAAAATCGGCACCTTTCAGAAGGATTAAAAGTCATAATTCTTATAAAGAATTATGTTTCATTCTCTTTTTATCACGACTGAAAGTGGAGTTTGCATATTCGAGCAACATTTTACTAAAAGCAAAATAGATTCCCAATTAATAACTGGATTTATTAATGCGTTAGGTGCCTTTGCAACGGAAGCTTTGGGATCTGGAATGCAGAGCCTTAAATTACAGACTGGTGAACAACTTTTTATTTATCCATTACAAAATCCGCCAATTATAGGAATTGTCATTGTAGATCCAAGGGATAACTCGAAACTTATTCGCAAGCTTCTATTCCAAATCCTAACAGAATTCTCAGCTATTTTTCAACGAGACCTAGAAACTAAATATTCATCTGATATCACTAAATTTCAAGAATTTAGATATGCCGTGGATTTAATCCTTGAGGGGAAAGTATCCTCACGCACAAATGTCAAAATGTTTTTAGGCGTTTTAGTTGGGCTAATTTTAATGGGAATTATGGTTCTAGCTTTTGTTCCTGCCATCATTCAAATTGATAAACTAGATCTCTCTACATTCGGATTACAGGATATCATTTTCTCGGATGCAAATCTTACACCAGCTGAATTACAATCCTTACAACGTGTTACCTTAACTATTATTGGAGCTCTTATGTTGTTTAATTGCATTATATTCTTATTACCTACATTCTTATCTGCCTATATCGCAGGAAGTAAAAAACGTGGCATTTGGACAGCATTCCTTCTTAGTGCAAGTATCGGGATCCTTCTCCTCATTGGCAGCATTTTTACCTACCAATTGTTTCAAATTAATGCAATTCTTTGGTACATCGCCTTCAGTCCATTGTTAATTTCGCTTTCACTCCTATGTGGTTTTTATGGAGGGCGCTTAAAAGAACAAAGAAAACTCTATCCTTTAAAAGAACCCGAAAATATATTATTAGATCTCTAAAAATCCCAATAAAAGATTGATTTTATTTCAAAAAGGATTAAATAAAAAATTTTATTAACCCATCCCTTTATTCGTCACGAGGTGAATGAGGATTGTCGTTTTCAGCCGATGATGTAGTAAATCTGGATTTTTCAGATGGAAGAAGAACTGAAATTATTAATAAATTGAAAATAACTGATTTTGATGTTGTAATAATTGGTGGTGGAATAACTGGTGCAGGCGTCGCCAGAGATGCTATCTATCGTGGCCTGAATGTTGCATTAATAGAGAAAGACGATTTTGCTGAAGGAACCTCATCCCGATCTTCAAAATTATTACATGGAGGAATACGCTATTTAAAAACTTATGAACTTAAGTTGGTTGAGGAGGCAACAAAAGAACGTAATTGGGAAAGGGATGAAGCGTTACCACATATTGTGCGCCCCTTACAGTTTATAACACCTGTTTTTGGTGAAAAAAAAGACCATAGAACTGGAAAAGCTTTACCTCCGAGCAGTAATGATTTGAATACATTAAAGATTGGTTTGGATATGTATGATGGATTATGTAATAATCAGAACTATAGACCAGGGGAAATTATAGATGATCCCAGAAAGATTGCAGAGATGGAGCCAGAATTCAACACGGATCAATTAATTGGTGCAGGATTATTTTACGATACTAATATGGACGATGCGAGAATCGTAATTGAAACAATAAAAGAATGTGTTGCTTCAGGCAAATGCACGGCTTTGAACTATCTCAAGGTAATTGATTTCGTACACAATAACGATGGGCTTGTTAAGGGCCTTAAGGTTGTCGAGAATGATAAATTCACACCCAAATCCAAACATGATCCTTTCATAATCAAAGGAAATGTTGTAGTAAATTGTACTGGTATTTGGGTAGATCATGTTCTTGGAACGAGCGGCAAGGAAAAGATAACTAGACCTACCAAGGGTATTCATTTCACAATTAAGATCGATGATTTTAAAATAAATCATGCATTTGGTATTAGTAATATTGATGATCACAGATTTTTCTTTATATTACCAAGAGAGCACTGGATCTTGGTTGGAACAACAGATACTTTTTACGATGAAAGTCTCGATAAACCAGTTGCCACACAAGAAGATATCGATTATTTGAGACATACGGTCGAATTATTATTTCCAAATGCTAAAATTGATAATTCATATATATTGGGAACTTATGCTGGCCTCCGCCCACTTGTCGTAGAACCTGGTAAATCGGAAAGTGAGATTAGTAGGAAACATATCTGTTTGGAGAGAGAAGATGGTCTCTTTACTCTTGTGGGTGGAAAGTTCACCACTTTTAGGCTGATGGCAGCAGATTTAATGCGTAAATATATATTAAAAAGTAAAAAGGTCGATATTACTAGAAATAACACCATAACAATAAACAAATCAAAAAATATTGCTAAAATTCCTTATAAGATAGCTCTCAAACACGATGAATTTGAGGCAAGTGAGCAATTTAAGGCTGCGAAAGGCATAATAGATCCCTTCATATTAGATCATCTTTACATTGAGTTTGGAAAGGGTGCTCTTCAAATTATTGAGAAAATCTTGCAAGACCCAAATTTAGGAACATGCTTGCTAGAAGATCCTGATTATCCCCCTAAATACTTCCCTTGGGTTAAAGCAGAAATTATCTATATCATTCAACATGAAATCCCACGACATTTGAATGATGTGTTGTGCAGGCGTACAGAAATTTGTTGGTTAGTCGATCCTTCCAAACAACGTAAAATTGCAGAATCAACTACGGAAGTTATGGGTGAAATGCTTGATTGGGATAAAAAAAGAAAAAAAGCAGAAATTGAATTTTATTTATCATACATTAAAGCCAATTCAGTTTTTTATAAAGGTGAGATATAATTAATAAAAAGAGGGAAATAAATGAGTGATATTTTACTTGTATTCGACGTGGGCACCACTGGTGCGCGTAGCATAGTGTTTAACACTGATGGCAGGGTAATCCTAAAATTTTACGAGGAATATCCGACTAAACGTCAACCACCAGGAATATCCGAACAAGATCCAAAAATTTGGTGGGATGCTATAAAAAAAACCTGTAAAAGAGTAGCAAAAAATAAGACAATAAATCCAGCGGATATTATTGGTATATGTGCTACGTTCCAAAGGGCAACCGTAACTATAATCAATAAAACCGGTGAAATACTACATCCTGCATTAACTTGGATGGATGAGAGAGAAGTCACAACTTCCACGGAACTCCAAGAAGAAGGAGGTTTCCGAAGAGCAATTCCAAAACTTCTATGGCTCAAAAATAATCAGCCTAATTTATTTGAAAAAGCATTCAAAATCATCTTTCCCGATGTTTATTGTTATATGAAACTATGTGACGAAATCGTTACGGATCCAACTAATGGGATCTGGGGAATTCTTGATATGCAATCATTAAAATGGGATGATAAGTTGGCTGAGCTCTATGGCTTACCAGTGGATCTTTGGCCGGAACTACATAAACCTGGTGAAACTATTGGTGAATTATCAGGCGAAGCTTCGGAGGTCTTAGGTCTTAAAAAGGGCTTGCCAATCATATTAGGCGGAGGTGACCAACAAAGTGCGGCTTTGGGTTTGGGAGTTGTAAATAAAGGGCAAGCTAAAGCTACCCAGGGGACAGGAACCTTTGTCGATTATGTTGTTGATGAACCAATTCCTCCTCCCGGTGATGTCCCAATCTTTTCATTGCCCCATGTAGTAGAAGGCAAATGGGTTATTGAAGGAGTTATGCCCGGAACGGGAACCGCATTAAAATGGTTTAGAGATAATTTTTCTCAATTACAAACAAAGGATTGCGAGGCAAAAGACATTAATATCTATGATGCATTATCAGAAGAGGCTAAACAAGTCCCTCCAGGGAGCGAAGGGTTTCTGATCATTCCACTTTATATATTTAAAAAGGGCACCATCTACGGATTGGGATTTGGTCATACACGCGGATACTTTGTTCGCGCCTTAATGGAATCAGCAGCTTTGAGTGCACAAATGTATCTTTCTCTCCTAGAAGGAATGGCAAGACAAAAGGTAGAAGAATTAAGAGTCGATGGCGGTGGTATGAACAGTGACTTGTGGTGCCAAATATTTGCAGATATTATTAAGAAACCGATTCAAATAGCTGAGAACAAGGATGGAGCTGCGCTAGGAGCTGCAATATTAGGCTTTCATGGATTAAAAATATATTCAAGTTATGAAGATGCGATAAAAAATATGGTGAGATTCGCGGAAACTAAGCACCCCATTAAGGAAAATTCAAAAGTTTACAAAAAATTAATCAGGGTCTTTATGTCCGCCGTATTAGAAATAGACCAAAAAAAACGAATTACTGGTAAATTGTAAATTACCTCTTCTTTTTAGTTCCATCGTTAAATCTCAAATAAAAACGTTTATATTATTAAATTTAGAATAACTGTCAAGAATAGACCTCAAAGGAGTACCGTGACCATGCCAACCACATATGCAAATAAAAAGGCTCAAGAAACTCTCAAATGTATTATTTGTGATAAGGTCACTGAACGCGGATCTATGTATATTGAACGTATAACCGAGGGAAAACCGGAACCAATCTGCCATTACTGCTATTTCAAATTAAAAAAAGAGGAAAACTTGTAATCCAAATAATTTTGACTCATTTGCTATACGTAACCCACTCTGGAAATTTTTCGTACACCTCTTCCATTACAGGATTCTCAAAAAGAACGACTTTTTTAGACCGGAGGTGGTCCTCTAACCCCTCCATGCTCGAGATTTGATTACCTTCTAGGTGATAAATTGCTTTATTATACGGCAAAAATCGCACTTCTTTAATCTGATTATGACCAAGCAAGACGAGATGAAGTTGAGGCGGGAACTCGTGTCCCCTCACATCAGTGATTTGGTTATTATCGAGTTGAAGATACTCGAGGGCAGTTAAATTAAGCAGCCCCTCAATTTTTTTGATATTATTGTGGCTCAGACGTAAATATTGGAGTTCAATCAAAGCATCTAATCCGTTAATAGCATTGATTCGATTATTATTTAAATTTAAATCCCGAAGTCTTATTAAAAATTCTAATCCTTCGATTTTTTCTATCTGGTTTCCTTCAAGATTTAGTATAGAGAGATTAGTCAGTGAATTCAGCCCTTTAATTTTCCATATATTATTATATTCCAGGTTTAAAAAGCGAAGCTCTATTAAAGCCTCCAATCCTTGAATTTCTGCAGGATCATTTTGGGAAATATTTAATCGAATGAGCCGTTTTAATGCTCCTAATCCTTTAATCGTTTGTATCCGATTATGTGAGAGATCCAATTCTTTGAGCTTATTTAACGTGTCTAATCCCGTTATTTCAAATATTTGATTGTGAGAGAGATTTAAAATTGTAAGGTTGGCTAAATTTTTCAGACCTCTGAGATTCTTAATCCTATTATCCGTGCAGATTAGGGTTTTAAGGCTGGCAAAACGTTCTAAATCTTTTAGATCATTGATCTGATTGTTACAAATAGATAATGAATGAAAATTGGGTGAGTCTTCCAGTACCCTTAACGCGTTAAAATCAGTGAATTTATTATTATTGACAACTAAGTACTTGAGATTCGTTAAATCCTCTATCCCTTCAACTTTTGAAATCTCTGAAAGGCCGTAATTGGATAAATCTAACAACCCACCTTTAGTGAGCTGAATTTTCTTTCCTTGAAGAAACACGTGTTCTGGCTTAAACATACCCATTCATTGAGGTTTTTGTGTTTTTTTATAGAAAGTAATAATTAATTTTTTATCTTTAAATCGCGCACTTTTAATTTTCATAGTCTGAGCCATTTTTGGTAACAAGAGAATTCGTTTGTACTCATCAACTCTAATAATTAGCTCTTCGCCTCTCTTGTGTATTTGTGTCTTGCCCTTTTTTGTGAAAGGTAAATTAATTTTTATAATTAGATTCCCCTCAATATCGGTATCAACCGTGAAAGGTTTTTCAGAAGAATAGATCTCCGTTGGATCATCTTTGTTACCATACATGTCGTCCGCGATTTGGTCTAATAATTTTAAACCAACAACCTCCTCCTCCTTCAAGTAAATCTTGAATATTTTTAAAGGGAAAAAGGTATTCTCAATTCGTTTCATGTATTGATTCTGAGTTTTTTTCCATTTATCGAAATAAGGGTCATTGATTTGTTCCGGAATGACTTTATTTACACATAACGCATCGATATTTAACCCATAAAGATTCATAAAAGTTATAGCACGTTCACTCTCTAAAATTGGCATTTTCTCAAGGTTAGTGACGATACGAACTGTACATTTTGTTGATTCTGTCAAAAGTTCTCGCATCTCATTGACTCGTTCTATTAATCCCTCCATTTGTGTAAAAAAAACTTCATCAGGAATAGGAGTACGAACAACTTGTTCGGCACTTTCACGAAGCGGCTCAAAGATGCGCATAATACCTCTTTGTATCCGCAGTAGATATTTACCAAACACGCTGAAGATTTGCGGAAAGGAAAGTAATCGAAATGTATGACCCGTAGGTGCAGTATCCAAAACTATTACATCAAAGAGACCAATAAATTCACCGATCTTTAAAATCGAAAATAATTCATCCAATCCTGGGAATGCAACCATTTCACTGGCAACAGTTTCTTCAATGCCCCTGGATCGAAAGAGACGTGATAAAAAATTGCGCACAACTCCATAATTCTGTTCTATCTCTCTTTCTAATTCAATTTGAAGTCCAAAAAGATTTTTTCTAATTTCTCTTGGTTCGTCCCTTCCTAACTCTACGTCAAAGCAATCTGAAAGTGCTTGGACGGGGTCGCTTGATAAAACTAATGTTTTTTTACCAATTTTTGCACATTGCAGGGCTGTTGCTGCTGCACATGTGGTTTTCCCAACCCCACCTTTTCCAGTAAAAATAATCGTACGCGCCATTCAAATCTCCTCTCAATGTAAATTAATTAATATCAAAATTTTACATTTATTCCATAAGATAATACAAGGTTTTCTTTCCTTTTTTGGAGGATTTTATTAGTTTTTTATGCTCTAAATCCTGCAAATACTTCGCAATCCAAAATTGTTGTGTCCGCATAATAACCCGGTATATCAATTGATGCGCGAAATGGGTTCGTTGAAAAATATAGGGGAGCATGTCTTTAGAAGTTAAAGGCTGCTTGTGTTTAAGCAATGTAAGAATACGTTTTTCAGCAACGTCCATATCCCGCAAAAAAATTCGATAGTTCTTTTTTTCAATTTGAGCATCTTGAGGTCTTAGATGTCCCCTAACCATTGTTTTAATATCAAATTCATCCGAATATTTCAAAATCTTCAATATCGAAGTCCGAAAATCTTCAATATTTGTATGAATGTAAGGGGTCCAAGGTATCATATCTCCTGTAAACAGAATTTTTAACTTTTTTTCAAGTAAACAAAGGCCATCATCACTGTGTCCGGGTGTAAAGAGTACCTCTAAATTCATATCTCCTAAATCTATAACATCTCCTTCACTTACAGTTGTCACGTTTTTTACTCTCCCCCCACGTTTATACACGAAAAAATTGAACCCCATGAGGAGTATGCGGCGATAAAGCCAATTTAAACGGCTATGAAAGATCCTCGGGAATGCCTCTTCAACAAGCTCCCAGTAATCAAAGGCATCAAAACCCTGCTTGCTCCGCTTTAAAATAGGAATCGCATTCTTATGAGCAATTACCTCTGCTCCAAATTGTTCAGCAAAAAGGCCGGTATTTTGACAGTGATCTATATGGGAATGGCTGATAATAATCTTATCTATCGTCTGAATTCCGAGTGATCTAAGAATTTTCTTAAAATAATTAATATTTGTACCAAAAGTTGAACCACAATCAATTATGGCAGGCTTTCGTGATTTTAAAATGTTAATATTCGCATTTGCCCATTCATTCCCTCGAGGGCGTAATGTAAAAACATTTTTCCGAATGCGAAGTAATCTTGGCATATTTCAATCAATAAGTGAACTGTAAGAAAAAATATAAAAATATCTCATATTCTCCAGTAAAAAAATTATTAGACTCCTCCCACGCGCCGTACTTTCATCTTCCATTTCTTTTTAAAACGTTCAGTTTTATATTCGAGCTTATCTCTCCCTTTTGGTTTGATTGGACCATATTGTTCTTGAAGTTTTATGAGCAGACTTTTTGTATCCTTATTAACTATGTAGGAAGGATTTAGTAACTTATCTAGAATTTCTTTTTTATCCGCATTCTCTCCGATACCTAGATTACTAATAGGGATCATGTATGATAATGTTAGCCATCGTTTCTCTTTCTTGTGTAATCCTCTTACTCGGAGAATTCCGCTTGATTTTGAGAGACTATTATTTTTAGTATCTGATATTTGCTTAGGTTCATGAATAAAGACTACAACATATGTCTGCTTTTTTTTAACGTCTTTTTCCTTTGGTGACATCATCTAATCCTTCTTTGAATATATTTTGTCTATCAATCGTTTAATAGCTTTGCTCATCTTCTTCTGCGTCTCTAAGATAAAAGATGGAGCTCTAAAAATCTCTTTTCTTTCTGAAATAGCGTCTATTATTCCAACTGTGTTTTTTAATTCATCTATTTCTTTTTTATCCTTTTTCCATAAGAATTTCGTGAATTTTTTATAAAACGGTTCAAAAGATGCCTTATTAATGAAGTTAAAGTCCAATAAAGAAACGCGTCGTCCTTTACTATTCACAATTTCATCAATTTTAGTATGAAATTTATTAAAAACAGTGATATCACCCTTCCATGTGGGAAGAATTTCACCGAATTCAAGAAGAAATTCTTCTTCGATTGAATTTATTTTCTCTCGAATATTTACTTCCCGTTCCTTCGAATCACCAGCTATGACAAAGATAATCATCTTATCTTCGTTAGTTTTATAGTATAGAGTCAAATCCTCTAGACTTATGTGTTTCAATTCCCTACCGCTGATTTCTTTTGAGAATGATAAAAGAGCAACGAGAAATCCAGAGAATAGTTGATCATTGATATTAAGAGTTTCGTACTCACGAAATAGGAGACATTTTCCGTGTTTGTGAATTATCCACGCGCCATAGATCATTATTTGACCTCAAGTGTTTTCCGCTAAAATTAAAGGTAGTTAATATTCAGATCCTGCAGAAGTTATATCAATTGATCTGTTCCAAACATTTCATTAATTTGTTTGGCCACGATTGCCACATCATCTGCAATTAGGAGGGCATCGCCTTCTTTATTGACCTTAGTCAGGATGAAAAGCTTTTCATTTATAGGAATTGTTACGATATGCCCAAATCCCTTGACATTTGTAGCTATGAGCATATTTGGTTCCGTTTTAATAACCGCATACTTGATATTATCACCTAAATAGACTGAAGGGGCTTGGGACTGCCAATTCTGAATTAACTTCAAAGTATCCTTACTGATATCCCACAACTCAGCTTCCTTTGTGGTTTGGTAAAAAATCGTTCCCCCATAATCGATTAGCGCAAGATAAAGTATTTCAGGAATTCCCAAGAGGCTATCAATGAAATTTAACACCTCCGAGATTTGATCCTCTTCTGCAGCCATTGACCCGCTTAATAAATCAGTTCTAGCTCGAGGTTTAGCTGGCGCAGGTGGGGTAGGTGGGGCAGCTGGGGCAGCTGGGGGAAGTGGGGGAGGTGGGGCAAGTTTAGGCATTGGTGCCTTCTCTAAAGGGGATTGAAGGACTTTTGGAGAAATAAGATCATCTGGTAAAGGATATATTATCGGTTCAGAAGATGGACCTAACTCTACAATTGAAGATGGCTTTATTAAAGGCGTTTCATCGATTACTGGGGCAATTGGCCCTGCTTGGCTAGGCAATGGCGGAGCTGCAGGTTCCAGTTTAGGGATTGGCGTTGCTGGTGGAGGTTGGGGAATAGTTGGCGCAGGTGGAGCTGGCTCTCTGGGCATAGGTGGTGGTGCTGGAGGTGCGGTTGGAGCTGGGATTACATATGCAGGTTGAGGAATAGATGGTACTGCAGGAGTTGCAGGTACTCTAAATTTATTTGAAGATTCTGAATTTATTAACCGATCCAACATTCCCTCCCGAGAATGAGCTGAAAGTTTTATTAATTTATCTATTAATTTAGTTTGTGCCGCAATGGGCATTAAAGGTAAGGTTTCTTGAATTCTCTGTTGTAGATTTTCTCTCTCCAAGGTCTCGTCAGCAGCTGGAGTTTCTTCCAATGCACTTATAGCAGTTTCAAGCGCAGTATCTGAAGTAGCAACTTGCTTTCCTGCTACTTTTTGATATACAGCCGCTAATTCTGCAGTATCAAATGCGGATTTTAATTTCTCCTTTAACGTCACAATATGCATGAAGTCATCGATAGGAATTCGAATCCAGCCCTTTTCCTCATATTTTATGATTATTCCAAAAATATCAATTATTGGAATTTGGGTGACATGATAAAGATCAATTATGGAATGTGATCCGTCCAATAATTTCAAAACTTGTTCCTCATTCTTATCGAAGCCCATCGTGAATGAAACATTTGCAGTCATGATAGGTTTAATATGTAATTCTGGATTTGGAGCTTCAACAAGCGGTGTAACCTGAACTTCTTCTCTAATTTCTGCGGGAACGACAGGTTCTTCCTCAGGAATTTTTAGAGTCATTTTAATGATTTTGTTTTTCTCCATTTTTTTCAATATTCTATTAAGCTCTCTCTCAGATATGATTAATTTTCGAGCAATATCTTTTACCGTATTCATTCCATTACATAATTCGTTGATATCATAACTCTTTTTTGAAATCATTCCTAATCTTACAGCTGTTTCCGGGAATTTTTTGATACTAATGGGTATTATTTCCACATCTCCCTGATATTCAAGCTTAAGCCACCCTTTTTTCTCAAAATGTCGAACAATATCTACTACATTCTTCCGGGGTACTCTTGCTTTAACTATTATTTCCCTTATACTATGATTCCCATCGCATAGTTTTAATACTGCTGATTCATCTTCTGACATGCCCATCGTTAAAGACACGGTTTGTGTCAATTTCGGCCTTATTTGTCCTCTATCTTCAGCTTCCATATATTGTGGTGGAGGAGCCACCGCCGCTTGTCTGAGGTCATTGAGATATTTATTTACTTTCGTTTTAAAGGATAACAGCTGTCCTTGATAGCCCTTTTTCGTGTATAGCGCAACCAATAAATCGTCCAGCTTAAAAATCGCTAGATTTGTCCCTGAGAGAGGAAATGCGTGATCAAGATTTCTCAACTGCTGAAATTCGGTGATATTGAATAATTTTAATAGTTCTATATGCTTATCTAGAGCACTACTCGCGTATAATACAGTCCCTTCCTTGATAATAGCGATATACACTCTTTCTAGAAGGAGTTTTTCCATCTCACCCATAATTTCTCCTGCAATTGCATCTATATGTTTTGACATAAGTACTCCTCCTTGTCCAACCTACTCATTATTCTGCTATTTCTCTCACAAGGGTTCTAGCATTTTTTCTAAGGATTTGAGCACAGTTATTCTTTTTTATGATAGTATTGAGAACTTTATAAATTAAAAATATTTGTTTTTTCTTTTATTTATTAAGTGGAAAACATATTCTAGAAAGATTCTTAAAAATGAGTAGGATTTGATAAAAAAGGAGATTATAATGGGAAATGTTCATGAGAAGGAACGAGATTTAATTTTGAATGAATATAGTGCAGATTATGAAGAAAATAATCCTACCAAAATGATAGTGTATTTATCAATTACTCCTGAAATTCACTATCAAATTCAACTAAAATTTGAAAAATATCCTGGAAAACCTGAAATAATTCTTCCATCAAATTTACTAAATGAATTGGGTGATCCGAGCAGGTTCTTAAATGGATTACGTGAATGGAATACTCAAAATCCTTCTCATATTGTAGAACTTATTCGAGAGCTGGAAGATATCCTTCAGCTTATGATCTATCCTAACGATGAGATGGAAGAGGTATTGATGGAATTTAATGGGCATATGGTAGGGCCATACAGACTCCAAGTAAATCTTTATTCTTATAAAATGAAAACATATGAATTTCAGATAGTTCATAAGAAGCCCAATTCCCCCTCCATCATCCTCAGCCCAGAATTGGAGAAATTAATAAAAGTCAATGAGATCCAAGCTCTCCAAGAATGGCCTAGAACTAGTCTCATTGATATTTGCCGAGAGGTATCCAAAAAAATCGACCACCGAACAAGAATTCTTAATGAACTCAAACAATTAGAAAAGAAAACTGACTATCAAAAAAGTGTTAAGAAATGGGATGCACAAGGATTACTTCTTTCAGTCCGAATTGAAATTGAAACTGATGAATTTTGCGATCTCGAAGTTACCCTGACAGGGGAATTTCCACTGGCACCCCCTAATCTGGAATTAAAAGCCTTAAGTCCGAATGAGATTAAAAACGATATCGATGAATTTCTCCTCTCAATTTATAACCAATGGCAACATGCCAATTCAATCGTTGAAATGCTTGATGATGTGAAGGGTTTTCTTAAACAAAAATCCCGGCATATTTGCCAAATTTGTCATCAATTTAAATGTCCAAAATGTAAGAAACCCCTGACACAAACGAAGGTGCGAGGAATTTCAGGAGAGATTGAATGTAAGCAACAATGTAACTCTTGTCATTCTAGCTTTCATAGGTGTTGTTGGACCGATCAAATGAAACTCTCTCGAAAATGTCCTGCATGTCTTGCCCCACAACGTGTTTCTTACTGATTTGCTAATGCCTTCAATGAAAAGTAGCTTGAAAAGTCAAGAAATGAAGAGAATCTATAAATAAATGAAAAAGGAATAATTTTAATAAAGGTAAGACTTCAACAGGGGAAGATCCATGAGTGAAGAAGAGCAACCAAATAAGAAAAAAAGAGAGGATCAAGACGATACTTTTTATTCTGATGTATTAGATGCATTGGACTCCGCTCTTGATAGTGGAAAATCGCCCCAGACCGAAAAATCTCAATTGAAGGCTGATGAAGCTAATGCTACTGAGGAAGGTCCCCAGGTTTTATTCCCATTTGCCCCTGATTTAAATGATCCAAACTTTTATCCAGATTTCCAAGGAGCAAAGTTTTACGTCGATACCCGAAACTATTACAATGCCATTAATACCCTCATAAACATTCTCAGAGTCCCCCAAACAACCACTGATAAAAATATGGCCTCCGAACTCATCCTTGAATTAGCCAAAACAGCTCCAGAAGAGCTTCATCCCTTATTACCTTATCTAGTCCTCACGCAAGGGATCGACGATCCCATCATTGAAATGAACATTAATAATGCTTTGATGTACTTGAGAGAAGACTATAATATGGTAACCGGCCAAATCAAAGAGGCTATTAAATCATATATAGAAGCATATTATTCAGAATTCAATACCACTTACATTCCGTTCATGGATATTCTTAATGGCATTGGTACGAGCATAGAACTCATAATCAAAGTCTTAGATCAGATGTCAAAAGATAGAGAAATTAAAGGTAAATTGGATTATACAACCCAAGTTTTTGCTTATGAACCTCCCGGTGCGCTTTTTACTTGTCCCTATTGCGGAGTTGAAATTGACAAAGATGCAAAATTTTGTAAGAATTGTCACGAAGATGTTTATAAATGTGCGATTTGTTTCCGGTTTATTCACCCCGATGAGTTTACTCAATGTCCGAAATGTGATGCTACAGCTCATGAACAACACTTTTTAGAGTGGGTCAAGAAAACGGGCACTTGTCCAGTGTGCCAGAACAAGCTTTACGAACAAGAAGTCGCCAAGATTCGTTGCGTTGTATGTGATTTAGAGATTAGCAAGGATGATAAAAATACAACCAAATGCCCTCATTGCGGTGCATTGGCTCATATTGATCATTTACTCGATTACATTAAAATCTCAAATGCGTGTCCTGAATGCAAAAAGAAATTAAATATCAAGGAATTAAAGAAGGCCTTAAAGAAAAAATGACTTTTAATGGGTTCTATAAAAGTCTTCATCTAAAATTAGGCAATACTTCCTTCGTGAATAATTCCATGGCATTAAAATAGTCGGGTCCCATAAACTCAATCACAAAATGTTCAACCCCAGCTTTAACGAAACGGTCTAGCGACTCAATGCAATCCTCAGGCGTTCCATATGCCGTGACTTGTTGAATTAATTCCATTGGAATTTTTGGGACAAAACCAGTTAGTTTTTCTATCTCTTTTGACATTTCATAAAGCGATAATTTTATTCTTTTTTGAAATTGGAGCTCCTCAGGAAGTTTAACATCGTACTCCTCCAGCAGCTCCTTTTTCAAGCATAAGGTAGCTCCAAATGGTTTCATGATGTTCTCCGCTTTATCTCTCTCTTTTGAAATCGCAATGAAAATTTCATAGGCTCTTTCAATTCGGCGGTTTTTCATTTTTCCTCTGATGATTTTAAAATGCTTTTGATAGAGTTTTGGAGTATATCCCGTGGGAATCCATCCATCACCAAGATCAGCCGTAACTTGCAAAGTTTGGGGGGAGCTGGCTGCTACCCAGATGCAGGGATTTTTTATCTCAATCTGGAGGAATGCCTCTGTCAATCTATAATGATAGCCTTCAAAATTTACTCTGTTTTTAGGATTAGAATCCCACAGTTTTCGAATGATTTGAATACATTCGCGAAGTTTCGTAACTGGTTTTTCTCCGAATGGTATTCCGAAAGTATTCAGATTCATGCCCTCCCCGAATCCTAAAGATAAAATTGCCCTCCCACCAGACAATCTACTCACTGTTGCGACTTTCTGTGCCAGAACAGCAGGATGATATCGATGCGGGTCACTGACGCATGAGCCAATTTGAACACTCCGGATTTTACAGGCTATCGCCCCCAATAATGTCCAAGCATCATAAACCTCCGATCGCCTCGGAAACATGTTCAAATGGTCCATTAAAAAAGCCGAGTCATATCCTAGTTTCTCCGTAATTTGAATCGATTTCAAAATATCCTCAATTTTATGTCCTAAAAGGGCCGAATTCGCCCCGTGTTGAACTCCGAATTTAACCATGCACTCACACTCAATCCTTTCGATTTATATATAAAATATCAAACCCATTAATTTTTTTTATAATGGAATAAGGAATTAACAAAAAGAAAAAATCGATTACTAGTGAATAAAATGGATTTCGATTTATCAGATCAACAAAAAATGATACGAAAAGTGGTTCGTGATTTCGTTAAAAAAGAGCTTTTGCCTTATGCCTCATTAATCGACAGAGAAGGACAAATTCCCAGTGATATTCTTCGAAAGTTGGCTATTATGGGGTTTTTTGGACTAGTTATTCCTCAAAAATATGGTGGCGCGGGTCTTGATACCATTTCCTACGTTATTTGTGTCGATGAACTTTCCAAAGCCTGCGCTAGCACTGGTGTCACCGTGTGCGTTCATAATTCTGTCGCCGCCTATCCAATCTACTTATTTGGTACTGAAGCTCAAAAACGAAAGTATCTCGTTCCTATGGCGAAAGGAAAGAAAATAGGGGCCTTTGCCCTGACGGAACCCGATGCGGGATCGGATGCAGCGAACGTGCAAACTACAGCCGTGCTAGACGGTGATGAATGGGTCATCAATGGGACGAAAATATTCATAACTAATGGATCCATCGCGAAAAATGTTTTAGTTTTCGCGCGAACCGATAAAAGGAATTTCAAAAATGGTGTGAGCGTCTTCATCGTTGAAAAAGGGACTCCTGGATTCTCTATTGGTGTCATTGAGGAAAAATTGGGAATATCTGGTTCTGATACTGCCGAATTAATATTCGATGACTGCCGTATTCCCAAAGAAAATCTCTTAGGGCAGCTGAATAATGGTTATCGGATGGCACTGCAAATTCTCGATAGTGCGCGGATTGGCATTGCCGCCCAGGGAGTGGGAATTGCCCAAGCTGCCCTCGATGCGGCTGTAAAATATGCCAATGAACGGGAACAATTCGGGCAAAAAATTGCCAAGTTCCAAGCAATTCAGTGGTGGATTGCAGATATGGCAACGGAAATCGATGCAGCACGATTATTGACCTACCGGGCGGCATTCCTTAAAGATAAAGGCATCCGATTCTCTAAACAGGCTAGTATGGCAAAATTATTCGCTGCTGAAACTGCAATGAAGGCTGCTGAGAAAGCCGTACAAATCCATGGTGGCTATGGGTATTGTAAAGACTATCCTGTTGAAAGATTCTTTCGCGACGCTAAAATAGTCTCAATCTATGAAGGCACATCAGAAGTTCAACGCCTGAAAATTGCATACAAAGTATTAGGGCTGTAGGTGATCGAAATGAACGTGTTAATTTGTATAAAACAGGTCCCTGATACCACCGATGTTAAAATAGATAAAAAAACGGGGACAATTATGCGTGAGGGCGTTCCGAGCGTCATTAATCCTTCGGATAAACATGCAATAGAAGAGGGATTATCGATAAGAGAAAAATTCGGTGGAAAAGTGACTGTTCTAACGATGGGCCCCCCTCAAAGTCGTGAGGCATTACAGGAAGCTATTGCAATGGGTGTTAATAAGGGGGTTCTTTTGACCGATCGTAAATTTGCAGGTGCGGATACTCTAGCAACCTCCTACACTTTAGCGCAGGCTATTAAAAAATTGGAAGAAAAAGCAAAGTTTGACATTATTTTATGCGGTAGCAAATCAATAGACGGTGATACGGCCCAAACTCCGATTGAACTGGCTGAAACATTGAACATTCCCCAAGTTACTTATGCTACAAACATAGTAATCCGCGACAATAAGGTCAGGGCGATAAGAGATGTAGATGATGGTTATGAGATGGTTGAAACTGAAATGCCAGTTCTCATAACAATACTAAAGGAAATAAATACTCCTCGTTATCCCACCATTAAAGGAATTGTACAATCATTCCAAAAAGTAGATATTGTAGAATGGACTGCGGATGATATCGACGTGGATGAGAGAAAAATTGGATTAAGCGGCTCTGCAACCCAAGTAAAAAAGGTATTTACTCCTGAATCTAAAAAGAAAGGAAATATTTTACAAGGCGATCCAAAAGAAATTGTTGAGGAGGTAATAAAACACCTCCAGAAACAAAACTTAATTTAAGGGATGTCAATCAATGGTAATTCTCGTTGATGTAAACAAATGCATTGGATGCGAACTTTGCGTTAAAGCCTGCCCCTATGGTGCAATTGAAATCTGGGATAAAAAAGCTAGAATTAGAGAAAATTGTACTGAATGCGGAATCTGTTTGGAATCTTGTAATTTAGGGGCTTTAACATCTGATGTAGAACGCATTGAAGAAGAAATTGATTTAAGTCAGTTTCGCGGCATTATGGTGTTTGTAGAACAACGTGATGGGCAAATACTCGATGTTGGCTACCAATTGATAACCAAGAGCAGGAAACTTGCAAAAAAATTAGACACTTTTGTTTCGGCCGTTTTACTCGGTTATAAGATAGAGGAAAGCGCGA
The DNA here is from genome assembly GCA_013375455.1 of Candidatus Helarchaeota archaeon. The sequence goes on along the minus strand of JABXJT010000004.1, from coordinate 39,070 downwards.
ATGCTTTAATTCAATATGGTGCTGCTCAAGTATATGTAATTGATGATAAAATGTTTCAAAATTACCTTACTACCCCCTACACTGCAGCAATTGTTAATATCCTTAAAACATACAAACCCGAAATTTTTTTAATGGGCGCTACTCGACTTGGACGCGATTTAGGTCCTAGAATCGCAAAACGCTTAAATACCGGTCTTACAGCTGATTGTACGAGCCTTGATGTTGATAGGAAGGATAGAACGTTATTACAGACGCGCCCTGCTTTCGGTGGAAATATAATGGCAACCATCATCACCCCAAATCGCCGTCCAGTCATGGCCACCGTAAGACCTGGTATCTTTAATGCTAAAAAGCCAAGAGCCTCCAAAAATGGTGAAATAATCCCTATATCTAATCCAATTAATTTAGATTCATTGAAAACTAAAATTATTAATGTAATAAGAGAACCCAAAACCTGTACAGTTTTAGAAGATGCAGAAATCATTGTTTCGGGAGGTCGAGGAATCGGAGAAAAAGGCTTTAAACTCGTTCATGAGCTAGCTGAAGTTCTGGGATGTATGGTTGGAGCCTCTAGAGCTGCTGTAGAGGCGGGATTTATCTCATCAGATCATCAAGTAGGTCAAACAGGAAGGACAGTCTGTCCAAAACTTTATATTGCTTGTGGAATTTCAGGGGCAATCCAACATCGGGTTGGCATAGAGAAATCGGATTATATTATTGCTATCAATAAAGATCCCGACGCGCCAATCTTTGATGTAGCCGATCTAGGCATTGTTGCAGATTTTTTCGAGGTTGTCCCCTTATTAATAAATGAATTGAAAAAAATTAAAGAATGTAAGGTTTAGAATTATTCTCGTTTTTCTTCTTTTTTCTCTTTTGCGTTTAACCCAACCCTGCAAACCCGCTGGCACTCATTACAGAAGGGGAAAAACCCCATCCGCGTCGCTAAGTCCTGGTATTCAGCGATCTGGGGGTATTTCTGGGCATATTTTGAAACCATGATTAACGCAGTAGGGCGTGCATCGACCCAATCCTTAGGAGGTTCCTCGACTTTGGTAAGTCTAGCCCATCCATCTACGCCCCAAAAGCACCGATTGAGGTTGAAATTATATGGTGGATAATTTTCACGTGATAATGCTCTAGGAGGGCATTTCTCGCAGCAATCAAAGCATTTTTTACAAACTTTATCAATTAATTTGGGGCCATCTTCTACTAATGGCGCATCCGTAAGAACGGTAGCAAGTTGAACTCTAGGTCCCCATTCAGGAGTCAATAAGAGATTATTCTGTCCAATTTCGCCGACTCCCGCAAGTTGACCAATGTAACGGTGAGAAATAGTGCCTGCCCACCGTTTTTCATCACGTCCAGGGACATCAGGAGCAATTGGAGTCGCGTTATATCCTTTTTTCTCAAGAAATTTAGCGATACTCATTGCGATACGGGACAATTCAGTAATCATTTGTTCTTGAACTGCTACAAATACTCCTGCGTGAATTAAATCATCCGTATGATCACAATCCATTGCTCCATCAGGATATGCAAGTACGAGAGAAATTGCCGCCTTCGCTCCTTTTACCATATTTATGGGATTTGCATGCCCATGTGGAGGATCTTCCGCTAACGTAGCGTCAGCGATTCCAACTTTATCAGCTCCAAGTTCTAAAGTTAATTCTTTAACTTGCTTGGTTAATTCTTCACTCATTATATCTCACCTTTTTCAAGAGGGCATATTTTTGAAATGCTTACCATTCGGTAGGAATTTCAGGTTATTTTGATTTTATTCAATTAACTAAATAATAAATGTAACTCAGTTTAAATAATATTGACAATTAACCGCGATACCACGGTATCAGTAAACTACACCTAAATAAACACGCTGATGCTCCAAATAAAATTTAGGGTTTAAACCAAGTAAACATGTAATAGACCACTTTGCCCATTGAGATAGTGGCAATTATGAATCGCTTACGTACCGTCGTAGCCAAGCGCCCAGCACGCACCATCTCTATGCTAGAAATTGCAGTGACATTCTGGAGCACGTGAACGATAAAAGGGGCATGATCAATTCCAGGGCCATATTGATAAACTGCAAAGTCAGCACCAAATTTTAAGCCGGGTCTTACGACATATCCTCGTTCTCGCAAATCAAAATATACTCTATATTTATCTTCAAATTCTACAAAATTCTCTTTCGCTATTTCTGTTAATGCTTGGGCATCTAGATTGCTATCTTTAGTTTTATCATAAACCTCTATTTTCTTTTTAGTTAAGAGGTAGAGAGATTCAAAAAGAGAGAGTTCTAAAGGCCGATCGAATTCAAAAGACTTAGGTTTTCTAATTCCCAAAGGTTTTCCATAAAACCCCTCTTTATATAGTTTGGACCCATCTTCATAATTCCAAACTACCACCCGATTCTTTATTAACTCAGCAAGAATAACCCCATTATCCATTATATTTCCTCAAAATTTATTGAATTAAAAAGAACCTTTCCGAGCTACAGCAATAATGCGAATTGCATCCGTTACCTTTTCTCCGATATCTGCCATATCTTCCAGATGATCGATGAAGCCCAGTGCAAGGGAAAGAGTTTTATGATCAATTTCAATTGAATAGATATGATTTGTCATGTTTCGGTGCAATTTATCAATGTTTCTTTCAAGATCATAGATTTCACGAGCGATATTCATGGAATTCTCTGAATTTTGTGTTAATACAAAAATTGATTCTCGTAGAGTCATCATCATTTTAAATAAAGCATCCATCATTTCTCTAATAAAAGAGATGCTTTCCTGATCAGGTTGCCATCTACTTAAAAATGCGACCCTATGTCCAGTACCTTCTGCATAATCGACTATTTCATCAATAGTTATGACTAATCGCATGAAATCCTCACGGTGTAACATCGTATCTGCTCCAGAAAGCTCATCTAGTATCTTCCACTTAATGGTATCTGCTTGATTTTCAATTTTCTCTAATTGCTCTATATGCGCCTCAATATTTTTGCTCTTTCCATCAAACCAATCATCAACTAAACCCCTTAATTCTTTGATGGAAGCTAAAACTTGCCGTAGATGGTCTTGAAGAATATCTAATGCCTTCATTTCTTGTCTAGAAATATGATCACTGCTCATTCTATCACCCTGATTTTCTAATCTACTACTTGATTTTTCATGTTTTTTAAAGGTTGTCAATCACTTTTGATCGGATACAATTTTGAAGTGAAGTTGCCTCAAGCTCTTTGTTTATCACTCTTAAATTTGAATTCTTTTCATAAAGTCATCGAGCTTTTTTTTTAAAGTTCTATTATCTCAAAGAGCTTGAAATTTAGAATTCAAATCATAAAAAGTTATGACAAAAACTTTTTTAATTTACCTGTTAATTTACCACAATTATTATAAATTTGCTCCCTAGAAAGTTTTTTACTTTAATTTTGGATATTTTCTCTTCTAGATGAAATTTATAGTTGATAAGGTAAAAAAATTTATAATAGATTGTCAGTTATATTTATTACGTTCTTAGAATTGTATAATTTAATTGTAAATTATTATATGAAACCGGAAAGAAGAGTAAATTACGATTACTCCTTAAATTAGCTAATTAGGAAGGTAACCGGTATGGCTCAAGATAAAGAAACTGTGATTCAACGCGTTATTAATTTTCTCTATGATGCACTTGATCGCTTTCGAGATACAATGAATGATTTGAACCAAAATGTTTCAGTCCTCATGAATAGCTTAAAGAAAGCTGAAGGCGACCTTTCAGGGACTGGATATCAAAGAAGTGGTGCTGATAGATCTGCTGTTTTAACAACTATGAAGGCAGGCACCCAAACTTCATCATCATCACGGGAAAAATTAATTGCTTTACTTTCAGGACAAGCAATTACTCCTCCTAAAGCAGTAGCTGCTCCAAGACCCGCAGCTGGTCCACCCCGACCTCCAGCGGCAGGACCGCCCCGACCTCCAGCGGCAGGACCGCCCCGACCTCCAGCGGCAGGACTGCCCCGACTTCCAGCAGCGGCACCCCCAATGGCAGGCCCGCCTCGAGCCCCAGCGGCTCCCATGGCACGTCCAGCCCGCCCCGCAGCCCCAGCGGCTCCCATGGCAGCTCCAGCCCGCCCCATGCTTGCTGGACCACCACGAACGGCAGCGCCCGCAGCTGGTTCAGGAGCCCCAACAATTTCAGGGCTTCGGGATGAGATGTTAAAGGAATTGAAACGCTTAAAAAGTATCATGAAAGGCGAAAAATAGCTGAAAAACTCATATTCCCTAATAAATTTCCCTCCTATTATATTTACTAGTTCATGCAATTTAATTAAATAAATAAATTCAAATAGATAAGGAAAATCATTAAATATTTATTTTATAAATATGAAGATCATTTGCTGAATAATAAATGAATGATAATTATTACTGACAAATTAGGTGAGCTGGTTATATGCCGAAGATTGATAAGGAAGCATTCATCAAACGAGTTTATGAAATAGTTAATGAAATGAAAATTCCCCTCATTGACGATCGCGTTTATAATAAATGTGCAATTGCTAAGGGAAGGGCAAGCGTTGAAATCCTATTCAAATACGATGGTGACGAATCCGTCATCAAAGGATTTTTAGGATTGGCTGATTACTACCATACAGTGGTCGTGCGGAAACAATATTCCTTTGTAATTCCGCATAGCGCGATAGTTTTTGAATTAACTGTCTAAAAACTTTTTTTTTATATCGAAATTCAAGAAATATCTTCTAAATATTATAACGATTTCGAATTTTTTTCATCAACTAATTCAACTGAATTTTTTTATCATATGGTAACCTGAATTTGATATCCAAATGGCGGAAAAACTATTTACCCAAATTTAAGTAAAAAGCTTTTAATTACACTTGTTTGATTGTCAGAAATGGATTGACTTGTGTGATCCACAAAACATTTCAAACAAACGAAAAATTTATTCGCAATTTATCGTAGAATGTTGATTCTTATGCAACAGGAAATTAAATCCACGAGTTCCCGAGATACGCTCATAACATACGCGGGAGCAGCAATTTTTGGGGCTTTATCTATAGCCATTAGTCCATTAACTGGCTCCATTCCCAAAATTTCAGTAGGCTGGGGAATGTCCATTCTTGATCCAATTAGCATAATATGGTTAATCTGTTTTTTAATCTTTGGCTGGAAATCAGGATTACTCTGCTCAGGAATCGGAGCGGTGGGCATTGCTATCCTTTCCCCAGAAATTGCAGCTTGGTTAGGTGCTCTAATGAAATTCTCTGCTACAATTCCTTTCATAATTATTCCTGCATTATTAATGAAATTACGGAAGTATAAAGCAATTGACTTTAAAGGACTGAAACTCTATGGTACTTCTAGTGGACTGGCAATTCTCCTCCGATTGGGCCTAATGATTCCTATGAACATATTTTTTGCTATGGCGTTATATGCTGCATTTTTCGGAGTTTCACTTGATGTAACAATCAGTATTATGACAGCTTGGCTTGCACCAACAGGAATAACTGGTTGGGGTGCAGTTATTATTACTATCGCTATATTAAATATTTGGCAGAGTATGTGGGATATTACAATACCTTATCTTGCAGTGTTTCCAACAAAAATCATTGATAATCATGCATATTGGTAAAAAATTATCCCAATATCTTTTAAAAGATTCTTTTTTTTATGAAAAAAGTAGCATTTCAGAAAATTTCTTTAAGGTTTTTTAAAGAGCTAAAGGTGAATTAATTAGTAGGCTTAGCCAGATGGTGTTAGACAAGTTTAATCGACCGCTCACCGCGATTCGCATCTCAATTACGCAACGGTGCAATCTTGATTGTATCTATTGCCATCATGAAGGAGAAAATGCTAGAAACTTGAAAGAAATGATTGTTGATGAGATTATAAAAGTTGTACGAATATCCACGCAGTTCGGGATAACTAAAGTAAAATATACGGGTGGCGAACCTCTCTTACGAAATGATTTAATAGAAATAATACAAAAAACTCGCAATATTCCTAAAATAAGTGATATATCAGTAGTTACTAACGGGATTCTCCTTGAAAAATATGCTAAAAAGTTATGCAATGCTGGTTTAGATCGAATTAATGTTAGTCTTGATACACTATGCCCAGAAACTTATGCAAATATTACCAAACATAGTGGAAAATTAATTGATCAAGTTGAAAAGGGCATCATAGAAGCATTAAATTGCGGAATCGCACCAATCAAATTAAATATGGTTTTATTAAAAGGTGTGAATGAAGCTGAAATAGAAGATTTAATCGCATTTACCAAGAATAGAAACTTAATTTTACAATTAATTGAGCTAGTTCCTTTAAGTAATTCTGAGCTTTTCAATACATATCACGTGAATTTAACTGAAATTGAAGAAAATTTAAAGACGCAGATAATATCCACAAAAATTAGAGATATGCAAAATAGAAAAAAATATTTTTTAGAAAATGGCGCTGAAATCGAGATGGTCAAACCCTTTCACAATTCAAAATTTTGCGCAAATTGCCATCGAATTCGTATTACCAGCACGGGTATGATTAAACCTTGTTTAATGCGGAACGATAATCTCATTGATATCTTAACTCCAATAAGAAAAGGAGTACCTGATGAAAAATTATATAAATTATTTCAGCATGCAATTGATCTAAGAGAACCTTATTGTAAGTAGAGGAATGTCATTGAGCTGTTAGCGTTTTTAATTTTGTATCTATCAATTTTTTTGCATCTTCCCACTTTTTCATCTCACCTTGAATGCGTGGGTGATCAAGCCCTTTAGTATTAGTGGAAAGCCATTTTCTAAAGTCAGAATCATAGCTTTCAATCGATTTCCGAATTTCAAGTGCTCGTGATGAAATTAATTCCATTAAATCACCGAGCATGCTCATGTAATAACCAATGGATTCTTCAATATTTCTTTCCATTTCAGTGATGACTAATTGAAGTCGTTCATCAGCCTCTGCAGATGCGGGGATTGTAACTATCTTCTCTTTACTTGGATATATTTGACCAACTAGATTGTCAACCACCTCGACAAAGTACTGCATTTGATCATCACCATATTCTTTGGAAATCGCCGTTATCATATTGTTAATTTCGGTGAGAATAGGAATGAAGCCAGCATTCATTTCAAAGAGACTTTGAAAGACCAAGGGTTCTATTCCCTCTAACAAACCGGCATGACATGTTAATATTCCCTTATTTTGATCCGTGAATACTGCTGAAAAAACAGGGGCCCCAAGTGCAGCATTTTCTCCTTTTTCTTTTGCAACAGCATCTAAAGATAGAAGAGTACCTCCAAATTCCTCTGAGCCTATATTAATTGATGAGCTGGAAGCGAAAGCTATGGGTAATCCCAATTCATTAGTAATGCAATTCGCAAGAAATAATGGATTAGTTATATCCAGTATTCCTTGTATGGGATCTATCTCATCAGTCTGATAAGTATGGGGTTGAGTAGTATTTCCTGAATATAAAGTCGATAAAACTTGATGAACGCTTTTTACAACTGAAAAATCATAACCGTCTAAACCTAACTCAGAAACCCACATGTTTATCAAATCACTTAAGCAAGAATCAATTAATTGCGAGTCAAGAATCCATTTTACTTTATGTTCTACGACGAGTACAAGATATCCTAACCCGATATCAATTCCAATTATTGTTCTATCGGGAAAGATAGATATGTGGATGACACTCTTTCCTAATGATAGAAATTCACACACGTCTTCTGCTGCTCTAAAAATGGATGATTCTAATGCTCCAATTCCTTCAATAGGTTTAATTCGAAGAACTTTACTAATCACCAAACCTACCTTGTCACAAATTAAGACCATTTTAATACTTTGAGAACTTCTTAGGATTTTTGCTAATATTGCTTCAGGGTTTGCAGCCATTTTATCATCTCATTATCGTTCTAAGGCAGAAAGATCTGCTATTCGATTTCAATTATGGATTTTTTTTCTCTGAATACCAATTCAGAACTCCATTAACGTGAAATCAGCAACTTTACTATCCTATTTATTTTCATATTCTAATTTTTTTTATTAATATTTAAATTTAAATTCTCGCTTGTCGCACTAATAAAACGAACTCTATACCAGATAAATATAACAAAAGTCTGGGTGGAAGTTTCTTTATTTACAAAAAAGATATAGAGGTAATTGATGGTTTGAAATACTATATTTTCCTTATTTAATCTCTTTCTCCCCCTATCTCTCTACAGCCTTCAATTTCCTTCTTTCACTAAAATTTAAATAGACACAAACGAATTATATCAAATAATTGAGTCTTCAAAAACTTCTCACTTTAAGTATGAAGAACTATATCTAATAATGATACATATTGAGTTGAAAGATTTCGAGATGGTAGTATGGACCCAATTGAAGGCGAATTCATTTGTAGGAAATGCCAGAAACCCCTTAGCATTAATAAAATTATGGTAAGTAAAAAGGGATATGCATCATTTGAAGTTACCTGTCCACACAAGCATTCAGGGAAAAGAAAATTTAATATGGCCCAACAAAATGAGTGGATGCCTGCCGTGATTAAGCATCTTTATATGTGTCCACGATGCGGTGCCAATTTAACTGATCTACGACAAAAAACTGAAGGAGATAGAACTTTAATTTTGTTAAACTGTCCCACGCACAGTAAAATTAAGAAAGCAGTTTCAACCTCTTTTTGGTATGCTATGGACGCACTTAGGAAACAATTATCCGCTAGACCTGCCTATCCACCAGCTTATCCAGGACCTTATCCTCCTCAACAATATCCTCCCGGTTATCAACAGCAACCTTATGGACAATCCCAACCTCAACCCAGCCCTTATGCACAACCACCCGCCACCAATCATCCTCCTGATACCGTTTCACCCCCACAAATGGAAGTAACGCCTCCAACACCTCCTCCTGCTGAGCCATCCGGCGTAGGTGAAATTACCCTGCCAACAGGCAACAATATTGATGCGGGTGATTTTTGTCCAGCCTGTGGAGAAGAAATTACTTCAGGTGCAAAATTTTGTACTAATTGCGGGACCGAATTGGAATAAGCAAACTTTCTAATTCTTCTTTCTATGTTATTCTATCCATTTGCTTTCAAACTTTTTCCCCGGATTTAAAATATTATTTGGATCAAAAATTTCTTTTATTTTTCTCATGTAATCTAAGGCTTTTCCATGTTCTAGACGATTAAATCCCCCTAAACGATCCCCATCTCCTATGTAAGTACTCATTGTACCCTCGAGATCTATTGCCATTTTTGACATTTCTCGGACGTAATTGTAAAAATTTTGAACTTCTTCAGGTTTTGAATCATCAACAAATACAGCGAAACTAATACTCGGGCTTATCCGATTAGGTCTTTCATTATAAACACACATTCCAAGGATCTCAATATTAAATTGACTTGCAAATCGTTGATAATGTTCATATGCTTCCTCAATCCGCCCAATAGGGATGCCAAGATCCGCTGCTCCAAACTTTTTTTGACGTTGAGAGTCTGGCCATTTTTGCTTCATAGGAACGAATTGTAGAGTATGTTTACTCTTCCACCAACTATCCAACATATCTTGTTCTTTAACCTGAACTCCACCCATGGATTCTAGTAACTGAATGGCGTATTTATGTGAAAAATTAACTACGTCTTTATCTCCATTTACAGTAACGAATAAGATTGCTCCTGCCCAATCTGGAATATCGGGATCTCGACCGTGTTTTTCGCGATAAGCGAACGTATAGAATCCTAAACGTTGTTTACAATTCACGTGCGCACTTTCAATGCTCAATCCTGATTGAAGCAAACGTTTTAATCCCTCAATCGCAGCGGAGATGGTTTTAAAAACTACCGCTGTGATTGCCCTGGTTTCAGGAATTAGAAATATTTTGAGAGTCGCCTCTGTAATTACGCCTAAGGTTCCTTCTGAGGCGATTAGAAGCCAATGGAGTTTGTAACCGGTTGATGTGCAAAGAGCTTTTCGGTGTCCCACACGTAAGATCTCGCCTGTCCCGAGGACAACCTTAGCATTTAACAAGAAATCTCCAATCTTTCCGTATTTAATTCCGAACGTTGAATCATTATCACAAGCGATGGCTGCCCCTACAGTACTTGATGGCTTAGATTCTGGATCATGTGGCCACCAAAGGTTCTTATCTTTAAGTGCCTCATTTAATTTTAGAACTGTAATACCTGTTTGCGTGGTTACTGTCATATTTTTTTCGTCAATTTCAAGAACTTGATTCAACCCTTTTGAATCGAGCGCAATACCACCATAAATAGGAACTGCACCGCCTCCCATCCCGGTGAGTCCTCCTATAGTCGTGACTGGACAGCGATGCTCATTTGCAATTTTCAATACAATTGATACGTCTTCTGTTGAAGTAGGACGGACGGCTATTTGAGGCATTTGAGTTTCCGTTGCATCACGCGGTGACCAATCTCGAGAATATGGGATGAGATGGAAATCTTCCGTTTTTACCTTAGCTTTTCCAATAGCTTCAATCAATTCCTCTGTAATTGTAGCTAATTTTTCCATACGTAAAACCTATTATCAATGGCTAAAGAAATTCTTTTACAACCAAAAATTTAAACTCTTCCACAACTAAAAAGTAAATAAGGTGAAATTCGTGAATATCATCTTTTTAGGGCCTGCGGGCAGCGGAAAGACAAGTTTATGCAATGTCTATGGACAGTGGTTAAAACAACACCGTCAAGAATCGGTCAGTTTTGTAAATTTAGATGCTGGTGTGGATTATATTCCCTTTTCTCCTGATTTAGACATTCGAAATTATTTCACTCTTAGCGAAATAATGAAAAAAGATAAATTGGGTCCAAATGGCGCTATGCTCAGGGCCAATGAATTATTATTAGCACAGAAGAATACCATCCTTAAAAGAATCAATAATTTAAATTCCGAGTTTGTTTTAATCGATACTCCTGGTCAATTAGAAGCCTTTGTTTTCAAAGAGGCAGGGCCCGTTTTTTTACAACAACTTAAAATAAAATCTCCAACTATAGTGATTTTCATCTTGGATGCTGAATTAACTCAATCTGCCTCAAATTTAATCGTAGGATTACTATTGGCGCTTGCAGTGCAAATTCAAATAGGGATCGCGTCGGTCTATATTCTTCATAAAGCGGATTTGCTCCCTAAGAATTCAAAAATTGTAGAAATGATTCAAGATCCTCAATATCTTAAGGATCGCATCCTTGCTGAGCACCAAGGCTCTATGGCTGAACTTGCGTTAATTGCTCAGCAGGCCGTAGCTGAATTATCCCCATCGATGCGGATAGTTTCCACCTCTGCAACTAAAGAACCTTTTGGATTGGATGAAATGCATGATTTAATACATGAAATTTTTTGTGCGTGCGGAGATCTGACCTAGGAAATATGTTTTTTTAAGATATCAGCCACATATAGGACATTTTGGGTTTCTTTTCACTTCAATTATATCGAAATTCATATTTTCTCCGTCTATTATTAAGAGACGACCAATTAGAGGCTTCCCAATTCCAGTAATTAGCTTGATGGCCTCTGTAATTTCGATGGATGCCATAATTCCAACAGCGGCACCAACTATGGGAATGGTTTTTGCTTCTTCTGGGATCTTAGGATAAAAGCATTGAAGACATGGCCCCTTCTTTGGCATGATAGTTAACACTCGCCCTTCAAATGCATAGCAGGCGGCATGCACGTATGGCTTTCCAAGCTCAATACAGGTACGATTTAAAAGAAATCGACTTTGAAAGTTATCCAAGCAGTCTAAAACTACATCACAATCTTTTAGAATATCTTTTATGTTATCTTCAGAAAGTTTAACGGCATAAGGTTCAATTTCGATTTCAGGATTTAAAGCCGATAATTTACCTTTAGCAGAATCAACTTTCTTTTTTGACACATCTGGAGTAGAATACACGACTTGTCTATTTAAGTTACTTAGGTCAACGATGTCATGATCCACGATTTTTATTTTACCAAAGCCTACAGCAGCCGCATAAATCGAATTAATGCTCCCTAAACCACCCATTCCCACGATTACAATGGTCGATTTCTTTAATTTAAGTTGTGCTGCTTCACCCCAATTTTTAATAACAAGTTGGCGAGTATATCGCTCTCTTTCGTCATCTGTTAAAATGTCTATTACCATGTATTTGCCACACCCTAAAATTCAATTAATGAATTTATTCTATAATAAAACAAGATATATTAAAATTCTATTGAAATTTATCATAAAAAAGCGGTAATTTCTAAATGCAACAGGAACTTTTTGACCTCATATTAATTCGATACGGGGAAATTGGATTAAAAAGCAAGAAAGTCCGTCGAAGATTGGAAGATCTTTTAACTAATCGGATTCAAAAAATGCTACAAAGAAAGCAGATACCTTACGAACAATTGAAATTATTTCCAACGAGGGGGCGTCTTTTTTTATATACATCTGACATGGCAAAAGCGAGCGAAGAATTAATTAAATGTTTTGGAATTGTTTCAATTAGCCCTGCAATCCAGGTTTCGAGTGATAAACAAGAAATTCGGGAGGCTGCTTTAAAATTGGCAGAAGCAAATTTTGGAGTAAATGCTACATTTGGAATTAAAACGAAACGAGTGGGCCAACACGCTTTCTCTTCACGGGATATTTCTGCTGATGTCGGGGCATTTATCTTGGAAAAGTTAGCAGAACGAAAAATTTCAGTAGATTTATCAAATCCGATGCATGCAATCAATATTGAAATAAGAGACAAAAATGCTTTTTTATTCAACCAGACAATACAAGGCGTGGCTGGATTACCATATGGCTCACAGGGTTCATTAATTAGTTTATTTTCTGGCGGAATCGATAGTCCAGTTGCATCTTGGTTAATGATGAAACGGGGATGCAATATTTTTCCTCTTTATTGTGATAACACTCCCTACAGCACCCCAGCTGCTTATAAACGCGTGATAAAAGTGTTAGAACAATTATTTATCTTTAGTCCCTACAAGCAAATAACCTTCTATTCTACTCCCCATGGTCAAACGTTAGAGCAAATAAAGGAGGTCGTTCCCCCAAAATTGACTTGCATCTTTTGTAAAAGGACTATGTATAAAGTAGCTGAACGGTTAGCAGAACGATTAAAGGCTAAAGGGATCGTCACGGGGGAAAATTTAGGGCAGGTTGCATCACAAACATTAGATAACCTCTTTGTATTGAATCAAGCAACCAAAATTCCAGTATTTCGTCCCTTAATTGGGTTCGATAAAGTTGAAACAATGAACTTAAGTCAAAAACTTGGGCTCTATTCGAGTTCTATTATGCAAGTCCCAGGTTGTGGTGCGGTTCCTCAATATCCTGAGACTCACGGAACACTTGAAAGAATTCTAGAAATTGAACAAGAGATAAACATTGATAAAATGATAGATGAAGAATTAAAAGAAATAAAAGAAATAAAATTACCGATTAATCCATGATTAGTAAGAAAATTTAAAAGCCGAGAGAGGGAGTTGAACCCTCGTATAGTGGATCGCTGCTATTTTTATGGCTATCTGCAGTCCACCGCCTCGCCTCTAGGCTATCTCGGCTGAAATTGCGGCTGAATTACATTGCTGAATGGATAGGGGATATTAAAATTTTCGCCTATATTATTGTAAATCTAATGTAACATCCAAGGCTTTAATTGAGTGAGTTAAATATCCCAATGAAATTACATCTAAATCTAATTTAGCAAAATCTGAGATATTTTCTGGCGTAATATTTCCTGAAACTTCTAGAAGTAAATGATCGCGTAAATCATTTTGCTTTAACAAATCAATAGCTTGTTTTACATCGGAAACTGTAAAATTATCTAACATGATGATATCTACTTTTTCCTTTGCTGCCTCAAGAGCTTGTTCGGCTGTTGTAACTTCAATTTCTATTTTCTTACTAAAACTGACCTTTTTCCTTACTTGTTTTATTAGTTTGGGAATATCGGAAACAAGCTTAAGATGATTATCCTTAATCAAGACCATATCATCTAAGCAAAAGCGGTGCGTATCGCCCCCACCTAATTGCACCGCCCTTTTCTCGAAGTACCGAAAGCCTGGAGTAGTTTTTCGAGTACACGCGATTCTTATAGTAGGATTAACTTTACGAACTTTCTCTACTAATTGATAAGTAGCAGTAGCAATCCCACTCATTCTCATGAGTAAATTTAAAGCGGTTCGTTCTCCTTTCAAAATTCCTTTGATTGGTCCATCTAGCTCTACCAGAACATCATTTGCTTGGATTTGCGCGCCATCTTCCCTTTTAACATGGCTTTTTACGTGAAAAATTTCAAAGAGCACCGAGACTTCTCTGAGTCCTGCTACAATACCATCTTGTCTTGTAAGAATTAGGGCTTTTTTATTAGGTCCTCCTCCTTCAATGATAGTATTTGTAGTGATATCCCCGAATCCGATATCCTCTTCAAGAAAATCTTTAATTTTTTTCTTTAGAATAAGGTCAGGTAACTCCATCTTACTCAATCTTCCCCAATTTCTTTTTGGCGCACTTCTCCTAAAGGCTTAATTTCTTCAAATATAATTGCTTGAAAAGTATAAATTTTTGTTCCTTGCTTTTTCCAACAATCGGCTGGCATAAATGCTTTATTGCAAGTATGCTTGAGGTATTCCTCTACATCCCACTTCCATTCAACAGGCACTTGTGGTAATAAAAGCCCCCTATAGTGTTCTCTTTCAACAATCAATCCATCTCGCCCGATTTTTATTTTCTTCAAATATTCATTTGGATTATTTACTTCAAGCAGAGCGGGAGGGGTGAGAATACTAACTTCAAAAACAATATTATCTAATTCCCTCGATTTAACTGGGCCAGGACCAAATGGTGGATGGAACCGGGAGTCCCTCGTGGCGGATGAAATTGCTGACTCAATTATTGCATTAATTAAAGGATACGTGGGATATGGAAATCCAATACAACCTCGTAATTTTTTTTCAATTTTATCCTTTTTTTTAGTCATGGTCTTTAAGGTAACGAATATTCCACCTTTTTCTTTGAATTGTTCAGGAAATGAAGATGGTGGGTCTATTTGGTTTTGGGTTTCGATGAAAGTTTTAACTGCTTCTCGAGCCAATTTAATTGCAAATTCTCCATCCTTTAGCGAATAAATCTTCCTCACCTGTTGGTGTCATTATCATTTCATTAGAAATATGTTATGATTTTAATTTCATTTACATTTCATGTCTTTTAGATTTTTCCTGATTTGCTCATAAGTCTTCGTTATATTGACCCAGTGTGGCCCTTGATAGTATATTTTTCCACAATCCTCATTGGTGCAGACCCAAAATTCATCAAATACCGAAAAGGTCCCCTCTGGTACCTTATCTTTGACTTCATCTTTTAAAATTGGGACGATTTTTGCATTACACGTTGCACAACGAGAATTTGAAGGATCCAAATTCAATTTAAAATTCCCCTTAATTATAAGGTTCGTAATTCGATCGGTGTAATTTTTCTCTCCGAGATAATAAGCAGTGATATTCAATTTTACTGCTCGTTGATATAATTCAGCGTCGCGAGTTAATAAAATCCGATTTTCATCCTTAGCTATTCTTAGTAGTTCTGGATCAGAAAAAGAATTGCTATAAAGGGTGTCAAAACCTAAAAGTCGCAAGAATCGCGCTGTCCGGCCTAACATTGCATCACAAACAAATGACACTTAAAAATCACCAGTATTAAGGGCGACGAATGATATTCCCAGAACCCTGTGGGACCATTATCTCCCCTTCTCGCATAATAATTTCTCCATTAACTATTGTCATTGTTGGAACGCCTCTCATTTCTCGCCCATTAAACGGTGAGAATTTTGCCATTGAGTAAAATTTTGAAGCCTCAATCTTTTGTTGCTTTTTTAAATCGATGATTGTAAAATCTGCATCGTATCCAACTTGAATTTTTCCTTTATTTGAGAGATTCAAAAATTTTGCTGGATTTTCTGACATTGATTGAACCAAACGGGGTAGAGTTATCTGATTTTTTTGCATTGCTGTAATTAAGAGTGGGAGTAAAGTTTCAAATCCAGGAATCCCACTTGTAGCACGAGAAAATTCGCATTCTTTTTCGGAAAGCATATGAGGTGCGTGATCGGTTGCAATTATGTCAATTATTCCATTGTTAAGTCCCCGCCATAAGGCATCTAAGTCACGCGACGTCCTTAAGGGTGGAAGCATTTTTGCAAAAGCGCCATATTTTTTCAAATCAACCGTAGTTAAAAACAGGTGATGAGGCGTGACTTCACAGGTAATTTTTCGCCCTTGATTTTTACTTTGTTGAATGATTTCCACTCCTGAAGCGGTGGAAACATGACAAATATGAATTGGAGCGCCAATACGTGCATTTAATTCAAAAATATATTCAATTGCTTTCTTCTCTACATTTTCAGAATGGCTTACAAGGTATAATTCTTGTGAAGATAAATTTGATCCCTTTTTCTGTTTCAATATCTCCTCAATATCTTTTTTCCTCTCAGCATGAATCAAGAGGGGGCAATTATTATCTTTGATTTTCCCAAGAAGTTTTATCAATAATTCAGAGTTAGTCATGTCAAATTGGCTTAAGGAGCTCGCTAAGAACAGTTTAAAGCCGAAGATTCCGTGATTTCTAAAGGAATCAATTTCTTCCACTTTATCAGGGATTCCTGCATAAAAACCAACGTTAATGATAACCTTCTTTCGCGCTAAATCAATTTTTTCTTCCAATAATTTGGGTGAAATAGTTGGGGGTTTTGTATTAGGCATATCAACTATTGTAGTAATGCCCCCATTTGCGGCAGCGCATGTTCCCGTGTAAAAATTCTCCTTTCTATTAAATTCTAAATCTCTTAGATGTGCATGAATATCAATTATTCCAGGGATGATTAATCGTCGCTTGGCATCAATTATTTCCTCACCTGGAGGTAACTTAGTATTTTTACTGACTTTAACAATTTTCCCTTGATCTACGGCAATTCCTCCCTCCATTACCTGTTGATTAAAGAAGATTTTTGCGTTTTTTATTATTAAATCAACAGATTTAGATTCTCTTTCCGACATCAGGCGGCTTCCAATCTGCCAAATCATATAATTTAATCTACACTTGTCTTAAAACCTTTAGCGACAAATCTAGTTAAATCACCCTTGGTTATTATTCCAATTAAATTATCATTTTCATCAACAATGGGTAAGGCCCTCACCCCGATTTTTAACATCATATTAGCTGCATCTGCAACCGTTGATTCAGGTGTTAAAAATTGATCTAATGATTTCATTGCATCTTGAGCTAAAATGTAGCGTATTCGCTCTTCTTGATGGCGTGCAGGAACGGATTCCCTAAAGCTTGCAAAATTTCTCGCTAAACTTCCCTCTGAAATAACTCCTACTGCTTTTCCTCCTTCCGTAACTAATAAACTCCCAAAATTGTTGTCAAACATTAACTTCCTAGCATGTATCATCCTTTCGTCCGGTGAAATTTCTATTTTTACTTTCGACATTAGATCTTTTACCTTGATTGATGAAAATTTAGTACAAAGAGATATTAACTCATTTTGGGAGATAAAACCTATTAATTCATTATCGTCCACGACTGGTAATCCCCATACTTTATAGCGATCCATCAGTTCAGCCGCTTCTTCAACAGACAGATTGGAATTGATCACTCTGGGGTTGTATGTCATCACTCCTGAAACATGAATCCTAGAAGGACTCAATTGTTTAGCTCTACTTGAACCGAGGCGATCTGCAATGTCACGCTCCGTAATCATTCCCACTAATTTCTCATTATTTACACATAATAACATGGATAAATTGTGTTTATCCATCACAGTCAGGGCATCTGTCACTGATTGATTTTTATCTATTGTCAACTTCCTTATTTCATTCTGCAATATATCTGAGACTTTCAAAGATTTACACCTCTAAGTCTAAAATTCAGAAGTTTTTTTTAAGGGGTTGCATTCTGGACAAATATATACTTCATCTACTTCTTCAAGCATATCGCTCCAATTTTCACACTGCTGACAATAGCCCGCCGTAAATTCTGTTTTATAATTTTCTTTATAAATATCGGTCAGCTGCTGTAATATCTCTATCATATAAGGCGCTATTTCAAGAATATCACTTTGTGATATAATTCCTATCATTTGCTGTTTTTCCATTACGATCAATCGTTTGATATGTTGCGTTGCCATTTGGTGCATCGCAGTTGTAAGTGGAATCTTTGACGAAATAGATGACACCGGTGCTGTCATTATCGTTTCACATAGAACTTCGCTTGGTACTTTATTTTCTGCCACGACTCTATTGTTCATATCACGTTCAGTGATAATCCCAATAGGCTTCTGATTGTCCTTTGGATCAACAATAATCATTGAACCAATTTCATTTTGTCGCATTATTTTCGCGGCTTCTTGCACGGTTCCACCTGTAGGAAGCGTTTTGACTTCACAATTCATGACATCGCGAACTAATAATTTCTTTCGAGATTCATTCAACGGAAAACCCACCGTACAAAAAATCACTCATTGCCATCTTACTAAGACAAACGATTTTTTTTAATCATTTCGGTAAATTTGTTTTTTAAACAATGATAGCAATTTTCCATTGGTAAATACATGGGTTTATACATTTTTAATGAATTAAAATGAACTTATTCCATTTATTCTATAATATCTCCCTTGCCACCGGGAAGGCTCCGTTGAATATCGTCAAGTGGGAGGTTTTGCACTGATATTTTTTCCTCCTCGCTTGCACTTGCCTTTAAAAATCGGTTTTTAATGAGCTTGGCTAGATGCGCACTCGATTTATCTCCAAATTTTACTTCAACAGTTAGATCATTATGTTTTTTTATTGCTGTAGGGGGTCCTGATACAACAATCGCAAACTTCTCATCAAATTTTAGGCCAACTAAAAGCTTGAGTGGGGTATTTTTATATTCGCTCCGCTTCCCTCGAACGATAAATGAACCTTTCCGCAAAAATTCTCCTGATGGTGGGGTTTGAGATACTTGATCCGCATTAACGCAATAGACATCAGCTTGGCCATATTGTGCTTTCCAAGCCTTTGAGAAAGTTACTGCAAATTGGGCGGCTTCTTTTAAAGTTTGTTCAGGAATTGGCTTTCCCTCGCTCTTAACTACAACAACCGGTGCCCCTTGAAATGTAGCGTGGAAAAAAATATCATCTTTATCCATATACTTCCGTACAATCAATTCATTGGTTTTTAAATCTCGTCCTCCGATTACTAGGAAATTATCAGACGAAATAAACCAATGGAATTTTTCATACCAGTGTTTCTTTCTTTTTTCAATAAGCTTTCTTTCTTCTTTTGCGATAATTTCGGTTTCCAATTCTACTTTATCCTTTTGTTGCAAAATTTGTTTATACGCTTTTTTCGCACCTTTCAGCTTTGCTGCCGCTTTTTTCGATTTAGTATAAAAGTTATTTGCATTGTCGGCAACCGATTTTCTAAAATCAACGGTGAATTCTTCCCCATCAATTGTCAATATCAGAGTTGCATTTTTATAATTAATTTTTTTTACGAATTTGGCTGATTTAATATTCTTTTTCTTTGCTTCTTCAAAAATATCTGTTATTTCTTCCCACGAACGCCCGTTATTACGTCCATTTTTAATTGATTTCAATACTTCGTCAATATCCTGAAAATATTGATACAAAATATCGCCATATTTTTTGTAACGAATCGAATCCCGTTCAAGTTTCTCCATGGCTTTTTGTTGATTTTTTAAGATTTTCTCGGTTTTGCTCAATTCTACCTTCTTTTCTTTTATATCGTCAGTTTTTATTATAATTTCTTCCTTTGAACTAAAACACTCATCAGCTGCATCATTAAAATTATTGAAATTTAGTCTTTGAGCTGAAGAAAATTGAGTGAGTTCAAAGGGTGCTAGATAGGATTCTGAATTAATTTGATATATACAGGGTTTTAATGAAGTTTCTTCAAGAGTAGAAATCATTCCCTTCAGAATTCTATATAATTTATCAATACTACCAGGTTTTAAACCTAAAATTTGTATAGTTTTATCTATTTGAGCTCTAGAGCATATTTCTTCAGCATAAATTGGACTGATATTTAAGTTTTTGATCAAACTTCGTATTAGATTCTGATTTTCATCCTGGAAAATTGTTTTGAAGTCTTCTAATGTTAATTTCTTAATGTCCAATCCCCTAGAAGGCGCAAAATTAAATTCTCGATTAGGGATGATTCGTCTATCCCGCATTTGTCGATAATTCAATGCAACAATCACTTTACCCTCTGGATTTAAAAGAACAAGATTTCCTCTTTCAAAAAATTCTACTATTAACTTATTATTCTTTGATTCTTTGGCCTCTGTTGATTGCCGTCCAACCTCGAGAACCATAACGCGATCAAATTCATATTGTTTAATATCAAGGACTCGTTGATTTCGGAGATATTTTCTCAGTGTCATACAAAATTTAGATGGGAATTTCGGTTTCGGACGTTGATATTTTGTTAAATGAAGTCGCTTGCTAGGTTCGATTAATAATTCCTGGCTTCCTTCTGTTGTTCGAAATTTAATGGTGAAAAGTGAGTCTATTTGATAAATATTACTAACCCATGCATCGATTAATAACGGCTTTAGTTCTGTAACTATTGCGCCGATATCGAAGGATGACATTTCTGCCATAATTAGACCTCACTTTTCTTGCTATAAAAAAAATTAAAAGCGTTAAAATCTCTCTCAATCAAAAAGACATCTTCATTTAAAAATTTAAAATATAAGCGATTATCTAAAAAATAATAATTAGAAATACATAATTTCAGAACCAAATGTCAAAATGAATAGATATCCTTATGACCTAAGGGTACAAATATTTCTTGTAGGAGCGAAGAGTGTTAGAATCGGTGTAAAGAAAGAAGGATTCGGAGTTTGTATAACTGTGGAATTAAAAGATAAGATTTATTACTCAAAGATTCTGCTAGCAGTGGTAATAGTCATTGTCTGTAATCTTTTAACAATACTAGATTACTTCTTTAAATTTGGGCACGCGCAAGCAATTGGCGTTGGCGTCGGATGGGGTGTTTTGGTTCCTTACTATTTTCTTCTCAATTGGAGATTATCCGAGAACCAGATTCAAGAAATTGGTGGTAAAAGGAAAATTTTCATGGAAGGAATCGGTGGCTATATTACTTTTTGGGTTTCTCTTTGGACAATCACGTACACATTTTTACATCTTGTTCTATGGCCTGAATATTACGTTTCTGAGATGCTGGGTCCTCCATTTTTTGCAGGCAGTCCCTATTACTTTACATCTTTACTGATTCTTGCCATTTCATTTTCATTGTCATCGACTAGCAGTCTTCTTTCCCGTAAGATAATGGATGTCAAGCGATTAACCCGTTACTCTAGAGAGATAAAAAAGTTTAAGACTCTTGAGAAGCACGTGCGTGAAACCAGTGATAGAAAAGCAATGATTAAAGTAAAGAGAAAGCAGAAATACATTGAAAAGATCACGAGAACTGTAATGTGGCAACGAATGAAGCCCATGTTAATTTTTATGGGACCATTTATGATATTATTCTTCATATTAAGTTCCACATTTGGTAATACAACATGTGCTATGTTTCCATTCAATATATCGATCGTACCGCTTCTAAACATGTTTATAAGAGCCCCAGCAGGTGTTTGGCTTCCCTACGGTTTTCCATTAAGCTATGTTAGTTGGTATATTGTATCTAGTTTCGGATTCAATACATTAACTCAGAAATTACTTGGCCTCCGGTTCGAACAGTAAATGAATTCCACGAACATCCATCAAATCCATTATGAGAAAAATTTAAAAAAAAAAGAGTTCGTAATAAAAGTTAAATGAAATTGCGAAATTTTATTTAGGTAAAAGATCATCGGGCATAGTTAGGAAACAGAATATAACGATCAAGATGGTAAATAATGGAAAAACTGGATGAACTCGATCAAAAAATAATTCATATTTTAAAAGAAGACTCTAGAATTGCTTATACGAAGATCGCAGAGAAACTTCAGGTTCCTGATACCACCGTTCATTTTCGAATAAAAAAATTAAAAAATTCGAAAATAATCAAAAATTTTACAATTCTAATATCACCTGAGAGTTTTGGGTACAATTTAGGCGCCTTATTGAAAATAAAAGTAGGCGACCATATTGTAAAGGAAATTAGTGTCAAAAGAACTCATGAGATTGGGGAAATCTTCGCGGTAAAAAAGAATTTCTGTTTTCTAGCGACCGCGGCCGATGGCACTATTTTATATGGTATAATTTTTACTAGAGATGAAGAAGAATTGGAAAAATTTGCATCTGATATTCGACATGACCCTGATATTATTGATCTTGAGATAATAAAATTCACGGATGTAATAAAGGGAAGTGAATTGCTCAGTTTTAACTTATTATAAATGAGGTGGAATTATGATAGAGCGTGTAAAAAGTGGAATTTTAGGACTCGATGAAATTTTAAATGGCGGCTTCATTAAAGGAAGTAATGTTCTTTTAGCGGGTTCAGCCGGGACGGGAAAAACGATTTTTTGCATGGAATTCCTCTATAAAGGCGTCGTTGATTACAACGAACCAGGAATTTTTGTTACCTTGGAGGAAATGCCGGTCGAGCTCCGCCGAGAAGCAGCCCTTTTTGGATGGGATTTTAAAAAAATGGAAGATGAAAAAAAATTCGCGATAGTAGACGCCGCCTCCAGCAAGGCGGGACTACCTACTGGCGAACGATTTGCCTTGCGCCGAGGCTTCGACGTCAACATTTTGGCGCAAGAAATCTACCGTACTGCTAAAGAAATTGATGCCAAAAGAATTGTCATTGATTCAATAGCCGGGCTTGGAATCCAATTCGAAGGGACTGCCAATATCAGAACCGCAATATTTCGTTTATCTGCACTGCTTCGGGAAATAAAATGTACATCTATAATGACTTCCGAAGTTGCCGTGGGCGAAGTTTTCACTAGGTACGGCGTCGAGGAGTTTATTGCTCAAGGGGTTGTTTTACTGTTTTTAGAAGAAATTTCCGGCGAACTCAGGAGATCTTTAATAGTCCGGAAGATGCGGGGAACGGCGCATTCCCTAAGACGGTACCCGTTTGAAATGTCCCCAGAAAAAGGATTCATCGTTATGCCTGGCGGTGAAATCTAAATTTCACTTTTTTTCTTAAAATGAGGTAATGAGTAGAAAATCTTACAAAAAATGAGGAAATTTTTATTGTTTTTATAAAAATATTATCCTTTGTCTTCTGGTTCTTCCCATCCAAGGACCTTTAAGGCTTCCAGTACTGCTTCTTTATCCGAAATTTTAAACAAGTCCTCATCAGTTTCTGCCTTTCCTGAAGGAGCTATAAAAGGCGCGGAGCTGGGTTGGCTTGATGGTTGACCAGTGAAAGGTGTGGGCTTTGCGCCGGGCTGTGGTTTTAATGCACTCATTAGAGCTTGAGTATCCACGTTTGAGGAGGGTGTTGGAGCAGTTTGAGCTTCTTTATCTACTCCTAAGGCTTGAAGTGCTTCAAAAAGCGTCCCTTTATCAAAATCACTAGTGCCACTGGGAGGTGCAACACCTTGAGGTCCTTCAACTGGGATGGGCTCAGGTTCAGATAGTATGATGGGTTCAGGTTCTTCTATTGAAATAGTTTGAGGCGCCCCAATGGCAATAGGTTCGGGTTCTTCAATTATTTGAATGGGTTCGGGTTCTTCAGCCGGAGAAAGGATTTCTAGAGCTTCTGAAATTTTGCTACCAACAGGTTCAGGTTTGACTTGAGAGAGCGGAGGAGTTCGTACGGTAGTTGGTCTGGGTGTGGGAGTAGCGGCATCTAATAAAGATGCAGCAGTTGGCCTTGAAACCACAGGTTTGGGAACTGGTTTAGGTGTTGGTACAGGAACATCTTCTATAAAACCCAATTCTTGAGCAACTTTAGAAGAAAATCTATGAAGTAACGCCAAATAATAACCCATGCGTGATGTATTTTTACAAGATCCTACAATCATATGCTTAGGACCCGCGCTTGTCAAAATTGTGTAACCATCATCCCCTCTCACAATAATTTCTTTCAGGGTACCGTGCCGTAATTGTTTAAGTGTTGTTTCCCCTAAATTGACAAGGGCTGCACTAGCAGCACTATATACATCCGCGTCTAATTCCGCCCCAACTGCACAAGCAATTCTCATCCCTTCTTTAGAAACAACTGCACATGCTTCGAGCTCTGTTCTCGCTTCTAATTTCTGTAACAAATTGGTCAATGTTTGTTTGGTTTCCTCTGGTAAGTCTACATCCATAGTTTCTCACATCTTCTCCAATTTTTAATTTAAATTTAAATATCGCTCCAATACTCTACTAGATCGCTCCAATCATTTGATCTCTTTCGTGGGAGCGGTTTAAAGGAATAATTTGTCATTAAATTATATTATCTTAATAAGATAAAAATATTGATTCTTCTTCATGAATTGATTGCGATAAAAATCAGCACCGCATAATCTATCAAAAAAATCATAAAAATAGAGAATCGGAATAAATCTTCCTTATCTATCAAAGAAAGACGCAAAAAATACGCTTTTAATTTTTATTCTAAGTTTTGCGATTTTTACCTAAGATTTGAGGTCTTTAAATACTTTTTTCTTGAATATCTATTGAGATGAAAGAAAATGGCTTCATCCCCGTTAGCTTTCGGATATCCACGAGCACTTTTTGACCCGGAATATATTCCTCCAAAACTCCTTCACAGAGATAAGGAACTAAGAAATTTATTAACCATATTTAACTCCAGCTTGGATCCAAACGACCAATATAACATTAATGCATATATTCATGGCATTCGTGGAATTGGGAAAAGTGTTTTCACGAAATATTTCATTCAGCTTCTAAAATTAAACTTCGGGGAAAAATTCACTCATATCTATTTAGATATGGCAGTAAAATCTCCTGATGAAAACCTCAGATTGCTGGTTGAACTTTATTCCCTTTTTGTCTCTAAAAAATTTACATATCTAAATAATCCTGAGAAATTGTGGAGTTATTTTCATTACTTGCGTAATAAGGCAAAAATTCCTCTAATTATTACCTTAGATAATGTAAATTATTTAAATCAACCACTTTTTGAAAAAATAATTCGATATTCCAAGGATTTAAAGATTTCAACTCTTGCTACCTCCCGCATTCCCTTCAAAAAATGTCAAAAAAATTCAACTTTATTAGCAGATTATGTAGATTATCCCTTAAAATTAGATATTTATTCCTCATCTGCATTGCTGGATATTTTATCTCAACGTATCACTCTAGCTTTTCCCATCGATCTGGATCCAACTCTTTCAAGATATATCGTGGATATCGTGACCTATTTTGACTATTACCGTCCAAGCACTTGCATTACCATCTTAAAAAATATTTACCAACATCTTATTAATGGTAACGACATAAATCCAACCTTAATAAGAAAGGATTCTTTTCATTTACTAGAATTTCCGTTTCAAGGCGATTTAGATTGCCTTCTTCGATTTGATGATTCCGCTATTGAGCTATTATATTTACCTTTATTGGAAAAAATTGCAATTTACTTCAAGAATAGAGAAAAAGTATATATAAGTCATAATGAACTATTTAAACTCTATAAAATTAACTGTGACGTATTTCAATTACCCTATAATCAAAAACAATTCAAGAATTTTCTGGACCGATTAGTACAGGACGGATTTCTTTACCCATCTTGTTTTAAATCAAATAAAAGTGAACCTCTCTATTTCGTAATCATTGATCCACACAGATTACTAGAATATTTGGAGATTAAATACTCGAAATTAGCTAAATAGAGTTCATTCCTCTATTTCATCGGCTTTCTGCCGCGTTATATTTGCTTTTTCCTCGTTCCCACCTTTTTTATACCACTCCACCGCACTCAGTAATAGGCTTTTGGCCTTTTTTGGTTCGCGGGATCTTAAGTGTTCTTCGGCTAACTCACAATAATAATCGCCCTTTTTATTTGCAAATTCAATCAATTGCTTACTCATTTTTATCCCCAAATTTTTACCTAACTCTATAACAATATTTTATCTCATTCATATTAATGTCTTTTCTGTTTTTGCATTCTTTATAAATGAAATATAAGTCGTCGTTCTGTTTAAAAGTAATTTGCTTAGATTAATAAGTGTTAATCGACATTAAATTGTAGCCATAAATGTAACCTTATAGTTAGAATTATGAGGAACCATAACGATAAACCTAATATGAGTGTAATTGGAAGTAGGAGCATCTATTTCGGAAGCGAATCGCAAAAAAAAGGTGGGCATAGGAGAATTGGAAAGAGTGGGACCCGATCCCGTAGAGGAAATTGAAAAAATTATCGCAGGAGTGCTGGTAAGGAGAGTTATTCTTCGAACCTTACTTTCATATGGGCCACAAACAGGTCCTGATCTTCGATGGGGAATTTCAAAGTATAATGAGATAGGAGACGAACTATTCCGCAATCAAATGTATTGGACCCTCAAAGACAGCTTTGATCGGCGAATAAACGGAGTGTCTGATGCTTTATTATATTTTAATCTCAAGCATCTCGAAATAACTGGGCTAATCATCCGAGAACGGTCAGAATTAGAATATAAATCTAAGGTAGCACGCATTAATCCCCTGAAAATTCAATTAATTCGCCAATACTTTCGAGATATTATTCCCCTAGCTTGCATTAGTGGGTTTGATTTCGATGACGATAAGTGGCGCCTCACTCGGCTCTACCAAAAGTTACGTCGTACAAAACTGCTTTACAACCAAGGCATTGATGAAGGGATGAATTTTACCATCCTCCCTGAAGGCCTGAAGAGCAAAATTTCAGCTGGCATTCCACGGAATCAACTATTTGAAATCCCATTAAATAAGATGAGCTATATTGAAGTTTATAATTTTCTCCGTAGAAAAATTGAAGATCTCCTTCAAACTCATGATGTAATTATTAATGTCACCTTAGGATCGCGATTCTTCACGATTGCTCTAACCCAAATTGCTTTCGAATACAATTTAAAGATTTTTTACCTTGATCCGCAGGAAAATATAATCTGGATAAAGGATTGATATTGTATTTACTTTTAACCTGGTATTAATTTTATAAATTACCCTCAAATCTTCCGATTTTTTGATCGCTCCTCACCTTTATCATCTCTATAATCCGGAATTACAAATATTATTAAATAGCGTTAAATACTTAATTATAGAACTAACATCATACTTTCCTATCTAGAAATTAAAGAATGAGTTGGTGAATTTACACGGAGAGAGGAAGTCCTTGGCTTGCCACGGGCTTCATCATTCCCCGTATAGCATTTAAAGAATAAATTGGTGAATTGACATGGAAGAAGAAGTCCTGGGCAAGCCGGTGGTGGTGGACAACGGCACCGGCATTACCAAGAACGGATATGCGGGCGAAGATCAACCAAGATCGGTCTTTCCGACGTTAATTGGGTATCCAAAATACACGAGCATCATGACCGATGTAGAGCATTACACGAGAGAATATTACATCGGTGAAGAAGCCCTCCAACTTCGCGGTGTCCTGCGGCTGTCTTACCCCGTAGGCCATGGAATTGTAGAGGACTGGGGCGCAATGGAAAAAATATGGCACTATACCTTCTACACGGATTTGAGGCTCGATCCAGGGGATCATCCCATACTTCTCACTGAACCCCCATTGAATCCTAGACCCAACCGCGAAAAAATGTGCGAAATCATGTTCGAAACCTTCAATGTCCCCGCGCTCTACATTGCAATGCAAGCAGTTCTCTCGCTTTACGCGTCTGGGCGCACCACGGGGTTGGTAACCGACTCCGGCACGGGTGTCACTCACGTCGTGCCCATCTATGAAGGGTTCGCACTCACTCATGCGATCTCCCGGTTAGATCTCGCAGGACGCGACATCACTGAATACTTGATGCGGCTCCTGCGTCAGAGGGGATATGCGCTCACGACATCCGCAGAGAAAGAAATTGTTCGAGATATCAAAGAGAAGCTTTGCTACGTTGCCCTCGATCCAGAAAAAGAACTACGATTAGCAGAAAAAGTGTCAGGAATGGAAAAATCATACATGCTTCCTGATGGTGAAACCTTAACTGTTGGCGTAGAACGTTTCTTAGCCCCGGAGGTTTTCTTTAATCCAGGAGCAGTCGGAAAAGAAACGAGCCCAATGGATGAGGTCATAGTGGAAGCAGTCTCCAAATGCGACATCGACTTGCGACGCGACCTATACGCCAACATAGTCCTCTCTGGCGGTTCAACGATGTTCCCTGGATTGAAAGAACGTTTGACAAAAGAAATCGCAGAAATGATTCCAGAGAATGTCGAGGTTAAAATCATCGCCCCACCAGAAAGGATGTACTCGGTGTGGATTGGTGGAAGCATCCTGTCGTCTTTGAAAACATTCCAGAAGATGTGGGTCACGCGAAAAGAATACAAGGATATCGGACCCACAGTCGTCCATCGCTGCTTTTAAAACCTTTTTTTACCTTTTTTTTTTCGTATCGCTTTTTGGTAAAATTAATTAAATTTAGAATCAAGTCAAAATTCATTCTAATTTATACTGTCAACTCATATTTAGAACAAAAATTAACAACAAAAAAAAAGGGAATGAGTGTTTAGCAGTCTAGACTGCTAATTTGATGTCGGCTTTGGTGATTGTCTTGCGCTTTGCATGTTGCGCCAAGGCTAGCGCTTTCTTGGTGATCTCGATGGCAGTATCGCTTAACCATTCCTGCAGACTCAGAACGGCATTAAGGGCGACGATGGTCGCATTGCCTTCATTTTTCATTAATCTTCTCAAAGCCGTCTTGGTAATGACTTGATTACCTTTCGCCATTTTTCTCCCTCAATTAATTATTTATTTTTACGATAAGAATGTAGATTCGTACAGTAATTTCGTACTGTACTCTACTATTAGATCTTACGAAAAAGAGGGTATAAAAAGGTAATGGTTTTATGTCCAATAATTTCGAATTATTTTCCGATTTAACTTCAGAATTGGGATCATTACTCTTGATAATTGAATTTTTGGAAGTGAGATATTGCTATCTTCCATTATAGAATAGAAATATTTCAAAATTTCTCAAAACATATTTTCATTTTGATCTTAACAATTTTTGTAAATACGGCTCTAACTATAATAGAGCCAATAAAAAAATATAATTTCTAGACTCATATTATCGATTTTATAAGATTATTTACAGAATTCTCATTCTATTTTATAAGCTTAAGATTTTTTCTCCGTATTCATCAATTGTGTATAGCATTTGATGTACTAAATACGGTTGACAACCTGCCATTAACGAATTATCCGACCCTGCAATATACCCATTAAGGCGATTTCCGCCCCCTCGATAGACTTTATCCAAAATTGTTTTGGTCAATCGTGCTACGGAATGCCGCGTCCCCGTTTGCAGTTCAATTGTATTTATACCATTACATAAACAAACTTTATCACCAAAATTACGTTTAAGCTCTTCAATATCGTTGGCCCACATCTCAATAGGATGAAGCGCATCGATCCCCGTATTTAAAAGAAAATTCATAAATTCCCAAGTTTCCTCGAAAGTTTCCCTGTTATCAACTTTAAATCTTCCATCAGTATGCAATAGTACCTTCATTCCACCTCGGTGAGCCGTGTCGACAATTTTTTTAATATGGACTGCTATGAAGTCACGGTAAATTTTGGGAGGCAGCATACTCCCGTGAATCATTGCGCAGTCATCTCCGATTACAAAAACTTTCATGTCTATCTCAACAAGACGCTTAACTAACTTACAGAGCATATTTGTTTTTACTTTTAAAAGGTCGAAATAAGCTCCCTTACACCCATTTCGATGCTCTTGAAAGACTCTACGATAAAAACCTTGCATGTTATCATTACCGAAGACGGTGAGCCAAGTTTCAAACGGTCCTGGATGGAGGATAGCTGGAAGAAGCTGATCCTTAATTTTTTTTCTTTTATATCGCGAGTTCATTACTCGTGAAACAATATTTGCATACCTTTCTAATTGGGCCGTTTCATAAAACTCCTTTGAACCTTCTATGCTTTTTTCAATATTCTTTTCCCAAACCCCCTTCATCACCCCTTCTAAATCATCAGCCTTAAGGTCCATGAAAATCCCTTCCTTCGAGGCAGGATAGTAGTTACCGTCAGGAGCTTCCAGAAATCCCGCATCAGAATCTGGCAAGGTCAAAGGTATTAGGCACCATAAATCATACCCTAATTTAATAGGCATTCGGGCATAAAGGCATGTAAGTCGAACCGCATCTCTGTCAGCCCTCTCTGGATTACGCTGAGCTATATTAAACAAATTAATATTAGATATGATTCGATCAACGAAAGAAGCCTTTCTAATGAGCCGACCATATAGGGTATGCCTTTCTCTTGGATCAATTTTTTTCATTTTCCATTTTTCTTTCACAGTATTAACAGTTTCCTCTAAAATTTTCCATTTCCTGTTTAACCTACGGATTCTCATAGGGAAGGCTTCCCAATTAATGAATACTTTAATGAAGGGAAGTATTGAGGAAAATAATTCCATTTTTGGAATTTTATCTAGAGGATCTCCCAGTTCCATCGCGTTTAAAATACGGTCTTCGGGTGAAACCATCACTCTTGCCTCATTTTAGTATCTATCCGATTTAAATATTTTATAAAAAATACTAACATAAAGGTATTGGGATAATAATAAATTAGAGGAGAAAAGAAATGCCAGAACTTCGGCAGAATCCTGCAACAAAAGAATGGGTAATTTTTGCCCCACAAAGGAAAGCCCGCCCCCAAGATGTTATATCCAATCCTAATATAAAAAATCAACCTTCACATAAAGCTGATTGTCCTTTTTGCCCAGGAAATGAACAACATACACCAAATGAATTTCTATCATATCATTCAGAGCAAAATGATTCCTGGGAAATCAGAGTAGTTCCTAATAAGTACCCGGCATTGATTCCAGAAGGTAATTACACGCGAAAAAGACTATCAGATTTTTATCGCAAGATGGAAAATGCTTTGGGGAGCCATGAAATCGTGATTGAAAGCCCGCTCCACAACCAAGTACTCGGATTGGTCTCTAATGCCCATATGAGAAAAATTCTATTGGCCTATAAAGAACGCTATTTAGCTCTCTGTAAGGCAGACTATAAATTGGTCACCATTTTTCGGAATTATGGTGAGGCGGCTGGAACCTCCTTGGAGCATCCGCACTCTCAGATTATTGCCACGCCTATTGTGCCAAATAGCATCAGATATCCCCTCGAAGAGGCAACGCGGTATTACGATGATCATGGTGGGTGTGTCTATTGTGATATAATTAACCAAGAACTGCAATCTAACGAACAAATCGTTTTACAAGGCAAAAAATTCATAGTTTTTGAACCATTTGCCGCTCGACTTCCTTATGAAACTTGGATCACACCTGTTACTCATTCAGCTTCTTTTGGCTCAGTAAATACAGAGGAACTCGATGAATTGGCCCGCTTCCTAAATCGAATCTTGAAGATCCTGCATGATAAATTGAATAACCCAGCCTACAATTATGTTATCCAATCAACCCCCTGTAATTCAGAAAGAAATCTCTTTTATCATTGGAGTCTGGTAATTCTTCCCCGCTTGGAGAAATTCGCAGGATTCGAATTAGGATCCGGAATGAAAATCAATTACATGTTACCTGAAGAGTGTGCGGCTATTTTAAGAGAAACTGAATGAATAAAAAATTGAATATTATTATTTATTTAAAAATTGAATTACCTGCTCGCAGCCCCTTTTTTGGAATTCTACCTTAGTTCCTGCTTTTGCAACTTCCAAAAGTCGATTAAATAGTGGGACGCATAAAAATTTACAATAATCTTCCGCTGTTAAGATATCCTCCATTTTATTATTCCTTATTCCAAGTTTCCACGCTCGCTTGGCAGTGCATTTGTGAATGACAAGCTCGGTGCGGTCAGAATATAATTCTAGCTTTTTAAGACACTTGAGGTTAACCATATGTTGCATGTTGATGAAGAAACTAGTAATAATCTTGCTCAATAGGGTCTTTTTAGCAACTTTTACGAGAAATCCCGCGCCAAGTTTAGTCAAACCACTCATATTTTTATCATACATATCATTGACGAATTCTTTCAAAGCCTCATGTAATGCTTCTGTTCCCATTCCTCGGTTTATAATTTTTAAATAACGAACTTTTCCCTCAAATAATTCCTCAAGCGTTTCATTTGCTCTTCTCTTTTCGTCCCAAATATTAAGTTTTTTCTGGACTTCCCAATTCTCTATAATATCCTTTTCATCCATGAGAATTCCTCACTGTTTTGTTACAATAACAATAACCTTTTAGTTTATAAATCAATGACAATTCCATTTGGACCTACATTCCAAAATAAAGTATTGTTAAATTCAGCTGACTTTTGTGATTGCTCATGTATGTGTCCAAATATGCAAATGGAAGGCTGATATTTGTTTATAAGCGTTCTGAGTGGTTCAGATCCGACATGTTTACCCTCAACAGCGAAATCACAGCAACCGAATGGTGGCACGTGTGATATTAAAATTACCTTTTTGACCTCTTTCTTTGATAATAAAGCGTCTAGCTTGTCAATATTCCATTGCACGTCCAACTCATCCCCTCCAATTCCAGTAATAGCACTTTTATCATCAAGCTGGATTAATTTAAGGTGAAGATTTGTTCCAACTTTCAATTTAAATTCGGGATCAACACCATCGTCATTTCCCCAAACATAGTAGATTGCTGGGAATTTGAGCCGACGCATGCGTGATTCCAGAAGAGGAATTGAAATCAGATTCCTGAAATCTCCACAAAAAACTAAGATATCAGGAAGGGTCTCTGATATTCTCTTCTTTACATCACGAAAATGGTTAGTCAGCCCATATAATCCATGAAAATCAGAAAAAGCAAGGAGTTTCATAAACTCCCTCAATTATTTTGGGCGTGCTGACAAATCAAGAGTGATTAAATTATCTTCTATCTCTCGATCTTCAATAGACACTCGTACTTCCTGCCCAATTATTGACGAAAGAGCGATACCTAGCAGTACGCAGGGCTCAAGCATTGCAATTAACGCTGCAGAGGTGACAGTTTTGTTCTCTATCTCATATTTATTAATGATTTCATCAAGACACTTGAATTCAATTTCTGTTAGTAAGTATTTTATCGTTATAAGAACATCAACCTGGCTTCCCCCTTGTCCAAACTCGAAGCTAATGCGTCTTTTGGGGAAACTAAAAACATCAGTGTACCATTCTTTCATGAAATCTTTACCATTTTCCATGAAGAATCGTGAAAGATTCATCCGTAATTCTTTTGTGGTAAAATCTTTCCAAATAGTTTTAATATCATCTATAAATCGAGGGTATGAAACGCGTTTTCGCTCTAAATTCGATTTTAAATAGGAATGGAATTTTGCATCCCCACGATCGAATCGCGTGTGTTTCCCTAATAACTCAAAAAATTTGCAGACTTTCTTTGTCATAGAAATTCAACTGTTAATAATTAAGGATAGATAAAAAAATTGTCATTTTTCATTTTAATATGCTGTTATTCAAATAACAGAATTCTATTTAGAGGTAATTTATATGGAATTCACTCCAAAATGGAAATGGTTCTTAAAATATCTTGCAATTTTTTTCGTTATTCCTATTATTGGAACTTTAGCACATGAGTTAGGTCATTATTTGGTAGCTCTTATATATAATCAACCCGCAGGCATTGCCTATGCATACACATATTGTGTTGACGAGAATGGTCTTCGTAGTGACTGTATGATTACAGGTGATAAATATTTTTGGTTTATAATGGGCGGTCCTATAAGTACATGGTTCGTTGCTCTTATTGGACTAGGGTTCATTTTATGGAAATATCGCTCATTTCATTCTGAATCCGTAAAAACAATTAGTAATGGTCAGACACTCTGTACAATCGGCGCTGCATTTAGCCTCCGGTTTGTCTTCAATGCGGGAGGGTATTTGTTTTTTACAACCATCTTGGGGAATACAAGTGAAATGGATGAAACAAAAATAGCTAATTATTTAGGATTTCATCCTGACTTTTTAGTGTTTGGAAGCGCTATTGTCGCACTTGTTATAATTCTGGTTACAATTTATTATCTACCTCGTCATCAAAGATACGTTATTCTAATCGCAGGTATCATAGGCGGCACCCTCGGTTATCTTTTTTGGTATTATTGGGCTGGCCCTCTTCTTTTACCATAACCACCAAAAGCATAAACTTTTAGTTACTCGGTTTCCGTAAAAGAAAGCCCCCTTAATTTTTCATTGATTTCCCAGATTTTCTCTTCAACAATTCTCAAATTTTCATTCTGGACCTTTATTGTCTGATTTTGATTTTTGAGGTCCTGAATTTTTTGTTCTTGTGAGGCGACTTGCTCCTTCAAACTCGCCACTTCACTCTCAAAGATCATCTGCTTTTGCTCGAATGAGTGTACTACTTGGACTTGGGTCGATTCAAACTTGGTTTGCATCTCTGAAAGGTTTAAATTAAGTTCAGCAAGTTCTTTCTCAAGATTGATTCGTAAATTTGCAATGCCTAATTGCTTCTCCTCATCCATCCCTTCTAGTTCTTGTAATTTTTGTTCTTTTTCTTGAAGATCACTTCTAATTTTTTCTAATTCAGACGGCTTCGTTTTTATTTGCTCTTCAAGATCTTTGATTTTTACTTCTGAATTATTTTTATAATTCAATAACATTGAGGTTTTTTGCTTAATTTCGACACTTAGGCCTTCAATCTCTTTTTTCAAAGTTGTCCATTGTTGCCACCACGAAGTAACAAAATCCTGAATTACCGGATGGAGGCGAGACCAATGTTCAAGTATAACCACTTCAATTTCTCTATGAATCGGTCGGACCTGTTCGAAATCATACAACGGTGGCAATTCACTATCAAATTTTCTCGTATATTCCAATAATTCTTCAATTTTCCACAATGATGACTCAGACAATTTTCTTCCCCTCCCTGGTTAGAATGTTAGATGGCAATGAATCAAGGATCGATTTAATTGCAATTATTCTGTTTTGGAATCCTTTTAATAACTGATTCCTTTTCTGGAGTTCCTGATTTTCCTTCTCTATTTTTACTAAAATTTCCTTATTCTTCTCTATTTTTTCATTCAATAGAAGTCTTTCTTCATCTAATTCCATTACTCTATTTTTGAATTGATTTCCTATTTTAATCTGAGTTATTTCAAATTTTTCTTGTTGTCTAATCATTCTTTCATGCATATTTCTAATTCGTTCTTGCATTTTTTGTTTTAAATGTTCTCCTCCCACTTCTTTATCTTCAATTGCACCCGTAAGTTCTTCAACAAATTCCACTTTTTGGTTGAACTCATTTTCTACATTTAAAAATTCAGAATTCAGATCATTCACTTTTCTATTTAATTCTTCAATCCTCGCTGTCGAATTTTTTTGCACATTGGTCAATTCGTTATTTATTGCATCTAATTTTTTTTGATGATCTTTTTTCACCCCCTCTGCAGATCTGACTTCCATAAACCAAGAATAAACGAAATCTTGAACAATTGGGTGTAAAATTTCCCAATTGGGTCTAATCAGAGCATCTAAAGCTTGATGATCAGGACTATAAGCAGTCAAACTGTATTCTGGCGGAACTGAACTCTCCAAAACTTTATTTAGATACCCCCCCAGTTCTTTAACATCCCAAATAATCTTTTTTTTTCGAAATAACGGCAAATTCTTACATCTCCCACAACGATCTGTTTAAAATCAAGAACACTTTTCTAAGATCTAGCTTCCTCGTAAAACCTTGCCTTTTCACCACGCCTTCTAATGTAATCTGAAACATAGTGGACTAATTCCTTAAGTGCAATTCGCCCCATTTTTAAATAGTCGTGTTTTCCTTTTTGATATGCTTCCGTTTCAATGGACCTGACAATTACCCTGCCGAAAAGTGCGCCTAGATGATTAAGAACTCGGCGATGAAACTGAGTCCCGAAGATGTGTTCGTCCATTTTCTCCGACTGATCTAACATGTGGTTAATGCATAGGAGAAATAGCTCACGCGTCTTGGGTGACATGACAGTCCAATCCGTGTAAAAATTCTCCCGTTTTTTGGACCGTAATGCCCCGAGTGGCATAAAGGTTAAAGGCCAGCACATTCCAGGATACTTATTTAGCTTCTTTACTAAATTAATTGTAGTCTGAATATCTTCATCCGTATCATCTAGGCCCACCATGAGCGTTCCAGCTGGATAAATATGATTTCGGCAGAGTAATTTCCATCCATCCAACACCAGCTCTGGCCAATCGTCGGCCTCAAATGGGGCACCTTTAAAAGGCATGTATTTAGCAACTAACCGAATTGATCCTGTTTCTACGCCGACTTGAACGCTAGAGTAATGTTGTTTTGTAAGATTCAATTCATCTCGTAACGACTCAATCTGCTCTGGTGCCGCGAGCGCACTCGCAATACACGCGTGTGATAGTCCAACTGTTGCCACTCCTGGAATTTTTTTAACTTCTTTAACTAGATTAACTAATCCCCAATCAGGAACCCATTGACGTTGCTTCGTACCATACCTGAAAACATCCTCGCTCATTAACGTGATGTTTTTACACATTCTGAGATTAACCTTTATTTCTTTTACGATATTTTCAACGGGAATCCATCGAAATTCTCTGATCGAAGGATCGCAGAACCTACAATGCCGGTCACACCCACGTGAAA
The DNA here is from genome assembly GCA_013375455.1 of Candidatus Helarchaeota archaeon. The sequence goes on along the minus strand of JABXJT010000004.1, from coordinate 2,357 downwards.
TTTCGACCAATCCCCAGCTCACGGGATTTACTATTGTAGGGATTTCAATGTCTTTCGGAATATTTTTTGCCTTGACGATTTTCGGTAATTTCTCTTTTCGTAAGGCTTTTTTAATTAAAGGCGGTCCTTCAATTTCAGCATCTCCCACAAAAACACAATCAATTCCTAGATTATCAATTTCTTGCGGTAATAACTCAAATTGATTGGCTCCGCTTCCTCCAACAATAATTGGTTTCTCAAATTGCTTTAATTCTTCAATTAGTTCCTTGAATTTTATCATTGAAAGGGGTGGTTTGAAACTATCAGGATTACCAGTCAAATTATACTCTTTATTTCCAAACAATCCCATACTTGTAACAGAAACAGGACCCAGCGCTAGAGGATCCATAGCTGAGACACAAAAGACTTTAGCATCCTCCGCATATTTTCCTATGACATAAGGGGAAAACACCGCGCAATCGATCCCTGCGCCTAAAAGAACGGCTTCAAATTTCCGCAATCCATAAAAACATTCATGTACAATGCCGTTTTTCTCGGAAACTTTACTAAACATGATTCTTTCCAAGGCTATCTGCCCAATTTTGGGAATTTGTCCCCAGGGTGCGCCTGGAAAAAAACTTGGAAGAAAAAATCCGATATCTGGCTTTGGAAAAGCCGCCTTATCAGAAGTTAGAAATACATCTACCATTAAACCACCTTTTAGAATAACAAGCATGCTGAGTTCTAATACAAAATTAAACGCATGATAAAATATTTGAAAATTTTGCTCTTTTCAATACATCCTAAAAAAGAATCAGCCAATTTCACTTTACTAAAAGTTGGCCCTTTATTTTCTCCATATCATTGATTGCTTTCAAACAATCAAGAGCCACCGTTAAATACTCAGTATTTTTGGTTTCTTCGAACTTCTTTCTCACGAGATCGTGGACTTCCATTATACTATTCTCGAATTCAGCAATTTCACGAAATGTAAAGCCATTATAACTCGCTTTTAATTGCCCTTTATGTTTGCTAGCTTTGTATAATTTCCGGTGTAATATATTCATGGGACTCAACAAAAACTCTTATGAAAAAAGAAGGGTTGAAAATCAAATTTTAAAGCCCACAATATTGACGTATTATATAGGTTTCATTCAGCATCATCAAAAATAGAAGAGAATAATCATAGAAAATGCTCCGAAACCAAATTCTATCAAGTCAATTTTTACGTCATTTCTACATAAAATCCATTGAAAAATTATGAAATAAATTCAAATAACAAAAAATCCCCAAATCTCGCATATCGAATCTCTACAATTTTTATGTTTTTTATGCAACAACATCAAAAACTAGAATATTCACTTCTTTATAGTGATGAGTAAATCAAAAGGTGTAGAGTCAAATCAAGATTTAAGTATGAAAGAGGAAGAAGTTGGGGACGAAAAAGAGGTTCAATGTCCTGAATGTGGGTCAAAAACTATCATTCAGGATTATGAGAGAGCAGAACTTATTTGTAGTGCTTGTGGCTTAGTAATTATGGAATCCATCATAGATAACAGTCGAGGAGATCGAAGAGCGTATACAAGCGAAGAAAAACAAGCAAGAGAACACCGAGGTGCACCATTATCACCCATGCTTTCAAATTATGGTCTGACAACAATAATTGATATCCAATCAAAACAATGGAACAATAAAATAAAACGAATTAAGCAATGGAATGAACGTTTAACCTGGGCCCAACGAAATTTATTAATCGCAACTAATGAAATCCGCCGATTAGGTGCACTCCTTGGATTACCAAAGCAAGTTGAGGAGAATGCAGCCATACTATATCGGAAAGTATTTAAACGTCAACTGCTAAGGGGGCGTAGTATAAATTCTTTCGTACCAGCTTGCGTTTATCTTTCCTGTCGGCAAAATAATCTCCCACGAACGCTTAAAGAAATCTGTAAATTCTCAAAAAGCAGAGCTAAAACCATCCGCCATAGCACACACATCATCGTACGTGAATTAAACCTCAAGATAATGGCCCTTAAGCCATCTCAACTCATTGCAGGTATAGTGAATAAACTAAAGCTTTCTAATGAAGTCGAAAGACGAACGCTTAAAATCTTAAAAGTGGCCAGGGATTCAAATATAATTCTTGGGAAAGACCCAAAAGGGGTAGCGGCTGCGGCTATTTACATAGCTTGTATGGAAAATGGAGAACGAAGATCGCAGAGCGATATTGCAACTACCGCAGGAATAACAGAGGTCACTCTTAGAAATCGCTATAAAGAATTAAAAACACTATTATAAACCTTTTTTTTCTAATTTTCTTTTTTAAATTTGCCCTATGAGGAGCGCCCACTTCTTTTCTAATCGAGCAAGCTCCTTTG
>JABXJT010000175.1 GCA_013375455.1 Candidatus Helarchaeota archaeon | reverse complement strand
GATATTAACCACATTATAAGTTGGCTTCGACATATTTTTTCGCATCTTTAATAAAATTAATAACTATTTTTTCCTCAATTCAGTTGTGAAGAACGAGGTTTGGAAATTCAGTTCCATCATATAAAAAAGGAAATGTAAGGAGGGGGTTATCAAAAAACAGGAGATAGAACTGATTAATTTACCCTCTTTCTTCAATACATGCGACCTCTTTAATTTTTTTAAGGAAAAAATCTACGCCGTATACCATATAGGTTTTGCCATTGAAATTGTAGAAAATCCCCCTTAAAAATTAGAAATTTTAACTTAAATATGAGAAACGTCCCAGTAACAACAAACAACAAAGAGAATTGAAACCTTGCAAAAAAATGATTTTTTTTATACGACCTTCTTTAAAGTTCTGATTATGAGGTTTTTTGTCTGTCGAAATTGTTTTAAAATGTATAAATCTACAAGCAAGACACTTTATACGCCTTCTGCATATCGGCGGTGTTCTGAATGCGTGTGAGTTTTTATTTTAAAGATTTAGTAAAGGAATAAAGATGATGAAATGCATTCCTGACCTTAAATTCCTTTTTCCCTAAATGCGTTATTTTATAAATGTGAAAATTTTATTGCTATAACACTTTTTTAGCACTAAATTAACACTTTTATGTTCGTACTAGGGAAATCCTCTTGAGGAGATGTTTTTTGTTGTACAGCAAGTTTATAAATCCATTCTAATTCAACTTCATCCTTCGTTAAGGAAATTACTTCGTTAAATAGTTCATTAGCCCTCTCTTCGTGTCCAATTCTACGGTGAATTTCCGCTATTAAATAATTTATTTGAAAGATCATTTCTTCTGGAATGAGGTTTTTTTCTAGAGCACGGTTAAAATATTGTAATACAATTTCTCCGCATTTCTGGATTAGATTTGGATTTTTTGCCCACCAATAGGCCTCGATCCAGTAATTGGCTAGATCATACTCATTTAGAGAAATAATACCAAAGTCGTTCATGGTTTCAAGGCAGACCATAGCACGCTCAAGTTTTACTTCTAATCCGGTAAAAAAATCTAATTCTGGTAAAGGACCTAAAGATTCGATTTCTTCTCTAAATGCCGGATTCTCAAATTTGGATTGATAATACTTGTATGGGGCACAAAATCCACATTCAGGACAATTATGATAGAAAAACCTTACAGGATTAAATCCCCAATAATTTGGCCTGAAATCCGTACGTTTGGAGGCATGGCCACAACTTCCAATGCTATTGCTCGTGAAAGTCGTTTCACATACGGGACAGACCAATTCAATAGGATACCATGTAGTCATAAGAATAAGAACAGGTGGTGTAATTTAAGTTTTCGCAATTATGAACTATAAGTACCACATAGATTGTATCCAAATGTGAAGATCATTATCATCTTCATTCTTTTTTGCTTTTAATCGCACGAATGATTTCAGCTAGCTCTACTCCCTTATCTTTCGGCACGACCTTTTCAAGATAAGTTCCTTGAACTATTAATTTGGCTCCAGCCTTTACGAATTTAACGGCTTGTTCTTTCGTATTAATTCCACCCCCAACAAAAACAGGAATATCTACGAAATTAGCAACTACTTTGACCATTTCAACTGGAACAGCCTCGTCAGCACCAGAGCCAGCTTCAAGATATACCATTTTAAAGCCGATATACTGGGCTGCAAGCGCATAAGCGGCGGCGATCTTAGGTTTATTCCGGGGAATCATTTGAGCTTCGCCAATAAACCCAGCAGTAGCACCAGGTTCCACAATAATATAGGCTAATGAAATGGGTTCAAGATTCCACAATTTTAACGTAGGGGCACCTAATACATGTGACCGAATAATCCAGTAGAGATTATTCGAATTTAACAGGCTCATAAAAAAAGTAGCATCAGCGCTTTTGCTAAAGGCATTCACGTTACCAGGAAAAATAATAACTGGGCGATCGGTTTCTTCTTTTATTGCAACAACAACCTTATTGATGCTAATTTGATCTGCAATGGTAGAGCCACCCACCATGAAGGCATCTGTTCCTGCCTCATGAGCATATTTTACAATTCTTTTAACACCCGGTAAAGTTTGAAAAATTAAATCAGGATCGATCAAGCTCATGTGTAGAGCAGCTTCGGTGTTGATCTTTTTCTGTAAGTAGTGCCAAACTCGATTGTTAGACATATTTTTTCACGTCTTAATAGAGGTCGAATGAGAATTATAATACTTTATCACATTCAATTTTATAAAAAGTAGATATGTTTTTTTTTAAAGTGTATCGTATAATTATATAACCCCTTTACGTCCTCATTACAGAATGGGCATTTGAACCCCTTCACTTTAATTGAATGTCTTCCATTGAGCTTAGCATCTTGATGCAACCGAACCCAGAATAGATATTTTGTATTTATCCCCTCTAAATATTTATAGCTAACAATCAAGTGATATCTGGTGCCATTTTCATCAAACTCAGTAAT
>JABXJT010000048.1 GCA_013375455.1 Candidatus Helarchaeota archaeon | reverse complement strand
ACATAAAAGTTCAAGGTATTAAAATTCAAAAACCAATCCTGAAAGGAAAATGTGTCGTTCCAGGAGTTAAAAAAGGAACTGCACTGGTCTGCACTCGAGCTCTTAGTGCTGCAGGAGGGATTGACCCTACTAGTGGGACCATTATAGAGGCGCGACATCCTCAAAAAGGAGAAAATGTAAGAAAAAGAATTTTAATCTTTCCGAATGGGAAGGGATCCTCAGGTTTTTCCCTGATATTCCACGCCCTAAGTCTAACGGGGAACGCTCCAAGAGCGATGATCATAAACAGGATAAATTCGTTATCCGCATTGGCGGCGGTGGCCGCTGACATTCCAACTATTGGGGGACCCTTTGAAGGTGCAAGGAATCCAATTGAAATAATTCAAACCGGAGAAAAAATTTTAGTTGATGCCTCAAAAGGCGAGGTTCATAAGTTAGAAGATTGAACTTAATCCTTCTTTTCACTCCAGAACTTTGTAGTTAGCCCCATTCCCGTTGATATGATGTGATCAGTTGTGAATTTTTGATCAATTGGGAAGTCCTGTGTCAAATCCGTTAGAATCCCATCCAGCGCTTCTTCCACGTCCATGTTGAGGTCGGCAAGTGTTATTGGTTCGCCAGGAGGATACTCCCATTCGAATAGTTCTTCGGCGTAAGTGCGTTTATCTTTCAGATTTGGAACTTTAACTCCAAAAGTCATTGCGGGATTGGGAACTCCATGTTTTTTCCACGTTTCGTAGGCGCCAAGATCAAGCGCTTCAGGGGCCATTTCGCGAATTTTAGTCCTGGCTTCTCTTTCCACGTGTGTCAAATAGAGAAGTCCGCCAGTGCTTAAACCGGCAAGACGCATGATGAAAGAACTCCGCGGCATTAAAGTTAGAGTCTCAACCAGGGGGGGCCATGGAATGTAGCAGAAGAGATATTCACCGATAAGGCGCTTTGTTGAGATCCCATCATATATCAAGCCCATTCCTTCATAGCTCGAAATCTCGTTTAAAGTATTTATTGCACCCGTTCCCCAAACCATGGATGTGATGTAATTTGAGGTGGCCCATTGAGGTGTACGCTCATTTCTAACGTCTTTCAGCACATCTATAAGTTTAAATCCTGCCTGCGTTAGATTTTTTGATTTTTTAGGAATTTCTCGAAGTTTAAACCCGTATTTAATATGACGGCGATCTAATAGTTCTGATGTGGGCCCTGCGATCCACCAATCTACAGGTATGCCATCTTCACAGTGAAGATTGAGAACGAAAAAAATTTCCTCATTGATGTCATTTAAACATACAAAAGAGATATCATTCGATTCTCCATAAAGCAATTTTCCAGTGCCCTGTTGTAAATCTGCCCGCATCGTGAGGACTGGTGGAAAGAAGGCATAAGTCATCGATTTGGTTGGTTCAGGAACTTTCCCATCCATAACCGCCTTTGCAAATTCTATGGAGGAATTTAATCTGAGCTTGAAAGTATCATATAAGATTTCATCTGACAGGTGTTTGACCAAATTTTCTATGTATTCACTTCCTAAGTGTTGTAAAATTCTATAGACATATCGCATGATTGGAACAAATTTCTTCGTTGCCGAGGTATCAGGAATTTCTCCGTAAGTATGCATTTAAGCCCATCCTAACGAATTTAGTTTAGGAAAATTTGATTAATGGGGGAATATAAGTTAAATTAATTAAAAATAAAAGTTTATTGAATTACGATAAAATAGAAATTTTGGATAGGGAAATTGTCATTATATAGATGGATTTGACAACTAATTTTCTGGAACGATAACCATGGACCATCCAATTAACGTGATGGCAGCAGAACGAAGAAGTAAGATTCTCTCATTTTATATGATAATATTTGGGGTAATTATAGGGTTTTTAACTACGGAAGCCCTAATTGAAGAGTACGTTCTCCATTATAATTTAACTTTCTTTGAACACATGATTCCATCCGGTATTCTATACGGAGTACTTTTCGTGATAATTTTATATTTTACGCAGAAAACGAATATGAGTTATGCCGATTTAGGTTTTCACGGTCGTTATGCTGGAAAAGCGCTTGTCATAGGATTTTTAGCAACATCTGGGTTCATAATAGCCGTTGTGGCGTTTCAAAAACCTTTGTTTTTTACCTCTTTTGTAGATATCCTGATAATTTTCTGTTTTTCGTTGTTAATCGGTCTCACTGAGGAAGCCGCCTTTCGTGGATACATTCAAGGTAGCTACATGAAAATAACGTCACAAATGAAAGCAATTTTTCTTACTGGTATCCTTTTTGCTTTCTTGCATGTTCCTAGTTATCTCATCTCGGGTAACCTATTTCAACTTATAAGCCTGCCATCATTGGTTTTAGTGGGATTAATACTAGGATTCATTCGCGTTCATACAGGTAATATATGGGCGGTTATTATTGCACACGCGACCTGGGACTTTTATATCTTTATTTTTATACCCTCGATCGATTTAGGGAGTATTCCAGAAATGATATTTGCTTTAGCGGCAAGCGGGGCAATGTGGGGGACTATTCTGTTGTCAATGTTTGTAGCGAAAAATTGGGTAGACCGGCCTGACCAGATTCCAAAAGAATTAGTCCATGCCTACACTCTCAAGATTAACGGGCTATTAGACCATATTTGGAATCTTCAGCAGACTATAAATGCAATGCAGGTGAGTGGAATGCCCCTCTTTCCAATGATAACCCGTTATTCAAGTCGGATCAAAATGGATGAGGGCTTTATAAAGATCTATAAAGAGTACCTTCCTCAAATTAACGAATCAAATTATAAAATTATCCAAAAATTAGTCCCATTTAAAACTAAATTGGTAAAGATCGAGCATTATCTCATACTTGGTGGGCCTCCGCCTAGAATAGCAGAGTTAGAGATGAGAAAGAAGGCTCTCGAAGCCCAGATCCGAGAATTAGAAATAGGATTAAAAGGTACAAATTATTTATAATAGCTATCAGATTTTGAAAAAAATGAAATTTTAAATCAATTTCCAGCCGTGAAATAAATTATCGTGGAGAGCTCTATGAGTAACGGTTTGATTACTGTAGAATTCATATTTTTATGCAGCATTCAAATTTTTACAATAGTATTTTCATTGATAGTTTTTATGAGTAGTTTAAAACGTTATCTTAATACAGACAAGTCTGAAGTATTTCTTCGTAAAAGCGTAAAATATTTCACGTTTATCTTAATAACGATTGCATGTGCGGGATCTTCTGCATTATTTGTTAATATTTTCTTTTTTATCACGTCTGATGGCATTGTCTCCGGTTATCTTTATGGATCTGTAATTACGTCAATGTTCGTTAATATTTTTTGCGCATGGCAGTTTCTAAACTATCTAATTCACCCAGAGCGGCGCATAACAAAATATCCCATCGGGATCTGTGTTACAATTGGAATAGTACTCACATGGTTCTACCCAGGTGTTATGACCACAGTGTTTTTCTCGCCCATTATAGAGACTCCTTTCATATATATTTATCTCTTAGGGCTCTATGTTTTTGTATATATTTTATTTGCTTTTGAATTTTTAAGACACGGTGGAAAATCCTTTGAAAAAAAGGAAAAATATAGATTTTTTTGTCTGGGGGTTAGCGCGCTTCTTAGTCTTTTCATGTTTCTTGGATTTTTTTGGGGATTAATCTATGCTTGGTTATTCATATTATTTTCTATGATATTTTTATATTTGGGTTATAATTTCCCAAAATTCTTCCAAAAAGCTTTAAAAATATAATTAGAAGTTCCTACTTTGTGTCTGAACGATTCGGTCGAAACACATCCTAGCTGAACTAAATGCAATATCGCCTCCAGCACCTTCTGCACGAGTTGAATCGCTGGCTATAAAGAGGTTAGAAATATTGGGTACTTCAACATCTGGGCGTTTATCTTGAGTCTGATTTATGTTCAGCTCAACCCCATCGACCATCTCCAAGAAAAGCGTCCGTTTCCATTCGATCTTATTAGATAATTTCGGAAACATGCTAAAAATCTTTTTTTCTAAAAGATTTAATTTTCCCTTCGCTTTTTCCCGATTTTTAACATCCTCTACATTTAACGGATTAAAAAATGTTACCAATTGCTTACCCTTTGGGGCAGTGATAGGGTCGATGTTTGAAGTAAAAGAGCCCATTACGTCTGGATTTGAAACTAAAAACATTACCTCCTTGTAAACTTTCTCTTTTAGCCCATAATCAACTGAAATTCCTGCTGTTGGACGAAGGTTTTTGATAAGGGTGCTATATTTCTCTTCAAGTAAAGATTCATCAATAATTGTGTGTAATTTTTGAACTGGGAGTGAACTAACGACGATTTTTGAGCGAATCTCTTTACCTGCAATGCGCACGCCAACGGCTCTACCATTTTCAACAATAATCTCATCGACCTTCTGTTCTGTCTGAATTATCCCCCCACATTTTCTGATTTTCCAAATGAGGCACTGATGAATTTGACGGAAACCACCTTTAGGGTGACCAAGCCCAGTGAGAAAATGCCTTGCAGTTAAAAGAAATTCCCCTAGTGACGCGCGTTCAAGAAAGGGACACACCAAGATTATCATTGAAAGCACTCTAAAAAGTCTTATAAGGCGTTGATCGGCTCCGATGCCATCTAACCATTGTTTAATGCTAATATTGAAGTATTTCTGAGGTTTGAAAAGGGTCAATCTACCTAAATGGCGTAGTAGCAGATTAATATCCTTAATTTTAAGGGTCTTTGCCCGAATAAGCGAACTTATTTTTGGCAATTTATGGAGAATGCCACGATCCTCAAGAATGATGCCCTTTAAAAAAGGCAGACGGAGTTTGTGAAGTTCCATACCTAGGGGGTGAAATACCTTACGATAATTGCCGCGTAACGTATGTACTCCATAATCCACGATAAACCCATTCTTATGCACAACGCGTGCCCGCCCGCCAACCCATTTTTGTTTCTCTAAAACTAAGGATTTATATCCAGCATTTGCCAAGAGAGCTGCAACGCAAAGTCCTGCGGTCCCTGCGCCAATAATGATTGCATCATAATTCTCCATTTTACATTACCGCCTAGATAGATCAATATATGGAATTAAATAAGTTGGAATAGTTAATTAACAAATTCTTCACATTGAAATATTTTACCTACGATGGCTCAAGCGGTTTAAAAGGGGAGGAGGGACCCTGTAAACTGATAATTAAAAAACCTCTTCATATGTAAAAATCCCATCTACTATTTCTTTAGTCCTTTCAAATTGGGAGATATTACCCGAAAAATCAGCTAATGCCTCTGCGAACTGCGATTCGAATCCCTCTACGAGTTTTTTCAATTTATTTCGAAGAATCTTGAAATTTTCTTCCGTCATCAGAACTCCAATTACATTTCTATTACCGTGTTCTAAAATGATCTTGATATCTTCAACATCGATTACCTTGAGTTTTTTATCAGTCTGGGTGATTTCTTGAACGAGTGATGAAATTCCAGCAATGAAGCCTGAAACCAAGTTTGGAGATAAATTTTTCGATTCGCCAGGCTTGAAACAGTTGTCAAAAAGACAAAAACCCTTATGTGCGAGAAGGAGATATACATGTCGAATCTTCTGGGGCCATTGCAGTTCCATGAACCACGTGAAGCAGATGTAAAAGATGATGGTGGCAATGACATACATCCCTCGGAGGTAATTGATAGTTTCATGCGAGCCAATGACCTCAAACATATAGGTTAGAATTACAAATACCAGTCCAACTGCCACCCAAGCTGATCGTTTGGCATGCGGAGGGGATCGGGATTTCATCCTGTAGGAATAGTACGCCAGAACGCCAATTGGAAAGAGGTAGAGGGGGAAAATCGTGAATAACATTGCTGTCCTAACTGTATGCGGAAATTCTATTTCATAAAACGGGGCATATAAATGAGTTTCAGTAAAGATTAAGAGCAAGGTTAAGAAAATAATTGATAGTACGATGGGAATGAACATTAATTTTTTCACGTGTTTTGGAAAAGTCAAATGACTAGCGAATAAATCCATGAACAAGATGGCTACAACACTAAAAATTACTGCAATATAGGCAAATAAAATTACAGTCGGGTCGTCTTCTATTCCAGATATCAATAAACGTTCTAAAGCGAGAAAAAAAAGGGCAGAACCCCAAAAGAGAAAAGTTAAACTAAACATCAATGTTGTTCTTGATTTATTACCCAAATAATCGCGATATAATTTCTGCCCCAATAGGAATTGAACAATAAAAGTAAGTATGATGAAGCAAAATCCAAGAATTTGAACCGGATCGGAGAATAAATATCCTATCAATACAATCATTTCCTAAAAATTAAATCTTAATTCCCATTTCCTTAAATCAAAAATATAAAATTAATAGTTTTTAAATTATTAAGATAATAAAATAACATAGAAAATCTTTAAATTATAACAAAAAATTAAAAGTTTAGGTGTTTTGGGCATGTTTTTTGTGAGTCTCATGAAAATTCTTCCAGGGAAGCAAGAAGAAGCCATCAATGGCTGCGAAAAATTATTAGAGGAATCCTCTAAAGGGACGCTAAAAGGCGTGAAAATACATAATATATTCATTGTTTTTGGAAAATACGATCTGGTAATGGTCGCGGAAGCGGACGATGAAGTGAAATATCTCGAAATCGCAGGACGATTCTTAGTCAATACCTCGATTGAAACTCTTACTGCCATTGATTTTAAGGAAGGAGCAAAAGTGCTGAAGGAGATTTATTGGTTTAAAAAAGATGAGATAATTTAATAGAGAGCATTAAAAAATTTGAGATTTTTTTCTAAGTATAAAAAATTGGAGGGATAGATATAGAAAAAAATATAATTAAGGGAGTTCTTTATTCAAAATTTGATATACAAAAAGGCCCAGTTGCGTTTGTATGGACTCCTTCAAGTTTATCAGTTGATATTCGAGATCTCATTAGTTTAAAATCAATTAATATTCTTATAGGAGAACGTGATGTAACTCCAGAAGCCTTAGCAATCATGCCATTTCCATCCTTTAATTTAAAAGGAATAATAAAACTTATGGAGATTAAAGATCAAACGTTTCGTGGGGGGATTATTAACAGTTCAATAACTGTACTTTTCCATGAAGAGAATGACCTCATATTCTATAAATATGTAAACAATTTTAAAGCGGTTTTTAATGAAACCATTGATAAAATTATTGAAATTGAGGAAAAAAAAGCAGGAAAAGTGAAAATTGAGGAAGAAATAAGAAGGTTTCATGCAAAATTGATTAATATTTTACGTGAATTGTATGAAATAGAAGTAATAGATAAACAGCAAGATGAATTTCCAAGGAGGATTGAAAAAAAAACTGAAAGGAAATGGCTCAACTATAAGGTAATATTGTGTGGTGACAAACAGGTAGGAAAAACTTCAATTGCTTTAAGATTCACAGATAGAGCCTTTAGAAGAACTTACATTCCAACAATGGGTGTAAATATAAGTGAGAAAGATATTCAGATTGATGAAATTACAGTAAGATTTACAATCTGGGATATAGCGGGACATAGTAAATTTCAGACCATGAGAAGACATTATTATCAAGGAGCCGACGGAGTATTGTTGGTATTTGATTTAACGAATCCAGAATCCTTCAGGAATATCTCTAAATGGGACCAAGATGTAAATTTTTATTTACATGCTAATCCTGGGGGATTAATTTTAGGAAACAAAAGCGATTTAGTTAATGAAAGTAAAGTAGATAGAAAGGAGATAAAAAATCTTGCAGAAGAGCTAGATCTCGAATCTATTGAAACTTCTGCACTATCTGGAGAAAATGTGGAAGAAGCTTTCTATAAATTGGGGGAAATTCTAATAAAAAAGAAGTTTAAAAGGTAAATTTATTTTTTAGTTGCAAGAAAAAGGCAAAACCCGTCTTTTGGCATTTCATTAGGCATGGAAACGTCTATATTCATCTTTAAAATGTCAAAAATAGTTTTCACAGCAGTTAAACATGCCCCTTTGCACGGCAATGATTTTAATTCTTCTTCAGATAATCCTGTTTTCAAAGACTCATAGATTTTGCATTGACCGTCTAGAACCTTAAAACTGAATTCATTCACATTAGCCGTGTAAATATTCACGCCACTCATCAAGTGAACGGATAAATAGGCAATTTCGATGAATCGTTGGGCTTCATGTGGAAAGAGTAATTGACCAGTCTTTTCTGCAGCCATTTTGATCATTTTATAGGTGCGATCCATATTTTCAGGTTTCGTCCCGAGTTCATAAGTGCGTTGCATCCAATTTTTCCCGTAGTCTTCAAAGATTGAGGCGTCCTTAGATTCGAGAAATTTTTTTGCAATGGCAGCTCCATCGAATTCTTTTTCAATTGTTTGGAAGAGTTCATCTGAGATTTTATAATTATATTTTTCCACCGTCATACTACTTCCATCTCCTATGAACTTGCTCCTTCAGGTTCTGGCTCCTTTTTTTGGGGCTTGTACTTGATCTTTAATGCCCCTGTCGGGCAATTTTCGACGCAGATATTGCAACCTACACATTTAGGAAGCATGGGGGCTGTTAGTAAGTAATCTCCGGGAGTATTCTCATCGACAGGGGTCCATTTCCTCGCTACTTTCATAGGGTTGGCAGCCACGATGAAGACGCCTTGTGGACATAAGTTGTAACAGGGGGTTGGACATACCATTGGAGTCTTGCACTTATCGGCTGAGATGCGTATTTTAACTTTGGGTAATTCTGGATCAGATATAGTTATTGCCATGTAACTCACCAATCATATTTTAATACTTCAAACTTTCGCCTATCAACGAGCTTGAGTGCCTGTTTGTTACATGAGTTTACGCAAAGTCCACACCCGAAGCATTTACTCATGTCAATATTGACTTGTTCCTTGCGAATATTTGCCGTTAATGCACCAAACTGACATTTAGTGATGCATTGGAAACAACCATTACACTTATTTGGATCGAGTGTTGCGACACCTTCGCCTTTCAATAATTGCTTGATTCCATAATCTAGACGCCAACTTATCGACAAGCAATCGGCAAAAGTACAGTTACAGAGGCCGCCAATATATGGAGCACCATTACGTAACCCGAAGGTCATGAGTGTATGGACTAATCCTTTTTTATTCCACTCACGCAACCATTCTTTAGCTTCGTCATCGGATACGAATTCTGCGCCAGCAATATACCGACCAGGCAGTCGCTCGTAACGGAACATACCAATACCCAAACCAAGACAAGTCATCCGGGATCGATCTCTTTCCACGTACCCATATTTTGCACGCCTGCAGTCGCAAGCAATGAACGCAATTGGAGATGCAAGATCAATCATGGTTTCTGCTTCATCTAAGGTGATTACTTGACCTGAGTGTATATTACGAGTTAGTTTATTTACTTGCGCTACAATCTCAGGGTATTTCTGAGGTTTCAAACTTTTGGCTTCCATGGCTTGCAGGGCTAGCCCCTGCACTTGCGCTTCTAGTCCAACACCGTGTTTTTTCCGATGCTGACTATCCGCTCGCACTCGATGATACATTTCTCTCGCATACATTCGTGCCTGTTTAAACCATGGCAACCCAGTACTGCCACTATGAGCCATACAAAATTCACACATTTTTAATCTCCCATTAAAATGATTTCAAACTTTTTAATTGATGATCACGTTAAACCCAAATAAAAATTTTTATAGAATTGCATTTCAAATAATATTCTTTGTCGTGAAATGGTGCTTTAACGACATTGAATTTTTGATAAAAGGGTCGGATTTTTTGAGTTTATCCTCCAGCCATAATAGCTTGAAACAGTTCCTCAAAGGATACCTCTCCTTCTCCTTTTGGCATTGATCCAAATGATGCTTTGGGAACATCACGAATTTTTTCCATCAAAATTGCGTTTTCTGGGCAGTTTGCAGCACAGATACCACAGCCAATGCACAAATTCAGATTGAATAGTAATTTGTCTTCCCCTGATGGATGCGAAATTACTTCCATCGGGCATATCTCCATGCATTTTTCGCATAAAATGCATCGTTCTGGGTCATGTTTAGGAGCGAAATTACTTTGGCCAATGAATTTAAGTTGGTATTTAGTTTGCCTTGTAGGAAATAGAAGACCACAATGACAATTACAACAATTACAAATTGAGATAACTTGATCTTTAGCAGAAACTACGGTGTTGTGAACAAGTCCTGCCTCTTCAGTTTTCTTAATAAAATCAATTGCTTCTTCCTTAGTTAAAGCTCTCGCAGAACCTGCTTGTATCATCAGTTGAGCAGCTACTCCAGCAACAAAACACCCCAATTCAGCGGGAGCCACTTTACACGGATCTCCACTCATTTCTCCTATTAATCGGCAAGGACACGTTAACGCACCAAACGTGTCATTTTTATCTATCATGTCCTTGACTAACTCAGTAGATACGACTTTTGATTCAATTTCCATCGTTTCATCGATCTTAATCAATCGCTCCTGCGCTTCATATGGAAGAAGAGGTGAAGTAAAGGAGGCTTCTTCTAATTTGCTAGCCTCCATTTGTGATACCAACGAAGGTAAGTTTTTAATTAAAAACCGGTAAAGTCTTGCAGCTTTTTTAAGATTTTCTTTGGTATCAGTTCGTGCGGTAAAATATCCTTCAAATACGCCTGGTAATAGAGGCACTAATCCATATCTAGCTCCAAGTTTAGCAATAGTATGCTTTTTTACTGCGTTCTTTAAAATTAATCTTATTTCTTTTTTCGGAATACCTGTTTTTTCCACTAATTCTTTGATAGAAATTAACTTTCCAGATTTTGGAAAATGAGAAAGAATCTTGATTTCTTCTTCGTTCCAAATAACTCTCATTAATTCAGCAATTTTTTCGTGTTTTGGGGTACTAATTAGCCCTATAGACAGTTTTTGTCTTACATTTTCATATAAATCTACTTCGCTCATATTTAATCACCTAATAATTTTATTATTCCGATTCTACTAATTCTAAATTAGGAATACTCTGATAATGTTTCTCGTTTCTCGTGAGCAATTCATACCCATTTTTTAAAGCAATAATTCCAATGAATAGGTCTCTAAAGTCGATTACTTCGCCTTTGCTCTCAAGTTCAGCCAATATTTTTCCTGAAATTTCAGAGAATTCATTTTTCCAATCAAGTATAATCAATCGTTCTAGGAGTTTTCTAACAAGTCTGATATTCTTAGGTCTATTAGATTTATAAGCTCCATAAAAAAGTTCAAAGGAATTGATTGATGTCGTTGCTAATATTGTCCTCTTCTCTTCAAATATTGAAATAATACGTAGCACATTAGGTTTTTTTCGTAAAACATCAACTAAATAATCTGTATCTATGCAGATTTTTTGGAAGTCCATGATTTCCAGCCATTTCTTAATGTATCGAATATTTCATTCACTTCTTCATCAGTCAGATCCCAGGCGTCCGGTAAATCGGTGATCTTTCCTGGAAATGATTCATTATTCAAAATAAAACTAATCGCTTCATCAATGGATACTGTTCTTTTCAATTTCGCTTGCAAAATTCCTGCTAATTCAATTAGTTTTTTATGGTTTTTCTTCGAGATTCTTATTGAAGAAGACATTACTATCGAAAAGTATTACCACAATGTAGTATTTGAAGATTTCGTATACTTTTTTCTTTTAATAATTAAAGGTTTTTTAAAAAAAAGGGGAGGAAATTAAGGTCATTTTATTTCTTTGAGATAGAAGTAAACTGAAACAACGACCATGACGATGAGAATAGCAGTAGCAATCCAAAAGTTCAGCATGTATGATAGGTTGGAAGCCACTTCAAGGGTGAATAAGTTAATGATTGACGTTATTAATGTAACAATCAGCCAGAGTATCCCGAATTCCAAGTAAATTCGTATGTTCTCTCCTTCAGCTCTAATTGCTGCCAGTATATTGAAAATTCCAAGGCATAGGAGAGCTATGCCTACACCCCGGGCCACGCCCGGATCGTAATATGGCGTGGGAACTGCCATATTGTATACCATAGTATAATAGAAATCCGTGAGAATTAGGTATAACACCGCGTACAAGAGACCTATAGCACCAAAGACGACAAGTGCAATCTTGTAACCTTTTGATATTTCAGCCATTCCATTTTTCCCTCTTTTATTTTTTTGAGATAAGTTGAATCTTTTATTTAAAAGATTGGTATAACGAAGAGAGAGACAGTTTTTAAATTTAGTTTAGGTAGAAGAGAATATTTCTTAAACTGAAAAGTGAAGCTAAAATTAGTAAAACAATTGGATGTGTGAGAATGTCAGAACAAGAGGAATTAAAGAAGAAGCTTAAAAAAGCCGCACAAACCATTATCTCCGCGGGTCCAATGCCCTTTCCCTTAACGGACACGTTTATTAAAATTCTGGAATATTATTTTACGGATGAGAAGGAATTAGAATTCTTGAAGGCGTTCAAAATCAAGAAATCCTTGACAATGGAGCAGCTACAAAAGAAATTAAAGGAGTGGCCAGAAGAAGAAATTGATGCAATGGCAAGCAAAATCGCTCAAAAAGGGTTCATTTTCAATCAGCCGAGCTCTAAAGGATTAATGGTCTATCGTCTGATGCCCATCGTGATGATCGGTGCATTTGAATATGAGTTTATGAGAGAGTTACCAAAGAGCGGGCCAGAGCTTGACCGAGTCAAAGCGGTGGCGGTTCTTTACGATAAATTAATGGGGGAGCTCGTCGATTCAGTCCAGAAGAATTATGATACATTTACGGGCGCTTTAGGTAAACAAAATCCTTTTGACCGGACGGTGCCACTGCGTACAACACAGGATGGGACGACTATCGAAATAGATGAAACGATCGGTGCGGAAGAACAGGTATTACCTGCTCAAACGGTTGAAGAAATTATAAAGAAGTATGAGGATATTGCGGTCGGTAACTGCTTTTGTAGGCAATACCGCGAAACGCTGGGAGAGGAGTTCGATATTGGTATAGATGCCGAAGTGTGCTTCACCTTCGGGAAGTCAGCAAGACACGTGATTCAACAAGGGTTTGGGAAACGAGTAACGAAAGAAGAAGCAATGAAAATCATGAAAAGAATCGAAGAAGCGGGACTGGTTCATAAAGCCTTTCATAATAAAAACGATATAATGAAAGATGAAAATTCAATTTGTAACTGTCATCCGGCATACTGTGATGCATTCAGGTTATGGCGAGAAGGAGCATTCCCAATCCTATCTAGCTGCTTCTATCTCTCGCAGATCAACCAAGATGCCTGCGTTGGCTGTGGTACGTGCGTGGAGAAGTGCCCAGTAGAGGCGATTTCCCTTAATGGCGATGATAAAGCCGAAGTTAACGAGGAACAGTGCATTGGATGCGGTGTTTGTGCGCATTTCTGTCCCGAAAATGCCATCTCTCTGAAAGGAGGGCAACGACGAGTCTTTGTTCCACCACCGCGCTTGAAAACCTAAATTATCCCCTTTTTTTACTTGATATTCTTTTGCAAATCTTTCCATGACCAAGTAATAATAGTTTTTGTTTCAGGTATCTTTTTCAAAATTTCTTTCAAATCCTTGTCTTCTGTCAATAAAATTCCTTTCAAAGCCACTGCAGATGCAGCAATCCAACAATCCATTAAGTCGGTAAGATTTTCATGTCTAATGACAATTGCAATTTTACTCGCGGTAGGGTTAAGTTGCGGGTGTTCGATTTCCACTACTTTTGAAGTTATGATTGTTGGAAGGATTTGGGGATACCGCTTTAATATTGTAACATCTTTTTTATTTCGATACTCTCGATTAAGTTTAAACATCGTTTCTATTAAGCATACTGATGGCAGAAATATTTTAAAACCTGGAATACCATCTTTCCATAGAATTTTAAGTTCATTTTTAAAATTGGGGGTGATTATAATATCTATACCAAAAAGGGGAAGAATATATGTAGTATCAAGAATCAAATTCTTCTCTGACATTTAATCCCTTTGCTCTTGTAGTTTTCCCTCTTCTTCCAATTCTTTTTCTATGCCTTCAGGGGTACCCGTGGCTATAACAGGCATTTCAAAGACTTCATCAATAGAATAAATTTTCTTCACTATAATCTCTCCTTCATGTGCTTGAATAAGTACTTTATCACCCGGTTTAAGACCTGCAGCATCACGTATTCCTTTTTTAGGGAGTATTTCTCCTTTTTTACCAATCTTTGTTTCCTGATTTGAAGTCATTAATTAATAATTTAGTCTCGGATATTTATTTATTTTTCGGAAAAAGTCATTTTTTTCCGATGTTTATATTTAATATCACAATTATGAATAACTGAAAAAAATATGAGTAAATATGAAATTGGATAGAGAGATCTTTGGAATGATAAGTGTTTATATTTATAAAGAAACATTCATTCTATGACAAAGATATTCCGCTTTCTGCACATATCTTTGAAGATTTTTGGCCACACGCTAGCTTCTACTTCGCCAATGTGTGCTTTTTTCAGTAATAGCATGAAGGTACGGGATTCTCCGATGCCACCGCCAATGCTCAGGGGGATTTCATTGTTAATAATTCCTTGATGGTAGGGATATTTAAGGAAATCAAGTTGACCGGACATTTCCAGCTGTATTTTTAGAGTTTCGGCGTTCACGCGAATCCCCATTGAAGACAGCTCGTGCCGCCGCTTTGTGACGGGGTTCCAAACGAGAATATCACCGTTGATTCCATACGTTATTCTACCATCCTCATGTTTGATTTCTGTGACCCAATCATCGTAATCTGCGGCTCTCATTTCGTGGGGATACCCATCTTCGAGCGGATACCCTATTCCAATGATGAATATCGCAGGATATTCCTGTACTATCGCAGTTTCGCGCTGCTTACGGGGCAGATCAGGGTATTTATCAAGTATTTCCTCAGCGTGTATGAAAGTGAGTTTTTCAGGTAAATTTGGATATTTATCGGTCTTTAATTGAGGGAAAAGCTTTTGAACATGGGTTTCCGCGCCCTTAATGACCTTCCAAAGCTTCTCAACGACTTCTCTCAGAAAATCCAGGTTTCGCTGTTCCGCTGTAATGGCTAATTCCCAATCCCATTGGGAGACATAACAAGAGTGGTCGTGATCTAAAAAGTAATCCTTGCGCACGGCACGCATATCGGTGTATAAGCCTTCACCTACTTCCATCCCAAATTGCTTTAATGCCATTCTTTTCCATTTTGTTGCTGCTTGGACAACTTGGGCATCAATGGGATTCTTATCATAATCGTTTGAAATGTGGAACTGAATGGGGGTTCGGGAGCCATCGCGATCCAAGAAGTCATTTATGCCGCTTTCAGCATCCACGATCAGCGGGCATTCGACCCGTATCAGATTGAGCTCCTTACATAACCCTTCCTCAATATAATTTTTTACTGCAGTAATAGCCACCTGAGTCTCTTTTGGAGTCAATAGAGAGCTATAATCCTGGGGTAGAGTTTTCTCTAACTCGGCATAATCGCCAATACCTGGTCCAGCCAGGTCTGCTTCCTTATCTGACATTGCCTCACTTCTTTAAAATTTTTAATAAGAGATTATGTTCAGTTCTAATTGTTTTAAAAAATACAACCTTGATAGTCTTTTAATTTTATAGCTAAAAGTTACGGATTTTATTAAAAATATTAGGAATGAGCTAATTTTTGGATGATATCTTCAGCCTCTTTCATGATGCGATCGAAAAGCTCCTTGACCGTTGGAATGTCATTTATTAGACCTACGCCCTGACCAACGGAGATGACGCCCGCATCAAGAATACCCTCATCGTACATTTGTTTCGCTTTCGTTCCGGCTGCAGCGTTGAAGATCTCGGATTGATCGCTTTTGGATGCTTCTAATTCAAGTACCTTCTCGGCCGCTTTATTGTTCCAGACTCTATGGGTCGCTTTAACCGATCTCATAACAATTGTTGTGTCATAAATCGTCGCGTTGAGGAGTGCTTGCTTTAAGTTATCATGGATTGGACATTCTTGCGTAGTTAGGAGGCGCGTGCCCATTATTACAGCCCCTGCACCAAGGGATAAAGCGGCAACCAACCCTCTGCCATCGGAAATGCCACCACCTGCGATGATAGGAAGTTTCAAGGCATCAACCGTTGCAGGAGTCAGCACTAACGTTCCAATGTCAAATCGTCCTGTTGCACCTCCGTTTTCCCATCCGACGACCGTAACTATATCAGCCCCAAGTTTCTCAGCTTTCTTGGCGTACCGTACACCAGCGCATTTATGGATCCAGGTCACATTATTCTCTTTGAAAATAGGTATATATTTCTCAGGAGCACTGTGACCGCTCGTCTCTATGATTTTGACTCCTTCCTCCATCATCACTTCAATGTGTTTTTCTTGTTTGACAGGCATGAGCATCGGAAAGAGATTGACATTAACCGCGATGGGTTTATCCGTCAAAGCCTTAGTTTGCTTAATGGCTTCGCGTAATGGCTCAGGTTTTCGATATATCGCAGAGGCAAGAATTCCAAGCCCCCCTGCGTTTGAACAGGCAGCCACAAATTCCGGGGTGGTGATATTCATCATCGTACCTGCTAGGATCGGATATTTAATACCTAACATTTCAGTAATTTTCGTTTTTAACATAGCATCACTTCAGTAGAAATTAATGGTTAATATGATGATCTTACCATTAATTAAGATATTCGAATTCCTACCGAAATGCGTGACAGAAGATTAGGATAAAAGTTTTAGAAGGAAAACGTTTTAAAAAAAAAAAAGAGGAAAAGAGGCGTGTTGGGTTTGTTTCGAATCATGGCCAGGGCCATGGATTCCAGGGATCGGCGCTGCCCGTGCTGAGGACGGAGAGACCCATAACAATACCCATGATGACCAAGGCTAGGGTTAAAACCTTACTTTCTGAAAGCAATTCAATATTATTCATGCTGGATCACGAGATTCCGTTTTCTATTTTTTTACATAAACATATAAAAGCTCCCCTAAATGCGAAAAAAATGCGCGAAATTTTTTTGTGATAATTTAAAGTTAAAAAAAAGTTCTGTAAGTTCATAGATTTGCGGAAAAAATGCGCAAAATCAAAGGAACAATATTTTGCGTAAACTTAGGACTCACAAGTAAGTTGGGATTTTATCAGTGCCATAAATCATCTGCGATCTTTTCAAGCCCGAGTTCTACAAGTTTTTCTTTATTTGGCTTGGCTGTCTCCCAATCCCAGTCTCTCAGTTTGAAATACTCGCGCAGCATTGGTTTAAGATATACTACGTGTCCTTTTGAGCCGCCATCCACGTGAGGTTCTTTGAGTAATCGGTGAGGCAGGGTATAATCTTTCATAGTAGCCCCATGTTTGATATTGAAGGCTTGAATTAAATTTATTATGCGTTCCCCAGTTTTTAAGAAGATTTTGCGGTAGGACATTTTCCAACCAGTTATCAAGGTGAGAAAGGCGGGAAGAAAATGAGTTGGAGGGACCCTCATAGAAACCAGCCAGGTGCAGAGACCCGCAGCATCGAACATCGCCCCCCGATCCTGCATTGTAATGATGGGTTTTGCTTTACCGAATGGAGAGAGGCGATCCAAGACATGAACGTTAGGTTCCGCCAAAAAATCAAGGTCGGGTGACGGAAGCGATGCCATCCCTGTAATAATTGCTTCTGTAGCAGCAGAATGCCGCCCACCATATGGATTACTTGCATAATGAATTCCTAATAGTTGGTTGGAGCGAGGATCATGCATCGCCACTTCAAGCCCTTTGACGTCCACGGAAAAATGCTCCGATCCTTCTATCTTTTGGGATGCTTTTCTAGTTCCTTGAGCTAGGAGGTCTCCAATTTTTTCGCGATTAGCAATCAATTTAATGCAGGCGATGATTGCATCAGGATCGCCCCATTTCAGATCGATGCCATCCAATTCCTCTCTTGTTATTAAGCCTTTTTCATAGCATTCCATGGCAAATGCGATGACATTTCCAAGAGAAATTGTATCAAGCCCATACCGATTACATAGATCGTTTGCTTTTGCTAAGGCATATATATTATCAAGCATGATATTGGTACCCAAGGCGCAGACCGTTTCTAATTCTGGGCCAGAGATAGGGTTTTCTTCCAATTTATATTTACCTTTATCAACTCTTACGCTCCGCTTGCATGAGATGACGCATCCTTGACAGGCTTTATCGCGAACAAGAATTGTTTTATACATCCCATGACCGCCGATTTTTTCCATCCCATCAAACGTGGATTGGGTCCAATTCTTCACTGGCACGTCGCCCATCAAGAATTGGAGGGACATAGTTCCAGCAGAACCATATAGTTTTAAGTATTGAAATATAGCATTTTTCATGAATTGTTTGTTGAATCGGGTGGCTACTTCTCTAAATTTTTCTTGATGCGCAAGTTTAACCTGCTTTTTTCCAAAACACGCAATTGCTTTTAATTTTTTAGAGCCTAAAACAGCTCCAGCTCCAGCTCGCGCAGCAGCCCGCCCCCTATCGCACATAACTGCTGCGAAATTGACTAATTTTTCACCTGCGGGTCCAATACAAGAAACTCGAATTCGGTCATTATTTAACTCTTCTCTGATCAAATCTTCTGTTTTGAAAGTGTCTTGCCCCCATAATTTTTCGGCATTCCGTAATTCGCCTTCCCCTTCATTCACCCAAAGATACACGGGGTTTTTCGCCTTACCACGGAGTATCACTCCATCAAAACCCGCTCTCTTAAGAGTTGGCCCAAAGAATCCCCCTCCGTTTGCAGCTCCAAAAAAGCCAGTTTGGGGTGAGAGGGTACACACTTCATACCGCGCGGAAGCCGGGGCAGTTACGCCCGTATAAGGCCCAGTCATATAAATGACTTCGTTTTTCCCATCAAGTGGGTCTAGACCGGCAGGTAACTCATCATAGAGTATTCGTGCTGCAATCCCTCGACCACCAATGTATTTCCGATAAACTTCATCAGGCAGGGTTTCCTTCTCAATAGCTTCGGTATCCAAATCTACTCTCAAAATTTGTCCCATGTAACCGAATGGCATGATTTTAACCCCCTAGCATAAGATCATCAACTTCTAAGTATCTAGTGACCTTTCCAAATTTGAGATGTCGAAAAAGAAACGTGACTATTTTGCGGTTTAAGGGCTTATTCAAAAATGGTTCTAAAATATCATAGACTTGAGTGATAATTTTCTGTATAAGAGTTAAATCTCTTTCATAAACGGCCAAAATATAACCTCCAAGCGGGTGAATCGCTTACAGCATTAGTATCATGAAATTTTTTTCTCACGAAGGGCTTTCCCAAGCGAATTCTGCCACTTGTTCGCCAAATCTGCCATCAAAGCATCAATTGCATCGCTTTGCGAACTGTCAATACCCTTTAATTGATTTAAAATATGCCAGAGTGCGATTCGTGCATTGCTCTTTCGAAGGTCGAAACGTTGTAACCTACTTCTGATCGGGTCAATCTCCTTTTTGAGCTTCTGATCTGCTTCAATTAAATTAAAAAAGGTTGTGAGAATGGTACGAGAGCTCGGCAATTTCAATTCCTACTTCTATCTGAATTCTGAAAGTTTTTTAAGCAATTCATGGAATTTTCTATGTAATACATAACTTAAGTTTTTCTTAATCCGCTCGGAAGGATGGATTGATGGAACAACAAATTCGCCAGATTCTTAAAAAAGTTACCAGGAGAGTTCAACTAGTCGTGCTGGTTGATAAAAATGGACTGCCAATAATGTCGTGGGATATACAATCAAAGAAGATGATTGATCCTTCCATGGAAACAGTGGTCGCAGGAATTGGTGCGGCAGTCTTGTCATTGGCTGAATCAACTGCCGCGATCATGGATCAAGGCGATCTAAAGGAATTGATTATTAAAAAAGAAAATGGGACTATTGTCTTATTAAATGCTGGGGAAAACGCGGTGCTCGTGGGAGTTCTACCACCCAAAGCTGGGATTGATAATGCTTTAGTCTCCTTGAAGATAGTTGCTAACCAAATTGCTAAATTGCAAATATCCCCGGGCCAATCAATTCCAAAACCAGAACCATCGTCCGATATATTCGTTCCAGACATTGATTAAATCAAAGATTGGATGAAATCGTTAAAGGTGAATGAATGCCTTATTGCCAAATTAATGATATAAAATTGTATTATGAAGAGCACGGCGAGGGGGTTCCAATCGTTTTAGTGCACGGATGGACCTCAAATAGCTGGATCTGGTTTAACCAAGTAAAATATTTCAAGGAAAGTTATAGAGTCATCACGCCCGATTTAAAAGGACATGGAGCATCAGATAAACCTGAAGCTGAGTATTTAATGACGGATTTCGCATCGGAGTTGGATGAGTTTGTTACTCAAATTCTTGGAGCTGAAAAATTTATTTTAGTAGGCCATTCAATGGGGGGAACGGTCGTCTTAACTTATGCTCTAAATGATCAATTTGCTAATAAGTTGCTCGGGCTCGTTCCTTGCGGAACCTCCTATACATTTGGGAATCCTATCTTGAAGCAACTAGTCCAACAAATTAAAGATGGAGAAGTCAAAATGGATCGCTCGATTAAAGCAACGATATCGAATCTAGCGTTTCATAGAAGTTTTGCTAGGAAACACAAAGACATTGTTGAAAGAGATATTGAAGAAGGACTGAAATGCCCTGATTACGTAGCCACTGCCTGCATGGATGCCTTCGTGAATAAATACGATATTGAAAATGACCTGTCGTCCATAACCGTTCCAACCCTCATATTATCCGGCAATAAAGATGACTTGGTAACCCCTGAATATTCCGACACCATGCGATCTCTTATTCCCCATGCAAGCTTACAAGTAATTGGACCGAAAGTAGGGCATTGCTTGCAAATAGAACGCCCAGACGAGTTTAATAGGATCCTTGAAGCCTTTATCGAGTCCCGATTATTAGGGTGTAAATAGAACCTCACGTTTGAAATGGAGCCACATTTGATGTATTGCAATTCCCATACTCATAATACTGAGATGGAGTGTAATACTTGAAAATGTCGAAGTGAGGAGGAATGCGACTAGAGACATAATTCCAAGCCCGAACCACAAAATAATATGAAATAGTAACGATTTTGGGGGCGCCCTTTTCTTCAATTGAAGTTTTCCAGCGAGCCCTAGCACGAATGCAGCTGTTCCCATAACAAAGAATATAATTGAAAATATAATTGATAAAATATCATAAAAAATAACAAGGTTGTAAAGTATGCCAAATGTTCCTACCGTAATAAAGATGATACTTCGTATTAAAACTTCCTTTCTTCTAATATCCACTTATGTCGCTCCCATCAATCTCGTTATTATACAAACCACGAATAGAAAAAAGGGAAGTTAATAGTTCTCTTTCAACCAACGGATGTAAAGGCGAATCCCTTCTTCGATGGTTGTTTTAGGGGTCCAGCCCAACTTATTGATTTTCTCAGTAGAAAGCAACATCTTGAAGACATCACCAGTCCAACCAGCCTGTCCACCTGTATAGGTGTATTTGACGTCTTTTAATCCCATTTCATCAGCAATTACGTTAGCAATTTCATTGACGGTAGTCCATTTGTCAGTGCCTATGTTGAAGGCGTCAAATCCTTTTTCGACGCCTTTTTTGGCCGCGATTAAAGAGGCATCGATGCAATCCGTTATGTAAAGATAAGATTTTATTTGCTTGCCATCACCGAGAATTTCCAGTTGCTTTGGATTCTTTTTCAATTTATGATAGAAATCAAACATCACGCCGTGCGTGGAACGCGGCCCAAAAATGTTAGCATACCGCAAGGAAACGGCATTCATCCCATACGAGGCGCAGTAGGCAGATAAATAGACCTCAACGGTTGCTTTGGTTGCACCGTAAGCGCTTATGGGACGGAATTGCGTCTCCTCCGGCGTGGGAAAGACATCCACTTGTCCATATAAGGTTCCACCTGATGAGGCAAATACAATATTGGGTATGTCTAAACGCCGCATCGTTTCCAGTAGGAGGAAGGTTCCGCGCACGTTAATATTGAAACTATTTTGGGGGTTCGTGATTGAGGTTTTAACATTGGGATCCGCTGCAAAATGGAAAATCGTGTCCTTTCCAGAACAAATTTTTTGGAGGATATCTTCATCTCGGATATCTGATACCACAAATTCGATTTTACCCTTCAAGTGTTCGATTGTTTTTTTATTACCTGCGGAAAGATCGTCAATCACCGTCACGTTACAGTTTTCTTCAACCAATCGTTCCACGGCATACGAGCCAATAAATCCGGCTCCACCCGTCACAACGACATTTTGATATTTCATGCATAACACATAATTAAATTATTTTATTTAATTTAATTTAATAATAATAATGCTTGTTATTATTAGTTTTGATGAGTGAGGTCCCGTGGAACAATACAAGCATTGGGAATGTGATCACCGCTTTAGGAAGGCCCTTTTTGTATCGGATCTTGGATCTCCAAAAAAGGCGGCCTGGAAGCATCTTCCATTTAATTACGTCTGTCAGAAATGCGGGCTGACAGTATCCGAATATGACGTGTACATGCATAATGTAGCGGCTAGAATCGTGTCAGATCCTAATATGAGGAAGGAACTAAAGTCAAGGCAAGTACGTCCGTTACACTACAGGTTAATGGTGGTGATCCGCGCTGAAGCAATCCTTAGGCAGATTCCCGAGGTGCTGGAGGATCCCCCAGCCGACAGGCAGGAGGGATTTCCATTTTATGTAACTAATGCCGCGCTATACAAGGCTGCCCAAGAACTGGCGACTCTTTGGAACCTCAAGCCCCTCGTCACTACCAAGTTTTTATCGGACATAACTATGGTTACAGAGCAGTTCATTCAGGAGTGTCTTGATCTAATCACGGTCATTATTCAAAACAAAACCAAGGGGTTTCATTTTGAATTTAAGTGGATTTTGAATTTGATTTATTATAAAATACTTACTATACAACACAAACCATTTTAAGTTGTAGTTTAAAAAAGTAAAATGCAATAATTCTAATTACTTCGGAAAAATAGATTCTCTTGGTGATTGAATGGCAAAAGTCGGGAGAACAACCGTTTTAGAGAAAGCAGGTGGAAAATTTCATATTAAGGAAATGCCTTTGCCCGATCCGCCTGGACCTGGAACCTTATTAATGAAAGTTGAAATGTGTGGTGTATGTGGTACTGATATTCATATGTGGCAGGGGCATGAAGGAATCGTGGTGCCTTTCCCTGCACCACTCGGTCATGAAATAGTTGGTGAAATTGTTGCCCTTGGAGAAGGCGTTGAAAACGATAATGTAGGAAGACCTGTCAAAGAGGGAGATCGGATTGTGATTATCCCGCTCGTGACTTGCGGCAAATGTTATGCGTGTACCGTGTTACAGGAGCCGGCTAAATGTCTTAATGCGTTAGCGTATGGTCATCAATCCATTGAGACAGGGTTTACTGGAGGGTATTCTGAGTACCTTCACATGAACATTCCAAACACGGGTTTTCTTAAAACTGATCTTCCACCAGAAGTGGCAGTTTCGCTAGAACCCACTTCGATTGCTGTGAGTGGGATGAAACGGGTGGGAGTAACGGTCGGAGATATTGCGCTCGTGCAAGGAGATGGGGCAATTGGACTGCTTACGATGATGGTGACAAAAGAGGCTGGGGTTAGTAAGATTTTCATAATAGGAACCCAGAAAGACAGGTTAAAGCTAGCAGAGGAGTTTGGGTCCGATCTCACAATTAATATCACTGAGGTAAAAAGTCTAGAAGACCGTGTTAAAATGGTCAAGGAGCAAACTAGGCAAGGATTGGGAGTCGATCTCATTTGTGAATGCGCAGGAGTTCCTGTTGCTTTTAAAGAAGGATTCCAATATCTACGCTATGGCGGTCGATTCTGTGAATTGGGACATTTCACGGATACTGGTAGCGTTGAAATTAATCCTAGCACGGATATTTGTGCTAAGATGGCTACAGTCGTGGGATCCTGGTCTAGCCTTCCAGACGATTTTATCAGAGCGTTACAAGTCCTCGAATTGAGGAAGTACCCTGTTGGTAAAATGATCACGCATCGGTTACCTCTAGAACGTTTAGAAGATGCTTTCAAAGCAATGGCAGGAGATAAAATTCTGGATGGAAAGGAAATAATCAAGGCAGTGATTGCACCCGAATAAGTTATAGGGGAATATAAAATGGGGTTAGGGTCTAGTTCTTTTTTGCTTGGTATTGACATCGGAACGTCTTCAACTAAAGCTTGCCTCTATTCAGATGAAGGGCAATTAGTCGCAAGTGCCAGCCAAGACTATTCGATTCATTATCCAAAACCAACGTGGGCAGAGGAGAATCCGGATGATTGGTTGAATGCGACCATCATTTGTATTAAAGAGATATTAAAAAAATCCAAAGTAACAGAGGTCATAGGGGTAAGCATTAGTGGTTTAACTCCCAATTGCGTGCCAATTGATGCAAAAGGTTCTCCGATTCGTCCAGCCATAATATGGATCGATCGAAGAAGCGAAGCTGAATGTACTTGGTTAAAAACTGAAATTGGCCTTGAAAAATGCTCCAAGATTGGTGGTAACCAAATCGACGCATATTTCGGTGGTCCCAAATTTCTTTGGTTTCGAAGAAATGAACCTGGACTTTTTGAAAAAGCGGAGAAAATTCTCTTAGGAAGCAATTATGTGGTTTATCACTTGACGGATAGCATTGTTGCTGACCATTCGGTGGCTGGTCTTTGCACACCGTGCTATGATATTCAGAAAAGGCAATGGTCAGAAGAGATTTGTGAAGCAATGGGAATCCCCATTGATTTACTTCCAGAATTATATGATTCACATAAAATTATAGGAGAAATTACGGAAAAAGGCGCAAAACGGACTGGGCTGAGAAAGGGAACTCCTTTAGTTACAGGAGGGGGAGATTTCGCTTGTAGTACATTGGGAGTTGGTGTAATTGAGGAAGGAGAGGCGTGTGAGATGTTAGGTACTGCAGGAAATATCCTAATGCCTCTCAGTTCACCACTTTTTGATGTCCGATTACTCAATACAAGCCACGTAGTTGAGGGAAAGTATCTCACATTAGGGTCAATCTATGCAGGTGGGGTATTGCAATGGTTCCGAGATACATTAGGTGATTTTGAAAAGCTTAAAGCTGAAGAAAAGAGGCAGCCAGTTTATCAGATTTTGGATGAGCAAGCATCTAAACTACCGATCGGATCTGACGGGCTAATTCTCCTACCATATTTTATGGGGGAGCGAACTCCGATTTGGGATGTATATGCCCGTGGCGTCTATTTAGGAATTACCCCCTTTCATACGAAAGCCCACATGTATCGAGCTGCACTCGAAGGTATTGGGTATGCTTTAAACCATATCGTCGAAATCGTCACTTCGCTGGGAATTTCCATTCATGAAATTGCAGCCGTGAATGGGGGTGCGCGAAGCCCGCTTTGGCGACAAATTATTAGTGATATTATGGGGATCCCGCAACTCTATATTGCAGAAACGGGAGGCGCACCCCTTGGAGATGCAATATTAGCAGGCATCGGTGTTGGAATTTTTGATGATGCCCGCGTAGTAAAAAATTGGATTCCAAAGGGGGAACGCACTGAACCCATCCCTAAAAATCATGATAAATATCAAAAATATTATGAATTATTTCGCAGGATTTACGAAATATTGAAGGATTCTTTCGTGGATCTCTTTAAAATAGTTAATCAGGAGGAAATTGCTTGAATTCAGTTGAGCGATTCTTAACCGCCTTGGAGGGAAGGCAACCGGACCGGGTTCCCTATTATGAAATGGGAATGGACCCTTATACTCTAGCTCAATTTCTCGTCCGTCAAGATTATTGGCCAAATAGATTGAAAAACTGGGTGGATAAATCGCGTTTCTATGAGGAAATAGTTCAAGCCAGCCGGGAAAAATTAAACCTCGCCCCTTCAAAATCAAAAACTATCCTTCGGAAAGTTTTAAATCTAGATGCTATTGCAGGAAGTTTTCTTGAGCAGCCCACCTCTTATAAATTTGCTTACTTCGCGCTCAAAAATTATCTTTCTACCATTTTTCGATTGGATGTAGATGGCACGAATATCTTCGGTCTTCCTGGGCCAATCATGCGTGGATGGACTACAAAGAAAGGGAAACGATACCTTGTAAATGAAGGATATATTTTGCATGATATCGATGAATGGGCCAATATCCGGATAGCAGGTGTTTATTATCCCGATCCAGAAACGCAAATGGAAAAATATATTGAATCAATGCAAAATTATGACTTTGATGGGAGCATACCGTTTCTAAAAAAATTACGAAATAAGTTTGGAGAGAAGAAATTATTAATTCCTGGTATCATGGGATTATTTGAAACGTGGCATGAAATATTTGGAATTACAAATATGAGCCAATTTTTCAGAGTTTTGAGAAAAGAGGCAAAAACAAACTCTGGACCTTATTTGAATGTTCTAGATGAATTAGTCAATTTTGTTTCTATTTTCGTAGAACATATCGCAGAAATCGGACTGCCGGTAATTATGATATATGAAGATTGTTCTGTCAATCACGGTCCGATGATCCCAGCCGAATTATATCGAAAAATTTATACGCCGCGGCTCAAAAAATTAGTGGCTGCATCTCATAAGCACGATGTAAAAGTTATTTTTCATACAGATGGGCGCATGAAGATTGCTCGTAAAGATAAACCATGGGACTTTATGGATGCGATTGTCGAAAGCGGCATTGATGCCATGCACGGGTTCCAAGCGGATGTAAATGATCCGGTTGAAATCAAGAAACAATATGGACATAAATTATGCATCGTTGGGGGAATTTCTTGTTACAATGTAGCACAATACGCAAAAACATCTCAAGAGGTCTACAGAATGGTGGCAAGAGTAATGAAAGCTTATAAAGAAGGGGGAGGTTATGTTGCCGCTTGTGATAACGGGTTGCATTGGGGCGTCAACGTGAAGAATGTTCGTGCCATTAGTAAAGCCATTCATTACTACGGTAAGTATTAAAGGACCTTTTTGATCAGGAATATAACAATGATACCCAGAGTGAGAAATGGTATCAAAATAGATAGGGCAAGCCCTACTGGATTTGTCCAGAAATAAACTATAAACCGATCGACTACTATTCCAGTTGTTAACATTGGTAACCATGCATAAAACGCACATTTCCAAAAAGACCACGTGGGACCATTCATCCAAACTCCTGATCTTTTAGCTCGAAAGTCGGAAAATGAACCATATAGAGACGCTCCTACTAATATTCCTGGAATCCAAAGAAGATCAAACGTGGGATCAGCAACTGGAAACCAAGAGTGCCATCCCCAATACCGAAATAGTTGTGGAAAATAGGTGCCGATTGAAAGGCCAAAGCCCACTGCAATAAATCCAATGATCATATCAATTGGGACATGCTTAAAATCGAGTTTCCCGACTTTTTGGTAGCCGCCATAACAGAACCAAAGCCCTTTTACATAAGCATACGCTTCGATGATCCAGTCATAGATAGCAATGGTAATTCCAGCGCATAAAGCACCGATAATATGCGGAACAAACGTTCCCTCTAAATTAAAGGGGAAACTGAAAATAATCAGAACTACGGTTACCATGATAGGGGAGAGAGCCAGTAATATTAGCCGTTGTCTTGTGGGATTCGTATTTGGCTTCTGTGGAGGGGGCGCTCTCGGACCGCCAGCCCCTTTAAACCCTTCATAATCGATTTCTTGATCTGAATCAGACATAAGGAGTAAATCTATGAATGATTATAAATAATTATTGTAATGTAATGTATGAGTTAATCAAATCACCTCTTTTTCTTGTAATAATTTATTTATTAGTAATTAGAAATAACTATATGCAAGGGTGAGCCTTATGAAAGATAAATTTAAGATGGTTGGGACTGAAATTCCAGAGTTTTCGTTACCGAATTCAAGGGGAGATAGGATTAATATCAGGGAATTTAAGGGAAAAAATATTATTATTGTTCTTCTAAGGGGACTCATGGATCCTTTCTGTCAATCTCAAGTTTTTCGTTTAGGAAAAGAAATTGATAAGTTTAAGCAATTGAATGCCGAAATCTATGCCATAACCGCAGACCGATTTGAGAATGCCCGGCGATTAGAGCTTCGCTATGCAAAGGAAGCCTTCCCAATCTATTTTGATAAAACTCATGAAGTCGTGCGAATGTTGCACCAAGAAGTTAAGATTTTTAAATTGGGAAGATTACCGGCAGTCTTGGTAGTAGATAGAGAGGAATTAATTAGATGGGCTTATTATGGGGAGGACTTAAGAGATATTCCAAAAAATAAGGAAATATTTGAAGTTTTAGAGAAACTATAAAAGTTTTTGGAGGGAATACTTAGGATTCCCTAGCTGAAGTTTCTGGGCGGCTTCAATTATGTAATTGGGGTCACATTGGAAGCTCTCCGCATAGACGGCGGCAAATTTATCCTCAACCGCCTCAGTGAGGATGGATGTTGGGATAATAGGGCTCTGGTTGATTAAATCAAGGCTTGCCTTATCAATGGCGACAGGATCAGTACCGGCCAGAATCCCAATGTCGGGCACGATGGGCAAGTCGGAATAAGGAACACAATCGCAAACAGGTGCCACGTCCAAAACAAAATTGAGATATGACATATTTTCGGGACCTACAGTTTCGATAACCGCCTTAGCCGAGTCAGCAATTCGTATGGGAGTATCAGTGCCACCGGTCCATCTTAAGGGGATGGCTCCTTTATCGCGACAGACTTCGTTACAACCAAGACACCGATAATCTTTGCAGAGTTCAGGAATAATGGAATACCCGTCAGTAATGGCGCCCGCAGGGCACACTTCCCGGCATTTTCCACATTTGTCGCATTTGGATTGGTCAATCTGGGGCGTATCATCATAAAAATGGATCATGTATTTCGATGGTTTGGCAACACATCCAACTCCTATATTTTTAATCGCGCCTCCAATACCTCCTCGGGGGTGGCCTTTCACGTGTGCGCATGAGATGACTTTATCTGCCTCGGCGATTCTTTTGGCCACATAGACCTCTTTCAGTTGTAAACCATCGATTTTTACGAGTTCATGGTCAAATCCTTGTAATCCATCTGCGGGAATTAAAGGAGCCAAGCAGGTTTCAAAAGTGTAACCAGCTACTTGTGCTGCTCTCAAACGACCAATTCCATAGCATCTAGGTTTACCTATGCCTAAACCAGCACTTTCAGTAATGAAGACATACGCTCCTTTTTCATTGAGCAGTTCCACGACTTTCCGGATGAAAATGCTTCGGATAGTCCGGGTGGTAGCGAAAGTGCCCCAATGCATCTTCACGGCAACTTGATCGTCCTTTTCCACAATATCAAAGATACCACTTTTCTGAATCAGCTTCTCCATTTTATTGACTAAACTGTACTCGGGCCGAAAGAACGAAGCACGTCCTTGCGCCACTTCCGAGAGTGGGATATCAGCGCGGGGGTCTGTATAATATATTTCACTCATATAAACGCAGCCTCATCAAAACTTTCTATTTCAATTTCATCTTCTCCAGGAGGTAACTCAGCAAGGTCATCAACACCATCTACAATAGATTTCACTTGTACCTCCTGAAAATTCGACCGTATCGATTTCACAATGGCCAAGGAGATTTGTAGAACCTCGCGGGCATCTTTTCCTGAAAGAATGGGCTCGGTGTCATTTTTTATCGCTTCGACAAAGTGTTTGGTGCTATTAATAAAACTCCATTTCCAGTTAGTTTCCATATCACATTCGCTATGCCAGTTTCCCTCCGGATCAATCCAATAAAGTCCAGGTGCACCTGGACCCCCACACTCACACCCGACAAACATGTTCCCAGTACACCCATTTATAAAGATGATGCCCTTCGATCCTTGAATTTCTACAAATTCATCGCACCCATAATAATCAGAGTGGATTGGAAGTTTGTGTGAGACGGAGGTATTCCAAATCCCATATTTCGCCGAGGATTTTGTCAGGTATAAAATGACTGCAGGGAAGTCAGCTTTGATAATCTTATATATTCGATAACCACCCACCCAAGCTCTAACACTTTTGACCGGGCGATTCAAAAACATTCGGATGACAGAATGCTTGTGATATCCATCATCGAAAAGATGTGGCAATCTATAATTTTGGTCTTCTTTAATGCGCCAATACCAAGTCAAAAGGGGAACCTGCCAGCTAGAAAGAGATTTGATCGAATTCCACATGCGATAATTTACAACCCAAACATCGCCGATCACGCCTTCTTTAATTAACTCCATGGCACGGACATAGGGCGGATGGAATCGGTAGTTTTCAAAGACCTTAAATTTGACGTGGTTCTTTCTAGCAGCATCTATCATGGCGTCCATTTCACTTAAACGTAGTGCAGGGGGCTTTTGAAGACTTACATGTTTGCCTGCTTCACAGGCAGCAATTGTTAAAGCAGCATGCGACTTGTGAGGGGTCAAAATTTCAACAATATCAATATTGTCATCCTTTAGGGCTTCGTTGAAATCTTTATATATAACTTTTGCACCCCAATCTTCAGCGACTTTCCGTGCTCTACCTCGCTTCTTATCAACTGCTGCATAAATCTCCGCATCTGGATTATTCAAATATCCTAGGGCATTCAAGGTTGAAATCCGTCCACAGCCGACCATGGCTACCTGTAATTTCTTTGAGCCCATTTTACAAACTCCCGAAGAAGATCAGTTTACAAACACTTGTCGATTTTATTAGAATCAAAAACATTTGTAATAAATGTCACCAAGAGATGAAAAGAGTAAGAATGGTTTGAAAAGTTTATAAAGTTTATTTTTCTTATTTTTATTATGAATGTGACGATAAAAGGTGTAAAGGAAAATTTATATCGAATTTTCAAAGCAGAAGCAATAAAAAAAGGGATAACTTTAAGAGAAGCTATCAATGAAGCGATGGAAAAATGGGTAAAAGAAGAAAAGTTAGAAATGGTAAAAAATAAAACTGATATGCAAGAAGCAATAAAACATATGGATGCGAATAGACAAACAAATAAGGACATTGATACTCTAAGCATTATCCGTAAATGGAGAAAAACGCGTTGAGGGAATTAGTCATTGATACTTCCGTAATTGTTAAATGGTTTTTTGAAGAGAAAAATACGGAATTAGCTTTAAGAGTTCGAGAAAGTTATGTGAAAGGAGATATTGAGCTTTATTCTCCTGATTTAATTATTTATGAATTAGCAAATGTCTTTCGATATGGTAAAATAGAGGAATCTTTAGCGAAGGAGTTCTTACAAGATTTCTATGATATGCAAATAACTTTAATTCAACCAAATCAAAATTTGATCAATAATACACTTACTTTTGCCCTAAATCATGACATTACTATATATGATAGCATTTATTTAATATTGGCAAAAGAATTAGGGATTAAAGCAATAAGTGCAGATAATAAACTTTATAAAAAAACAGAATCAACCGACTTAATCATTTTATTAGAAGATTTTAAAGTATAAAATTTTTAGAGTTGTAATGTGGAATTAAAATTTTGGCGAATGGAGAGCGATGAGTGGAGAAGAAGACCAGGAGCATAAACACGAATTTGAGTTCGTTAGAGGGCTCGGCGATTACGTGTGCAGGAGATGTGGCCTGGTAGCATCCAAAGAGATTGTAAGTGAGAGTAGAAATCTCTCAATTAATAAGATGCGCCGTGCTTGGAAGACGATTGTGGATAAAAAAGTGAGTAACATTAGAGAGGTATGGAATTCAAAGGTCAAGGGAAAGGATCTTAACTATTGGGAAAGATATAAGTTTATAGAAGCGCTTTCGGAGAAAATACTTAGAGAAGTGATCGAAACGGAAGAACAATCAAGAAAATCAATAGAAATGGTATCCGGAGAAATAAAGGAAGTAATATGGGATGAAATAATAGAAGAAGTGAGGGGAATAGTAGCAAATGACCCAAGCGCATTAAATAAAAAGTTTTAACTTCTAAATTAACGAAAGTAATATAATTGAAATATCTAGGTATTATAATTGAAATACCTAGATACCATCTAGATCTAAACCCGAAATAGAATAGGAAATGCTGATCTAGAGCGAAATAGACAAGTTTGTGCGAATTCAACGCTAATTATAAGGGTTCTGAAGTTTTAAGAAAATGGAGTGAGTACAATGGATGATCCTGCATTGAATAGATTCGAAGAATTCCTTGACCGAGTTATAGGGGCAAGCAAGCTCGAATTAGAGGGAGGAAAGCTATCAAAAGCATTTTTAAATGAGTCCCAAAGGAGTAAATTAGTTTTAGATGATTTTTTCAAGGCATTTGAGCCGCGGTGGAATTTATGGAAGCGCAAGAAGGGATCACACATGATAAGTCCCTTCATTGACGAGCAAGGTCCTTATATATTCAAGATTTGGCTTACATTCGTGTTTCCTTTTGCGTATAAGCGACTCGTCATTGATGCTGAAAAAGGTGGTTCTCTAGTTGACGCACAAGGGAAGGTAGGATATGCATACACGCCTGCAGAACGATATTTAATGAAGAGCGTATGTGACAAACATCAAGTAGATGTGCCGGAACGTGAAGTCGCCCGAATTCTAATTACAAATGCTATAAAAACCCTTGACCCGGCAATATCGAAGGTTCTCGAGAATGAATATCGCTTGTTTATCGATAAGATTGATTTTTTTGAAAAGGATAGAGCCCTTGCGATTAAAGTTGCCTGGGTTGGACGAATCGGCTGAGGCCTGAAGTATAATTGTAACAATGAATCGGGGAGCACGATCGAAGAGGGAAATTGTTTAATGAAATTGGATTGGAAAAAAGTTGCATTTGAAATTCCCTGTCCTAAATGTCAAGAAGTAATTGACAAATATGAAAATTTAGAGGAGAATCAATGGAATTATGTTCAAGCCAAGAGTCCTGACCCCTTGCGAGATTACCATAAATGTCCCCACTGCCAACGAATGTGGGCAATTTTACAACCCCATACCGATGAAGATCCTCTTGAAAAATAAGAAGCTTAAATATCAAATAAATATTAATTTAGTACAGGGGAAAATTTCTTACCACGTTATTTAATCCACGCCCATTGGTCAGTTTAATTGTTTTACCATTTTTATAGAAAAATTTCCCTTCAATTGTAATTGGAGCATCATAAAACATTAAATTCCAGCCCGTTATGTTATGGATGGTCAAATCTTCTATTCGCCTAGGTCTTCCTATGAATTGAGGATACAATGAAAGAGTGGTTTTCATTTTTAACGTTCCTTTATCAGTTTTTACCCTAATTTTTTGATTTAGTGGTATAAATCGATGTGCTGCTTTTAAATAGACCCAATTTGTTGGCATAAATTCGATTTTTTTTGTGAATAAATAATCATTTTCCTCAATCACATAAATCGTCCCAGTTTCATAGTGGTAAGGCGATCCATCATCCGAATTTGATTCAACGTGACAGAGAAATGTAAATAATTGATCAAAATTTGCATATATCCAATCTTCCAGTCTAATTTTTAAAAATTCTAATGAATTCATCCAAAGATGTTCAAAGAGGCCTCTATCATTGATTTCTATTTCAGTCCCCTTGACGTTAATCTTTCCATGAACGCTTGATAATAATTCAAATCCGCGAAGGTCAGACCTTTCAGTTATTTTATTTTGCACGTTTTTTTTATTACCCCACCAAAAAACAGGACCTCGAGGTGTAAAAATCAATTCTCCTTTAATAATTTCATTCTTTGATATAATTTTCAACTCATTGGTTTTACAATGGGCAGTTAAATCGTCCATTTCTATTACTATTAAGTTTTTATTTTCAGTATATTTTAAGGCATTTTTTCCTTGTCTTTTGTTTATCGTAATTTCATTAACTGCTTTGATTCCAACTTTAACATTTTCTTCTGTTTTAATCGAAAATGGGTCTGAAGAAAGTGATAATCTAATACCATTTCCTCCTAGAAGCGTGCCTTCATTAATAGTTAGGGTTAAAAAATATTCTTTTCCTTTATTCATAAAATTTACTACAAAATACCAATCATTCCATCTTTCTAATTGGTCTAAATTTCTTGCCTTTAAACCATCAAATTCAAGGTTGATTATACCATTCAATTTTCATACAACTCTTCTTTAAAATCTCTTTTAACTTTCTAAATTCTAAACGGTTTTTCCTAGAATCATGTTTTTGATTTAAAGATCTTTTTTATTAAAGTTATTAGGTTTTTTTTAATATAAATAAAATAGAATGTGATTAAATGAAAAATTATTTGGATATTCTTTTCAACCCCCAATCAGTTGCAATTTTTGGTGCCTCTAACGAGCAGGGGAAAGTTGGAGCAATGATAATGAATAATATTGTAGCCTGTGGATATCGTGGTAAAGTATTTCCTATAAATCCAAATAAAAAATATGAAGGCAAGGATATTTTTGGTTATAAAGTATATCCATCAATTGAAAATGTATCCGAAAAAATTGATTTAGCCGTAATTGTTGTTCCTAGGAAAGTAGTAAAAAACATGATCGTACAATGCATTGAAAATACTATTAGAACTGCAATTATAATTCCCGCGGGATTTGGAGAAACCAATGAAGAAGGGAAAAAAGACGAAAAGGAACTTACCAGAATTGCCGAAAATGGGAATCTGAAATTCGTTGGTCCAAATACAATGGGGTTCTGGTCTGCAAATATTTCATTGAATGTAAGTATGGGTTACATGTCGCCACTTCCTGGAAACGTCTCTATCATTTCTCAAAGCGGATCAACAGGAGTTGTTATTTGTAGTGAATTGAGAGGCATGGGGGTAGGGATTAGATATTTTGTTAGTAGTGGAAACGAAGCAAGTTTATCATTCGAGGATTATTTAGAATATTTTATTAATGATAATGAAACAAAAATTATAGCCGGCTTCTTAGAAGGTTTAAGGAAACGGAATAAATTTCTTAATATTTGTAAAAAAAATGTTACGAAAAAACCGATTATAATATTAAAAGCTGGGACTACGGATCCTGGAATAAAGGCTGCCTCTTCACATACAGGCTCGATTAGTGGCTCTGACGAGGTTTATAATGCTACTTTTAAGCAATATGGAATTTTAAGAGCACAAAATATTAATCAATTTTTAGATTTAATACGCGCATTTATTTGTATTAATCTTCCTGAGGGCAATCGGGTGGCGATCTTACCCGGTGCAGGAGGAATGGGTGTTCTCACAGCAGATGCCAGTGATAAAGCAGGTTTAAACGTTGCCAAACCATCTCAAGGTTTAATTAATAAAATAAATGAAATTTTACCTGATTATTGGAGTCATTCAAATCCATTTGATCCAGTTGGTACGCAAGATCTTTCAGTTTTTCCAACATTGCTCGAATTATTGCTTGAGTCTAATGAGTATGATTGTGTAATAACGAATGTGATAGAAATACGTTCTTTATTGGAACAATATTTTCCGCAACATGATGAAGGAAAACAAATCAAACAAATGATGATTGAGGTAATGGATTCAACAGAAAAATCTGTGGCGAGAAGACAAATAAAAATATTGAATAAATATAGGAAACCAGTTGTCTTTATATCTCATGTATATCCCAATTCTAAACTTTTTAGAATCTTTGAAAAAAAGAACGTATTAATAGTTAAAAATCCTGATAGCGCCGCTTTTGTTTTAAAAAGTCTATACGAATATAATCGATTCCTAAAAAAGATTAAAGAAAATTCCCAAACGACAATCCAAAGATGAAAAAGAAGAATAGAAAAGTGTGTCGATGAGGATTCTTTTTAAATTCGAGGCAATTCAGCCAAATTCCCAGCAAAGTAGGACTCTACTTTTTTCGATATAAATTATTTTACAGAATCCAACGAAAAGGTTTTTCAGTTACGGAGACAGAATTATATTCATGCGCATACCCATTCTTTCCAAAATTAATGAGAAGATTAATACGGTAACCCATAATCTAAATTCGTTGGGGGATAATTTAGTCGGAATTCTCGAAGAAGCCAATCGAAATATTTCGGATTCTTTATTTAAATCAACTGAAAATATTAAAAAAACCTCCGATAGCATCGTGTCTAGTGCAAACACGATAAACGAATCCTTACAATCAGCCACGGAAGACATCCGCGGGACTTCTGAAAATATTACAGCAAGTGCAAAAGTAATGTCAGAATCGGTTACTCAAGCTACCGAAGAAATTCGAGAAACTGCACGAGAAATAGCGAATGGTGCGGATTCTATTGTAAAAGCGGTTGATGGTTTCACGACTACAACAACGAATACTATAAATCGGTTTGAAAACGCCATAGAAAGAAGTGTCGAACGATTGGTCTCCACAATTGAAGATTTTAAAAATGAGATTGTCCAAAGTGGTGTAAAAGTGAATATTGCAAAAAGTGCAATATCATTAATGCCTCGCCCCCCTGAGGGAGGAATAATGCAAGGAATTACTACAGGCATTCGTGATATGATAATTCCCAAACGAAAATCCAAAGATAAAAAAGAAGAATAAAAAAAGAGTTAAAATTTTACAAATGCTTTAGGAGACCTTCATTCACGCTTATAAATATCAAATAAATCAAATTTCAAGCTATTTTTAATTCCAACTCCAATGTAGGCACTCATAAATGCCGTTTTCGCGCGTTCGATGGGGCCGAAGAGCAGAAAATCAGAAAAAAGAGATAAAACCGCGATTAAGCTCGAATCCCGTGTCTGTTTTGTGGTCATCGCTTTATCAAACTTGTCGAGGTAATAGGAGATGTTTGCCGGTCCGCAACCTACGGGAACCCCAAACATATTTTTAAACATGATGTTGGTTTCAATGACATCTCCAACGCTATCGAAATGCGTGATTACATTATCTACTAACATTTGGGTGATGCCCGCCTGCTCTGCTTGTTTTAACAGCGAGGGATATTTTTTTGTTCCCTCAGTCATAACAGAATATCGCTTGCTCGAGGAACTATCAGCGATATCATAGCCAAAGAGGATCGCTGTTTTAATGCCAGCGTCTTTTATGGCTTTTAATTCCGTTTCGGTATTTTTCCAGATGGAATCGTATATGACCCTGTCTGGAACGCCAAGATCCTTGATATGCTGAATTCCTCTTAATCTAGCATCGTAGATTCCATCCAAGATGATGGGGCCATCGAATTCATCGAGGGTAAAATCTAGAAATTTAATCATTGCTGTTGGAGTTTCGGCAACCACGTCTAGAGCGCACGGAATGCGATATTTTTGAGAGTAATTCATAAAATCCTTGATATATTTTTCAGCTTTTTCTCGATGGAATTCACCCTTTTCTGGATCGGTAATTATATGATGCCCGGAATAAAAAATACTTCCGATTAAGACTATTGGGTTCTCTCCTTGCTGCCCACCGAATGAGACACCATCAATCACGTAATTTTTAGCGTCCATTGTCTTATCATCACCATTCATTCAATTTACAACAAAAAATAATAATGAATTTCTAGATTTTAAGTCTAAAAAATCAGGATTCCTTAAACTATCATCCATAAATTCCCTAGATAATCATTAATAACTATGAAAATAGAAAAAATGAATTAAAGATCGGAGTATAGGCATGCTAATTCCTAATTTTTCAATATCAGATAATTTTCTAGCAAATATTGGGTACATTTCTGGAATAAGCTTGTTTATTGGTTTATCTCCTAATACTTCATAGCCGGTATTTATTACCGTATTCACAAAGTTGGACAAACTCGGACGTTTGCCAACTTATGCCGGCAGGCTTTCGCCTGCCGGCGGGATGTACGGACTCCCGCCACCCAACGCATATAGCGAAGGGGGAATGTTTTTTGAGATGGGGGCGACGCGGATGTTGCGCGCCGCGTTGAGGTCAGCATCCAGCTGGAACCCACACTTAGGGCATTTGAATACCTTTCCTCGGCGCGCCCTCTTGCGCTCTGCCTTCGTCATTCCGATATGCCCGCATTTCGAGCAGCGGCTAGAGGTATGCTTCGCCTTCACCCATTCCACGAAAATGCCCTTGCGGGGGGCGAGGTCGGCGATACGGGCTTGGATCTGCCCGAAGAACCAGTGGATCTGGTTCAAGGCGAGGAAGTAATTGATGTCGGTTTTCTTGGAGTGTTTCGACCAGCGCAAGTCTTCCATGCGAATGACGTTTACGCGGTGGTGTTCGCAGGCGGCGAGGATGCAGGTGGCAATCTGCCGCGTCAATTCATCATGGAGGGCACTAAGATTCTCCCAAATCCGCTTCACCGCGCTGTTGAGCCTCCAAAATACCTTTTTATGGCGGTGATCGATGCCCCGCTTGCGGCATGCGTTGCGGTACTCATCCCGTTCCCTCTGACAACGGCGCAGCTCCTGCCTTAGATTTCTCAATCGCCGTTTCAAATTTGG
>JABXJT010000174.1 GCA_013375455.1 Candidatus Helarchaeota archaeon | reverse complement strand
TGGTTCCTCAGAAGCATCCGGGACCTCAGTCTCCTCGCCAATGGGCTCGATGTCTGGTTCCTCAACTTCTTCAGGTGAATCGTCATAATCGCGTCCGAATTCCATTTCTTAAACCTTCCACTAATGATTAATTAAAAATAAGGTATTTAAACTCCAAAATCTGAAGCCATATCCATACTGTTATAATCCAAACCACGTGAATTTTTTATTAGAAATAGTATAAAACGCACGACATTTGATACCACTAACCCTAATTATTAATGAGAAGAACCAACTTATAAACACTCCGCTTGAATGAAATCTACAGAAAATCGAGTAATATGCCGACAAAAATCCCTTTTAGTGAAGGATCAGAATTCGCTTGTATTTCGTTGAGGCATTCAATTCCCTCACCTCATTTTTCGAACAGATAAAAATTGAACTTTTATATATAAAGACCGATTGATATTCCCTATAAGAAAGAAAAAAGATTTGAAAGATAGTTCAGCATTTCGGCTCTTGGTCTTTGAGCCACATTCCGTTTTTACGCCACGATTGGCGTCCGATTTCCCACATTTCCCCTGCCTTATTGTCTCCCTTAAGTTCCATACCAATCCATTTTCGACCATCTGGGACCTGAGAATTCATTTTAACAAACGCTGTAGCACCCACGAGCGTATCATTGCCGATCTTTACACCCGTCATGACTGTGGCTTTAATTCCAATAACGTTATTATTCCCACAAGTAGCACCATGGAATAAGCAACCGAAGCCAAAGAGATTATTATCTCCGATTTTGGTTTTAAAACCACCTGCGGTGTTTATTACTACAGCATCTTGAATTACATTTTTTGCCCCGATGGTAACTTTCGCAAAATCCCCTCTTATTATTGCACCTTGATAAACGACAGTTTCTGGTCCAATAGTAACATTGCCAATTACAACAGCATGTTCCGATATCCAAGCGGATGGATCAATTTGTGGTTCTTTTACTTTATCTTTTTTCTTAAT
Organism: Candidatus Helarchaeota archaeon; assembly: GCA_013375455.1. The sequence continues at coordinate 1,506 of JABXJT010000174.1, read as the reverse complement.
AGCAATTATGGGCATTAACATTCACCTCGTAAAGTATCTATTTGATTTGACATTGAGGATTAGGCTATAAAAAAGTTTAGAAGATGCTTTTTTTAGGAAGTTCGTCTACAAATTTTTTACACGATTTACTCATGATTTAAAATTTCCAGAGTTGAGATGAATGGGATCACCAGATGAAGAGAAAGAAGAGAAAGAGGAAGAAGAAGAAGAGGATGTAGAGCTTGTCGTGGATGAAAGTGACGAGATCAAGCGTGATATTTTGTCCGCTGGGCTTGAATTAAATGCGCCACCACCAATGGACCTAGCCGTGCAAGAGCCAATATCCTTACGAGATACGCCTGTACAAGAGGTTCTTTCCACGATTGAAGACTTTGACTTTCCTGTAGGTGAGGAAACTGCAGTACAAATGGCAATTGCTCCCCCGGAGTCGGAGATAACCGGACCGCCACCCCCTAGAGAACCCCCCAAACCGCGAGATAAAATCCTGGTGAAAGCAGACGAGTTGATGTCCAAGGCTCGCCAATTTACACGCGATTACAAGTATGAAGAAGCACTAAAGGAAATAAATGACCGAAAAAATTTACTCAAAAAAACCGATTATAAGTTCGAACACGCCCAGACGTTGCTATTTGGAGGTCACGTTTTCAACCTCATTCAAAAATATGATGAGGCGAAGGCGTTCTTGGAGGAAGGGATTGAAGTATTGAAAGGAACAACTTATGGAAAATCTAACGTAGCAGCGAATCTACGGGTTGAACTCGGTATTGCACACCAAAAATCAGGTCAGAACGAGGAGGCTCTCAAAGCTTTCGATCAAGCGGGGACGATTTTCAAAGACAAAGGATATCTCTCAGATTACATTCGTACCCTATGGAATAAAGGGATTGCCTATTACAACATTAAAGATTGGCAAAATGCAATCGAAACCTATTTAGAGATTGCAAAGGCATCTTCTGAGGACTCCCGTGAGGTGAGGAATCGTTTGAGGAGCATTCAAAGGATTAGTGACCTGATGCATATGGTAGGGAGGCGGGGTGAAGGTGATTTCGATACTGAAAAGTACTTTAACGAAATTGGCAAATTAAAAGATGATTATGAAGAAGCTCTAGCGCATGAAACGCGAAGAATGACCAAAAGTGCGCAGCTCGAACGGATAGAAGCTTCTCAAGCCCGTGATCCCGCAAACCTAGCCTTATGGCACTTCAATTTAGCGGCGGCGGAGCTGACAGCCCGTAGCGGCAAACTTTCCTCCGCGATAGAGCATTATAACAAGTCAATTAAATTCTATCAAGAAATTGGGGATAAACTAGGATTATCTCGGTGTTATCAACATTTAGCTTATATCAAAGAAAGACAGGAAAACTTCGAGGAAGCAACTGATCTATTACGCCAGTGCATTGATCTAAGGGAAGACCTCAAGGAAACCATAAAGACGGAAGAATATCGGGCGGCAATACAGGCGGAAACCATCCCTATTTATGACGAACTGAGCTTTTTAGAGGCTAA
>JABXJT010000047.1 GCA_013375455.1 Candidatus Helarchaeota archaeon | reverse complement strand
AAATAATTAATCACACACAAAAACAAGGTTATGGCGCTTCTTTAAAAGACGGTATTAAAAACTCAAAATATGATAATTTAATAATTCTAGATGCCGATGGTTCTTATCCTCCTTTCGAGTTATACCGAATTCTACAATATAGAGGACCTGCTCCACTCAGAATAGGAACACGCAAAAATTATTATTCTTTGATTCGACATGTTGTGAATAAAATGTTGGCTTTTTTAGCTTCTTTACTATTCCGTAGATGGATCTCAGATTTAAATTCAGGGATGCGTTTATTCAGAAAACCACTAATTCAACAATTGAATTATAACTCTTGGCCTAACGGTTTTTCTTTTACCACAACTATGACCCTTTCTACTGTAATTAGGAATATTCCCATAAAAGAAATTCCTATTCGAAGCGAACCCCGGAAAGGATCTTCAAAGGCAATTAACATTCGATTAGGCCTAAATATCTTACGCATAATTCTTAAATTTTTTAGACTGAAATACAAAATATGAAGTTAAAACACTTAAATATTTAAGATTAATGAAAAACCTTTAAGATTTATAAGTAATTGAGAAAAGGATTTTATTGTTTTAAGTCTATTCCAAATATAGGATAATCGAAAATAGTATTCTCTATAACATTTTTTCAAAATATTCTTTAATTCTGCTTCATTGAAGGCCTCTTCTAAATATGGTAGCGGTTGATCTTTCATTTTTCCTAACGTGAAATCTTTCCAAACATCAGTAGAAAGCAGGTTCTCCTCTAAAGCGGATGTATATAAATTAGTTCCTGGAAAAAGCGTCGTGATAAAAAAACCTACATGCGAGGGCTGTATTTTTTTTAATAATTGCATTGTTCTTCGGATAGAATTCGATGTTTCACCAGGAGCCCCTAACATTATATAGGCAAAAGTTTCAATTTCATTCGCTTTGGTCCATGAAAAGCCATTCCTGATTTGTGAAATGGTAATATTTTTCCTTAAATTCTTAAGGATATTTTCATCCCCTGATTCAATCCCATAATGAATGCGTTCACACCCAGCCCCTTTCATAAGTTTTAAAAGTTTTGGAGTAACAGTATCGACGCGAGTCCTACAATTCCAAGAAATGTCAATTTTGCGTCTAATTATTTCCCTGCATAAATCTTCTATTCGTTTTTGATTTGCAGTAAAAACATCATCATAAAAAAAAATTTCTCTAATATCATAACTAGAAATAATATGTTCCAGTTCTTCACAGATATTCAACGGACTCCTCGCCCGGAATTTTCTTCCAAAATGTGTCCCAGCAGCTCGAAGGCAGAAAATACAGTTAAAAGGACAACCCCTGCTGCTAATGACCGTGGTAAATGGATTTTTCTTCCCTAAAGGATAATAATATTTTTTATTTGGGAGGAGTTTTCTCGCTGGAAAAGGCAACTCATCAAGATTCTCGATTGGTGGGCGCAACTCATTCTGATGAATCTTACCATTCTCATGATAAACAATCCCTTGAACCGTTCTAATGTCTGAATTGGTTTCTAGCTTCTCAATAAGATCAACAACGGTATATTCTCCCTCTCCCTTAACCGCAATATCAAACTCCTCATTCCTCAACACTTCTTCTGGATAAATACTAACGTGCGGCCCGCCCACTAAAACTTTAGCTTCTGGCAGTGTCATTCGCACGGTTTTAGCTGTTATTTTCGCCTGTAAGAATGTAAAAGATGTCGTGGTTATGCCAACTATATCTGGTTTAAATCTCTTTAATCTGGCTATCAATCCGTGAATTCCCTTTTTTTCAACATCCGCGTCATATATTTGTGTTGTATGATTATGTCTTAATAACATTGAAGCTAGATATGCTAATCCTATCGGGGGATATCTCCCTCTTGATCGTTCAATCCGATCTGGTAAAGGAGATGACAGGCTTTTTTGAAATATCGGATTTATAAGTAGAATCTTAACCATTCTTCTTCAACAAAGAAGTATCTTTTTAAAACGTTGTCAAAATCTTATTTTTCAAACCATTCATTCTTTCTTACAAATTAATAACTGATTTAACAATAAATGAAACCCCTTTATTTGTAATCTTGCCAGGAATTTTTCTACGAAATTGAGGAAGTTAGGTAGGGGTAAAACAAAATTTAGTCTAAAAATGGTATTCAATTTATTTTCTGATAAAATTTCTTCTAGTTTTTCAATCCTTATTTTTGCATCACTGACTGAATCTCTATAGCGTAATCTTAAAACGGCTAGAAACCGCAAAAGATTATGATACATAAAATTTGGAATTGTAATAATTATGAATTTTTTTTCCTTACAGGCTCTCGACATTTCATTTATTGAATTCTGCAAATTAAATAAATGTTCTAATACTGCTGTACAGATTATTGAGTTAAAAATCGCATCTCGAAAGGGCAAATATTCTGAATCTGCGATTATATATTGGACACGCTCTGTTAAATTGTATTTTTTAGTAATTTTCTTCGCTAAGTAGATCAAATCCCTAGAAATATCGATTCCCAGAATTTTAGAATCAAACTTTCCACTCTTTATCAATTTTACAGGTATTTCACCATCTGCTGTTCCTACATCAAGGACAAGCTTTTGGGAAAATTTGCTTAATATTCGGCTAACGACATCTAAACGTCTTGAAAAGGCAAATCTATTCTTCTTATAATACCACCTTTCATTAAATTCCTTAATTTGAAGTTTTTTCCAATTTGCAGAAGCCATTATCACTCCTCTATATCTACAAATTAATCACTATCATTAAAATCGAACCAATCATGTACAAGGAAAACCCAAGCTTGTAAATTAATCCACCATTTTCTTGAGTGGGCGCTTTTTTAAAGCGTTGAAATAAAAGGAAATTTATGATGATGGTAATAATTAGATACACATCAAAATACCAAGGAAGTGGTTGGAGAAAATATAAAAAGAAAAGACTTCCATATCCCACCACATTGATTACTTGGAACATTAATGCAGCTTTTTCTGGGCCATAATTTACCGGAATGGTGGGAATTCCTGCTGTTTTATCACCCTCAATGTCTTTTAGATCTTTCGCTGCACTGATGAATGTCACTAAAAACCCAAGGATTATTGCATATGAAATATATAATAAAGTCATTTCAGTGAGTACTCCGCCTATCAAAATGCATTCACTAGTTACTAAACCGATAACGAGGGAGGAAAATGGGGTCTTGCTCTTTATACGAAAAGGTGGCGTTGAGTATAAGATTGCGAGAAGCAGATAGATGCCCGTCAATAGAGTTATTCCGAATTTGGCATTAAGCAGATCGCAAAGAATTGCAAGAGCAAGTGACGAAATTCCTGAAATAATAAAGAAAATTTTAACATCTCTTGGTGTTAATCTCTCTGTGACCAACGGACGAGTCGGATTCGTGATTTTATCAATTTCAACGTCATAATAATCATTAATTCCGATTGCAAAAAACCACGCCAAAATAAAACTAATGGAACTCAAAAGAATTAATTCTAAACGTATTGAAACTTCCACTAAAGTCAACCCTAAGATTATCGAAAGGATCCAATGGATGATTGGCATAATTTTTTCAGGAGATCTCAACAATAGAAAGTAATTTTTCATTCTAATTCCCTAATTAATTCTCTGTTTAATAAATTAACTTTTTATTTCAGTTCCATTAATTTGTTAACTTTCCTATAAATTTATTCCTAATATACATTTTTTCTTTATTAAACCTGTATTTCGTCTTTTACAAGCAAATATTTGTGAATAGAGTTTATACGGTCATAAAATGTCATAAATTAAAATTGCTAATTAAAAAGAGAATTTTTTAAAAGGATTAATTTAATATTGGGTTTATCTAATAAAGTATCAACTCACCGACAATAATTCTGCGTTTACAAACTTGGACCTATTAAGATTCTTAATCTAATTATCATATTTTAAAATAAAAAAATTTCAGTTCATTGGGTTGTTAAAGATGAGAAAACATAGAGTTCTACTTATTTTTCTATCAATTTTTATTTTCACTTTGATTATTCAAGGGATAATTCCAATTTTCCCCAACAAACATCCTAAGACTTTACAAAATTCCCCTAATTCTCCAATTGGGGTCTTCCAGCATGATTCCTTAACGGGAATAGGGTATGGTCTCAATTACACCGAATATGCGAATCGAACGGATATGTCATCCCTATCCTTGAATTATAATACAATAACTTTCGAGAGTGGAAGTGGCACGACAACCTTAGCGGCTAACTGGGAGGGGTACATGATGGATGTTCAAGTCTATGATTTAACCCAAAATCGAACCTATCTTGAAAACTATGATTTTTATGATGGAGAAACCAATTGGACCCAACATTTAATAGATAGTGGGTCATGGACAAATAATCCTCAAGCTTACATCGCAACAGATGGGGGACCCGGTGGAGCAGGTGATGATTGCGCGCATGTTGAGCTTCGAGGAGACCATCAAAAAGTTCAAGGACGATTTTTATATAATTTTGATGCTGGTGATCTCGCCGCTTATAACCAAACCATAACCATTCAGGGGAGCACTGTTGTTTGGGCCGGAATCGAATTTGATTGGAGAGCAAAGTTAGAGAAACAAGACGCTGCAATGTTCCGTGGTTATGTTAGTGTAAATTCCACGGAGGTATGGACTCACTCTTATAATGATCTAGGAGGAATAAATGGGGTGTGGCAACACCAAAATATGACTGCCATAGACCATACACCCTTTGGAAGTACGGTAACAATTGAAATTGGGCTTTATTGTGACGCCTCAATTGGTTACGTTGATTTCCCGCGTCCCGACTTTGAGTTTGACAATGTAAAAATATATATAATATCGCAAGTCCTTCCTTCGACAGTAAATCTTGAGATGAATGGGCTCACGGTTAATGATAATGGATTTGGAAATGGCTACGTCACTCAAATACCTGGAACAAGATGGCAAACATCACCCCTTGCAACTTTTACCTGGACCACCACTCCGAATCCCCCAATCCCTGATTTACCAGTTACTCTTGATTTCGGAGCAGACGTTAATTTGTTTGCACTAAAGGAGAGTAATTTATTATATGATTTAACTCCCAGTGCTTTAGGCACTAAATACACTATTCAAGATGGATTAAATACTTCTTGGGAAATGTATTCGTTAATTTCAACACCTAATGGATACTGGAATCACTATCTGAATTTTTCCATCCCTTCTGATTGGAATTTCACTGGGTTATACGAACCTCAAAACCCCACCGTAAACATTATCGATATGGCCATCGGAGGTAACTATGGAGACGGTTATGTTCAAATAAATTTGACAGATATTACCAATTCACCTAATGGTTATTGGCGTTTAACATCAGCATCGCCAAATTACGTTACGAATGTGACTCCAACAGATACAATCAACCCTAAAACTAACTATCGAATTGGGGACGTACTGCGTATAAACTCAACAATAATTAATGCACCAGCCGGATACGCAAACCTCTCAATCTATGATCCTGTGGGTGCTTTATGGAGTTCTGAAGTAATGCAGCCATCAACAAACCAATTTTACTTCTCCAACATTAGCTTGGTAGGATCAAATGCATCAGCAGGGGAATATGAAGCAGTTGTTTGGTGGAATAACCGATCAGTTGCTGATGCATCAGATTCTGATGAAGCTGGATTAAAACGGGCTCTATTCAGCGTAACTCATTCTACGGAACTAGAGTCTTATGATATTGCAACCATTCAAACAGATGAGTTCTATAACATCTTACCTACTGAGACTTTTGTTCTTAAAGCGAAATACACCGATACTGACAATGGATTAGGTATAGATGATGCAACGGTCCAAATTGAATGGATAGATAGCAATAATTATACAATGGTTGGGCTTGGAGGAGGTTTTTATCAAATTGATTCACTCAATACATCTCAACCAATTGGTATTTATAATCTCACAATGTACGCAGAAAAATCATATTTTGACGTTGCCACAAAACAAATTCTTGTCGAAATAATCCATCACGCGAGTTTGACTCCAAATGTTACCAGTATAACAGTGGACTGGGGTGAAAATGTTACAATTCAAGTATATTATAATGACACTGATAGCAATCTCGGTATAGTCGGGGCAGATGTACAGGTTTCGAGTGGATGGCAGAGTGGAAGTTGGTTTAATGGATCTTTAGGAAGTGGCTACTATTATTTAACCTTCGCAACTACCTGGGCGACGCCTGATACATTATATGAGGTGGACATCACTGCAAATCAAGGAGGATACCAAACAAAGACACGTCAAATTTCAATATTCGTGAGGGCCAGGATTTCTGAACTCTCTTATGTCCCACCTGATTCGCCTCCGATCAAAGATTCCATCAATATTACAATTAATTTTCTTGATGGAGTGAATGGGACCGGAATCTCCAATAGCACTAGTCAACTTTACTTCTCAGTCAATTCATCTTTGAGTGGCTATTATTCGATTTATGAAATCACAGCAGGTGTTTTTTATTTAGAAGTAAACACGAGTGCACCTGCTTTTACACAGACTGGTACTTATGTTATAAATTTGGATGCCAGTTGGACAGGCATTCCATATTACGCTAATAAATCAATAGCTATAAAACTGACTGTTCGCCAAATCATCACTTCTTTAACCTATGATCCACCAAGTGATATTCCCTACGGAAATAATGTCAATATAACCGTCCATTATAGAGTTACGGATACTGATAGTAAGTTTAATGGATTGGGAATTGTCGGCGCACAAATCAACATAACAACAGTGGGATATAGTTACGGAACAAATTACACCGTTAATCCACACGCCACTATTACAGGCGACTACATCATCACTATATATAATAACACTTTGAATTCCATTAACACTTTCTCAATAACAATTGAAGCATCCGGTTTAACAAATTATGAAACCGCTCAAAGATTCCTTGATATAAATGTTCGCAAATTATACTCACTTCTCCTGATCAACCCTGTCGGCGCTGTCCCGTATGGCAATAATGTCACTATTTCTTTCCAAGTTCTCTACTCAGATCCGGTTAGTCAATGGTATGATGATGCCCCTATTACAGGTTTGAGCCTTTTAAATTTCAATATGACTGGGAATCATTCATTTAACATAAATGAAATTGGAAATGGAAATTATATTGCCGAGGTTTTAAATGGAACAGTTTTAACTTTAGGCACATATCAGGAATATATTGCTCTTCTAGAAGGAGGGCTATTTTTATCTGATAATCGTTCCGTTTCTTGGACAATTCGAAAGTTAATTAGTTCAATTACCATAAATCCAATTGTAGATATCCCCTATGGAAATGACTTGACTGCCAGAATACATGTGACTTATGATGATAGTGCAAGCCAATTGTATGATGGGGACGGGATCGCAGGACTTAACACCTCGCATTTTAATGTAACGGGTGGGCATTCATTCTCTATCACAGAAATCGGAAATGGAGATTATGATCTAATAATTGATAATGGGACTATTACAAACATTCAAGCATATTCAGAGACACTCACCCTCTACGAAAACGGGCTGTTCCAATCAGCCACGACCCCATTATCCTTTTCAGTCCGAAATCTATACACTGAACTAGTAGCAGATCTTGTACCAGCCCAACCCTTAGGAGAAAACGTGACGGTTACGGTTCATTATCAGGTAAAGGATACTTTAAGTTCCTATTATAATGGACAAGGCATTACCGGTGCGCAAATAAATATTACGACAGCTGGATATACCTTTGGAACTGATTATACTGTAACTGAAATCGGTAATGGCGAATATCAGGTTATAATCAATAATTCAAAACTCAGCGTGATCCAAACCTATTTAATTGATTTAAAAGCCAGTGGTGTTGCAAATTATGACAATGCTTCTACGAGTAGTACCTTTTCTATTCGTGCCATCGCCACGAGCTTCGTTTATATCGCCCCATCTCCCGCAGCTTGGGGTACTAATGTGACCATTGACCTGACATTTTCTGTTGAAGATAGTCTGAGTAATCAGAATGGAAATCCCCTTCCAGGCGCGAATTCCATCACAGTGAATGAAAGCAATCCATCATTTGTAGGAGATTGGACAGACCTCGGGAGTGGCAATTATCAAGTCGAACTCAATACTACTGGATTTTCAATGGGGACATATTATGCTAATATTTCAATTTATATGAATGGTTATATCAATCGATCCCTTATAGTTCGATTCGATATGCGCGCCCATTTCACGCAAGTAACCTATGATATTCCCGATCCAACTCCTTGGGGCAAAAATACCTCTTTAACTGTGTACTTTGAGGATATCGATTTGAATTATAACAAGGTGTATCCCGTTTTCAATATCACAGTTAATGAAACGCAGAATTTCTCTTACAATTGGGTTGATAACGGCGATGGATCCTTCAGTATTGAACTTGATACCACAGATCCTGCCGCTTGGCCAGTTGGAACCCAAAAAGTTCAAGTCAATATCTATAAATATGCCTACCAAAATTCCACTACTACAATCACAATAACCATCAAAACTCGGGATACTGATTTAATTTACCAAACGCCCGATATCACACCTTTCTTGCAAAATGCAACGATCAAAATCCAATATCGTGACTTGAAGAACTCAACATCACCCGTTGGAATTAATAATAATACGAATCCCCAGATCCCCGGACTGCAAAATAGTGCAGGTAACGTGTCAATTTCAGTTATCATTCTCGATTCAAACCTATCGCAGGTTGGTGGGGCTAATTATTGGATATATACGATGGAAGGTGTCCCTGGTTATGGTGATGGGTGGTACAATATTACTGTTGACACAAATTCCCTCGGATTAACTGGCACTTACTATGCCGATATAGACATAACTTGGTTTTCTCTTTCCTATTATAATAATCAATCAATCCGAATTCCTTTTAACGTGCGGAATATTACCGCACTTCTTGAATATCAACCCCCTGGCTCCACTCCTTATGCTGAAGGTGGCTATATATCTATATGGTTGAAGTATACTGATGTTGATAATTCGCTTCCAATTGATGTTGCCTCAGTCAATATTTATAATATAACTGATCCTAATGATCTTCCATTATCACCATTTACAGAAGCTCTTGGTAATTATACCGTGGAAGGAACGGGTGTAGGGGATAATGATAGAGGAAGCGGATGGTATTTAGTCAAGATCTTTATGGGAACCGATAAACTCAATGATTTTGGAAGTTATGATATTTCTATCCGGTTCAATAAAACTAATTATGACACTCGAGAAATTGCGAATATTACCTTCGCAATTCGTCAGGGATATTCTCAATTTACATCCCCCTATGCACCACTTGCATACGTGATAAACGGAATTGTCAATATTTCTATTAATTATATTGATAGCGAATCAGGTATAGGGATAGTGAATACAACCTCCGGAGATCCTGTCCTACTCAATTGGACCTGGCCCTTCAATGCCACTCTTTTCCCTGATGTAATGGCCGTCTATGGTTGGTCTAACGGTCTCAATCGATGGGTAGAATCAGGAGATAATGGAAGTTATCCAATGGGAGAAGACGGACGCTATTTATTACAGATTAATTTTACAAGCATACCTGCGGGAAATCGATCAATCTTATCGATGAATATCTCGGCAGGACAGTATATTCAGAGCCAAATATTGAATATAACCTTTATTATTGAAGCTCAGACGAGTGTGATGGGCGTAACCTTTCCGCAACCAGTTGTTTGGGGTGAGAATTCTGTTTTTAACGTCACGTACCAAAAAATCGATGGATCTGGCATACCAGGCACGGGTCTTAATTTATGGGACCTCGATCGATTGGAATATTGGAATTCCTCATATTGGAATTATACGACGGTTGACGCTGGCACTGGCTTGTATGGAATAACAATTAATACAACACTTCATCCTCCACCTTCAAGTGGGTTCCACCGGATCCGCGTGGATGCATCAGGCGGGTCTTATACACCCCGGTCCTTGAACGTCTTTGTAAATGTCAGGTCTATTGATAGTCAAGTTACTATCACACCTCCAGCAGCTACAGGATGGAATACTCTAGCTAACATCACCATTCAGTATTACGATACATTCAATTCAGTTCCAATTAATGATTCTGATATCACAGACCTTACGGATGTGATATTGAACGTCACAAATATTCCTAACACGTATTGGACCCTATATAATGGACCTGCAAATGGCTATTACATCATCGAAATTAATACTTCATACTGGACAACCCTCAATGAAGTCGGACATTCGGTTTATATCGATATTTCATGGGAAGGCGCGCCATACTACAAGAATTGGACGGGACTTCTAGCTTCCATTCCTGTTCGGTCACGTAATACTGATTTGTCATACGTGCCACCAATTCAGATCCCTTTTGGGGAAAATGCATCAGTTACTTTTGAATGGCGCGATTTGGAGATAACTGGAGGTCAAGGCATTGAAAATATTTCCGGCAATGTTATATTCGAATTACGAGATTGGTTGAATCAAGCCTGGAATTCTTCTGGTTACGCTTGGATCAGCGAATTAGGGAATGGACAATATGAAGTTGAGATTAATTCATCAAAACTCCCGACGACCGGAACTTATACCTTCACGGCTTACTTTAGCTGGCCTGGGCAGCCATTCTATACCAATCGTTCAATTTCGTTTAGCATTAATGTCAGACAAGTCAATACAATACTCATTTATGGCATCCCTGCACCCATTCCTTATGGGAATCCATTCCAACTTAACGTTCAATTTAATGTAAGCGATAGCTCAAGCTCTTGGGATGGAAGTTTTATTGCAGGAGCACTTCTGAACATCACCTCGATTTCAAATTCAGGCGGTCCGCTATCACCATTTTCATATGGAAATAATTATTCTGTAACTGATAATGGATTTGGCAGTTATACCATCACCATCTTCAATACAACTTTGGATGTTGATTCATATTCTATATCCATCCAGGCTTCATATTATAATATCAACAAAATTTACAAGAATGCAACAACTTCCTTAAGTTTCACGGTTCGTGCACTCACGACAACCTTAACATACATATCTCCCCTCCCTGTACCTTGGGGAAATAATGTGAACATTAATATTTCTTACTCAGTAAATGATCCCACCTCGCTTTATTGGAATGGTGTAGAAATAGATATAGCAACGTGGACTTTAAGTAATGGTACGGTTTGGATTCAAGGTGTAGAATATAACATTTCGGGCATTGCTGGATCCTACACAATTACCATAGATAACGAGACTGTTTATGGTGCTAACATCGGTACCTTTGTATTTGATATCACAGTTAATTCAAGCAATAACCGATTTCAACCTGCGTCATTTACTAATATACCCTTTACAGTTCGTCGTTTAACCACAACTATAACGTATATTCCAACTACCCCTGAGCCATTTGGCAATAATGTCACCCTTTCTATATACTATAATATTTCTGACCCAGAAAGTTTGTATTATAACAATAGGGGATTAGACGTTAGTGCATGGACACTTTCAAATAGTAGTGGGTCTTGGACTTCAGGTGTTGAATTTAATATAATAGGGAGTAATGGTGCATATATTTTGACTATTATTAATAATGTTTACTCCACAACTGGGACATACACTTTCGATATTCAAGCAAATGCTATAGATAATCGTTATACAAACGTCTCTCTTGATGATCTTTCCTTCACGATTCGTGCCTTAACAACCACTTTGACTTACATCCCCGCAACGCCTCAACCTTTTGGTAACAATATCACTATCCAGGTGTTTTACAATGTTTCGGATCCAGAAAGTCTAATCTATAACGGTGCAGGATTAAATGTAACTACCTGGTCTCTCACTAATGCTAGCGGATCGTGGAACGTTGGTACAGAGTACCAAATAATTGGAGCAAATGGGACATTCACATTCATCATTTTCAATAACGTATATTCTACCATCGGCACCCAAACGTTTGACATTCAAGCTGATGAAGGGTCGGGCCTTTATAAAATTGCTACCTTTGATAACGTGCCATTCACGATTCGTGCCCTCACAACTGCAATAACTTACATCCCAGCTGTTCCTACGCCCTTTGGAAATAATGTATCAATTCAGATCTTATTTAATATCTCAGATCCCGCAAGTGTGCTATATGATGGAATGGGAGTGAATGTAACTATATGGTCTCTAACCAATATTAGTGGACCTTGGAGCGTCGGTATCGAATATTTAATATCTGGAAGCGATGGTGTCTTTGATCTCACAATCTTGAGTAATGTATATGATGCCGTCGGTAATTTTTATTTTAACATCCAAGCCACGCCAAGTAGTAGCATTCATAGTTCAGCAATTACTAATAATATAATATTTAATATCCGGGCCCTCACCACTGTTCTTTCCATAATCCCAGTTTCACCTGTTCCTATTGGCAATAACGTGACTAATCTTCGAGTATTTTACAACGTTTCCGATCCCGATAGTGCATATAATGGTTTGGGCTTGGATGCGACCTTTGAGTTATCCAATGCTAGCGGATCTTGGACCGCAAGCGTGCAATATCTCGTGACCGGAGGCAGCGGGGTTTTCGACTTCACGATACTAAATAATGTTTATGCCACTATTGGCGCCTATTCGTTCGATATTCAAGCAAATCCTATCGCTAGTTTATACTCCTCTGCTACTTTCAGCAACGTGCCATTCACGATTCGCGCCCTCACGACCGCAATTTCCTACGTCCCAACTCTCCCAACACCGTTTGGGAACAACATTACTATTAATATCTTTATGAATGTCTCTGATTCTGCAAGTGTTCTTTACGATGGGATGGGATTGACTGTAACCAACTGGACTCTTTCAAACATTTCTGGGCAATGGACAGAAGGTGTCGAATATGATGTTTCAGGTACGGGAGGTGCTTATACATTCACCATTATCAAAGATGTGTATTCTACTATAGGAAGCTACTCTTTTGATATGACTGCAGAAATGGGCAATCCTATCTATGAGCCTGCTTCATTAATCAACATTCCCTTCAGCATTCGCGCTTTAATTACGGCCATTACATACAATCCCACCATTACTCAACCCTACGGTAATAATGTGAGCATCGAAGTCTTCTTTAATGTATCAGATCCAGCAAGTAGCATTGATGGCCTAGGCCTGAACGTGACCTGGGATTTGTCCAATAGCTCTGGACAATGGTCTGAGGGGAATGAATACCTTATGAGCGGAAGCAATGGTTTTTATCTCTTAACAATTAAGAATTCAATTTACAATAGTACTGGAAGCTTCTATTTTGATATATTAGGAGATCCAATCAATCCAGAATATTCAAATGCAAGCTTCGCTGGATTACCCTTCAAGATCCGGGCATTAATCACTTCAATTTCATGGACACCGGCAGAAACTCAACCTTGGGGAAATCCAGTAAATGTTACCGTTTTCTATAATGTATCAGATCCAGGTAGCGTGCTATTTGATGGATTGGGCCTGAATGTAACGACATGGACACTTTCAAATAGTTCAAATACATGGACACTTGGTGTTGAATATACAGTCACAGGAGAAAACGGCGTATTCCAATTCATTCTAGATAATGGAACCGTTACAGTTGATGTGGGTACTTACATATTTAACATCTTTGCAGATTCTGGAAATGTGATATATCAGACTTCTACAGTATCTGGCATACCTTTCACGATTCGTCCTCTCATCACACGTTTGACTTACACGCCCATTCCTAACGTTCCATGGGGCAATAATGTCACAATTAGCTTTTTATTTAACGTTAGCGATCCAGAATCGTTATGGTATCACAATCAGGGGATAAGTAGCGGCTCGCTAACAGTGACTCGTCCGAGTGGTTGGAACTTCGGGGCAGATTATACGTCTTCTGGCAATAATGGAGTATACACACTCGATATTACTAATACCACAGTCAATGTAGTTCAGAATTATAGAATTGATGTTCAAGCAGCAACTTTAAATCCAAAATATGAACCCGCCTCAGTCTTAGGATTGCCATTTACAATTCGGGAGTTGGCAACTGTCCTAACCTATGATCCAGTAGCGCCTGTTCCTTATGGGAATCCAGTTAATATCACAGTTCATTATATCGTAAGTGATCCAGAAAGTGATTGGTATGATGGTCAAGCCGTAGCTGCTAATACTTTTAATATAACAAGCCCAGCTGGCTGGGTTCTTGATGACAATTGGACATACTGGGATGAGAGCCCCGATTACATAATAACAATATTCAACAGTACCGCCAATGTAACTGGGAGTTATAGCATTGATTTAGAAGTGCTACCTGTTTCTGCATACTTTAGTCCAGCTAGTTTTTCAAACATTCCTTTTAGCGTACGTGCACTTAATACATTCCTCATATATCCAACCACTGTGAGCCAGCCTTGGGGGGATAATGCAACAATTAACCTTGTTTGGCAGGTTATTGATTCTGAAAGTATATATTATGATGGTGAGTTGATACCAGGTGGGCAATTGGAGATAACCTCTCCCTCTAACTGGACTTATTGGCAAGATTACGTATCACAGGATCAAGGTAATGGGAGCTATATTCTCAATATAAATAAAGATACGGTCAATCAGGTAAAAACATACATCATAGATGTGAAAGCCTACGCTTTAAATGTTGATTATTATACAAATATCACCTATAAAGGACTTCCCTTTTCAATTCAACAAGTAGTTACATCTCATACAACGATAATTAATAGCACTTATTACCTTGATGCGATAGGAGGCTGGCCGTGGGGTGATATTGTAAATGTAACGGTCCTGTACAATGACACAGATCGTGGGACTTTAGTCCCCAATTCTAATATTTCGGTCCAAGGCGACACGGGATCACCATATGAATCCGGAAATTTCACCATAAATGGAATTGAAACTACTATAGCTGGCTCACCTGTGGGAATTTTTGTTATTCTCATAAATGGTACAGTGGCAGAAAATGCAATTGGCTACAACTTCTATATCACACTGTTCCACCCAACAGGCAACTATCTTAATCATACTTTCCTTGTGACAATCTCATTCAGGAAATCAGTATCCCAAATCATTTTAAAGAACCCGCCCGTCTTTGTCCCTTGGGGTGATAATATTTCAATTACATTTACTTATAACAATTCAGAAGCTGTTGGTTTCCCAGGTATTCCTGGTGCGAATGTTAACGTCACGGTGGATAATCCAAATGCGAGTGGCTACTTCACATATTATGAGTGGGCCCCAGCTAGTTGGATCATTCTAATGAATACCACATGGGCTAATATTACTTGGAATTCACAAATAGAAATAACCTTTACAATTTCCGCAGTTGCACCTGAAACGTTAGTTGCATTCAGTTTTCATACAGTTTTCATCACTCCATTGGATTCTGATTTAAAGACTATCCAGTGGGATAGTTCAGTTTACCTTGAACAAGCAAATAGCTTTAATGTAACAGTGGAATTACGAGATCGAAGTCATTTCAATTCAACTGACGGAGATTTCAATTTGATCGCAAATAATAGCTATTGGTCTCCGACAGGGAGCGTAGGACAATACGATAACGTGCAGTTCATAATAAGTACTCGGGAGGGACAATTCACAAATTACACATGGTATTGGGGTGACGTAAATATAACAACTGTGGGAATAGGACTTTACAAGCTCACCTTCTTCTTCAATCAAACTCCGACCTATCCAGTAATTCAGGAACTCATTGATTATCTTCTTATCATCGAGGTGCGAGGCGATCGACTCGATTCAGGTCAAACACAAGTCACGGTCGATTTACAACTTCAAACCCACGAAACGGCAATGACTTTCAATTGGACATATGCCAATACCACAATAACGCCCAATTTCAATCTTACACAATTCACAACCTTTAACCAGAGCAGCAGTTATTTCTATGGGGAAATCATCGATATCTATCTATACTGGTGGGATCTCGATTCTGGTGATCAAAATCCAGGAATTTCTGCTGCATTCATCACCACAGAATGGGATCCACTTTATTATCAGGTATTTAATTTGTATGAGCTCAACTCACAAAACGAATCTTATCGAGGAATATTCTGGATTCAAATCAATACTGGACTTTTTGATGATGTTGTAGGGAATTACTCCATTAAGGTGAATGCTACCCTAGAAACCTATCAACGGATTTATCTTCTGACCCAAGGCACCTTGAATTTTACCGTACTTCCTGTTCCAATAAATGTCACCTTAGTAGAACCGCTCCTTTCGTGCCCCATCACGGCCTACGTCCGATTATTACTGAATTTCACAAATTCATATAGTGGCGAACCCGTCATCGTTCGGATTCAAGAATTAAACATAACGAACGTGCCTGGCCCGATGGGAGCAAATAAATGGGCAGTTTCCACGGGCGTTCCAGGAGAAATAAATCTCTTTGTAGATTCCAACGTGCTTGGGCTAGGCTTCCACGTTTTAACCATTGAATTAAATAAAACGAACCACGAATTAACTTATATTAACTACACGGTAGAAGTTCGGCTGATCAATACAACGATTGTGATGGAAAATCCACTTGATGAGAACCTAGGAGATAGTAATTTAAATGCGATGTTCCGCGAAAATTATTCATTGAAATTCTACTATAAGGATGACACGGAAACATACCTAGAAGGTTACACTAAAATTGGCTATATACCTCTGGCGAGTTTTAATATCTCTGGCTGGCGAAGCATCGGCGGACGTGCTACACTTGATACAACTCAAGTGCCAAGTGGAATTTATAAAATTGATATTCAGACAACGGCCAATGTCAATACTTACCTCATAAATATCACGGCCAATCGCACCAACTTTGCCATGGCATCCTACATAATGAATTTCACGGTAATTCAAGCAGAATCAATCATTGATCCCGTTGATCCAGAGTCTATTTCTTTCCAAATATGGAAATTTGGATCTCAAAAAATTGAGGTCCACCTATTATGGCGTTCAAAAGCTCCGTATTATTACAATGAATCAATTGAAGGGACCATAACATTTACGATTAAAAATGATGCGGGATTCACTGTTGCATCGGGAACTTTTTCCCCAACGGGAGTTCCCGGGCATTACACCGCAAACATTGACACGGGTTCCCTCAACATGCAAGAATCATATGATATTATACTCAACGCGACTCCCATAGATCCAAATTACAGGACTTCTAACATAACTTTAATAGCATTCATTAAACCCATTTGGGAACATCCCATTTTCATCATTGTTATGATTGGATTAGCGGCAGTGGCTGGCGCATACGCTTATCGAAAAGCCAAGTGGATGTTATTACCAAGAGAGATAAAAGCGATCGAAATCGCCAAGAAGCGGATCAAGAAAGGACGTGAAGTGGAACTACCATTCCGCGATATAATAGATCGTGAATCAATGTTTAGCAAGCTTTTCGCAGATAATTGGCATATAATTGGCATTAAACCACCAAAATTGGTCCGCCCTGAAGTGGTTCTCTTTGCTTCGGAAATGACCGCCATTCTGAGAACGCGAATGACCACGTCCGAGGCCGAGACCATAATTAACACCCTAAGAACGATGTCAGCCGAGGACGCCGAGCGCTACTTGGGTGAAATGAAGGTACCCCCGGAGGCAACCCGCCGTCTCCTGATTATCGCGGGTTTGATCGAGAAGGAACGCCTCGAAGTAATCAACTTCGCTCAAGTGCTCGGTGATATGAAAGGTATGGAAATTTCTTATTCCCAAGCGGAAGAAATTATGAATACCCTGCAATCTATGACTCCCTTCGACGCTGATAAATACCTCGAAGCGATGGTCATCCCAGCGGAAGAGCGCCAGCGCCTCCTTGATATGATTGGGGTGAAACCATTTGCTGCCCCGAAGAAAGTCAAGGAACCAAAGAAAGAAAAAATAAAAGAAAAGGAAAAAGAGAAAGAGGTCAAGGAAAAACCAATGGATATCGAAGAAATTCGAAAAGCACTCAATAAAATTGAAGGATTAAGTGCCGAAGAGAAAGAATCATTAATCAAGGACATGCAAAAACTGACTCTAAAAGAACAAAAAGAGATTTTGAAGAATCTTGGAGGATAATACAAACATAAAAATTAGGATTGAGTAAAATGCCGTTTGGAATACTAATATATCGTTTTGATGAAAAAGCCGGAATGAAAATTGTAGCAAGATATCCTGATGATATAACAGTTGATGACAAAGCTACAATGCAGATCTACACAGCTCATGCCTTTGAAGGTGAAAAAGGGTTTCTCGCAATTTCCATTGCCGATTTAAATATTGCAAGCTACTTTACTGGGATGGAATCGAATTATTACATTGGTCTATTACTCTCAATCGACGAAGATGCCGAGGATTATGAAGATGTGCTGACCGATAGTGTTCGGACCATTATTAGTAACTTGGAATATCGCCGATATTTGACAATGCTCCCCGATATCTACAAGAAGATAATAACCTACCCAAAGATGACTCGAGAACAGCAGGTGGCCCTTACCTTCTTGGATTCCACTAAAAAAATGATACTTGATAGGTTAATTGAAGATGGCAGTGCAACGAAATCTGAATTATATTCCTGGCTAAAGGAGAAGCTGGCCAAAGAAGATATTGATATTGATGCCATCTTACATTCAATGATTAAAATGGGTCTCATTGTTGAGTCGACACTGAAAGAACTTCCAAGTCCTCTAGTTTTCCTAGTAGGGGATATCTTTGCAACCCGTGTTCCCCCTTTAGAAATTGTCAGTGGAGCTAAAGCAGGGAAATACCCAGGATACATCTCTGATGAATACCTCTCTGATGTTAGAACTTTTTTCGAGAACTACAGCCCTACACCGGAAGATCAAGAAGTGATCCTGAGAGTCCTGACAGATATGGATGCTGCCAGTGTAATCCAGAAATTAGAACAAAATCCCCTAAAAAAGGAAGAACTGGATCAATTGAGAAATGAAATTGAGAATTTAGATGGCATCTTGAAATGGCTCTGGGATGAAAAAATTATAAACGTGCTTCGCGGAAAAACTGGCCAAGAAGTCTATCTTCTACGTAGCGATATTGCCGTAAAAATCGTTTTTCCGGAATATCTCATCAATTTGATTCTCGAAAGCTACATTAATGGCACAAAATCAAATTCAGTCCTCATCGAACACCTTAATGTCCTAAAAGAAACGTTTTACAATGTATATGGTTGATTATACAATTTTTTTCAAAAAAATTTCTACTTTTTTTGAAGGTAGTACCTATATCCTTGCTCGTCCACGCCGTTCAGTAAAAATCCCTTACTTTCTTTAATATATATTTCTCCACGCATTAACTGCTCATATTCTCGAGGGGATAATTTCTCCATGTGTTCTAATTGCTGGAATAAGCCGAAATCATTATTGAACTCAGGGCTCACGATCCCTCTAAAGAATTTTGAGCTACTTCCACTTCCGAATGAGTAAAACCCGATTTTTTTTCCTCTAGCAGAAACCCCATTGATTTCCAGAAGGCTTGCTAACGCTAAATATAGCGAGCCATTGTAAATATTGCCGACCAGAGCAGGCGCCCTCAAGGAATCAGCAGTCATTGAATCAAATTTTCCATTTATTTCAGGTACTAAATTGGTAAGCGCGTCGAAGGCCTTGCAAACCATTTTTGCATATGGTGTGTGAAAAACGAGGTAATCAAAATCCCTCTTTCCACCATTTATGAGGTAATTTTTAAAAGAAGGAGATAAGGCATCAAGATAGCTCTTAATGCTTCGCTTACCATTTCCGGCAACTATTGCGTATTCGCTGTCAAGTGGCTTCCAGAAATCCCTGACGTTACTCTTATAATCGCCCATTTCGAGATCAAAACTTATTATATCGGGATTCTCACCCACGAGCAGGGCCACAGCACCAGCACCACCTGTAATCTCAGCCCCCGTTTTATATTCATACATCGCCTTATCCGAACATACTATCAAACCGAGCTTTCCCCTACCCCTGCCACTCAGAATCCAGTCAATCACCTGCCACAACGCATACGTGCTAGCTGCACAAGCTGCCTTGACGTCATATGCCTCACAGTTCTCAGGCAATCCTAATAATTCATGAATATAGGAAGAGTTGTCTTTGGCACAATCAAGTCCGCACTCAGTTGCAAATATAACCTTACCGATTTTTTCTTTTGAACAATCTAATGCTTCAATAGCGTTTGCAGCCATGGTCACGCTATCTTCATTGCTCGCTAGCACGGCCATCCGCTGCACTCCCAACCCCTTAGTCGCTCTTGTTGGGTCCTCACCTCTCGCCCGAAGTAACTCCTCCAGAGAAATGTAACGTTGCGGAAAATAAAAACCCATTGCAGTGATGCCGATTCTTTTATTCATTCTATATCATCAAAAATAAACTAATTGAATTTATTCACAAAAATACCTATTTAATTTATTTGGTAAAAATAATTGATTACACGGTTTTTTGACAAAACATTATACTTCCATAAATGTAGGGACGTGAGCCTTGAAAAATTTAACCATGAGATTGACATCATCCGTTTCTTTGGAAAACATACCAATATTGAACAGGCTATCCAGGTGATCTTTCGATAGCCCCCCCGAAGATATTAAAACCTCTTCCTTATCCTTGACAATCACAAATCCGCTTGTAAAAACATTCGTGACATGCTGAATCTTATCGAAACCCTTTAATAGTTTAAATGCTTTTTGAATATCCTTTTCTTTTATTTGATGGCTTTCCTTTGTAACCATAATGATTTTCAATTCTGAAGATGCTGTTGCGCTATCCATCAACTTTCCTGTATATTCAACGTCCATATAAGGTGTAATAATTAATAATTGTTCCTTTGCGTTTGAAATCATCTCATCCACTAGTTTTGAAAGCAAAATAGTTTTTTCCATTGCTTGTACTGTAATAAATTTGTGCCGCTCTAAGACTTTAAATATTTGATCTTGAAGGAATTTGACCTTTTTCTTATATTCTTCTTTTTGGTTCCAATACTCCTTGGACATTTTTTTTAATCGTTCAATTTCATCACTAAGTTTGCTATCGTCCATTTAATTCACTTCATTACTAAATTTTTCTCTTTTTTCCATCTACCGCGATATATTCCGCATCTCAAGAAAGACCGGTTTTAAGGTGTCCGTATCTACCTTCTCCACATTCTTCAAAATTTTTGCTGCTGCTCTCTTTAAAATTTCACGAAATAGATGCGGCTTTTCATCTCGGCGAAGCACGAGTGCAATAATATAATTTGAAGCTCCAATAAAATTTTCGTCCATTCCAGAGAAAAAACTCGAAATTTTGATGTTCGTAAGAGTTAACGTAACAAAACTTGGGTCAGTAGATTGTGCTCGATGCTGCGAATAAATGTTCATTAAAATTTTTGAGGGAAACTTGAACTTTTCTGGGTATTTTGCAACTAAACTCGTTCCAAGTTTATCGTCCCACCGAATCAATAATATTCCCACTGGCATTCAAATCACGCTTAAAACTTTAGAATTTCATTAGCAATTAACCATTGAAATTAAATATAAAGTGTAATTGTTTTTTAAAAAATTTATCTTAAAAACTTAAGGCATTAACATTTCCTTCAAAAATTAATGAGATTGCTAAAGTAATTGATAAAAATTTAATAAAAAATAGTGGTTTTGGGATGATCTCGAGAGCATTGCATAGTATAGATTACAAACCAACTGGAAACTTACAAGTTTCCCCTTCGATTTTGATTAATCCTTCTTTTTCTAACCGAAAGGCGAGCCTTCGGGCTTGACCAATTGATTGCCCTATTGCTTTAGCCAGAGCTGGTATGTCTATAGATTTTGCCTCTTGTAGAATAAAATAAATTTTGAACATTGGTTCCATTTCTAACATTTTCTGTAATTTTTGAATATGAGCTTGCATCTTTTCAACTTGTTCAAGGTTTACCTGTTTAGCTGCATCCACAGTTCCTGCTTTTTCTAATTTTGCTTTAAGATTATTAATCTCCATCTCTTTGGATGTTAATTCTGTCTCTAATTTAGCAAATCCGACTTTTTTCTCATTTAATTCGGTTTGAATTCTGACCATTTCTGATCGTAATTCGGCCTCTTTTGCAGAAACGGCATTTTTTATCTCTGACTCAATATTTGCCATCGAGGCTTGCATTTTTTCCATATCCGCTAGTAATTTAATTTCACGATCTTCCCGTTGTTTCAATTGCCCCTCGAGTTTTTCGATAATTTTTTCTTTTTCTAGGATTCGCGCATCAATTTGCCCTAATTTGATTCTTAATTCTCCTATATCACCTTTTGTGACTCCCATTTCTTCTAAAAATTCTCTTGTTGTTTGTAATTCTATTTCTAGTTCTTTTATTTTGTTTTCATAGTCCTCAACAATACTACCTGATTCACCAATCCTTTTTCGAAGATCATTTAATTTAGTTCGCAGTTCTTCCCGTTGTTTTTTCACCATTCCTAATTCAGATTCTAGTTCATTTATTCGCCAATCTCGATCACTTATTTTATCTTCATAGGCCTCGATTTCTGCCCTCTGCCGACCAATTATTACCTTCAGTTCCATGACATCTGTAGGCACTTCAACCATTTCATCCAATTTCTTTTGTTGGTCGTTTAATTTAGCTTGCAATTTTGTTATTTTTTCTCTTTGTTCGTTTGTTAATTGGGTTAATCTTTTTACTTCATCCTTAATTGAGGCAGCGCTCTGTTGCTTCTTATCAAGATCTGAAATCATATCTTCAATATCTTTTCCCATTTTAATTTAATCCTCTATACGGCTAATTTTTTTATGAGTTCCATCCGAAGTTCCATAATTTTCTTATTAATTTCATTTTTTCGGTTCTCAAATTGAATCATTTCTTTCTCAAAGTCCTCCTGACTCATTTCCTGCGCTTCTTTCTTCAGGTCCGTTATTTTCGTGTTGATTTGAGACAGCTCCCGTTCTAATTTGCCTATATCAGCTTGTACCTCTCCTCCTGAAGCCGCCGAAGAAGTCGCAGCTGGTGTAGCTTGCTCAGGAGCGATTGGTCCTCCCCCTATTGAAGGAATTTCAATTGAGGAGGAGCTCGCAGGGGCAGCTTCAGGTGTGCCCATTGGGAGTTCAACCCGCGGCGCAGCTTCTGCTGCAACCGGTTTAGTCATTCTCGAATCTTGGACCTGTTGGGCTGCTGCTTGAACTTGACGCGCTAATAATTTTGACTGCTCGCCGAAAACATTCGCCATATCGTCTTCACCTAGGTTCTCTGACAATTCTGCAATGTGCTTGTAGATTTCAGACGCCTTTAATAGATTTCCTTGCATAATGGCACTTTCAGCAGCTTCAACGAGACTTTCTCGTTCAAGCATTGGTTGGATTAAAGATGTTACGCCTGCAGTAACCTCCACTACCTCTGCGACAATATTTAACATCGCGCCTCGTTGGTTTGGATCAATCGCAATCAGCGGATAGGTTCTGTAACCTAAATGATTTGCTATTTGTTCTGGAGTTAAGGCTCCTGGAAGATCTTGTTTATTAGCGACAATGGCTACTCGAGCTTTTGGTGCCTCCTTCTTGATGAGATCAACAAAAAATTTCGACTCCTTCAAGTTATGATCCGTTGAATCTACTACTAAAATAATTGCGTCAGACCCTTTTACAAATCGAGACCAAATAAATGAGAACTGTTCTTGCCCTGCAAAATCCCACAGGTACATGTGAAGCGACCCAACTTTGATTGCAGCAACATCCCCCGTAATGGTTGGAATATGCTTCATTGGAATTTCTTCCGCACGAATTAGCCGCGTAATTGTAGTTTTTCCAACCCCAGAGAAACCAATTAAGGCTATTTTTGGGCGAAGTTCGCGGAATGCTTCATCCGTGTTATGACGAATCGATTCATAAGTTTCAGTATCATAATTTCCTTGAAGCACGAACTCCGAAAATTTATTAATAAATATATCACGGATTCGGACAGTCTGGTCTTTGATATTTTCTTCTTTATCTGTCTGATCGGTGACAAAAATGACAAGGATGTTATAATATTTGGAAGTAGCATAGCATACTTTCATATTAACGATATTCATGAATTCAACAATATCCTCAGTGGATTGTTGCAAAAAGTCTGTTAAGGAGTTAAGAATGGGGCTCAGAGCTTCCCAAGATAAAGATTTTCCATATCCCCTTTTAAAAATTGGGGTTTTTCCTAATAAAACGATGACCTGCCGGAGCAATTTAACCCACTTCTTTACACTTTTAGGTTATCTCTTTTTATGAATTATCGATAATAACTCTTACTGTTAATTATTATTTTTGTTTTATTTATTTCCCTATCTGAATAATAATGGAGGTCATTTATAAGTTCAATTAAAAAAACTAAGACATTTAACGAAACATCTAGCCAGTTTCCGTTTTATTCAACAAAGTATGTGGATTTGGTTTAAAACTTGATGAGATTAGGCTATATCCTTTTGATGTAAGGCTTCTTTTCTCTTCTTTTTGGCGAAATAAACGCGATGAAAGTATTCTTTTTCATCCAATGGGTCCTTTGGAAGCAATTGAGCTAATACTCCATATTTTTTCATCCAGCGTAACCATGGAAGCACGGCGTCCATAAATTGAATTGCTGTTTGAAAGGGTCCGTATAATTTCAGCCCAAGCCGTATTTCAAACCAAAGCCTATCGATCAGATATTGTATCCGCATGTGGAATTTGCGATAGGCATAAAAGAGCATTAGCTTCAATTCATCCTTAGTAATGTGAGTTAATTCGAGCACTGGGTCTACGAGCGTGAAACGGGACCAATCCTGAGGAATTTCCTTTATCAAACCATCCTTGAGAGCTTGGTCGAAGAAGGGAGTCCCAGGATACGGCGTAGCAGAGGCAAATACAACAAATGATGGCTTTAAATCAATGACGAATTGGATGGTTTCCATTACACTTCGCTTCGTTTCGCCGGGAAATCCGAATGCGAGCGAAGCAATCGTATCAATGCCGAGTTGCCGGCACCACTTGAAAACTTTACGCGTTTGTTCCACTGAGGTACCTTTTTTAACATTATTAAGAATTTGCTGGTTACCTGATTCGACCCCAAAGTAAATCATCCCACACCCGTGCCGTGACATTTTATTAAGCATGTTAAAATCCGGTATGTCCACTCGCATGGCACAACCCCAAGCACAATCAACCTTCCGTTTCTTCATTTCATCGCAGATTTCCCACACGCGTTTCTTACTCAGGGCAAAACAATCATCCATGAACCCAATAATTGATTTTTTCCACTTGCTCTCAATGTATTCGATTTCATCAACAACATTCATAGCACTTCTAGGGCGCCAACGATGCCGAAAGAGAGCTGCCTCTGAACAAAATGAGCATTGGAATGGGCAACCCCGACTACTGATGAAACTCGCACCTCTGAACCGGGACCCAAAAAACCTATAATGTTGAACTGGAAATAGATGTCGAGCTGGGAAGGGGAGTGCATCTAAGTCCTCTATCAGTGGCGCGTCCGGATTGTGATGGATCGTGCCATTATGGCGAAATGATACCCCTTTAATATCCTTCAGAGAAGTCCCTTTTTCGATAGCTTTCGCCAATCGGACGGACGTGTACTCCCCCTCTCCTCTAATACAAAAATCTATGCTAGTTGTATAAGTAAGGGTCTGATCGGGCATAAAGGTCGGATGAGGCCCTCCTATCATAACTTTGGCATTAGGCGCCACTTCTTTCACGGCATCTGCATAATCTACAGCATAATTCACGCCCGGTGTAAATGCTTGAAGCCCCACCAAATCTGGATTGAATTTTTTAATCCATTTTTTAGATTCTTCAGGAGAAATTTGAAAACAAGCTGCATCTAACGCTTTGACATCATGCCCATCTTCTTCTAACGTTGCTGCAACATACGCTAACCCTAAAGGAATGGCTGTAAAATTGATTACCGGGTGCTTTTTATACTTAGACACGTGCCCTGCAGGGTTAACCAATAGAATCTTCATTCTTATCTGCCTTTTTAATTCAACGATAATATCTTAATGATAACTCAATTAAAAAAGATTTTTTACAAAAAATGTAATGGGACCGCACAACAAGAATTGAATTTTTGAATGGAAAGGCCTTGTTGAGCTGCAAACCGCATTGCTTTTTTAGTGGGAATCTCAATCCGATTAATACCCGCCTGAATGGCATAATGATCGATTTGATTCCTAACTTTTTTACCAGGACGCATGCACCCTAACGACAAGGGAGTTGTTGGAAATAAAATTCGGGTGGTTGCAATAATTTTCGCAAGTTGTTCAGCTGTAGGAGGTATATCTTGTAGTGGGGTATTCACTGTAGGTATTAAACCGAGTAATACAATCAAGGAGGGCTCAATACTCTTGATGAGTTTCAATGCCCTGATCTCACCAGACAAAACTCCTTTATTTAATCCAACACACAAATGAGGGACAATGGAAGGGATTTTTGAATGTTTTAGGAATTTTAAAGATTGAAGATAATCTTTAGGTGTTTTATTTAATCCATATATTTCTTGAATCGTTCGTTCATCCCCTACAATGTCAAAAGAAACGATGTCAATTCCAATATCCCCCAATTCCAACGCTATCTCTTCATTTACTAGCCCCGTATGAACATTCAATATTAAATTCGTTTCTTCTTTAATCTTTTTTAAGGTTGGAATGAACTTGGGAAATGGTAACATGGCTTGTTCATTATATCCACCACTTATTAAGCAGCCAATTCTCCCTTCATCATCTAATTTTTTACAGACTTTCCATAATTTTGTAGGAGTTTCCGCCTGAATCATAAGTGATAAATAATGCTTATTGCAATGCTTGCATTGGAGCGCACATTGAGTTCCCGTGATGGAAATTGCTGGGAAATCTTTCCCCGGATAAAAACAATTCAGGATCGGCTCGAAATTCTTTTGTCGAACGTCCCAAGCTGTAGATAAAAGTTCGGAAAAAGTTTTCTCATCACAATTTAAAAGGAACTGCGTGGCTTGCTTTCCCGATTCGTCTTCTTCAATATATTGTAATATTTGAGAACTTACATTCATATAATTCCCTAATCGAGTTATAGTTTAAAATTCCATTCATCAGTTCTATATTTCTCAACAATTAATTGTTCCATGGTGGTTATCTCATGATCTGATAGAGTCTCCAATTTAAAAGAAGTGTTTAATGCTCTTTCATAGCCTTGAATTAGCGCATTTTTCACCGTTTCATAATCATATTCCTGTTTTGATTCTTGTTGAAGTGTGGTGACTTTTTGATAGACTGAACTAACCACTTTTGGCTTTTTTCCTACCCTCTTCACGCGAAGGACGGAATACATCAATTCAGGATCGTATCTCAAAAGGACCGTTCCATGTTGGAGGACCACGCCCTTTCTGATAGTTTGGGCATTCCCTGAAATTTTTCGTCCTTTCACAAAAATAGATGGACAATGATGCAAGCCATGCTCTGCAGTTAATCCGAAATCTCCGAGTGCGATAATAAGTCCCTTACACAAGATGCGAAATGTCTCGTCAATATTCATTGGAAGGAAATTTTCTCTTTTTGCAACAATCGAATATGTAACTTCCCCTAGAAAATCATGATAAACTGCTCCGCCTCCTGTAATTCGGCGAACAAAGTCCATGCCTAATTTTTTGCATGCTTCGATATCCACCTCGTGTTCCATTGATTGATTTTTCCCAATAGTAGCACAAGAAGGGTGCCACCGATATAAGCGAAATGTATTGGGAACGCGTTCTTCTATTCGTGCTTGTAATATGGCTTCATCAATTGCCATATTTGTATATCCATTATGGATCTCTAGATCAATTAAACGCCACGAAGTCATCGGCATGCTCCTCTAAAAGCTTTATTATTTCTTCAATCTCCGAATTCAATAAAGGTCTCGGATAGTTAAATAAGGTCTCACCTGGACGTTCATTATAATAGGGTCTATTGCACCCTGGGCATCCGCTTGTTAGAAAAGGGATGCCCATCTTTATTAAAGTTTTGAGATCTTCTTTTGGTGTGTTAAAACTTATCAGCGTTCCCTTATCATCAAATTTGAAATTTTCTAATCGTCGCCTCTCTTTTAAAATAAAATATCTTGCTAATTGCATTTTCCGATATTTAAACAGATGTGGGCGAGGTATATTTTCAAAAGTAGTACCTTTAACTGGTGTGAATGTAAAAAGTGCTACTAAAACTCCAGCATCCATTATTTCCTGCATGAATTTGATTGCTTCGTAGTCGGTCTCCCCTAACCCAATTATCAAATGCGTACTAACATTCCGATGCCCAAAAATCCGTTGTGCTTCCTTAATAGTCTCAAAATAATTCTCCCACTTATATGGTCCTTTAGCTCCTTTACCTTTAACCTTATGAAAAATGTCCTTAGTCGCGGCATCAAAAGGGATACCGATCCGTTCTACCCCCAATTCCCTTAACTTTCTCATTTGCGTCACTTTCAAAGGTTGAACTGATACCGAAATGGACTTCTCCGTGCCTCGTAAAGCTTTTATGGTTCCGATTAAATCTTCAAAAAACCCTGCATAGTTAATACCTTGGATACAAATTCGTTTAAAACTCTCTTTTCTTTTTAGGTTTTCAAAGGCCTGTTGTACTTCTAGAAGTTTAAATTTTGGCCAGTAAATCCTTGATAAAGCATCACTCCTAGCTTTGCTTTCCCTTGCTTGAGGACAAAATCCACAGTTCCCACGACACCGTTCCTCAGTATACAACATTAAATAAGCGGTTGTTGGAACGGCATCCATCTGCATTTGCCTTAAACCAAGAACGGTCGCAGTTCCAACTGAAACACGAATATATTCAGGAATCAATCAAGTATCTCCAGCTGAAAGAATTATCAGATCTTCTACTTATCACACTTAATTTGCCAGAGTAAATGCAATTAACTCAATAAGAATACCAATTTTTAGCAATAAACCAATCTTTTTAATTTTTCTTGTTTCTAACACACTTTTAACAGTAAGAAAGATCGCCAAACCAATGAAAATCAATCCTATAAGCATAATGTAAAGATAAAGGATAAGGTTACTTATGGTAGTAACTAAGGGAAGGATAAAAAAGATTAAAGCTATAATTTGAAAGGTGAGTGCTATTTTGATGGTTTCATAGTTTGAGTTTTCTTCTTCACTCTCTCTATCATTGAACTTCTTCACTAATTCCCGTGACAACTGCAGAAAAATGGCAGTCAGAAAGAAAAAGTAGATATAAATTGGAATTATATAATAATTTAATAAAGCACCATAGAAAATCCCTAGTGTAAATGCGAGACTTATAATAATCTCCTCGATATAATTACCAATTTTCGACTGAACTCCATAATAACTCAAAAAAAACCAAATTAAACCGGTAACCGTAACAAAAACCATTACTAAAAAGTCTAAATTATAGCATAGCATATTATAAATTGTAAGACTACAACCAGTAATGAACATCGCTCCAAACACGATCAGCCCCTTTAATATCTTTGAACTCTCATCCTCTGAAATTCGGAGTGTTTCAAATACAATCGAACCCGAAATAGCAATGAAAAAAAAGGCCAGAGGTCCAAAAACCAAATTTGTTATTAACCGTCCAATTCCTATGCTGGTAACCCAAAGCCCAATAGCAACCATTATACTGCCTTTGATGCCTGACTTAATCATTCGCCAAAGGTTCATATCTGATCACCACTCTTGAAATATCCTCGAACTGTTATGAAAAAACAAACTCAGTCTCTGGTTACCAAGCTCTATTATTGTCTGTTCGGTACCAAATTCTTGGTAGCAATATGCATTATCATAGCGAGGGTAGGGGCCTAGATCGACATTTGAACCATTTACTTGCATTGGCCCATCCCATGCCACATTCACTACGCCCTGTGAAGGTGAAGTATACTGTACATTATAACCTATAGCCTGTGGGGCTACTACAATGGGCGCCTGTTGAATAGCCATAACAAACTCATCAAATGAGCTATAATTCTCAATACTACCCAACTCTACTATCCAACAGTTTTTATATCCTTTAACTCGTAACTCGTAATTATTCTCCCACCAAGTAGGCTCATAGGAATATAATGCGATATAGCTGTTATTTTTTACACCAAAAGTCCATTTACCACTATATCGCACTTCGTCAAAAGCCCAACGTGGAAAATAGGCATGTTGATAGAACTTATTGCCTGTGAAGAGGTTTAATAGGAAAATAAGGAGCTCACCTTCCAGAGGCATAGTTTCTCGATCATATTGAACAACACCCAGATTTTTGTGTAATGTAGCGCGAGGCATCCATCCCCCACACCATAGTTGTTCAAAATCTTTTGTGATTCCTCCTGGTGAATTTGTATAAATGAATGTTTCATTGTCTAAACTCGCTTGCCAGATATGTTCCTGCATGCTATCCATACCCTTTTGGTGATCTTGCGCCCCTGAGAGTTGATAATATGGTGTACGGTACGTGTAAATATTCGCCGCTTCCAAGGCCACTCCTTCTGTGATAAGTTTTAATGATTCACTGTATTCACTCAGGCTTTGCCCATGTAAGAATGCAGAGACCTTCATAAAATCCATAAGGAGTTGAGGCCCCATTATAGTCCATGGATCAACGTTATATTTCTCTATGAAGTCGAAAGAGGCTTCTATTACTTGCGGTGCCATTGGTGCGGACATTGACCACCAAAACATTAAGTCTTCCTCAGTATAAGTTAAATTATAGCTGGGACCTTCATCTAGATAAATGCTATTTCGTTCTTTATGCTCATGGTATAAGCGCGTATCATTGGCGATAACCTCTAAGACAGGTGGTGGTGCATAATGGTCGCTGGTAGCTAGAGCCGATGCTGCTTTATTAATATCTGAAGAACTATGTTCTCCAATTCCTAGCATGATCCAAGCTGCTTCGGTCGTGCCATCCCGATCTGCTTTAGAGAATTGCGATTCCCCAACTTTAGACCGATCATATGCCCTTCCATGAGATGTAGCATAGATCCCTTGAAAATAATTATTTGCAAAACCAAAGGCTATTTGATCTAAAACCATAGCTGATTTATAGACAATTTCTGGGTCCATCGCGAAGTCCACGAGATTAAGAAGCGCTGCAATATCGAACCTGAGGTACGTATTCGAATGCCATTCCGTAAATCCTATTTGCCCTCGCACATCCAGCCATTTTTTGATAAGCGGTGTGGCATGAGCTACATGATCATCCCCAGTCATCCCCGATACCGTGAAAGTATCATTAGGATAAAGCTGCCCGACGAGTAATTCAGCAGAATGATATAAGATCTGATGATTTTCTGTCCAGATTATCTCATTAATTTCATTTAACTCCTCGTACCAATAAAATGTTTTACCAAATGCATCCGACATGTTATCTTTTAGTTCTGAACTCAGGACACTCCGATTAAGATCTAAATACATTATCCGTACAAGAGGATTTAAGGTAAAATCTGATCCATGCCCGAGGTCGTACAATCGCGAAAGCGAATCTCGGATCTTTTGTTCATTCACACTTAAATTAAGATACACACGAACAGCTTGCGCATCCAACCCATTACTCAGTTTGCTGTCGTTTAAATAAATACCCTGTCGCTGTCTGTACCCTGCCGTGGCATTAAAATCCGCAAATAAATCAATTGTTCGATTAAAATCTGTTCTCATTGAATATGGCCATTGTGCATTGGATTTGAGTGGTACATCTAAACTTAATGGAACTAGTATTATTATTTGAGGGAGAATTATAATCAAAATAATGATGAGAGCTGAAAATTCTTTAATTCTAATGTTTAATCTACTCATTAACAATTACCTTTTTATATTAGATGCCGTGGAACGTAAGATTTTCCACCCATAGGGAACTCAGTGCCACAATAAGGGCATTTTATTTGGCCACAATCACCAAACGCCGCCGAAGGACAATCACCACACCCAAGGCGACTATATGTTTTTGAAAACCTACGCCCACATTTGGGACAAATGACTAGCTGACTCAAATCTGTTTCGCTCCTTTTAAGAAACTCTAATCTGCTAGTAAAAACAAGATTATGAGTAATTTAAATTTTGGCTCTCAATATTTTGATCAAACCTAAAGAGAATTAATTACAGGAGGAAAATTCAAAGGTAAGGGAAAATATAAACAAATTTTTAATCCAGCGTTTCTCGAATGGTCTCTATTCGCTTTGATATTGTTTGTAATTTATTGACTAATTGACTTAATTTCTCTTTATATTCCTGATCGCTGAGGATCCCATTCTCTCGGTCGGTTTTCAGGTCACGAATGCTTCGTTCTATAGAATATCTTTTTCCTTCCAGAGAGATGAGTTCTTGGTAAAGTGTTTCAGGGTCGGCGCTAGGTCGTGAAGCAGCATAGGTTTCTTGGGGAAAGATTTGCGGGGATAAATCTTCTGACCCTGAGAGTTCTACTTCTAATTCTAACTCATCACTTAGAGAGGATTCTGTAGCCCCGCTTGAAAATAAACTGAAAAGGTGTTCTTTATTAGGTTTCTTTGTTTCTTCTCTAGAAGCTGATAATGCCCCGAAAAGCTGTTGGTTTTCTCCTGATCCGGTGGGAGCACCATCTAATGGAATGGGCTCTTCAAGATCTGCCCCCGTTATTAGAATGGGTGAGGGGTCTGGTGGTTCAGCTAAAAGGATGGGTCGAGGTCCTGGGCTTAATTCTTGAACTTGTTCTGGTCTAGGCTTTGGGATGGGAATCGGTTTTGCCCTTTCATGCATGAACGGTTTGGGTTCTTGTTCAGAACTTTGAACTCCCGTTGGAAGTGGTATTGGTTTCGGAAGCGAAATGGGCTTTGGAGTCACCTTTTTAATTTTCGCTTCAGGAATTGGGACCGGCTTTGGAGAGGGACGCGTTTCAACTCTAATTGCCGGTTCCGTTAGTGAAACCGCCGTTTGTTGAGCAGCTGGGGTAGATGATTTACTCTGTTGAGGAGCTGGTTTTTTAGCCATGAGCTCTTTTAGTGCATTGGCCAAGGCGATTACTGATTTTTTGATAGTAGCTACTTCATTTTGTAAGGTGGCGAATTGTGATTTAAAAGAAGTTGCAAGACCCTCAACTTGTTGCTTTAAATTATTAATAGCGGTACTATCGGGAGCGGCAGGTTTTTGAATTAACATCGATTTTACAGCTGCAAGTATATTATAAACGCTATTGACCAACGTTTTTTCCTCTTTAAACCACGCAGAACCATAAGGATCCCAATCTAGCAATAAATCTTTTAAAGAATTCGTCTGTGCCATCACGTTTTTCGCTTGTGCTCCTTGTTGGATTTCAGCATGTGCTTTAACGGATGATAAAATCTCTAGTAGTTGTACCTTTGCTTGCGCTTCTTCGTCTGGGGTGAGATCCTTCGTCATTAGTTTCTGATATAACGCCTCTAACTGTTGAATTATGTTTTGAGTCACCATCTCAGCCGGCGTCCTTCACCTTTTATCTCTCTTAATATCTAACCAATTAAATACTTATATTTCTACTTTTAGACAAGTAGATTCTTTCTTAAAAATTTGATAATACGAATTTGCCTCTATTGTTATAAAACATCATTTTAAGCACTAAACGAAAGCATCGAGCTTCCGTACTTTCATGCCATATAATTCATCAAACGGGATGCCCATCGCATCGAGAACTTGTTCAAAAGTCGATTCGAGCTGTTGCTTATATTTTTTGACTGAAATATCTGTTTTTTTCGCTAATTTAACAGGAAGTACTCCACTCTTTGTTTTAACAAACTGAATAATATCCCCACTCTTTATTTTTTCGTGAAGTTGATCTACCAACAGCCTTGCTGCCCGAACATGCTGCGGAATTGTTTTAGTATATTTGTCAAGGTCTTTAGATAAGGTCATTCGAAAGGCTAACTCTTCTACCGAAAATTCTTTTTTCTCCAATTTTTTGATAAAACTCTTGAGTTTGGCCCTAATCCGCTGCTTAGCTTCCTCAAAATCCTCTTCTGCCTGAACTTTCCTTAATTCCTCAACCATTTCACGAAAGGCATTTTGTATGAATGGTGGGACGTGTCGTTTTTTCCCTGTCAGACCTTTTATATCCACACTGCCATCCTTGTAAACCCCTAGATAATTCTTTTTTCGATCTGATAAGGCTAGATACCGGTAAACTTTTTCGACATCCAATTCTATTTGAAGTGTCTCATCGCTCCAATCAATTATTTTTTGAATTTGCTTATCTGTTGGATTTTTGAGGAAGACTGAGTCGGTATTGTGGAGGAGAAGCATTCCACAAGCATCTACAAACATCTCAGTTTCTTCAACAGATAAATCATATACATACCTCTCTTCTATAGGCAATTCCCATATTTTTGTCTCAATCGGATGCATAGAATCAACAGCTCTTTGCCTCTCTCGAACCCTATAGACATCTCTTTTATTATAATAGTAAATTGATGTATCAATATTCCATGATTTAAGTAGATAACAGAGCCCACTAACGAGATGTAGTGATTTTGTGGTAAATGTTCTTATATTTCCTTTATCTATAGATCCATCTCCAATCAAGTAATACTCGAATAACAACTCTTGATACTTTCTTTCGATATTATAAATAAAGGTGGGCAAATGTTTATTCGCGCTACCAACTCCGCACAAACTTGCAAAAAAAGCCGTCCATGTTGTACTATTCGTTTGAATTCTATGAGTTGTATCTTCATAACTGTATTTATCTACAGTTCTTATTTCTTTAGTGGTTCTTATAATACTGATTGTATGATTAATATCAATACTTTTCATTAATTCTTTTAATTCATTGAGGAAACTAATATCTCCACTTGATATTCCACACGCTGCTTTATACCCATATTTCCCAAAATGAAAAGAAGAATGTCCATCTGCTATATAAATTCCAAGTAATTTACATAAATCTGATAATTTACAATATCGCTTAATCTTGAGTTGATTCTTACGCGTCGTCCAACCGAACCATATCGCTTCCCCATCTGTTTTCCATTCGCTTATTTTTTCTTTACCCTTATATGTGGTTTTTAATTTGAAATTCTTTACGAGTGGAAATAAATCAATTACTTCTGGACTTTCAACTGGTTCCACCGGAATTCTATTTAGAAATAAAATTTTATTATTCCCTAAGTTTTCTGGCGTTATTTTCTCATAATCTTTAGTAAGTAAGGAATGATCCTCAGTACAGATGGTTTCACCATTTTTTTGATTTATTCGGAAAAGCCTTTTTTTTGTCAAATGACGGATAATTTGCTTTACTTTTTTCCATTTGCCATCTTTGCTTAGCGTGTAAAGAGAATCAGGTATTTTAACTTCCTTACCAAGAATAAAATTGCTTTCCTTTTCACATTCATTCCATATATCTGCTATAGGGGTAACATCAATCATACCATCCTTTTTAACAACTACGCAACGGCTTCCGATAATACTATCTCCATATATGACCTCCATTCCGATCCTTTCACATTCTTTTTGTGTCTGAGTTATCGCATATCGTCCAATGGCTGTCGTAGCTTCCGCTACTGGCAAGCAAAATAACGGAAACGCTTCACTTCCGAAAACTCCGTAGCTCGCGTTGATGATGATCTTCAAGCTTTGAGTGATAATTTTATACATATTTTGCTCGTCTTTGGATAGTGATTCATCCTTTGCCATATTTTTGAAGTACTTTACTCGGAGATCACGTAATAAACCAATAATTAGGGACATGATCCCGACTTTTCTCGTGCAAACCCAATGTGGAGTTTCTGGAATTTTATTAGATCTACACTCAGGATGCGGACAATTCACGGTCTCGTAGCTCAAATTACGTGTCTTTATTATAGAAGGATAGAGGGAAGCGAAATCCAAAACGACTACATTGAAATGCACGCCGGGAATGGGTTTTACAACAATCGCACCTTTATATTTTTTCCCCTTAATCATCGCCTTTGTGGAAGCTTTCCCCTTGCGTTTTTGAATGTAATCGGCCTTGGGAATGATGAATGCTCTCGCTCGATGCTCAGCGTAAAAGAGATTTCGAAGCCACGTTGAAACCCCCTGGCGAGTGAGATCTTCCATGGATAAGCGCGTAATCCGCATTAAAAGAAAAATTAGGTTTAATATCAGATTATTATTGAAAGTCGTAAGCGCGAGAGTTATTTCACTGTCACGTAAACAGTAGTAACCCAACTCATTGAGGTTCAATTCAGAAATGGCTTTATCTAACCCGATCTTTCCTTCATTTAAGAAAGTTTTTCCAACCGTGTTCAATGTAACATCACTATAAATGTTTTTAAAGGCAGAAACTTTGATGGCTCGGTTATGAAAGAACTTGTACAAGTCAACATGAATGCCATTTTTCAGGT
Source organism: Candidatus Helarchaeota archaeon (assembly GCA_013375455.1). Next base: position 2,715 of record JABXJT010000047.1, on the reverse strand, counting down.
GCGCCACTTCACTCTGTGGAGTGACTGTCATATAGAATGGAACGTCGTCCTTCCTCAAACCCAAGTTGATTGCCCGATTATAAATATATTTTAGGTCAAAATTATCTCCATTATAACTTAAAACGATGGGATATTGTTCTAAGATCTTAAAAGTTTCTCTTATGACTTCTCTTTCAGTATTAAAAATCTCAACTTCTGATCCACATTCTGGAATGGTTTCACCCTTCTCAACATCATCGCGTTTTACTGTCAAAATTCGTTTCAATCCATCAGTTCCGGCAAAAGAGATGCAAATAATTTTATCTTCTGCCTTTCCTGCATCAGGAATTCGACTTCCTTCAGAATAAACTTCAATATCGAATGCAACCCTTCTAATATTCGGGATGGGACTAAAAAAATACTCAAGATACTGATCCAATGCGAGCAAATAATCTTCTTTATCTGATTCAAATTGATGATTAATTTGAGTTTTTATTGCCTTGGGTATCTCTGGATGGATGGGATTCAACTTATCCCCCTGGATTTGGTAGGGCATCCCGAGAACTATCTGTTTGTCATATGCATAACACTTATGGTACCTGATATAATCTTCCCACGAATTGGTTCCTAACATGTTACGAATGCTATTGGCGCGTCCACCAATGGAGAGCGGATCTTTCGCAATCACTTTAGTCATTGTTATTGGTCTATCACGGATCAAATCAAATTTTTTAATGGATTTCAATTCTGCAAATCCTCTATGCCTTTCGACGTTTGGATGGTGCTTTTTAATTTCCTCAATACTCAGGTTCGAAAGCAAATAGGGCAGGTGCCCCGAGGTGTCTAACCATTTAATGAGATTTTGAGTCTTAAGATCGTAGATCCAAATGTATGCTTTTGCTTGTTGGCCATCATAGCCGACATCTAAGGCAATTCCTTCTATGATCTCTTCATCCTCACGAGGATATTTTTCAATTTTCGGCTCGTCATCTTTGATTTTTTCATCCTTTTTTGTTTTCGGCTTTGTTTCTTGTAAAGCAGGTTTTTCTATCTCTTTTTCTGGTTTCTTTTCTCGTGGTCTCTTGAAAAATCGCTCTAACGTCATAAATTATACCCAAGATGTACATCTATATAATATGATGAAGAGAGAAATAAAACTCAAATAATATCGATTTGCTTAATTATTACAGTTGTTATTTATTTAGGCAATTCTATTAATAAAATAATCTTAACACTCATATTATAACTATAATATTTGGAGTTTAAGGATGTCCCGACAAAAAACTTATCGAAGAAAGAAACGCTCCGCTAAGGAGAAGCGAAGACTGTTTTTTGGCATCATCATCATCCTTCTTTTCGTCATCTCCTTTCTCGCGGCAGTCGTTTTTGTTATTTTACCTGGCATGTGATGATATTATATTGAAATTCTTTTTTCTCTTTCATTGAACTTGAACTGGCGTTTAGCAATTAATTATTTAAGCCTGTTAGTTTCTTTATACAATTATAAAAAAAATTTAAAGATTTGATACCACTGAACCCATATGTTTACTATGCACGGTTCATTTTATATAGGGTATAAAAATCCGCAAACGGTGAGCAGTGGTACGAGTTAGAACCAGATTTTCGCGCGCGCAAAGCGGGTTAAGGTGCACTTACCCTTTATAAACCCCCGGTGGTTCCGAGGAGACGCGACTTGACTGCGGTGCCAGCCCGACAAAAAAGATGCATCCCAAGTAGCATCCGTTCATGGCAGTGATGGTGCGAATATGGTACCATCAGAGGCGAGAAATGATTCACAGAAGCATTCATAAAAAAATCCATTTCAATCCAAGATTCCTGCATGCGTTTCCTTTCCTGAACCATCTACTAGCTGGGCATGGTCGATCACGCTTTTATAGTATAATGATCATAACTCAAAAGCATCAGCATCATGAAAAATTGGAGTATGAATAGGCGGTTGCTGGACGGAAAGGGATGAGTATGCATTGGGATAGGTACGATCCGGTTGAGGAAATAGGGAAACAGTTCAAGGCGCTACAGGAGTATCAGGATCGAGGGGATAAGACGGGGCTTGAAAAGGTACTATCCCTTCTTTGTAAGGAGTGCGAGGTAATGGGAAAGAGCCCAGAGTATATGAGGCGGGGGCTGAATGTCACCAAGACGGAACTCGAAGAGGCATTAGCGACTGGAGAGTTAGGGATTGTAGAGGACTACATCACGAGTGCTCTTGAACTCGCGACATTTAAAAGCGTGGATTTTTCGATTTTCGAACTGCTTCTGGCTCAGATCGAGAGGCTTCAAGACTTAGAAACCATTTCTAGGTGCATCAAAGCATTTAAAGAGAATATTTGGGAGCGCCTAGCAGATGAGTCCTTTGAATCCCCACGTCTGGAGCGATACACGTGGTACTTGCTACGCTTGGCAGATGTAGTCGCCAAGCTAGGGGACGCTAAGAGGGCGCGGACCTTGTTTTATGAGGCGTTCAACGACTACAGGGTAATATATGATGGCGCGGCTAATATTAAATTCCCCAAGAGAAGGAAGTGCTGGGAGAATGAATATTTACCTATGGGGAACCGGTGGGTTCAGGTCTTCTTCGAAGAATCAGACCTCTATCTGAGATTGAAGGAGAAGAGCTACCATAGGATATACCTGCTCGGTGAGTTCTCCCATTTGAAAACCCTGTACCAAGAAGATCCCTTCTTTCTATTCGAGCGACCGAGATCGAGCCATGGA
>JABXJT010000173.1 GCA_013375455.1 Candidatus Helarchaeota archaeon | reverse complement strand
AAAAAATATACTTGTTTGATGTTAGGTTATTGACAAAGAGATAATTACCGGTAAATAAATGGTTTTCCAGCCCATTTATTCCTGAACTTTTGGTATTAGGATTAACGTGATAACCTAACTCTCCACTAAACTCGGAGAATAAAATACAAAAAATTAATATCAGTGATATTAGACGGGATTTAGATTTTTTCATATTGTAGTCGTAACTCTCCTACTGAAATTTGGTCCCTCTTTGATTTTACCAAATACCAGAATGTTTGGCTGTAAATTAAGTGATTCTTTCAATATTTAAATGTAATTAAAAGAATATAAGAAATCCAAGTATTGAGAAATTTGATAAATTCCATTGAAGTTACGGTTCTGAATATTAAGCAAACAATTACTGTAGTTAAATTTTAAATTTCTTTAATGCATTTATAAAATAATAGGAGGTTATTTATTTGATGAAAAATACTCCACCCACATCAAACGAAGGGCACCGAGGTTGCATTTATTCCATTGTTATTACGCCCGATGAGGAAAAAATCATTTCAGGAGGGGATTTTGCAATAAAAATATGGGAAATGGAATCGGGGACGTGCTTAAATACCTTAGAGGGGCATGGGGAGTTTGTTGCATCCTTAGCCATAACACCCGACGGGAAAAGGTTAATTTCAGGGAGCGGCGATGGAACGATCAAAAATTGGGATGTTAAAACAGGAAGATGCCTTAGGACCTTTGAAGGTCATAAAAAGTATGTCGATGTCGTAGTCATCACTCCTGATGGGAAGACCATCGTATCAGGGAGTGGCGATCGGACCATAAAACTGTGGGACCTTCAATCAGGTGAGTGTTTACAAACCGTGAGGGGGCATCCCGTTAGGATTAGGTCTATGGTAATTTCACCCAGTGGAGAACAAATCATTACAGCGAGCGAAGCGATACGAATTTGGGACCGCGCCTCAGGAACTTGCATGATGACCTTCGAACACGGCCCCACTGCCCCAAATTCCATTGCAGTTACTCCCAATGGAGATAAGTTGGTTTCAGCAGAATGTGAAGAGGTAGAAGTCGATTATCGGATAGACTTTGAGAATCATTGCATCAAAATTTGGGACGCGAAGTCGGGGAGCTGTGTAAAAACGCTCAAGGGACATGCAGACATGATTAATACTGTTATTGTAACACCGGATGGAAAGAAGGTCATCTCTGGAAGTGACGACCATACCATGCGCATGTGGGATCTCGAATCTGGGGAGTGCTTGAGAACCTTTGAGGACCAGCAAGCTTGGACGTTCGTGACCATTGCGATTACAGCTGATGGGAAAAGGATCATTTCCAATAGCGGTGAGAGCGCTGATGGCGGTGATTCCATCAAAATTTGGGATGTTGAGACGGGGGAATGCGTGAAGACTTTGGAGGGACAATTAGATCTAGAATAATGTATTGTATATTTTCAAGGATTGCATCTTCAAATTCGTTTTTAATTATTTCATTTGTTTCTTTGGACAAACCCTACTTTCTCCTGATAGGTAGTTGATTTCTCAATAAATTAAAATGGATTTTCTTAATAAGTAATTTGATGATTAATTTTGAGAATTGGAAGTATTGGGTGGATCACCCAGCGAATCCACTGATTATACCAAAAAGACCGGAATGGATAATTGGGGACCCTGCCGTGGTTCTACCCAATGAATCTCCAGATGGAAAGTGGCATCTCTTCGCCCATGGAATCCTTTTTGGAATCGAGCATTTCATCTCCACGAACGGAGTGGAGTGGATCAACACGCATCATAAACTCGATAGAGGAGGAATGCGGGCGTATGTTTATAAAGAGGGCGAAAAGTTCTATATTTTTTACGAAAGAGAGCTGAATATCACCATTTCTTGCATTTTTGTCCGTGAATCTACGGATCTATTTACCTGGAGCGAGCCTAGACGGATTCTCAAGCCAAAACTCATCTGGGAAGGCCGGAGTAATCGGAAGTTAGGCTGTCCCTGTGTAATAAAAACGGAGGATAAATATCGTTTATATTACGCCGGAGGGAATGTTTTTCTCTGGGACTGCCTATTCTTTGAGCCAAAGTATATTGGGGTGGCCGAGGCAGAAAACATTCACGGACCTTATAAAAAATCCCCTCGCCCTATAATCGCCCCGTCAAAAAAACATCCCTACCGCAATTTTGCAAGTGGAGGTCTAAAAGTTCTAAAAATAGGTGATTTATGGATTGGGTTCAATAATGGAATTTATAAGCAAGGGCGGTGGCGGAATAGATCCAGCATTCTATTGCTCAAGTCGGAGGATGGCTTAAAGTGGACGGATGTCTTCGATTACCCCATCATATATCCCACAACTGGGTGGAAAAGATCGTTTGTTTATCAACTGGATGTCAAAAAAGTTGGCAATGAGTACTGGTTATATTACAATGCACGCGATGGGTGGTGTTTTGGAATTGAAGGAATCGGTTTGGCAAAACTACAAAGCAAATTGAAATGAACTCCCAATTCTCATTTTTAATAATGTTTTTTTATGGTGAAAAATA
>JABXJT010000046.1 GCA_013375455.1 Candidatus Helarchaeota archaeon | reverse complement strand
TTATCGTAAAAAAACCTCTTATTTATGAATTTTTAAATTAATTTTCTGATGAATTATTTGACTAAGAAATTTCATCCCCTTGAAAACATACCGTAATTATATTCTTCTAATTATAAACTGAAAATGATTTTATAAAAAGTTTATAATTTACGGGTATATCCAACTATTTTTACATAAAAAAAATAAAATTGGATTTTATTACGAAAATTTTTTACTCTTTTGAGCATAAAATTATAAGTTTAGGATTTGGAATTTTAAGGAAGTCTGCTGAGAATTTAGGTCTGAGGCCTATTTTAGAGTATGATGGATTTGGACACCGAATTGGCTAATTTTTGTATCAAAAAATTCTATATTTCTTAGCTGAAGTTGGTTAATGCATTGTTTTTTGGTAGATTCTGCATCAAATAAGGCGATGATGCAACCGCCCCCACCTGCCCCTGTCAATTTTGCCCCCAATGCCCCATTAGATTTAGCGAGATCAATTAATGAATTTAGTTCTTTCGTGGAAACTCCGAGGGTTTGTAAGAGATGTTGGTTATAATCCATTAATTCACCCAATACATCTATTTTTTGTGTGCGGAGCACGTGATCGACTTTTAAAGAGATTGCATCAATAGCGTTAAAGACGTGTTTAAAAATTATTGGATGAAGTTGAAATTGATGCTTCACGTGACTCACTTGAGTTTTTGTCGTGCGTGAGATTCCACTATTAATAATAAGGAGGGGAATTTCAAATGGAATTTCTATTCGGTTTATTTTCCGCTTTTTAAATAAAATTGCACCACCATGTGTTGAGATCGCGTTGTCAATTCCGGATGGTGTCCCGTGGGTGACTTTTTCACCTTCATACGCAAGTTGAGATATTGAATCAAGTCCTAGATGAAGTTCAAATAAGCTATCAAGCGCAGCAGCTGTAGCCACTGCAATGGCTGCGGAAGATCCCAGACCAACTCCAACTGGAATATCAGACCACACCTCAATATTAAGCCCATTCGTTAATTCGTGAGTTTTATATATTGTTGATAGAATTTGCCAGATGGGTAAGAGTTGGTCATTTTTTGGGCGAATTTCAGTTAGAACGCGATTTGAAATTGAGATAGATTCTTGGAGATTAAGGTCTTTCAAATTGATAGAGAATTTTTTGTCCGAGCGAAGCCCAATTTTTGTATGAGCGTGGAGATCAATGGCCACGACAATTGCTGCGGCGTCGTAGACAACAGCATGTTCACCTGTCAAGATACATTTACCAGGTGCTGATGCAAGACTTTCTTGAAAAATAGTTGATACTATCCTAGATTTCTAAATTTGCTAATGTCATCTAATAAGTTAATGTAGGTGAGTATCATCCGCCGACAACAATAGCGGTTAAGTCCTAAATCATCTAACACGGCTTTAGGATCTTCCCCTTCCCTAATTCGTTTATTAAAGGGTTCCCATTTATCTGCGACGACCTTACCGCAAGTAAAGCAGCGGATTGGAATTATCATGTCTTAAAAACACCTCAATTCAAAAAATTATCTATAACTCTTCTGTTTCCGGGCACGAGCCGAGGGCCCTCCAAACTTTTTGGGTTCGGATCTTCTGGAGTCCCCCACCAACATGGTACGGTCATATGCAATGAACTTGCTTCTTAGTTCAGGATTTTGAAAAAATTTGTCTATTGCGCGAGTAACTGCTATTCTGACAGCCATAGCTTGTCCCATAAACCCGCCGGATTTTACATTGACCTTAATATCTACTTTATTTCTGAATTTATCTCCTGCGATTATTATAGGTTCCATTATCGTTAATCGGGCCAGTTCGGGTTGCCACAACTCGAGGGGAATCCCATTTATTCGAACCTTTCCTTTGCCTTCTGTTATTACAGCGCGAGCTATGGCTGTTTTTCTTTTGCCTGAAGTTAAAATCAATTTCACCATAATATAACCTTATTATTCGTGTTTAAAACCAATTTCTTTAGCCAATTCTTTCACTTGAATAAATGAGCCTTTCAATTGATCGATCGAATGATCAGAGAAGGTTTCTATATCGGCTGTATTTATATTGAGTTCTTCTGGTATTCCTATATATACTTTAAGATTTCTATATGCACGTCTACCACGATCTTTTTTCCAAGGTAGCATGCCCCGAATTGTCCTACGAACCAATTGATTAGGAGTTTTGAACCAAAATGGTCCTTTCGTTGGATTTGTATGAGTGCGAATATTTTGCCGTTCCTTATAATGATTTAGCGTTGTCCTTCTTTTCCCTGAAATGACACTCTTCTCAGCATTTACAATAATAACCCGTTCGCCAAGCAGTAACATTTTTGCAACACTGGAGGCAAGGCGCCCCAATATTAATCCGTCAGCGTTAATTATTCTAGGTTTCATGATCAGCACTTCCTACGTGAGTAACTTAACTTTGGATCCTGCTGGATTTCGTACTAAAAGTTCTTCAATTCTTAGAAATTCGCCTCCAGCTTTCAAGATTTTTTTCCTGGCCTTCTTCGAGCAAGAAAATGCAGCAATAGTTACCGATCTGGATAATTCTCCTGAAGACAACACTTTACCAGGGATGAGAACAATATCATTATTTTCAGAGAAGACATCTATTTTCCCGATATTGACAACGATACGATTGCTTCGGGATTTATTGAGGAATTCACTGACCGTTTTCCAGATTCTTCTTTTTGTTTTATGCAATGCGCGAATCAATCTTCTTCTGCGGGGATCTGTTGTTTTGACTGTGTTGGCCATGTTTTCACCTATAGAGTTTCTAATTGCTCTAAAAAGTTATTAATTTTACCTTTTAGGATCTGACAAGCCATGTTAATGATTTTTTCTGTGGGCAGTGCACCACTGGATTCAATAGCAAAAATAAATTTAGTTGAGTCCCAAGCAACTTTTATTGCCTTGTCCGGTTCAGTTACACAGGCTTCTTCGCAAGCCTTGCAAAGGTTGCAACTCATCGCATTGGAGATTTGAATTCGGTCATTCTTAAAGGATAAGATCTGTCGGGGGCAAGCATCTACACATTTTTCGCATTTTTCACATATTTCATAATTAATTCTAATTTCTGGTAAAAATTTATAGGCAACAGTGGCAACCGGTTGCCATTTCGCATGAATTTCTCCTATCCCAAGTTTTGCATACGCTTCTAGAACTATTCGTTGTCCCTTAGCCAATTCCACTACCGGTGTTTTTGGGTTGACAGGAATGATAACGGGATCTTCAGGTTCTAGGTCTTCTGCGTATACGATCATCGGTTCTTCAATAGCTTCTTTCTTGAGAGTAAATGCAACCTGGCATTGCGGGCATCCTTCGCCTTCACACCCACATACACCAGGCAGAACATAACTTTCTAAATCGGTTTTTAATGGAATTAACCCAAGGCGATGTGATATTATCTCATCATAAAGTGGACTATTATTTTCTACAATCCACACATCCTCAATTGCGAGGCAGGGGACTTCAGCAATCATCACTCTCCGCAATGAATTGGCAAGAGAGGGATTAATCCCTTCCACGATTATTTTTAGGTGATTTCCTTCTTGTTCAAGGATAGAAATTCTAATTACAGGTGGTATTATTATTTCTCTTAGTTTCTTCTCTGGTTTTTCTTTTAGTTTCTTCTCTGGTTTTTCTTTTAATTTCTTCTCCGGTTTTTCTCTTGATTTTATTTGAGATTTTAAATAATTAATGGTTTTTTCAATTATCTTGATTCTATCATTACTTGTTTTATAATCTTTAAGTTCAGGAATTCTGAAATTTGGTTCTAAAATAACTGATTCGATATTAGTTAATTTTTGGAATAATCTTTGAAAAAAATCACTTGGGAAAATATTCATATCCAATCCATGATTATCACAGTAATGCCTAAGTTTCTTTTTAGGACTATGGACATGTAAATGCTTTATAAATTCTGGATTTTTTAAATTCATAATAGCCTTGTGGCTTGGTAAATGTCCTACATCCAGGCATACATAAACATTTGAATATCCCTTTCCATGTAACCTCTTAATCACATCAATTATCTTGGATACTCGATAAAAGTAATTGCTCGACCGACCGCCTTCTTTATTATATTTTGGAACATTTTCTATATACAATGTAATATCTTTATTATTTAGCTTTTTTAAGAGAGATTCTAGTGATTCTTCGAGAAAGTTGATCCTTTTCTTGTCGGGAGCCATGTAGGGAATTGTGCTTGAAATTGTTTCAGCATGAATTATAAATCGATTTATTTTACCTCCACTTTTCATATAAAAATTTTGAATCATTTCACACGTCTTATTAACATGTCTTTTCCTAGTTTCCGCTATTTCATTAGTAAAAAGATTTTTAGAAGGAGAAATGTGAATCGTGTATGGTTTTAACTTAATTTTATCATAATTATCCAAAAAGAATGAATTATGAATATGTTCTAATTCAATAATCCATTCTTTTTTCACCGAAATTCCGGATAATTTATTAAACCATTCCACACGCTTTTCTACTCTAGTTGAAAAGTCCCATGGTAGGGTAGTAACTCCAAACTTAACCATTTTTATTTCATCTGATTTATTATTATAACCAATCTTTATTATGAATTATAATGCAGTTACACACGGCGACCCCTACGTCCGCCTGGTCTTCGGGTGCCGTCATGTGGCACGGGGGTCACTTCTTCAATGCGGCCTATCTGTAATCCAGCCCGTGCTAATGCGCGAATTGCTGCTTGGGCACCTGGACCTGGAGTTTTTGGACCATGACCACCGGGTGCGCGAACTTTAATATGGAGGGAAGTTATACCTTTTTCGCGCGCTTCATTTGCCGCTCGGAAGGCAGCTTGCATCGCCGCGTAAGGAGTTGCTTCATCTCGGTCAGCTCTAACTATCATACCCCCTGAATACCTGGCAATCGTTTCTGCGCCAGAAACGTCTGTGATATGGACGATAGTATCGTTGTAAGAGGAAAAAATGTGGGCAATTCCCCATCGCTTCTTTTCTTCTTTCTCTTTCGTTTCAGCCATTTAATCCATCTTCTCTATTCTTGTGGTTGTTGTTGGTGCATTGGATGATCGGGATTATTTAATGGGGAGCTAGGAGCATAATGAATTAAATCCTCCTCTTTTCTTAAGACAACATGACTTGGGGAAGTTATTTTATTGTTTGCAATCGCAATGTGCCCATGCGCGATAAATTGGCGAGCTTGATCTAATGACGTTGCAAGACCTTTTTCAATGACCATTGTCTGGAGACGGCGCTCCAGCAAATCGTCAATTGTAAGACTCAAGACATCATCGAGAGAAGCATTTGATGGGAGTAAACCAATGCGATCCAATTTGGTCATCAGTTCACGTTGTCTCAGTGCAGCTTCTTCAGCGGAAAGTGCGAGTAAACTCTTAGCGATGCTTCGAAAATCGTCAACTTTTGTTTTAAATTTCCAAATTTCTCTTTTATTCCGCAGTCCATATCGCCCAAGAATTTTTAGTTCATCTTCTAACCGTTCTTTCTGCCACGGATGTCTTGGTGTTCTGTATTTCTTCTTCTGTTTTCTAGGGTCACCCATTTACTCATCCAACTTTTTTACTTTTTCTTTTTCATCTGCTGTTTAAGTTTTCGGCGATGGACTCCAACAATTTGCCCTCTTCGACCTGTCGATTTTGTCCGTTGGCCTCGAACTTTCAAACCTAATTGATGCCTCATTCCTTTCCGACTCTTCGTGCGTTTCATTCGGTCAATATCGCTCTTGTGAACCAACATCAAAGTAGATCCCATCATATGAATATCTTCACCTGACTTGTAGTCCTTACGCCTATTCGTCAGAAATGACGGAATTTGAGCTTCTGCTGCTGGAATCTTTAACAACTCCTCTATCTTTTTAATTTCTCTATCTGGTAAGAAGCCTAACCGTTGCGTAAGGTCGAGATTGGCAAGTTTTGTGAGAATCTCAGCGTATCTAATCGAAATTCCCTTGATTTTAGTCAAGGCGAGCGGCGTAACTAAGTTCCCATCAAGGTCAGTGCCAGCTACTCTTATTATATGTCGGAAACTCATTATTAATCAACCATAATCTCGTGTTTCAAACCATATTCATTCAGTAAATTTTATGGCATTTGGCTTAGAGTTCATATATTTTCATTTAATTCATAAATTGCTCATTTCTCGAGCAGATATAGGGATCCCGCCGGGATCCGCTTTAACTTTGAAAGTTTTCAATGAAATTCTAACTTTCGGTTTCGGTATTTCAAAGTTATTTAATTTAATAAAGATTTTGTATTCTTTCACAGGTCAGGATTTTATAAAAATTTATTGATTTGCGAATTCGTGGAATGTGGATTACACTTTGTTCAAAATTAAACTAGAAATTTTCGCGAAAGCGTCATTTACTTGCGTCCCGTCTTTAGCCGAGGTCTCAAAGTAGGCAGCATTTAGGTCCTTCGCAGATACCTGTGCCTGCTCAGTGGTAATCTTACGTATGTCTGATAAGTCAACTTTATTTGCCAGCAGAATACGGGGGATATCTCCACTGAATTTTACGAGATCTTTTTGCCACGAGGGTATTGAATCAAATGTCCCTGGCCTGGTTACATCGAACACTAAGATACAGCCCTGGGCGCCCTTATAGTAGAGATGCCTCACGTCACGCCACTTTGCCTGTCCCGCAATATCCCAGAGCAGCAGCTTGATGTTATTATTATCCAGCTTGAGTTCTTTGATGACGATATTTGTACCAAGTGTAGGTTTGTATTCAGCTTGAAATGTTTTTTCAGCGAATCTTGCGATTAATGAGGTCTTTCCTACAGCCCCATCGCCAATGACCACGATCTTGAAGACAAATTTTCGTTCGCGTGCCATTTTATTTCACTTCATCCTTTTTATTTATATGAAACTCGCAGTGAGGGTCTCCTTTAGACTCACAAGAAATCTCTTTTACTATATAGTGAAAACCCGTGGATTCTTCTTTGATTTTTGACAAAGCACCACTAATAACGTGGCACGATGGCACCTCTGAAACCATTCCTTCACAAACAGGATTATTCTTAACTTGCACGACGCTCTCTTCGTTATCTTTCAAAACCGACCAGGTGCCGCCGATCCAATTCGCTAACTTACCCACAACTTCCTGAAGAGAGTACCCGAAGGGGGTGAGATATATGGCGAACTTTCGACCTGATTCGTAAAGGATTGCGCTCGTTCCATGCCCTAAAAGATCCTGCATTGAGTTTATTAGAGCTTTGAACGTGCTAAAAGATACTGACTCTTCTACTGATGGAGGGATATCTTTATTAATATATTCGTCAAGTCCAGCAAACCGAAGGACCGAATTCTTGCCATCTCGTCCCATAACTTCATGCAATGCCGTGAGGAGGGCACTGAAGACTATCTTCCGAATTTCTTTCGGTTCATTCACGCTGACAGACACGGGACTTTCACCCAATTAAAATTAAAATCCTTTTTTTCTTCTAATCAATTTTCTTGGACAAAAATTAAAGTTTTTCCTTATAGAATTTATATTCTTTGTTGTTTAAATACAATTTTTGATCTTGTCTTTTTTTGGTTTCTGATCATTTAAAATAGTACATGACCCTATTATTGGGGAGAGATTGGCAAAACCTGTCCAAAATAATGGGAAAGAGAGGTTAATCCTTCTAAAAACAAGCTTTAAAGATTGAGATCTTCTTTTTTTTAGTTTGAAATCAGAACCAAAGATAGACATACTTATGGCAAAAAATTCTAATTAAATGTAGGGAAAATAACTAGTTTGTGTTTAAAAAATTAAAAAACAATGTGGATAAGCATTTTAAACAGGATTTTGTAAAATTGGTAAGGTAGAGTGGTGTAAGATCTACATTGATACGTCAAAATTTTCAGATATTCTAAACATTTAAAATACCTTTTTCGATAATAATATTACTGGTTTCTTAAAAAAGCGTCTAGTTGATAAAGAATATTGTTGTTAAATTAAAGGCACCGGTTCTTGGAGTATTGGTAGAATGCGCATAGCGATGTTTTCCGAAGTTCCGACGTTTAATCCAGTCTTCCCGAACGGTGTGGCAAGTTTTATTGAAGCGGTGTCGAAACAACTAGTGAAATTGGGGCATGAGGTTCACGTCTACGAACCGTGTCAACATTTGAAACAAAAAAAAATAGTGAAGATTCACGATAAAATCACAAAGCATCATCTTTTTTCGCTGTCAGGGGGGAAATATAAGAATTTTAGAGTACCCATGCCTTTCGGACTAATTTTTAAACGGATGAAAGAAGAAAAATTCGATACAATTCATGCGCATGGGCCTATGAATGGTGTGGCGGCTACCTTGCTTGCAAAAAAGCAGAACTGCCCAAAGCTCATCACCTACCACACGCCGGGCGAACATTATCGGCATTATGCCCCGAGGTTCCTCCCAGTCCGTTATAAATTCTTTACAGATCTAGCTGAACGCTTGATCTACAACTCATTCGATATGATGCTTACACCAGCTGAAGCCATTCGGAAAGATTTGATCCGAAAAGGGTACAAAGAAGAGAGATTGTTCGTTCTCCCAAACTGTGTCAATCTCCACGAAAATCACAAACGGATCACTGAGGAACGTATGCAGCAACTCCGCGACGAATATACGTTAAATGGGAAAAAAATCGTGCTTTATGTTGGGCGTATGAGCCCTGAGAAACGGATTCCGGACATTATTAATCTAGCTCCGCAAATTGTCAAAGAAGAACCCGATACTCATTTCTTGATGGTAGGGAAAGGGCCATATTTGAATAAATATCGTACCCTTGCCCACAAAGTGGCACCTAATGATATGACTTTTACTGGCTATGTCACTGACGAAGACCTTTCTAACCTTCTCCGCATGAGTAGCTTGGGCGTAATTTTTGTAGATGGCGCGCAGGTCTTCGACATCACCTTACTTAATTATTGGGCAAATCGTCTTCCCGTATGCGCGCGTCGTGCAGGCGGAATGGGAGATGTGATCTCCCACGCAGACAATGGCATGTTGTTCAGAGAACCATCCGAGGCGTTTGATCAGATGCTCTCGCTGTTACAAGATGAAAAGCTATGCCGGAAGATGGGATCTAAGGGATATGAGACGGTAAAGAGAAAGTATTCAGTAGAAGTGGTGACCGACTTAATGTTACGTTATTATGATATGGCTGCACGTAAGTTTCACCGAAAGGATAATGGAGTGCTATCACATTTCAAGAAATTTATATTTAAACGAAAGAAAAAATAGAAGATATTTTTTACTGTCTGTTTCTCTTATTTTATCGTACCATAGTGCCTTGCAAGCCATTTGGTAACGCCATCAAGCCCAGGGAATAGAGTTCGTTCTGAAATATTCGATTGGTCCAGTTTATCACGAATTTCCCCCTTAAGGCTAGCAGGAATGATTATTTTACGCCAGAGACCTGAAATATCCTGTTTTTTGAGCCAATCATCCATTGCTATAGTTGGATCTGACATAAATGAAAATAAGGCAAACTGGTTTTGAATCCGATCGTCGATGGAGGGGGGTTCCAAAAAAACTACAAATTCAGATGATGACATTGACTTGAGTTTTTGTAAGGCTTCTTTAAGATTTTTCAAGTATTCCGTATCGCCCGTGATGACACGATCGAGTGACTCAATGGGAAAAACTGGCGAATCTATTTTTACTGTTTCCGCTTTCAGTGGGTCAGGCAAGAATTCTCGCGCTTTAGCAAAATCGACTACCCAAATGACGCCATCGATGTCGAATTTCTTTATATTTGCCGTGGCGAAATGCATGGCGATAATTGGGGAATATGTCCAGTCCAATAATCGCGTGGGCAAGCCATGGTGCTGCCCTAAAGTCATCCAATACCACATTGAATCAAATTTAACCATTTCGATGCCAGAATACCTTCTAAAATTCACTAAAAGATGAGGTTCAAGTTTAGGATAAGGCCCATCTAAACGCATTAGGGTTGATTTTAATTTATATCTTGCGTCCGAGAGCCCTCGGAATGCGTGTGGGGCCCGGTAGCGCTTAATTTTTATATTAAGCCATCCTTCAAATAATATATCGTGTAATTCATTCCAACTATTAACTCTGATTTCAGGCATTTTTCTCCCTCTCTTAATTTTTAAATCATTATTTTAATTCTTCTCGAGCAATAATAAGGTTTTGAATCTCAGAGGTGCCACCACCGATTTGAAAAAACTTGGCATCCCGCAAATACCGTTCCACGGGGTATTGATCTGTATAACCATCGCCCAAATAAATTTGAACAGCCTCAAGGGCAATCTCTACTGCAGATTTACTTGAAAATGCCTTCGCCATGGAAGCTTCTCTCGTGAAATTTAGATTCAGATTAGCTAACCTGGCGGCACTATAGGTCAACAATCGTGCAGCCCGAAGTTTGGTGGCCATATGTGCGATTTTAAGCCGGATGGCTTGAAAAGAGGCAATTGGTTTTCCAAACTGGATTCGAGATCGTGCGTAATTTTTTGATGCTTCTAAGGCAGCAAGCGATATGCCATTGCATTCAGAGCTTAAAATCAACGGTTCCACCGAAATTTTGGTAAACCCATTTAAAATTCAAACCATCCAGCAATTTATTAAACATGAAAGTTATACAAATTTTTAGTCAAAATAATCTGAGACATAAATATTTGACCAATTTCAAAATATTATGAATTTGCCTCGGAGCATACCCCCCAAATAATCTAAAAGTATTTCACTAAAAGTTCCAAATTAAGCTAATAATGGTTTATAATAGATCTGAGGGAATGATACCTCGAAATTAAAGGAGAAATTGGAAAAGAAATGAGGTGATGAAGTTTAGTATTGTATTAATAAACCCAGGACCCGTATTCAAACCGAAGGAAAGCAGGAAAGGAATTACCAATACTCAATTATTTCCACCTCTAAGTCTCTTATATCTCAGTTCTATCTTAAAAAATAACAGTTATCAAGTAGATATAATTGATCAAACCGCTCACAACATGTATTTGGAAGGCATTTTAAAATGGATAAAGCGGAGAGATCCAGAAATTGTAGCTTTTTCAGCTTTAATACACCCATATTGTAGTGTTAGTTCACGGATAATTTCACGAGAAATAAAGAAATGGAATCCTAACCTTAAAATTGTATTTGGAAACAGGCACGCGACATTTAACGATTTTAGAATCCTACAAGCCTATCCTTTTGTGGATGTGTGTGTGAGAGGGGAGGGAGAATATACTTTTTTAGAATTAGTTGATGCATTTTCAAAAGGGAAATCATTAAAAAATGTAAAAGGGATCACATATAGGGAAGATGGAAAAATTAGGCGAAATGAGGATCGCGAATTACTCAAAAACCTCGATGAACTACCATTTCCAGATAGGAAAATCCTGAATTATGACTATAGACCTGCTGTGGGAGGAATACACTTATTTCCTTCTGGTTTTACAACAATTTCAGCGTCCAGAGGGTGTCCTTTCAATTGTAGATTCTGTCCTTCCCATAATTTTTATGGTTTTCGGGTGCGGTCAATTGAAAATATCATAGAAGAATTCGAACTATTAGAGAATGAGGGGTTTAAATTCCTGAACTTTATTGATGATCATTTTACTGTGAATAAGAAGCGGGTGTTGAAATTCTGTAATCAATTGAAAAAAAATCGGATAGATGTAGATTGGGCTTGTGAGGGTAGAGTAGATCAGGTCTCTCTAGAAATGTTGAGAGGAATGCAGGCTTCAAATTGTAGAGTTCTATTTTATGGTATTGAAAGCGCGAATCAGAGACTTCTAGATTACTACCGAAAGGGTATAACACCCAGCCAGTCAGTATTAGCCGTAAAAAAAGCAAGACAGGCGAAGATCCCTTTCATCATGGGGTCCTTTGTCGTGGGAGCACCAGATGAAACCCTTTCTGAAATTCAAAATACATTAAGATTTGCGGATCGGCTGGATATCGACTTGCCTTTATTAAATCTTCTAAGTCTTACTCCTGGATCAGATATGTGGTCTGAACTCGTCGCGGAAGGACGAATAAATGAAGAACTGTATTGGGAAACTGGTGTTACTGCATTTGAAATAGGGCAAGGGATGGATAGGGCGACCCTCAACCCGATAGTCACAAAAGCACTTAGGGATTTCTTTTTAAACCCACGAAGAATCCTAAAAACCCTCTTTCGTTTCTTCACTAGTTCCTATAAATTGAGAAACTTGTTCCGGGTTGTCCTTAGTAATCTACAAAATTTTAGTGATTTCGCCGGGGCTCGCTCACTCAATGTTTCCATTCGGAACTTCAGCGAGACCCAAGAGGAAGGTGCAATTTAATTCTTGAGTGATCTGCTCTGATATATCAAAATATCAAGATACACTAGAGTTCCCCTCCCATTAACAAATGACAATGCATATAAAAATTTGTTAACTATAATTGGTTTGAAGTATCCCATAGGTGAAAGAGATATGAAAATTCTAATTTGTTATGATTCCCAAACAGGAAATACTGCAGCAATAGCAAAAAGCATGGCGGAAGGCTTGCAAGGGGTAGATCTGATTACCCTACCTGTAAAGGATGTTGATCCTACTAGCCTCAACAGCTATGATGATGTTTTTCTAGGTTCTGGCGTATATACTAATGGCGCTGGAAAAGGACTAAATAAATTGGTTAAATAAGCAGAAGATCCACCTGAAAAAGTTGTCCTTTTCTGCACGCACACAAATCCCAACCCCGCCTACTGGGATGGCGTCTTCAAGAATTTGTGTGGTTCGTATGCCGTTAATAAAAATCAAAGATATTAACATATATTATGAAGTAAGTGGCGCAGGAGTTCCTGTGGTGCTAATTCATTTTTCCTCTCACTCACTAAATTTATTCTAGCTATTTCTTCTTTTTAAGAAATTCGTTAATTCTTTGTCTCGATTCATCAGTATTTTTCGCCTTCCAAAGGAGATCCAGTTCTTTTTCTAATCCTTCCTTAATAGGAATGTGCGTGGAATACATCACAGCTTCTTTTGCACATTGAATGGCCACTTGGCTCTTTGAAAGGAGCTTCTTGGCGAATTCAATGGTTCTCTGCATGAGTTCTGCAGGCGGTACAATCATATTAATTAATCCAATATCTTCTGCAGTTTTTGCATCAATGAAATCGCCGGTCATTATCAGTTCGAGCGCTTTAGCTTTCCCAACTACTTTAGGTAGGCGTTGGGTACCTCCGCCGCCAGGGATGATCCCCAAGCTGATTTCTGGAAGTCCGAACTTAGCAGTTTCGCTTGCAATTCGTATATCGCAAGCTAGAGCGAGTTCTGTTCCTCCACCAAGGGCGTATCCATTGATTGCAGCAATTACTGGCTTTCGTAGATTTTCAATCTGAAGGGTGATGGCTTGAAATGGGCGAAAACCATCTTTTGTACGAGTGGGAAATTCAGCAATGTCATCACCTGCTACGAAGGATTTCTCGCCAGCGCCCGTAATTATAATCACATCGACCTGCTCATCTCGTTCCAAATTATTTAATGCATCTTTGAGTTCAGCTTTGACCGTCTCATTTAGAGCATTCAATTTTTCGGGGCGATTAACGGTAATTGTGGCAATTCGTTCTTCAATTTCGACTAATAAAGTAGTAAATTTCATTGAACTCATTTTTTCTCCCCGTAATCATAAAATCCTTTCTTCGTCTTTCGCCCCAATAAATTATCCTTGACCATTTTCTCTAAAAGCGGGCTCGGGCTGTATTTCTCGCTTAAAGCAGATTCTAAATATCGCCCGATATGTAAGTAGACATCGTTTCCCACTAAATCCGATAATTGAATCGGGCCCATTGGAAAATTAAACGCCAGTTTACAGGCTGTATCGATATCTTCAGCGCTGGCAATATCATCATTAAGTAAATTAATTGCCTCATTGCATAATACATAAAGAAGGCGTGTAGTAACAAACCCTGGAGTATCATTTATAGTCACTACTACTTTTTTTAAACTTTCGGCGAATTTTTTAATAATTTCTATCGTTTCATCGGATGTATTTTTACCTTTAATCAATTCTATCAATTTCATTACTGGGGCTGGATTGAAAAAATGAATTCCAACAATCCGATCCTGCTTTTTTGCGCCTGATGCGATTTCAGTAATGCTTAATGATGATGTATTGGATCCCAATATTACGCCACCATCACAAATTTCATCTAATTCTTTGAACAGTTTCTTTTTTGTATCCATATCTTCGAAAATTGCTTCGATAACTAGCTGCACGTCCTTAACGCTCGCCTCTCGATCAGTACTCGTAGTTATCCGGTTTACAATTGCCTGAGCATCCTCAGCTGTTATTTTGTTCTTACGAACGAAGAAGTTGTCTAGATTCTTTCGAATGCTAGCTAAGGCCTTATCTAAAATTTTTTGATTTACATCTACTAAATTAACCACATATCCAGCTGCTGCTGCCACTTGGGCAATACCAGCACCCATTATACCGGCACCAATAACACAGATTTTCTTAATATTCATCATTTTAACCTCTAATTATTATTTCAATTCTTCTCGCGCAATTATTAGATTTTGGATTTCAGATGTGCCGCCACCTATTTGAAAGAATTTAGCATCACGTAAATACCGCTCTACTGGATAATTATCGGTATATCCTTCACCACCATGAATTTGAACTGCCTCTAGTGCGATTTCCACTGCAGACTTGCTTGAGAATGCCTTGGCCATCGATGCTTCTTTTGTATAATTCAAATTTTGAGTTGCCAGTTTCCCGGCACTGTATGTTAATAATCGGGCAGCTTGAAGGGTTGTAGCCATATTAGCTATCTTTAAACGAATGCCTTGAAATGAGGCAATAGGTTTCCCGAATTGAATTCGTTTTTTCGCGTAATTTTTCGATGCTTCTAAAGCAGCAAGAGAAATTCCGTTACATTCGGAGCTTAGTGTTATTCTTTCAACGTTAAAGGTGGACATTAGAATTTGAAATCCCCTCCCTTCCTCACCAATCAAATTCTCTGCTGAAACTCGTGCGTCTTTGAAAGTTAATACCCCATTTTTAATACCATTTAAACCTAACAAGCCATAAGGACTTTCAATTTCGAAGCCAGGCGTGTCTTTCTCTACTAAAAGCACACTCATGCCTAAATGAGGATCCACTTCTTGATTTGTCAAGCACCAAACGAAATAATAATCAGCAATTCCTGCATTTGTAATGAATTTCTTTGACCCATTTAAGATATATTCATCCCCCTCCTTTACAGCAGTGGTTTTAACACCCGCAGCATCCGATCCGGCTCCCTCTTCCGTGACGCAAATGCTACAGAGCTTTTCTCCCATAGCAATTTTCTTCAGATATTTCTCTTTTTGCTCATCAGTTCCGTGGGTCTTAAGAGTAAATCCATCTAAAATACAGGGAGTCCGGGTTACAGAAACGGCCACGTTCCGCTTGGAAAGTTCTTCCGTAATAATGCAATGAGCAATTATGCCCAGATCGGTTCCCTTATATTTTTTTGGAATTAAAGGTCCAAACATTCCTTTTTGCCCTATCTTTCGTATCAAAGAAATGGGTATTTCTTTTTTCAAATTAATTTGATCTTGAATGGGCTCCAAATGCTCTGTTAGGAACTCGCTTATTTCAGATTTTAATCCAATTTCCCTTTCATTAAGAAATAAATTTTCCACACAAATACCTCATTTCAAAGAATTGATTAATTAACTGCTTAAATTTACCTCTTTGATTACGTAATCAGAAAATTTGTTTAATAATTTTTCATCTGTAGAAAGATGTTGGATTTTATGTTGTCCCATGGGTAATCCGGCTTCTAGATTCTGCTGTTCCAATTCAAAAAAGGTGCCATTCTTTACGATCAAGAGTTTTGGTTCTATAATGGCTTGAATGCCGAGAATTTGCTCTCGGTATACGGGATTTATTTTCATCAAGTTTTGATTTAAGGATTTAAGATATTTCTGTTCCTTCGGTGGATTCTGGTTGGCGAATTCAAGGATTATGATATAATGCGGTTTTGGATTGTATCTACCAATAACGCAATAATCAATAATCGTGCAATTATGTTCTTGGTTACTAGCAGTAAGAGCGTAGGAGATTTGCTTAAGCGTCATTTTTTCAGAAGCCATGTTAATTGTTCCTTCGCGATGCGAGAAAAGAAAAAGAGGGGGATCAGTGCTAATGAATTTAATGACATCACCGAGCGTGTATGCATAAAGACCATTGAAATTCGTGATGATAATCTTATAATCAACATTCTTTTTTATTTCCTGAATGAGCAATCGTTCTTCTGAATCAAGTGGCGAAAATTCTAAAAAATTCGCATCTAAGAGAGGAGTTAGACCAGGCTTTTCTTGGAGTTGTACCCCGATGATTTCCTCCGTTGCCCCATAAACTTCTCTATAATCAATCTTTCTACCAATTAATGAAAAAAGACGATCTTCATAGAATTTCGGTGCTTCTCCACCGAGAATTGAAAAGTGATAATTCGGAAATAAAGTCGCTATATCTTTTATGTTTGGATTTTTAATCCTAGAATATTTCAAAATTACTTCTAAGAGATTCAAAACAACAGTCGTGACACCTGAAAAGACTCGAATATCTTTGCGTGTAGTTTCACGAGTAAGACGTTGATAGCGTCGTTGAATATCTTGAATTTCAAATAAATGTCCCGTAGAATATGTTCTTTTTTGAAAAATGGGGCTCCAAATCTGGTTTTGACTCGATTGACTAAAAACTCCAGTTCCAAATCCAACTGGTATGTTGTTTATGTATTCCAAGGCAGGATTTGCACTAAAAAAGCAGACAGTTCCATCAAGAAATTTAGAATGTTCTCGTGGATTTTCAGCAATATAAGAAAGGTAAATACGAAGTGTCCCATTGGTTGCATTTCTAAGGCTGTAATTCGTAATGGGTATTAGTTTTGGAGAACCCGTGGAGCCTGCAGTTCTTCCCCAATATGTTGGGTTCCCACGAATCAAAATATCCGAATTTCCCCCTGTCATGGCGTCAATGTATGGGCGAAAATAATCATAAGTTTGGGGCACCATGGATTGTTGGAATTTTTTTATGGATGAAATTTGATGAAACTTATGCTCTTTTCCGAACTGCGTATTTTGATTTATTTTTAGAATTCTCGACAGAACCTTTCGTTGGATTTTTAGCGGATCCTTAAATGGATTCATTAAAAAACGATAGAGTGGTTTAGCAAAGATACTGCCAAGAAATCGGATAAGCGTCACGATCAACTCACTTCAAAAAAGTTGTAGGATGATAATTTATTTATTTGTAATGGAGAAATTATTGGTAAATGGACATCTTATTATTAAATCTGGCAAATCTTGTTGACGAACAAGGAGAAAGAGAATATCTCGTAAAACAAATCGCTGTTCCCCCTTTAGGGGTATTATATTTAGGGCAGGTTCTGAGTGATAACGGTTATAGTGTTAAAGTTTATGACCAAGCCGTTACGGGAGAAAAAAATACAGAGTTAATGAAGCTCATTCAGAAATTGAATCCCAAGATCGTAGGTTTTTCAGTGTTGCTTGATAACCTATGGACTACAGCTGACTTATTGAAAAGATTGAAGGCTTGGAACCCTAATATTGTTACGATTGCTGGAAATTATTTTGCTACTTTTTTCCCTGAAAAACTTATGAAGGAACTAGATTTTGATTATTGCATTCGGGGCGAAGGGGAATATATTCTGCTGAATCTCGTTAATCATCTCTTTAAAAAGAAACAGAACGTCAAGGAAATTAAGGGGCTTACATTTCGTGAAAATAATATCATAAAATCTACACCAGCAGCGGATAAAATCAAGAACCTGGATGAACTTCCAATCCCTGATCGAAAACTGATAGATTTTAATTATCACCTCCAACACAAATCGACCTCAATCCTATCAAGCAGGGGATGCCCATTCAAGTGTCGGTTCTGTTTTTTTTCGGCGGTATTAGGAAAGGAATGGCGCCCTCGCTCAGCCAGTAATGTAATTGAAGAGATAAAATTATTAAAAGACCAGGGTTTCAAAGATATTTTATTTGTAGATGATAATTTTACTTTGAATAAAAAGCGCACCTTTAAGATATGTGCTGAAATTAAGAGAAATCAATTAGATGATATCAATTTTTCAGGGGATTGCAGGATTGATAATGCTGCATATGATATGTTGAGAGCCCTGGTTTCAATCAATTATAAGAAGGTAGTATTCGGTATCGAAAGTGGAACCCAACGAATTTTAGATTATTATATGAAGGGCATCACGATCAATCAAATTGAACAAGCCATCAAAACGGCAAAGAAAGCACGAATGGAAATTATTTATGGATCTTTTGTACTGGGCGCACCAGATGAAACTTTTGCTGAAGCCGCAGCTACCGTCAAATTCGCTAATAAATTAGACCTTTCTTTCGTAGTCTTTCAAATTTTAGAAACGATTCCCATAACCTCAATTTATCAAGAATTAATAGAAAGGGAGTTATATACACCGAATGACGATGATTGGAAAAAAAGTTTACAAGTCTCCGATATCTGTCCTACCTCCGTGCCAACAAAGGTAATTTCAAAGCTTATTAACGAAGGATTCGTGCGATTCTTCAATAAAAGATATCTTATTAAATTAATCTTTGATGCTTTAAAAAACGATTATTACGTTGACATAATCATCCAATCTATAAAAAATTTCAAACGAGGAATAGTGTGATCGAATGAAAGACGATAAAATGATGAAAATCTTATTCAAAACATTAATTCTATTTTTAATTCTTCCACTTCTATTCGGAGCGGTGTTTTTCTCTAAATTCTTTCAGGGAGTCTTAAGAAGGGCATTAAAAGAAAAAGAAAGAGATGACGTCATAAGATTGCTATCGTATAAGGGATTATTTGGTATTTTTGATTTGATTGAAAAAAGACAGCGGCCTAAATTTGATTAAAAACTCTTTCATTCAAAATAAGAGCAAATTATATATCTTCAATGGGAAACCGATATTAATCCACGTGTTTAGTTTTTTTTAATTCATAGATAATGAGAAAAAGAAGGATTCCAATTACTATAAACAAAAGAAGTAAATCATTCACAATCCAATAGGCATTTGGATGCTCTTCTGGAGCAAAAAAGTAAATAGTTATGTGTGCATCTAATGGAATTAACACTGCCAGAATCGTGACTCCTAAAAGAAGAAGTCTATCAAGATTTAAATCATACCTCAATTTTACAAAAAGAAACAATATACCAAACATAGCTGCAAACATACCATTTATTAACATAAATGCAGGGTAGGATAGCTTACCAATTAAGGGAAACGTTAACCCCGTTTCATAAAAGTTTATAATTGGATTAACGCAGATAAGAAATATCATCATTGTAATTATGTAAATGCACATGAAATAGCTAAAATTCATTAGAACATTTTTAAAATTAAAGTCTTTAACTTTCAAAAATCCTCTCTCACTCTCAGATATATTACGGTCTTCCTTGAAGAAGACTGAAAATTGCTTGTATTCGATACGAACTCTTTATAGATTTTAAAAATTCTTTAAGGATAAAACCCTTGTTGGTGAGAAAAACTTTGAATGACCATTCAGAGAGGGCTAATAGGTAATCTTTTTTTAGGGAATCTGGATATAAATCAACTGCAGGAATGCCACGAACCCAGTCAGTTTTTGGATCAAGTAACCCTTGGGCAACAGTATCTTCATAAAGTTGAGTGCCCGGTGCAACAAATAAGATCTGATGTTGAAGATTAGTCAGACCTATTTTTTGGAGCTTAAATCCAAATTTAATAGTATTTAATACTTCTTCTCGCGTTTCCGTGGGCGCTCCAATTATGAATCCAGCTCCAATATTTTCTATTCCTGCCTTTCTGGCATTTTTAACTGCATCTATTGCCATCTCCGGATTAATTCTCTTATTATAGTAATCAAGTATGCGTTGATTCGCGCTTTCCACACCATATGTCAGTGTCACACAACCTGCATCAACCATCGTCCTTAAAAATTGAGTATCACTCTGGCTCACACGTCCTAGAGTGTGCCAGGCAAAATCTAGCTTTTCTTTTTTCATTAAGTAACATAGTCTTAAAACCCGGTCCTTCCTTGCAGTGAAGCAGTCATCCGTGAATATGAGTTCTTTAAATCCTTTAGATTGTAAATACAGTGCTTCCTCGACGACGTTCTCCATGGAGCGTAATCTCCATTTCCTTCGAGAAAATTTCCAGCAGCTACAAAATTTACAGCTAAACGGACAACCTCGTGATGAAATTACAGTGGTGATTTTACCGTGGAACAGATAGGCTTGCTTCAGTAAATCGCGATCTGGAAAAGGAAGACTATCTAAATCCTCGATCAAAGGTCGATCCGGATTGTCTATTACTTTTCCGTTATCTCTAAATGTAAGTCCTAGAATCTCATTGACTGGTTTCCCTTGTTCCAAGGCATCCATGAGCTCAGTAATTATATATTCACCTTCACCCCGTACACAGAAATCCACGTATTCAAATGCTGTCAAAATTTCATGAGCACAGAACGTGGGCAAATAACCGCCGTAGATTGTAATTAAATTAGGATTCCAAGCTTTTGCAGCTTTTGCAATGGCATTCGCAGTAAATAGATTTGCATTTACAACCGAGAATCCTAGCACATCGGGATTCAGTTTTTTTATCCAATTAACAACTTCATTAATCGACAGATCAGAAACAAAGTGATCAAATAGATTGACCTTATGCCCTTGGTCCTTTAAAAATTGCCCAATGTACAATATGCCCAAGGGTATAACGATGGTAGGAGTAACTCTTGGTTTTTCATCAGACTTATCTTCTGAAAAACCAACCCCGGGATAGATCACAACGACTTTCATTTCTCTTTCAACATTCGATTTTTCTTGGATTAAATTAGATAAATTTAATATTTTAATACTTAGCATTCAAATCTAGATAACAATGCCAGAAAATGGTAACGTCTTCATCATGAAAATAGTTTCAATAGCATTGCTTGTATTTTCCATTATCATTTGTCCAATGCTAATATCAATCTCGTTTTTTATGAGAAAAAAGATTGACCAGGCATTCAAAACTTATGGAAGGGACGAAACTTTTAAATTAATCAACATCATGGGAGTTTTTGGTGTCATAACCATCCTCCTTAATCCTCCAAAGAAAAAAATAAGCTCAAAGGAATGAAATAACACCATCACTAGACTGATTAAAGTGGCTCGTATTGTCTTAATAAATCCAGCACCTGTTTTACATCAAGAATTAGGCATTAAGACGCGGCAAAAATCGTGGCCACCTTTAGGATTATTATATAATGGAGAAATTTTAAGCCGAGAAGGACACGAAGTAAAAATCCTAGACCAAGATGTTTTGGGGTATTCTTATTCGGAAGTAATGGATTGGATTAAAAAAAGAAACCCTGAGATACTAGGATTATCACCTCTTACCATTTCATTAGAGTCCTCACTCCAAATTGCAAAATTGGCTAAAGAATGGAATGATAATTTAATTATCGTTTTTGGAAACGTGTTAGCCACCCTTGCCTACACGCAACTCCTTAGCAAATACGAATATATTGACTATTGTCTTAGAGGTGAAACAGAAACTACATTTCCCAAATTCGTTGGGAGTGTTATGAAGAGCAGGAACTTGAAAGAGATCCCAGGGCTCAGTTACCGCGAACACGATTTGATTAAATCAAACCCCAGACCCCCCTTAAATCGAAATTTGGACGCGATTCCAATTCCAGATCGCGAGAAATTAGTAGATTTTAATTATCGAATAGGCCCCCACAAATTTACAGTTCTTGCCACGTCTAGAGGTTGTCCTTTTAGATGTAAATTCTGTGCGGTGCATTTAGTTTCTGATTCACGCGAAATATGGCGACCACGTTCAATAGAAAACATCTTGACCGAATTACACTTTTTACAAAGTAGAGGATATGAAGAATTTAGCTTCGTGGATGATTGTTTCATCGTAAACCAAAAAAGAACTGTAAAATTATGTCAAAGAATGAGAAAAGAAAAAATTGATATGGTTTGGAGTTGTGAGGGCAGGGTAGACAAAGGATCTAAAGAAGTTTTTCGGACAATGCATTATGCCAATTGCAATAACTTAATGCTAGGGATAGAAAGTGCAAGCCAAAGGATGCTAGATTATTATAATAAAAATATCACCCCAGAATTGTCCAAAAAGGTTATCAAAAACGCCAGGAAGGCAGGAATAGAAAATATTGCTGGTTTATTCGTGGTTGGTGGTCCTGATGAAACCGTTCAAGAAATAATTAGAACCTTAAAATTTGGCTTAGAGCTTGACTTAACGTTCCTTCAGTATCAATTATTACATGTTCTTTTAGGTTCGGAAATTTGGAATGAAGCCGTGAAACAAGGACTAATCAACGAAGAGAAGGACTGGAATAAGTATGTAATTGCATCTGATATTTATCCAACTGCAGTTAAGCGTGAAATTATTGAAAAATTAATTGATAAAGCATTTGTAGAATTTCTTTCACGCCCTAAATTTCTATTAAAAGAAATATTTCGGACTGTAAAAAGCCCCTATCGGCTTCAAAATATTTTTAATATAGCTAGAAGAAAATCAAAATGAGTTGAGAAGTGTTTGAAATGACGTCAATCTGGACCAAATATGTTCTGCCTATGATTACAACAGTTCTCTTTTCTATCTTTTCCATTCTCCTCGCCTTAATTTTGATTCAATTTTCCCGCTTCTTAAGGCGCGAGTTAAAGAGATTAATCGATAGGTATGGCAGGGAAAACGTCGTGAAAATTTCCCTACAGGGTAATATCAAGGGATTAGTTGATTTGTTTTTGCTCAGGCGAAAAGAAACCACTCCAGAATAATCATCCCTTATCTTTAAAATTCTAATCCATCAGAGATTAAAAATTTCTTCCGCCTGCTTGGAGAATACGGGAGATCGCCTTCATTCGATACATGCTTTTAAGCGATTTAAAATATTCAGAAATAATTAAACTCTTACTAGATACAAAATCCCTGAACGCTATTCGTGATAGGTGTTCAAGATATTTGCTACTTATGGAATTTGGATAACGATCTACTGCTGGGATCGCTTTGTTCCAATCTTTCTCGGGGTTAATGAGACCTTGCTCGACGAACTCATCGTAAAGCGTAGTACCTGGAGTCACGTAGAGCATCTGAAATTGAAGATTATTGAGCCCATACTTTTGAAGCTTAAAACCAAATCTCACCGTATTTAAAATCTCTTCACGCGTTTCTGTGGGCGCTCCAATAATGAATCCTGCCCCAATATTTTCAACTCTAGCTTTTTTGGCATTTTTTACAGCTTGCTCAGCCATAATTGGAGTGGCTTTCTTTCTATAATAATCGAGTATGCGTTGATTCGCGCTTTCGATGCCATATGTCAATGTTTTACAACCAGCGTTGACCATCAGCTTCAAAAATTGAGGTTCGCTCTGAGTCACGCGCCCTAGAGTATGCCAAGCAAAATCAAGTTTCTCTTTCTTCATCAAATAACATAATTTCATGATTCTTTTTGGTTTAGCATTGAAGCAATCATCCGTAAATAATAACTCTCTATATCCGTTAGCCCGAAGATATGCTAACTCTTCAATTATATTTTCAATGGAACGTAGTCGCCATTGACGTTTGCAAAATTTCCAACAACAACAAAAATGACAGGAATACGGGCACCCTCGAGACGTGATGATCGTGGCGATTTTTCCATAAAATTGGTAAGATTGCCGAATCAAATCGCGCTTAGGGAATGAAATCGAATCTAAATCTTGGATGAGAGGTCGATCAGGATTCTCCACTATCTTTTCATTATGCCTATATGAAATCCCTAAGACATTTTTTAGTGGTTTATTTTTTTCTAAAGCATCTGCGAGTTCAACAATCGTATGTTCTCCTTCGCCGCGAGCACAAATATCTACATATTTGCAATCGGTTAAGATTTCTCGCGCACAGAAGGTGGGCAAATAGCTGCCATAGACTGTAATGAGATTGGGATTCCATTCTTTCGCGTTTTTAGCAATTGCATTTGCAGTATTAAGATTAGCAGTTAAAACAGAAAATCCAACGATATCTGGATTTATTGTTTTTAACCAATCCACCACAGATTCAACCGGTTCTCCAGTGACATAATGGTCATATAATGTAACATCATGCCCGTTATCTTTTAGCACTTGCCCTAAATATAAAATTCCTAACGGTAAATTGAAGTTAGGGACGTCCTTATATTCCTTTTCTATGGTAGGCGTTTTAAGAATCACACCAGGATAGATTAGAACGACTTTCATTCCAGTTTCCTTGACTTTATTTATTCGGTCTTTTTACATTATTTTTTTATTTTGAGATTCTTTTTCTATTTACAATGAAAAAGAAGAATGAAATATATTTTGCGCGTGTTTTCTCCTTCACTCTTTTCATATTTTCAATTATAATTCTACCCACTTTGGTTTTGTTTTCGTTTTTTATGAAAAAAAGGGTTGAACAGGCGTATGAAAAATGGGGTCGAGATGAAACCATTAAACTAATAAACATATGGGGCATCTTCGGGTTGATTACAATCCTCTTCAGGTCAGGAGGCAGTAAAAAGAAAACCGATCGTTAAATTATACTTCCTTTTTTATATTTGCTTCAAAGTTTTTCATAAATGCAGGGTCATCAGTTAAGTGAGGTAATTTAAGTTGCTCACGGGGGGCACCTTGACGACTTCTTTCTTCTAGTGCCTTAGAAAAACTTCCAGGATGGAGAATCCACAGTTTGGGTGACTTTAAAATACCTATATCTTGGCGAAAGTACCTGTAGACATCATTGGCTTTCTGTAAAAAAGTATCAAGTGCTTTTAGATAGTCTAAATACGAGGCAGGCTGGTGATTAGACGCAAATTCTATAATGAAGAGATAATGAAAATATGGAGACCGTAATCCTACGGCCGAAAAATCTGTAAGAACCACATTGAACTCTTCATTAGCGTGGTTTATTGCGAATAAAATATCATCATAGGAAATTTTTTCATCTACAAGATTTACTACCCCTTTACGAGATGAGAAGACAAATAGGGGCGGGTCATCAGAAATAAATTTAATAATATCCCCTACATTATATGCATATAGACCATTATGAGCTGAGATGACGAGAAAATATTCTTCATTTTTCTTGATTTCATTTATCAGGCAGCGATCATCTGAATTTTTGACAGGAATGAATTCAAAGAAGTTGGCATTGACCATCGGGGTAAAGCCAGGGGCTTCCTGTAACTGGATTCCAAATACACCTTCCGTCGCAGATATCTGCTCTCGGTAATCTATTTTACGACCAACAATAGTCTCTAACTTTTTTATATAGAATTTTGCGGGCACCCCACCAAACATGCTAAAATTGTAATTTGGGAAAATATCTCTTATTTTACGAGCCTGGACACCAAATTTAGAGCTATTTTCTAAAATTTTTTCAAAGGCATTCGTGACAATTGAGGGGACGCCTGAAAATAGACGGAAATCTTTGTGTATGATCTCCTTGGTTAATTGAAAATAACGTTTTTCAATATTTTTTATCTTGAAAAGGTGAATGGGAATGTATAATTTGAATCTCGTGAAATATTTCCATATTTCTGTTCCACCGCGGGGATATGAGAAAAGTCCGGTGCCATAACCAACAGGTAATTTTCCTTCATAGCGAAGGATGGGATAGGCGGCCAGATGACAACTTTTCCCGTCTAAAAATCGAGAATTATTCGGTGGATCTTCAGCGATATATGAAACAAATAGAATAATATTGGATAAATTCACGGTTTTAAACGTATGATTGACAATGGGAATGAGTTTCGGAGTCCCTGAGGTTCCACTCGTTTGACCCCAATACACTTGCTTAGCAGTTGTTAATACACCTGATTTCCCTTCTAGGATCATTTTTATGTAGGATTCATAATCTTCGTAACTGGTAATGGGGCAATTTTTTTGGAATTGTTTGATAGAATGGATTTGAGTAAATTTATGGCGTTTTCCAAAAATAGTCTTTTGATTTCGACGAATCAATTCACGAAATAGGTTTTCTTGCGTCGTTATTGGATCTTTGAAAGGGCGTGTAATGAAATTTTTAATGAATTTTGAAAGCCGCATCGCCAGAATTCTTGGAAGCCCCATTTAATTCAACCTATTGATACTTCTAAAAAATCAAATTAGTAAAGTGATTTAGATTGCATTATTTAATGATCCGTTTCATATAATCAGATATAAATGACTGATTAATATATAATTATAAACATTTGTAAATTCAAGAGTATTTAAATTCAGAGAACGAGAGGAAGAAAATGAGAAAATTCTATTGTTTTTTAAAGATAATCTTTTTTGCTTCGTTATTTCTCGGGATTTTGGTCTTATATTGTAATTTATTGAATATATCAAATGGTGTTATGAGATCAAATGATAAAAATTTTAATTCCATGCTTGAAATTTCATCAGGTTCGAAAGATTGGACATTTATGGTATATTTAGATGCTGATTGCAATTTAGAAGGAGCTGGAATTGACGATATGAATGAAATGGAAGAGGAGGGAAGTGATTCAAACATAAATATCGTCGTCCAGATGGATCGAATCTCTGGATATGACTCATCTAATGGTGATTGGACGGGTACGAAACGCTTTTATGTTACAAAAGATTTTTCCGTAAGTTCTATAAGTTCAACGGTCGTCCAAGATATGGGAGAGGTAAATATGGGTTCTGCTAGCACGTTACAAAGTTTTATTCAATGGGCTAAGGCAAATTATCCTGCAGATAATTATGCATTGATACTTTGGGACCACGGTTCTGGTGTCATGTACGGAAATAGCCTTGGAGGCGTTTGTTGGGATGATAGCAATAGTTATGACTATTTGACGCTTTCCGAAGTCGCATCAGTTCTGTCGACTAATTTTGTAAATTTAGTGGGGTTCGATGCGTGTTTAATGGGCGCGACCGAAGTTCATTATCAATTAAAGGATTATGTTGATGTCATTATTGGTTCTGAAGAACTTGAGCCAGGTGATGGCTATCCTTACGATGATATTTTGAATTATTTAAGAGTAAATCCCACCGCCACGCCTCAGCAATTAGGCCAGCAGATTGTAATAAAATATGGTAATTTTTATTCAAGCCCTTTTGATGACATAACACAAGCGGCAGCAAATGCATTATCTACTGAATTTATCAACAGTTTGAATTTATTTATAACCGATTTGAACGCGACTATAGCTGCAGGTCAAAAAAGTGACATTGATACCGCAAGAGCCGCGTCTCAGGAATTCGATGAAGTGTCTTATATCGATTTATATGATTTCGCGCAAAAAATCCAAACCTATTGCAGCGGACCAGTCGTGACATCTGCTCAATATTTGATGAACAATATATCAGGGATTGTTATAGAAGAAGCTCATTCAAGCTCTCGAGCTGGGGCGCATGGATTGAGCATCTATTTTCCACGAACTTCTCTCGATTATTCCGACACCTACAACGATACCACGTTTGCTCAGGATCTTAAGTGGGATGAATTCTTGATAAATTATTACAATAACGGTACCTCTATTCAAGCGGATGATCTTTATGAAGAGAACGATTGGTTTGATGAAGCTGCCGCGATTACTCCTGGATATTACAATAATCTAGTTATTGACGGAAATTACTCCGTAGAGTATGATTTTTTTAATATTACACTCGATGTGGGAAATGAAATTGATATTTTTCTTTTATTTGACTATATTACAAATGATATCGATTTATATCTATACGATCCCACTGGAACTGAAGTCGAATTTAGTGAAAGTTTTGATGATAATGAATATATTTACCATAATCCCTTATTATCAGGTAACTATACAATAATAGTAAGCCAATACACGCCCAATCCTTACGTTTCATATGATTTGTACATTGAGACGCTCTTTTGGAATGACGATATTTTTGAAGAAAACGATGATTTCCCTAATGCCGCATTTATCGATAATAATACCCTCTATTCGAATTTAATCTGTCAAGATGATGATTTCTACGCATTTTGGGCTACGGCAGGATGGTTGATCAACATAACGATTGAATTTGATTATGCAGAAGGAGATTTAGACTTAGATTTATGGGATGCCTTTAATATTTCGCTAGATGCAAGCCATACCGCCGCTGATCATGAAAATATTTTGTTAAGTGCAGATTATACTGGATGGTATATCATTCAGGTTCATGACTACCAAAATAACGATAACTATTCGCTTATTGCCAAAGTATCTTGGGTAGATGATGTCTATGAATATAATAACGATTTCAATACTGCGACGATATTGCCTGGATATGTGATTTATACGAATTTAACATGTATTAATAGCGATTTCTATAATATCTCATTGCCAAGTAGTACCTGGATTAATATTTCGCTTTATTTTGATCATGCGGAGGGTGATATTGATCTATATCTATACAATTCAAGTCAGTTCATAGTTGCCTTCAGTGTATCTTTCACGGATAACGAATATATATTTTATAACGTTCCTGCAGCTGGGAATTATTCTATCGAGGTAGATGCCTACGAGATTAATCTAAATTACACGCTCTGTATTAATGAAACAACTGAGATCTGGGATGACATTTACGAAGAGAATGATTGGTTTGATGAGGCAGTATATCTGACGATTGGCGCCGTATATACCAATTTGACAGCAATTGATTGGGATATATTTGAAATATACGCCCAAGTGGGCTATCAAATTACTATTACTTTAGATTACAACGTTTCAGAGGGAGATTTAGATTTATACTTGTTGGATGACTTGCTCAACTATATTGACTGGAGTACTGAAATAGGGAATCAAGATCAAATAATATTTACCCCAACTATTACGGGATTTTATTATATAATGGTCTTTAACTATGAAAATAACATGCATTATAATCTCACAATTACACAAGAGCCAACACCTGGTGGCGGAGGCATTCCTGGTTTTTCACTTATCTTCATCATCATCGGGTTAGTTACCGCTATAAGCATCATAAACAAAAAGAAAAACAAGTTGGTTTTTCTTCGATAAAATTTTAAAAATTTGCAAATCATAAAACCATCATGGATAAAAAGCCTATAAAATATAGGTTCGCGACCTCCATCGATTCGCGATGGAAGTCATTCTATATTCAGTTAATGACCACATATACGTTAATAATAATAGGGGTTAACGTAATAACAAAACAGGGGTTCGATCTTTTTCCATTGTTTATGATAGCTTGGCTATTTTTATCGCTCCTTCTTCCAAGATTAGGGGTAACCCCAATACGTCTCTTCTCTATTATCTTTTTTTTCCTTGTATTTGATGGCCTCATCGATTCCCTATCCACAGGTCGTTTATTTTGGATTGGAGAACCTTGGATTTTACGATGGGAGTTTGGAATTTATGGTATAGTCCCCGTACATCCCATCAGTGCGGTTTTTCTCTTCACGTATTGGGCTCTTGCAATCCCCTTACGATATTTGATTATGGCGACCTATTTTGTTAGCTCCTACTACAACGTGGACTTTCTCGCACGATCTACCCGCCAGGAAAGAGTTTTCGACAGGGAGCGAAAAAAACTCCTTCTGATTTTTACGGGCGGAATCGCCATAATGGGAGGTACAACTAATGACTATTTTAACTTCCTTGTCCGACCCCAAATCCCTGATTTCGCGAC
The DNA here is from genome assembly GCA_013375455.1 of Candidatus Helarchaeota archaeon. The sequence goes on along the minus strand of JABXJT010000046.1, from coordinate 9,831 downwards.
TTATATCCAACCCATTGGCTTTTGGACCCTCGAACGTATGCTCATTCGTACCAGCATTATGATATTTGTGGGGATAATAGCCTTCACCTTGGCACTTCAAAAGAAAGAAGTCCGGCTTTCCACCGTGGCTACACTCCTTATCGTGAGTTATACGCTCCCTTATATCCTCCAATTTTCTATACCCTTTTTTATGGGATATTATTAGGTGCTAAACTCGTTGTAACGTCGTAAAACCACCGTTTCACGTCACTCATTAATCCTGAGAGAAGTTATTTATGATTCAAGTTCCACTTGAACTACCACTGCCTCAAGGCAGATGGATTCCTCCTTCCTTGACCACTGCCCGCGAATGCAGGTCTTACACGATCTCCAGAGGCGTGACTTCCCGTAGTCCCTACGGTAGTTAAGCAACCTAAGTTACTTATACTATAAAGGGATTCTATCCTATAAAAGTATGAGAGATACCTGAAAGTATTCTAAGAGTCACTGCAAAGAAATTTTCTTGCTCAACTTCTTTTCAAGGTATTTTTAACTCATCCACTCCCTAAAGGAAGTGGCTTTCAATCATGGTAAATTTTTTTCAAATTATTATTTAAGGGGGCATTACAATGCGGGCAATACCCCTTAATTTTGACCCATTCCAAGAGATGGGTTTCGTGCGCCAGCGAGAAACAAAATGGACAAATGAGCTGCTCTTCAAATTCAGTGATGGATAAGTTACAAACAATGCAATTTCCAATGATTTTCCCTTTCTCACGATAGTAACTTGGTGTTGCAGGTTCGGTAGCGCCAGAATACGCGGGTGGAAGATTTAGAATCCCACAATTCTCGCAATAAAAGTGACTTTCGGATAGATTTAAGATCTTCACGTTATATTCCAATTCGTGAGTACAATATGGACAAGGAATTTTGTCGAATTCCCCAGCCCAAAAACCAAAACCGCCTAGTATCCCTATACATACCAACGTTATTGAATAACAATCCCATCTATTAAAGGCACATCCGAGCATAAGGGAAATAAATTCTATCGGTCCAATGATGATTACAAGTTTAATAAATCGATTTTTCCTTCGTTTAATCTCACTTAACTCTTCAAGCTCGGTCAAGAAACTCTCCCTACCAATGTTAAATCTCTGATTAGAATATGCTTCAAGGTGGAATTACAATGCGGGCAATATCCCTTAATTTTGGCCCATTCCAAGAGATGAGTTTCATGTGCAAGCGAGGAACAGGATGGGCATTTGAGCTGCTGTTCGAATTCAGTTATGGGTAGGTTACAAACCATGCAAATTCCAATGATTTTTCCATTTTCACGATAAGAAATTGGATGTGCATTTTCTGTGCCTTGAGAAGGTGGGGGAGGGATTTCAAGAAATCCACAATTTTCACAATAGAATCGACTTGCTGAAATATTAAAGAGATTTCCATCTGCATAGACAATCATAAATTCCAACTTACACAAACAATTAGGACACTGTATTGTTTTGAATTTACCAGACCACATACCGAGCCCACCCCAAATGCTTAAAGATACAATAATTATTATTAATATGATAAAAAGGCAAATCTCAAGGTCCAATCCAATGGCGAATAATCCACTAAAAAATGGCACCATAGAAATAACTAAATTCCCTCCAATGCTTAAATATAATTTGAAAGCTCGAATTCGCCTTCGTTTGATCTCTCTTAACTCTTCAATCGCGGTCAAAACTCTCTCCCTACTATTATTGCATCTCTGATTGGAATATGCTTCAAAGAAGAATTACAATGCGGGCAATGCCCCTTAATTTTGGCCCATTCTAAGAGATGGGTTTCATGCGCCAGCGAGTAACAGGACGGACATTTGAGTTGCTGTTCAAATTCAGTGATGGGTAAATCACAAACCATACAAATACCAATGATTTTTTCTTTTTCATATGAAGAAGTTGGAAGTGCCTGTTTGGCACCTTGAGAAGGTGAAGGAGGGAGTTCAAGATACCCACAATTTTCACAGTAGAAGAGAGCTGATGATGTATCATTTAGATCTCGTCTATATTCCAACTTTTGTAAACAATTAGGGCATCGGAGTGATCGGAGATATCCAAGCCATAAAATAACCCCGCCTACAATGCTTATATATACCAAATACGCTATATAGAAGTATTCTTTCAAAGCACCTCCAGCATATGCGAATGCAATAAAAAGAAATAGAAGAATGAGTGCCAGGTTTTCTTCTTGAAGTCTTTTTCGTTTAATATCGCTTAACTCTTCAAGTGTGGTCAAAAAACTCTCCCTAACAATATTGCATTTCTGAGTGAAACTTCAAGGAAAAATTACAATGCGGGCAATACCCCTTAATTTTGGCCCATTCCAAGAGATGGGTTTGATGTGCCAGCGAGAAACAGGATGGGCATTTGAGCTGCTCTTCAAATTCAGTGATGGATAAGTTACAAACTATGCAAATTCCTACGATTTTTCCATTTTCACGATAAAAAATTGGAGGTACATTCTTGATAGCTTGAGAAGATGGGGGTGGGAATTGGAGAAACACGATTTTCCCATATTTCATAATAAGATGTTGGGGATGCATGTCTGGTAACTCGGGAATAAGCGATTCGAAAAATCCGCAATTTCCACAATGGAATCGACTTGCTGATAAATTTGAGTAATCTTTTTGATATTTCAGCTCGTTTAAACAATTAGGGCATCGTAGTGTTCGGAAATATCCAAGCCACAAAACGACTCCGCCTACAATGCTTGTATATGCTATAAACCCTATTAAATAATAAAAGTAATCATTCAAAACGTATCCAGGAAAAAACAATACAGGAATAAGTATTACAAGAATGATTGCCAGGTTTTCTTCTTGTAGTCTTCTTCGTTTAATCCTACTTAACTCTTCAAGTGTGGTCAAAACGCTCTCCCTATCGATGTTCTAGATCTAATTGGAACACCGTTCAAAAAGCTTCAATAAATATTAAAATAAAAACTCTAGCTTTTATGGAGAAAAACAGTTAATTAGCCTTAATCAATATAAAATTGAGGTGATAACGAATTGGATTATGAAGAAATAATTTTTGAGAAGAAAGACGGTGTTGCGAGGATAACGATCAATCGACCGCAGCGCTATAACGCATGCACGCAGCACACCGTTCATGAATTGATTGATGCTTTCAACCGTTGTAACGATGATGAAATAGGAGTCGTTGTGTTCACGGGTGCTGGCGAAAAAGCGTTCTGTACCGGCGGGGATCAGACGACCCGTGAGAAGGGAGGTTATAAAGGTCAGTATTTATTGCCGTTAGAGGTGGGCTGGCAGCACGTGACCCATCAGATCCGCACCTTGCCCAAGCCAGTCATCGCCCGCGTGAATGGATACGCGATTGGGGGCGGACACGTGTGGCATGTTACCTGTGATCTCAGCATTGCAGCAGAGCATGCGCAGCTCGGACAAGCGGGACCGCGCGTGGGCTCTTTTGACCCAGGCTACGGGACCGGCGACTTAATGCGTGCCGTGGGCATAAAACGTGCGAAAGAAATTTGGTTTCTTTGTCGTCGATACACTGCTCAGCAGGCTTTGGAGATGGGGCTCGTGAACGCTGTCGTGCCTTATGAGAAATTGGACGAAGAAGTGGATCGTTGGTGTCAGGAAATACTAGAAAAGAGTCCGACGGCGTTGAAGATGTTGAAATATGCGTTTCTAGCTGATACTGATGGAACGACGGGTGCCACGTATTTAGGTGTCGGTGGCCTTTCGCTCTACTATGGCACTGATGAGGCGGTCGAAGGAAAGAACGCATTCGTCGAGAAGCGCAAGCCCAAGTTCCGGGATCTTAAGAAATGAACCACGGAAAAACAACATCAATTATTTTTTCCTTTGAGAAAGCATCTAAACGATAAATAATCAAGAGCTTTGCAGGGTATTTTCACTCACAAATAACGTTTTAATTCTTTAAATTCTTCAAGCTTAGTAATAATGGCAAGATCTGGGTCGCTTTCTGCCAGAGGGTAATAGGTCGGATCTAAACTAACTGCGTTTTCTAAGGAATCTAGTGATTGGTCCGGCATTAACTTTAAGGATTCAATACATGCCTTGTTGTAATAGAGACTAGCTTGTGATGGATTTAATTCGATTCCTTGATTCAAACACATTAAAGCCTCCTCATACCGTCCTAATTGGGCTAAGGAAAATGCTTTATTATTCCACGCTTCAATGGAATGCCGGTGGATGTCAAGGATCTTAATATAACATTTAATCGCATCTTCATGAAATTGTAATTCGATGAAAGTAATTCCTTTATAATGTAAGGCATCTAAAAATAGGGGATCTATCTCGAGGGCAATATTAAAGCATTTAATGGCTTCCTTATGGTTTTTTAGCCATAAATAGGCGATTCCTTTAAGATTCCACCCTTCTTTGTTGTTAGGATTAGTTGCAAGAGCCCGATCAATATAAGCAGTTGCTTTTCGAAAATCATTTAATTTATTTCTAAAATATTCTTTGCCCATCCAATCCAACATATCACTATCCATTTTCGTAAAAATAATCGATGAATAAAAAGATAGTGAATTTGAAATCAATAATTTTTTATTTTTCAACCACTTGAAGGTTTTATACAAAATTAGGGAATCGAGAATGAAAGTTGATAAAAAAATTGAAAAGAAAATTGCAAAGGCAATAGAATATTTAAAATCACTTGGCTGTGAAGAGATAATTCTCTTTGGATCTCTAGCAGAGGGAACATATGATAAATATTCTGATATAGATCTTGCCGTGTCAGGAATTTCGCCTTTAAAATATTTTGATGCTGTGGCAGTCCTCCCTTCTATTGTTGATCACAGAGTAGATTTAATTGCATTAGATTATATATCTGAGGATTTTAAAAATAAGATTAGAAAAGAAGGGGAAATCATTTTTGCAACATAAGAAGGTCATCGAAGATATTAAATTCGAGATTAGGAAAATTGAGAAACTTCTCGAACCCTATCTAGCCTTATTAAAAAAAGTGCAAGACCAAGAGCCAGATTTCATTGAATTAAACGCATTAGCTATGTTATTGCATTCATTTTATAACGGATTGGAAAATATATTTAAGCAAATAGCTAGAAAAATAGATGGGAAAATACCTTATGGTGAAAAATGGCATATAGAACTTCTTGACCAAATGATAAAACGTACTAAAAATCGAAATTATAAGGTTCTGAACGAAAATACATGCAAATATTTAAGGAAATATCTGGGATTTAGGCATTTTTCAAGGCATGCTTACTCATTTGATTTGAATTGGGAACTTATGAAAGATTTAGTCTTGAGAATCGAAACGATAAAAACGAATGTGTTAAATGAAATTAGAACATTTATTGAGAATTTTAAGCAAAATAAAATTAAAGAGTGATAGATATTGGCAGAAATAGGGCCATTAAACATGTTGTTACAGAATTATCTCACGGCGACAAGCGGTTCCGAAGCCGTTTTCATCGTGAAACGGGATGGATCCATATTAACCTCGATAATTCGGTCAGGATTAGATGAAAGCGAAATCGGATCGTTAACGACTTTAATCAGTTACATATCAGATATCATTCGCATTGACCTTGAGACGGGATATTTCAGGAAAACCGTGCAACAAATATCCACGCCTGGGAAGGGATTTATTTTTCGCCAAATCAATCCCGATGCAGTTCTGATCACGATTTGTGATGAACTTGCCAATAAACAGGTATTGACTGCCTATAGTGTCTATGTTGCAAATAAAGCCGATAGAATACTGAAGGGAGAATCAGTTTCCACGGATGTTCCAAAATCAGAAGAACAAATGAAGAAAGAAATCACGCCCAGGAGGGAATATGTATTTAAAATCGTGATAATTGGGGACGCAGGTGTCGGGAAAACGACCACCACGGTTCAATTTGCGCATGCTAAGTTTGAATCGGAGTACAAACCGACGATTGGCGTGAGCATTGTCAAGAATGAATACTGGATCGGGGATGACTTGGTGGTTTTTCAGATTTGGGACATAGCCGGTCAACTTTTTTGGAAGGACATGCGCCGTATTTACTATGGTGGGGCGCAGGGAGGACTCATCTTGTATGACGTGACCCACCCGGATTCTTTTAAAAATGTTGGCTATTGGAATACAGAGCTAAATACCTTTCTCCCTAAAGAATTTCCGCGTATATTGTGTGCAAATAAGATTGATTTGGAAGAAGAGCGAAAAGTCACGCGAGAAGAGGGAGAAGCATCAGCGAAGGAATTGGACATGCCCTATATTGAAATATCTGCGAAAACTTCTGAAAACATTGATGAAGCATTTCGTATGTTAGGAGAACGTTTGATAAAACATTTTTAATTAAAAAATCTTGAAAATTAGAAGCGCCGGGAGAGGGAATCTCGCCCATCGGTGATATTCCGATGGGATTCGAACCCCCGCGACTCAAAGAGTCACAGACTTTCTTGATTTTGAAGCAAGCTCAAGGCCTGCGCCGTAATCCGCTTGGCTACCCCGGCGGCATATCGATTGAAAAACTCTTATCTTTAAAATATCAAGAATGCATAAAAATGAATTGTTAGTAAGAATTAATATTTAATTGAATAAGGCATTATCATGGCTGGATTCCGCTTTTTGGAGCACACGTCAGATGTCTACATAGAAGCGCGTGGTAGTTCGCTAGAAGAGGCTCTCATTCAGGCAGCTTATGCTCTATTTGACACAATGACAGATCTGAAGACAATTGATCCCGATGAAAAGCGGAAGATAAGAGTAGAAGCAGAGGATTTAGACTCGCTTTTATTTGAATGGATCAATGAATTTCTATATTTTTTCGATACAGAAGGTTTATTATTTTCAAAGTTTGAAATTGAGGTAAATAAGGAGGGGGATAAATATAAGATGACCTGTGAATGTTGGGGGGAAGAGTTCAATCCCGAAAAGCATCCATCTCGCACGGAAATTAAGGCCCCTACCTATAGCTTGATGGAAATCATTCAGGAACCGTCAGAAGTCATCCTGCGGTTTGTCGTTGATATTTAATCCTAATTTTATTTCTAGATATCTATCCTTCAGAGACCTGAAGGTTCGCTTTTTGGGCAGCCCATTTGATGTCCTCATCATCGAGGGGCTCGAATTTCTCTAATGGAAATTGTTGTCCCCATTTCCAGGCTTGCGAATATAATTTTGGAACGGCAAGAAAGATACGAACGGGACCAAGGTTAATTTTATCTCCTTTAAAATAGATTACCACTAAATCTTCTGGGGTTTCGGTGTATTTCAAAAGAAGGTCTTTCCATTCTTTAAAGGAGATGCTATCTGAGAAATGATATTTCTGTCCTATATAACCTGCAGGGATGGTGGTTAGCGCTGTTTTTCGGGGAAGGTCGGGAATTTCGTTGTAAATTTCTTCTAGGAATCGGGAAGCGTAATGATAACTTCCGCTGGGCGGGAATACCACCCAAATCGGCAAATATCGAGACCGCGAAATCGCGGAATAAAAGGTAGCCGTATATATCTCGAGGGCCACACCCCGTGGGGCTAAATTACTCTTTAAAAATTTTTTATAAAACGTATAAGTCCCTAAAATGCCCGGGAGATTATAATCTGTCGTTGTAATGGCAAGAAAATTTAGTTTTTTTTCTTCACAAAACGCTTTTGTCGCGTCCTTGAGCTCGGGTGGGTTTCCCCATTCAGATTCGGGGCGGTCCCGTTTTTCAAAAGTGCCTACCCCACATTCGTTGAGATTCCAACCACCAGAATAGGGGAATTCCATCTTTTGTGCCCAAGCTTCGATTTTTTCTGAACCTGTCAGGAACTCTTCGGGGAGCACGCCATCTGCACCTCCAACCTGGAAAAAAATGCGGTCATTTACAATGAACTGAGGCCAGGTTTGTTGTATGTGGGTAAAGATGATCGTGCCGTTATCTTCGAGATGATTTAAAATGAATTCTTGATAGGCTTCAGGTAAATAACGATATTTAAATCGAAGCGTGTGGCACGTGCTCACTATGGGGCGGTCGTGTATTGGGTCATAATGCATTATCGCGTTACAATTCTCGTTGTTCTTGATGATTGGGTCGATGATTTCCATAGATGCTCGATAATAATTCGCTATATCATCGGGATCGTTTGAAAGCAAAAACTTATAGCGACGATAAATAGGAACTTGTAAAAAATGGCAGGGGAGAAATGGAGCATCCAACGCAGTACAGAATTGTGAAATTCCTCCTGATGGCGCACCTACCACGATATATTTGAATTTGCGATTACCTAATACATCCTCAAATTTATTCATCAACCATCGAGCCTTTTGTTCCATATCGAGTTTTGCAACTTTTTTGGCTCGTTGAATTGGTAAGTACATCACCGGAAATTTTATTTCCGAATCTGTGATACCTGCAAGTACGTGCTGTGTAAACGTCAATGAGGAGGAATAGAAATCAGTTAGCTTCAATTTTTGCCACCGTAATAAAAACAATTCTAGTTTATTTTTTTCTTCTAAATAAATAATATTCATGAGTCAATTTATTCTCCGAGAAGGCGATCAGAACAAGTATAATTCCTGCAACAGGAACAAGAGAGAGAATTTGAAAGACAAACCTGTAATTGCCAGTAGATTGTATCATTAAGAAGAATGAAACGATGGGTCCAATGCTTCCACCAATTGCCAATCCCGCGTTAAACCACCCTAAACCTTGACTACGAGTACGTCTCGTGGTAATATCCGTAATTAAGGCAGTTGCAGCAGTAGCCAATGCAGGCCATGCAAACCCGATCAACATTTGGGGAAAAATCATAATCCAAGGAATATAGATTAAAGACCACGCGAAAACAGTGATATTTGCGCCAATTAAACCAAAAAGTAGAACAATCTTTCTTCCAAATTTTTTATGATCAACCAATCGACCCATTGGAATCATTATTATTGACTGGGTGGTCATATTAACAGCCAATAAAAGGGATATAGAGATGGATTCTAATTCTAGACCACCTTTTAAAGTTGATGCCTCTAAATAGTTTGGAAAAAGAGAGAAACCACCTTGGACGCACAAATGTCGGGTAAGCATTGCAATTGATAAGATTATTATTAAAACGGAATAGATCTTGAGATTGGGATTTGGCTTAGAATTCTTGAACTTTCTGATATCTTCGGCATTATTTCGATCATAGGGAATATCTTGGACTTTTAAAGAATAGATGGATAGACCTACAAGTGTTATGAAGGCGCCAAAGATGAAAACATAATCACCAAAATACTGATCTACCACGCCTGCAATGACAGATCCTACGGCCCATCCTGCTGATGCAACAACGAAAAAATAACTCATTAATTTGCCACTAGGAATGGTTGGTTCCATCTCTGAAAATAAAGCATTGGATGTAGGATTATAGGCAGAAAATCCGATTCCTACCATGCTCGAACACGCGATTAATTCGAAGGGAGATGATGCAAAAAAGTAAGCAATGAACACTGAGGCAACAAGCACGAATCCTATGATGGCGAAAATTTTTCGTCGCATTAATCTATCAGATAATTTTGAAAAAAGAATACTGGAGATAGCTGAAAATATAAAATAAAAAGAGACCATTAGGGTACCTGTGAGGGGATCCGCTTTTTTCACAGCAAATATGAATTGTGCGGGAGTACCCATCGAGATTATAAAAAAACTCAATAAAAAGTGCTTACTTTCTCTATTCATCTATCTTTAAACACCAATTCTTCGTCTTTGGTTCGTAATTTGACTTTTCTTATTCATGAGAAGTATAATTTCAAATAAAGCTTTTCCCGATAAGACACATAGGCAATACCACACACCCCCATGCTAGTGATATTGCCACAAAACCAAAAAACTTTTGTGGC
>JABXJT010000045.1 GCA_013375455.1 Candidatus Helarchaeota archaeon | reverse complement strand
AGTATAACAATAGTGGAAAGAGATGTCCGTGATTTTTGATGTAAAGAAAAAATGTGAAGAATTGGGAATATCAAATGAGGTTTATGAAACGCTAGTAAAGGAAATAAGAGCTGAGTTTCCAAACGATGAAATGATGTTTGAATTACATTTACTAAGAGCTCTCAGAGATTATTCTCGTAATGAAATATAGAAATCCATTTCAGAAGAAATTATTTTTACCATTTAAGAAAAAAGAAAATCTATTTTTTTAAGAAGATGGTCGATTGATTTCAGATTCTGCGCGACCAGCCTTCCCAGTTTCCTGGATAGTGAGTACATTATGCCCCAATTTGCGGAGTTCTTCAACAACTGGAAGAGGAAAATTTTCATTTGCATACAAACGGGCCATCTATTAGGCTTCCTCATTTTCTCTAATCTGTTGCTCAATTTGATCTTGGTGAGAACGATAATAGGCCCAAGCATTTGTTAAGTCTTCCGCCCGCAAGCTCGGATAACAGCGTAATATTTCTGCCTCTTTTGTTCCAAGCTGTCTTGCTCTTACTAATACCCAGACAGGAATACGGGTTCGAATTATACAAGGATCTCCACCGCAAATATCTTTATCGATATCTATCCCTGGAAAGTTTTCTCCGAGATCTCGAACCACCCATTGTAGTAATTGAGCTTTTTCGCCTGGAGTCATTTGGGATAGAAGCCGTTCCATCTCACGAAGAATGTTCATAATAAATCATCCATATTCATAATATATTTCTCAATTGAGGAAAATTACCTATAATTATAGTAAAGACACATCTTTTATAACATTTTTAATGGTGAGTAAATTTATCATAACATCTTTCAAGCGTAATCATCTTCAATAGATTCAATTTTTAAGATCAGAATTCTCATCATTAATTATGATATTTCTTACGGAGAAGGCCAAGGAAGCCATTGAAGAAGAAATCGAGTTTTACGTGGGAATTGAGGACGAAACCCTTCAAGTCTCAGATATGGGATTGATTTTATTTGTTCGGAAGCAATCCTGTAGTCCGATAACAGAGGGCGGACATAAAGAAATTGGCGTGGGAGTGGAACCCACCCAAAAATATCTGAGTAATGAGAAATTTTCTAAGGTTGAAACTCTTAACGAACTCCATGATATACCTGTGTTCATTGAAAAGGCAGCACTTGAGATGCTTGAGGGAAGACCCACTATTGAAATTGATTCGCGTGGTGCTTTAGAAAAAGAATTATTGATTCGGGACGGTCCCGTAGTTGATTTAGGCTCTTGTAGAGTCACATTTAGCAGAAAAAAGTAGATAATTGTTTCAACTAATTTTTACTGGCTTGTAGATGTATCTAATCAAGGAATAAGATTTCTTTTGCGGATAAGTGATCTAATTAACTTTAAATTGAAATTCTATTTTTGATTATATATAGATTTGATAGATCTCTCGGGGATTATTGAACCTAAATTCCTCATTAGTCAAGAACTTAATTGATAGATGAGATAACAGATTGGGGATTAAGATGGTAAAGATAAATAGGATAATGGTTCTATTCTTTATAATTCTACTTTTCATAGTACCGTTTTTAGGAGTTTTCATCTCAGATCTTGGGAATGATTCAATTAAGAATGAAGTTTTGCACCCCCAAGCGAATGAGAGTAGCGATAGTGTCGGCGATGAGTGGCGGATGTTTGGTAAATATCTGAACCGTTCAAGGGCTACTACTACCACGCCACAGAGAAACACGGATCGATATTGGAGATACGGTGTTTCCAATTGGATTGAACATTCTTCACCTGCAGTTGCCGATGGGCGTGTTTTTTTCACGAGTGCGAATAAAAACATTTATTGTATAAATGAAACCACGGGCCAATATATTTGGAGCTTTTGGGAATGGCCTGCTGCAACCTATTCTTCGCCTGCAGTGGCTAATGGATACGTGTATTGGCAACATTGGAATTACTTGTACTGCAGAAATGCTGCCGATGGCGCGCCAGTATGGAGTACAAACATCGGGAGTAGTTGGTATAGTCCATGCGCAGTGGCAAATGGGAGGGTGTATATAGGAGCCTCTACAAATCTAACTTGCCTAGACGCATCAAATGGAAATATTTTATGGAGTAGTGAGACAGATGGTTTAGTGTATGGGGGACCAGCAGTTGTTAACGGAAGGGCGTTCATTGGAAGTTATGATAATCAAGTTTATTGTTTTAATGCCACGAGTGGTGAAAAAATCTGGAATTTTACGACTCGGGGGGATATAGATTCGACTCCTGCAGTGGTTAATGGGCGCGTTTATGTGGGAAGCTATGATAATAATGTTTATTGTTTAAATGAAACAAATGGACTAAAAATATGGAACTACACGACTAATGATGATATTTGGAATTCACCTGCGGTAGCCTATGGGCGAGTATATGTTGGGAGTTTTGATACTAATGTCTACTGTTTAAATGCAACGGATGGAGCCAAGCTTTGGAACTTCTCGATAGGAGCTCAATCATGGTCCTCACCTGCAGTTGGAAATGGTATGGTCTATATTGGCAGCGTTAATGAATATCTCTATTGTCTAAATGCTACATCAGGCGAAGAACTTTGGAAATATAAAGCGAGTGGAGACATCACTTCTTCTCCCGCAATAGCGAACGGACGTGTATATTTTGGCACGCGTAGCAGCCGTTTATATTGCATTCCGATGATTCTAGATCACGCCCCTGAAATAGATTTAACTTCTCACCCAAATGAGAGTTCTATCTCGAAAGGTGAAATAATTTGCTTTAATATTTCTGACCACGAAGATGATTTAAATATGATATGGTATTCTCTTGACGGAGGTGGGAACATTATGTTACCGCTCCCATATCAAATTGATACTTCTGCTTGGGCAGTGGGACGTCATATTTTAAGAGTATCTGCGAATGACTCATATGGATTCACTGCTACTAAAAAATACGAGTTTATTGTCCGTCCACCGACCGCCTTCTTTGATTACGTGGAAAACGGGACGAACGGTTGGACCACGTCAGGCACTCCCACGAGTAATGATACTTATGGCTGGCATATCGTCCAGGCAGATTCGTACAGTCCAACCCATTCTTGGTGGTGTGGAGACGATATTTCTGGACAAACGGGGAATAATTGGAACCTCAGTTTAGTAAGCCCATTGCTCAATTTAACCACTGCTTATATCGTTAATTTTTCGTTTTATCATAAATATGACATAGATCAGGATTCTGACTATGCTTACGTGGAAATAAATATTAATGGAACCTTAACCTGGACTCCAATCGCGTCATTTACTGGAACACAATCCAGTTGGGTTCAAAGCAATTATGATATTTCATCCTATGCAGGTAACTATATTTATTTACGTTTTCGATTTGAGAGCGATTCCACAGTTAGCGCATCTGGGTGGTATGTAGATGATATTGCTGTAGATGTAACGGAGAACTTCAATGCGCCGATTCTATCTGATGGAAATGTCACTCCGCCCTCGGGAAATACTTGGATTCCCTTTACTTATTGGGTCAATTATACAGATCCCGATGATAACTCTCCAACAGAGGTTAATGTTGTAATTGATGGAATGCCATATGCTATGGATAAGGACGATCCGAGCGATATTTATTATACAGATGGTTGTCTATTTAAATATAGCACTAAATTAAACAATATTACTCATGATTATTTTTTTAATGCTTCAGATGGGGTTTTCGCCGCACGTAATCCACCGTCTGGGAATTATTCAGGTCCTCCAGTAGACCTTTACTTCCCTAAGGGGCCGCTTCTCACGGATTGGTACCAAACCTGGGGAGGAAATGACCAAGAATTTGGGTGGGGTGTTACTGTAGATGGCAATAATAATAGCTATCTTGTTGGTCATTCAGAGAGTTTCGGTGCAGGAAACATGGATGGATTTATTGTAAAGTATGATCCACAGGGAACTCAGATGTGGAATCGAACCTGGGGTGGAACAGCAAATGATGAATTCTACGGGGTGGCTGTTGATACTAATGGAGGAATATATGCGGTTGGAGAAACAAGCAGTTTCGGAGCTGGTGTAACGGATGCTCTTATTGTAAAATATAATGCTACGGGAAATCAAGAGTGGAATCAAACTTATGGTACGGTTAATTTCGATTCGGCTCAAAGTGTTATCGTGAATAATAATAATATTTCTGTTGTTGGTTCGACGACTCCTTTAGACGTCGATGCTTTGCTATTAACGTATAATACAACCGGTTCTTTACTTAAGACCCTGACTTGGGGTGGTCCAGGTAGTGATAGAGGATATGATTTGGTAATGGACAATGAAAATAATACGATTATCGTTGGAGAGACAGATAGCTTTGGAGGTTCCAATTATGAAGCTTTTTTTGCTAAATTTGATTCCAGTGGAAATTTACTTAAAAATCAGACATGGGGAGGAATTAGCGATGCAACTGCGTATGGTGTTGATGTTGATATAAATAACAATATTTACATTGCTGGAACTACTCCATCTCACCTAGCAGGCTCGAAAAGTGCATTCATTTTGAAATATAACGCCTCAGGAGATTTAGAAAGACAACACTTGTGGACAGCGGGTAATGATGCTTATGGTTATGATGTAGGCACTGATAATGAGGAAAATTATTTTCTCTTTGGATATGTTAGATTCTCTGGAGGTTCTGATTATAATGCTTCTCTCGTTAAATATGATAAATTTGGTAATCAAGTTTGGAATCAAACTTGGGGCAATACTGCATATGATTATGAAATAACATATGATTTCGCAATGGGCAAATATGATGATTTTTATTTCGGGGGAAGGAATTATATGGGGACGGGAAATGTATATGATGGGTTGTTAGTTAAATTATATTGGCCCCTACCTCCAGCACAACCACCGACTCTCAATGCTATTACACCTGATCCTAGTAATGATGGATTTATTTTACTTGGCTGGTCTGAGGTTCCTGATGCATCACGTTATTATCTATACCGGGACACACAAAATATTACCTCCACAACCGGATTGAACCCGATAAAAGAGCTGACAACGAACTACACCCAAGATTTAATTCTAGATAATGACACCTATTATTACGCTGTTGTGGCAGGAAATATTGCAGGAAATTCTACACATTCTAATGTTCAAAGTGTTGTAATATCTCTAATACCCTCGTTACTAGACTGGAATCAAACCTGGGGTGGGGATCAATCTGACTTTTGTCAGGATATCGCTGTAGATAGTTATGGTAACAGTTATGTTACAGGTGTTACCTACAGTTATGGGATCGGGACCTATGCCGCATTCCTCTTAAAATATAACTCCACGGGTCATCGTCTCTGGAATCAAACTTGGGGTGGCCCTGTAGCGGAGCGGGCTAATGGTATAGCACTTGATACAAATAATAATATTTATATGACGGGCGAAACTCTTAGTTTTGATATTGGCGGAAGAGATGCCTTTCTTGTGAAGTACGACGCTCAAGGTGTTCAGCTTTGGAACACAACTTTTGGTACTAGTAATTCAGAGTATTGCTACGCAGTGGCTACAGATTCTCAAAACAATGCGTATATTTGTGGAACTCGCCTGATTTCTGGAAATTGGGTTGCTTACTTAGTGAAATACAATACTACGGGGACTGAACTTTGGAATCGATCATGGTTTGGATCAAATACAGAATGGGGTTATGACGTTGCAGTTGATGATTATGACAATGTCTATCTCGTAGGCTATACAGATAGTTTTACTGTGGGTGGCTACGATGGTTTTGTGGCGAAGTACGATCCAATGGGCAACCAAATTTGGAATCGCACGTGGGGTGGGGCCGGTAACGAAATCTGGAGAGGTATTACAATTGATAGTAACAATAATTCCTACATAACAGGTTACTCGTCAAGCTTTGGCATAGGTGGATACGATATAGCAATGGTAAAATATGATTCGATGGGTAATCAGCTTTGGAATCGAACATGGGGTGGATATAGCTCTGACTATGGCTATTCAATAGTATTAGATGAGAATAATAGTTGTTATATTGTTGGTGCCACGTTAAGCTTCACTATTGGATATGAAGACGTTGTTCTACTCAAGTATAATTCAACAGGGCATCAACAGTGGATTCGACATTGGGGGACTCCTCGCAGAGATGTTAGTTTAGGCAATGATTTGGATAAAAATGCGAATTGTTATCTTGCGGGATACGTTGGAACGACCGGACTTCCAGATTACGACACCTTTATATTGAGATATGCAACGGGAACGCCCCTTCCTATTAATTACGCCCCGATTTTAAGTAATGGGGCAGTAACCCCTCCAACGGGCAGGCCGACTACAGAATTTACCTTTGAAGTGAATTATACAGATGTCAATAACGATCCTCCTAATTCCATCATAGTCTATATCAATGGTTCTGGTTACACGATGACCAAGAGGTTTGCGGATTCTAATTATACAGATGGGTGTATCTATGAGTATAAAACTACATTAAGTCCCGGAACCTATACATACTACTTCACCGCTTCAGACCCCGAATATTCTACACGGTTACCAGCAGCAACTGAATTTTTTGGCCCAACAGTTACTCCAAATCAAGTACCGCAATTATCAGATCCCATCCTCTCACCAAGTGCAGGATATAATACTACACCTTACACGTTCTCGATCAACTATACAGATGGAGATAATGATGCACCGTTCTATATTAACCTCATTATTAATGGAGTTGGCGCTTTTGGGATGAGTAAGCAAAATGCTAGTGATTCAAATTATGTTGATGGATGCATTTATACGCATTCGCTTTCCCTTGATGTGGGGAACTATACCCATTACTTTAATGCATCGGATGGGTTCGATAGCGTTACATATCCAACATTAATTGGTCCTAACGTTACTATACTTCCAAATCTAGCTCCACAGCTGCTCGGCGGAAGTGTCATACCCTCGAGTGGCGATGCATCCACCATTTTCATATTCAAAGTTACATATATGGACCCAGACAACGACCCACCTAATGAAATCTACGTTGTATTAGACGGATTTAATTATTCCATGAGTAAGGCAAATCCTGCAGACACGAACTATACCGATGGTATTGAGTATATCTACGCAACGACGCTCTCAGTTGGTCCTCACACTTACTATTTCACGACTTCTGATGGAATAAGTGCTGACAGATATCCAACAGCAGGTACCATTGATGGCCCAACCTTTGGAGGCCCTGATGGTGGTCCTCCAGGCATTGATCTAATGTTTGCAATCATTATTGCGGTGGCTCTCGCAGTTGCAATCCCGATCGTAACTTTTATTATGGGGCGAAAAAGGCGCCCTGCAGGCCCAAGAAAGCCCAAAACACGACCTTTAGAATTGAAACCAGTCAAAAAGTTGCCACCAGCAGCGCTCCATGTGAAAGCTGAACCTACAGAAGTAATCCAACCGCCAGTTGTAAAACCTGAGCCAGTTAGACCTGTAACCCCATCCACTCAACCGCCTGTGGTGAAGGTTGAGCCAATTAAACCTGTAACTCCACCCACTCAACCGCTTGTGGTGAAGGTTGAGCCAATTAAGCCAGTCACTCCACTCCCACCACCTGTTCAACCACCAGCCGTCCAAGCACCTTTGACAGAAGCACAATTAAAAGAAATTCTCGATTCGGTTCCATATCTCCCTGCTTCTGAGAAAGAGAAATTATTGGAGAAATTAAAAAATATGAGTTATGAACTACAGCAGTCTATTATAAGAGCATTTAAACGTTAAATTAATGGAAGAGATAAAATGAAAACAAGTAAATTATCAGTTATTTTAATTTTGATGTTAATGTTATGGCTATTTCCCTTTTTGAATAATACCCCGTATAGAACAGTATTCAAAAACAATAATGAACTCCACTCCAATGCAATAATTTGGACTGATGCCTCGGGGGATGTTCAAGATATAACAGCCATGCCTGCAACATATGATCCAGTGGATGTAACTAGTATTGATGAAAATGGCTCAATGAGCATGATAAACGCGTCATTTGTGGCCACTCCTGCGTTTGGAGGCACCCCTGGTTGGATGTATAGTTATATGTTGGACTTCGATAAAGATTTCGATAATACCACAGATTACTCGGTCGTATTTGGTTTAACAGTAGGAGTGAGCCTCACTTGTAGTATTATACGACAGTCAGATATGTTCGAATGGAATGGGACTGCCTTTGTTAATAACCTTGAGAATGATACTAATTATGCATATGTTTCGGGTAATAGCATGATTTTTAATTTTAGTAGCTGTCCCATTTTAATTGGCAATAATTGGTATAATGTATGGGCTTATTATGTGGATCCTACTTTTACCACCGCATATTTCGACTTTGCGATAGGGGATCTGATGAACATGGATGATTATTTTCCTGGTGGAACGACAGGCCAAGATACTTTTCCGCCTGCCGTTCAATCCGCGCGTACTGTCCCATCTGTGGGGTTGAACGGGACCGTTTTCACGATCAAGGCGAATGTCACGGATCCATCCAACGTGAGCACGGTGATTGCCACCATCCAGCACCCCGATGAGACATTTATTGCGAATGTGACTCTATTTGATGATGGATTACACGGTGATGGTGGTGTCAATGATACGATGTTCGCTAATACGTGGAATTCCACGGGACAGGTAAATGGGATTTATTACATCGATATATGGGCCAATGACACGGTTGGAAATGCAGGGGAGGTTGATAATATGAGATACTTCATTATAGGAGCTGTTAATGAAACGGGCCTCTTTGATGGGCTTTATATGACTTGGACAGGGTATTACAATGTTGGTCTTAGTACTCCATGGAATGGTTCCGAGAACTATCAATTCGTTGAGGGAAACGCTTATCTTAACAATCACGTGGATAGCCTCTTCGGAGGGGGGACTTGGTATACGGATAATGGAACTCGAATCTTAAATACAGCGAATCCATTTTGGGGCGATGATGTCCATGATCACATATTCATCCCAACAACTATAGTCATAAATGATATTCTTGAAATTAATATGAATGGCTTGTGGGGGACTGATGAAAATTTTGTAGTAAATGATATCAAGTATATAAGCGCTCTAGGTACTTCATTAGAATGCTGGGAATTAGTGGAGCAATTTGGACCCTCAATTTTATACTATGAAACATCGACGGGATTGCTAATCAACGGCACGTTTGATTCTGGGGGCGGATGGTATTACACGATCATAATTAATTCCTCGAACGCCCAATTTGGCGCTAAACCCGTCTTTACTGTTTCAGAACCTAGAAACACGACTTATTATTATTCAAACGTTCCGGTTCTCATTAGCAATTCGACACCACTTGTATCAGCTTGGTATCGGAACAGCACGAATGGCGTTACTTGGTCCAATAATCAAACTTTGACTTCTAATGGGACTCATTACTTCGATTTTTCCACCAACTGGGAAGATGGAACGAATGTCATCCAAATTTTTGGGAATAACTCCTTCGGCTTTACCATGATGCAAGAAATATGGTTTACTGTTGATACTTACGGGCCGTGGATTGAATTAGATTCTCCAGAGGCATTTCCATATTATCTCTATCGGACGATGCCAATTATTGTCTCCAATAATACAGCGGTGGATTATTGCGCGTTTCGATATGATCGCAATAGCATGGGTTGGACATCGAACATGACACTTAATTGGAATGGAACGCATTTTGTGAATGAAACCATTTCTTGGTCCGATGGGTATTATACTCTACAAGTAATGGCCAACGATTCCACTTCAGAAATGGCAATGAGAGAGATAATGTTTAGGGTAGCCGCTTCCCTTCCGCTAAATATCACCCATAATCAATTATCGAGTGCATATCCAAAAGTGATTCTATCAGCGCCGGATGATGTTCATTTATTCTGGTCGACTGAGGTGACTCCTGGTCAGGCTGAACTTCTGTATGACCACAATTTGATTGGACATTTTGGAAATCAGATGAATTTATCCAAATTCCCAGGAGGGAGTGATGTATTAGCTGACGTCGCAACTGACCCAGGTGGAAATGTCCATTTGGTGTGGATTCAAGAGGATATTACAAAAATGCAATTTTTAATTCCAAAATATTCAAATAATACAGGGGGACAGTTCAATCCCGATATTGAAGTAAGTACTACCTCCTGGTTTAATATGTTTCCAACGATCGCAGTGGATTCCCAAAATATTGTCCATTTGGCGTGGCTTGGTCTTGATATCGCCACTTTTCATTGGAATATTTATTATACGAATAATACTGGAGGAAGTTTTAACCTTCCTCAGAATATCACTTCAAGCACTTATAATGAGACGCTTTTCTTATCGATGGGTGTGGATAGTTCTGACGTCATTCACCTTGCGTACGTGAGTGATATTTATGGAAATCTGGAAATAATGTACCGGAGTATCACGAACGGAGTTGTGTCACCCCCAACAAATATTTCAAGGAGACCTGGCTTTGATATCACTCCTTCTTTAACCGTTAATTCGACAGGAACCGTTCATATCGCATGGCGAGGCGAAGGATCCGCCCCTAGCGAATCTGAGATCTTTTATGCAAATAATAGTGTGGGGATATTCTCCCCACCTCTTAACGTATCGCGAGATAGTTCATCTAGCGATGTCAGTCCTTGTATCAAATTGGATGAAACGCCTGATCCTGATATCGTGTTCATCTCGTGGTCTTATAACACCACCTTTGTCTTCCCAGGATCACAGATGCAAATTGTTATGGTTAACAATACCCTGGGATCTTTTGGAGAAAAAACCGAAATAACACCTCTTCATCAATTTGTAAATGCGTCACATTTTACAATAGATCCCATTACTCAAAAAATTCACGTTGTATGGATGCAAACCGATGATTATCTTGTAGAACCCAGCAACATATTTTATACATATTTGAATTATTCCTATGCTGCTGAGCTTGAATTATTATCTCCACAAAATCAGACTTATAGCTATCAGGACATTCCGATTATCACGCAGAACAGCACTTTCGTTGAGTACATGTGGTTTCGATATGATAATGGGACGGGATGGTCTTCAAATCAGACTCTTTCTTATAACGGATCGCATTTCGTGAATCAAAGCTCCTTAATATGGACCGACGGCTTTTACCACATTCAGGTGTTCGGAAATGAAACTTCTGGGTTGGAAGGAGTAATGGATGAATGGTTCACGGTCGATTCTCAGGCACCCACGGGTATTCAATGGCTCAGTACAACGGCAAATTACATTCAAACAGGCACGGTGATTTGGATCAATGGAACCGCATCTGATCCTGCACCCAGTTCAGGCCTTTCTATTTCCAATATTTACATCAGCGGGTCAAATACATCAGCCACATGGAGCACAAACATACGTCCATTTCTGCCCTTTTGGGGTTTCTACAACCTCTCCCCGATTCAAGAGAATGCTCCCAATGAATTTTATCAAGTAAATGTGACTATTAGAGATAATGCGGGGAATGAATTCATTTTGATTGGGAATATTGCAGTAGATGCGACTCCACCCTCTGGATCACAATATCCAAATACAACAATTCCTCAAAATGCAGCGGGTGGTCTCGTTTGGATCAATGGATCGGCTGTAGATTATGGGACAGGATTGAAAAGTGTCAGTATAATGGGAGATAATGTCACTGGTGGTACAACTTGGTCAGTCAATATGGGCTCCAATTCAAGTTGGAGCTTCTCAAATACCTCAATGATTCAGGACACTCCTGCCAATTCAGTATATGAGGTTTTAGTTAATCTAACGGATCTGGCTAATAATTCTCGTATCATTCTAACCTATATAATAGTTGACACTATTTCACCCACAGGAAATCAGTACCTAACCACAACCATCCCGCAAAAAGGCGACTGGAACAATAATATTTGGTTCAATGGAACTGCCTTTGATTCCGGAACAGGAGTTAAAAGCATTAATATTATAGGGGACAATGTTACCGGAGGGACTACTTGGAGTATAAATATCGGTTCGCTTTCAGATTGGGCTTTTAGCAATACTTCCACCATTCTTGATACGCCCCTTGGCAATATTTATGAAGTGCTTGTAAATATCACAGATAATGCGGATAATTCATTCATCTTACCCTGTTATATTTTTGTGGATACCACGTCTCCAAATGGAACCCAGTCTGCTTTGACCTACTATACTACCATTCAGACGATCGATGTAAATGGGCGGATTTGGATCAATGGGACTGCTTCAGATTTGGGTTCAGGACTTCAGAGCGTATCATTCCAATCTAGTAATGTAACTGGTGGATCCAATTGGATTAACATTGGTACCACTTCAAACTGGGCATTTTACAATATTACGCCCATTCCTGAGCCACTGCCGGGTGAGAAATATTTAATTGAAATCAATATCACAGATGTTGCGAATAATTCATTTTTACTAGAGTGTTACATAAGCGTGGATTTAACGGGTCCTTCGCTGACTCAGAACCAATCCACGAGAGATCCGCAATCTGGCGTAGGAGTTTGGGTCAATGGGACAGCTGCTGATGTATGGGTAAACATTCAAAACGTGGCTATTATTGACTCGAATTTAACAAGCCCAGCAAGTTGGACAACTAATTCAGGCACGAATGAAAGCTGGAGCTTTACCAACAACTCAGCCGTGATTGATGGATGTTGGGAAATAATTATTCAGGCAGTTGATAGCTTGGGAAATATTCGGAACTTTTCTGCCATCATTATCGTGGATAACACAGCTCCAACACAAGCAACGCTCTCTTATACCGTTACTGGATCCAATGTCACACTTACTTGGCTGCCTGCAACCGATTTAACAGATGTCACCTACATAATCTATCAGAATGGATTTAACATTGCAAACACTACATCCCTGTATTATCAAGTCACCGATTTGCCTGATGGTCAATATGTGTTCATGATTAAAGCGATGGATGAAATAGGCCACATTGGCGAAGATTCAAACGTCATTACAGTCCAAATCGGTGATGGGGACGGCGAACCGCCCGATCCATTTTTAACAATTATTATTATTGCCATTGGCGCTGCAATTGGAGTTTTAGCTGGCATCTTCACCTATAGAAGGGGACGAGGAGGAATGCCTCCATTAGTAACGCCAAAAAAACCTTCATGGGTCACCAAAGCCTTTGGCTATACGCCTGAGTTTGAACAAAAATTATTAAGGCTCAGTAAAGTTCCTCAAAAACCAGAAAAAATTAAGGATCCTCAACTTGCTCAGTTCCTTAAGCAAGCCTTCACGGCACTCCCAAGTTCAATAATCGCGCAAATAGACAACCTACCCTACACCGAAAGTGAAAAAATCGAAATATTACAAGCTCTTTTGATTCTCCCACCAGTAGAACGTCAGCAATTGCTTGCCGAACTAAGTGAAGAACCGAAGGAGGCTGCCTCATAGGTGTCGATTGGCAAGCTTGCAGTAAACAACGGTCTCACAGACTTTGAGGAGGTAATATTTAATAGTATCAAAGAGATTTTAAGCAAAAAAGTTGTTTTCCAAATTGATCCGGAATTCGTAGAACATTGCAGTCATAAGGTGAAAGCTTCTGAGATAGAAATATATCAGTCATTATATTCTCTGCTTCAACGGAAGTATATCGTCCCAGGATCAGCTTTAACTAAGGAACAGGTCTTAGAAAACCAGAATCGGGCGTTAATCTATAATACAATTTACGATCGCCCCGGGATGCACATTCGAGAGCTTGGTATGGCTCTAAATATGAGTAGTGGAGTTATTCGGGCGCATCTTCGAGTGCTAGAGTTGTTTGGTTACATCAGGAGAAAAGGATATGCTTCGCCAAAACTAACGCTCCTTTTTTCAAGCGATTACCCTGACACTTATGATGATTATTTCCTAATCCTAAAGAATAAAAATGATCAACAGATCGTCCAACTGCTCCTAAATAAACAACTGACAGTTTCTGAGCTAGCTGCGAGTTTGGGGCTTCACCACAGCACCATCCAATATCATCTCGGGAAGTTGGAGCGCTTAGACCTAATTATCAGAGTAGAATTTGGTCAAATTATAAAATATACGTTCAATAAAGTTAAACTAGATTCTTTTACCGATTTTCTTGATAGAATTGTATCATATCTTAGTTCGATTGACTGAAAGACCGTTTTATAAAATTTTGATTAATATTACCTAATTCCACTCTCATTTTTTGAGAAACCTATATTACTATTTTTCAAACCTGTTATTGTGAAGTGAAGGCATTTTTTTGAGGAATGAAGATGGCTAATTCACTAAAAATTGAGGAATTAATTAAATTAATTAAACCTTTGAGCGATAAAGACGAGTACAAGCATGATATGTTGAAAGAACTCAATTTAAGTGAGTATCCGCCAAATTGGAATGAATCCTGGTATTTTAACTTCATCTCCAAGGAAATTAGTTGCATAACGCGTATTTCTTTCAAGCCAGCCGAGCAAACAAGTCGGATTTTATGTGTCCTTTTGTTAGATGACAAGCCCGTCGATACATATATAGATCAAATCAAAATTGAGGGATTACCCGATGTAATCGGAAACAAACGCTGTAACTACACGCTCATTGAACCTCATAAAAAGTGGCATGTTGAATTTAGAGATCGAAAATACGAGCTCAGTTTTGATTGTTTGGCACGATTTAAGCCGTTCGATTATTTTGAAGGGCGGAGAATGGAAGAGTTTTCGACTGATTACTTAGATTTATTAGATACAGCAGCGCAAAGACATTATGAACAGGGGTGTATTTCTAAAGGGACATTGTTAAAAAAGAAGACGGGGGAATCCATCGATTTTGAGCTATTAGGCCATCGAGATCATTCGTGGGGTATTAGAGATTGGGTATATATCGATAGATGGAATTGGATTTCAGCTCAATTCGAAGACCGGACCGTCAATATCGCGCGAGTGGAGGTAAAAGGGCATTTAATAATTGGTGGGTTTATATCCACCAAAGAAGGTAACAAAAGGGTTATCGACGTTAAAGTTGATACAGAAACGAAGGAAGATGGCAAAACACCCGTTTCATCAACCTTTACGATAACCGACCAAGATGATCAAATCACGAAAGTTGTATCTAAAACGCGATTTTCCATCCATTTACCCCAGCCAACTGAAAAGGGCATTACAGAAGTGTTTGAGCAAATTGTGGATTTCGATCTTGACGGAATGAAGGGCGAAGGAATATCGGAATACTTAATCACAACACGTAAAGGCGATCTTTGAATACAATCAATTTAAATTTGACCTATTCTTGAGAAATATCAGTAAAATAAGGTGTGGTATGATGGGAGAAATTATAGAAGTTAATCCGGAAATTCTTGGGGGAAAGCCAGTTATTAAAGGAACGCGAATTCCAGTAAATTTGATTTTTGAGTTAATTAGTTTAAATTATTCAATTGATCAGATTATTGAAGAGTATCCAACCCTATCTAGGGAAATAATTCTTAATATTCTTGAAATCGGAAAAGATATTCAAAAGAACTTAAAAGATATCAGTTTGAAGCAATATTTGGATAAGGAGCTCGCACAAAGTTGAAATTTCTCTTGGATGAGAATGTTCCACGTATCATAAAGAACTCACTCCAGAATGAAAATTATGAAGTTTTAACCTTAGATCAACTCGATATGCGAGGGGTTTCGAATGGAGATGTAGCAGAATATTCGCTACAAATTGGTGCAATCATAATCACCTTTGATTCTGACTTTTTGAAATTGAAGAAAGAACTTGAAAAGAAAATCAAGGCAATTTATATAAAACTTCATCCGAGAGACCCAAAAATCGCGAGTCAAATTTTAATTAAACACTTAAATTCGTGTTTAACTATTCTAAAGGAGCCAGGAGTTATCATTCTTACGGAAGAAGGTATTTCTATAAAGAATAAATAAATTTCTGATATTTATTTATTCGCAGAAAGGTCTATCTCTAGGCGCATCGGAATATTTAATTTCCACCCGAAAATAGTATGATTAAGGCGAAATTCAATGGTTGAAGAAGAAAAAGAAGAACTTGGGGACGCAATTAAAGCGTTCAATCAAGGATTAGAATCGCATATAGAAGGGAGATTGGATAAAGCATTGAAACATTTTGAGAAGGCATTGCCTACATTTCAAGAGTTTGGCGTGGAAGACATGATTGCGGGAACATTACACGAAATCGGGATGATATATCAGGACAGGGGTGAATTGGATACCGCCTTGGAATATTTTAACCGGAGCTCTGAATTATCTGAGAAAATTCGTTATATGCCAGGTTGTGCGAAAACTTATTTTCAAATTGGCACGCTTTACGAAGAGAAGGGCGACATTATTACCGCTAAAGACTTTTATAAAAAGGCGGAACGGTATCGAACGAGAAAACCGCCTGGATTGTCATTCATCATGGTCACTTTCTTTTTACTCGGGTTGTTGGGGACTGGAGCCGGATTGTTAGGTGTTGCAGCGAATGCTGGTTTCGAACCCTTCTTCATACCACCAGCTCTGTGGGCGCAAATGAGCCAAAACCTGACCTCTTCAGGACCAGTCTTTTTGGTCTTCGGGTTCTTTGCACTCCTTGCGGGCATTGGAATCTTACGTTTGAAAGGGTGGGGGTGGGTTTTGGGCATCTTCACGAGCCTCCAAATGGTCATAGCAATCATCTTCTCGACCTACCTAGCTGGCATATCAATCTTTGGAATTATCTTCTTTTGTTATCTTAGTAAAGAATCCATCCAAGAGATGTATGATGTTAAATAACCTCTTAAAATAACACTCAAATTCTTGATTTATTCAATTATATAAAGGTGAGAAAATGTTGAAGCAGGAGGAAGTTCATGGTATAGTAACTGAGAAATTAAAAGAAATTCTAGGAAATGAGTGGGTTTCGGATTTCCCTGAAGAATTATTTTTATATTCGTTTGACATGACTGAAAATCCACCTAACAATCCAGAATTTGTGGCAATGCCAAAGACACCTCAAGAAATACAGTCAATCGTGAAATTAGCGAATGAGTATAAGGTTCCAATCGTTCCATTTGTTGCGGGTGCAAATGTTGGTGGGCTTACAATTCCACAAAGAGGGGGAATGATTCTCGATTTAAAACGTATGGATCAAATCATTCATCTTAATAAAGATGACATGTATGTCATCGTGGAGCCTGGAGTCACCTTCGGTCACATAAATAAGTTCCTGAAGGATACTAAGTTCAGATACTGCTATCCAAACGCGCCGCCTTATGTGTCATTAATGGCTAATGCTTTACTCGGCGGTTTGAACAATTTGAGCCTAAAATACGGTTGCATGTCGGAGATCATAAATGGAATCGAAGTAGTGCTCCCGACAGGTGAATTAGTCAAAATCGGGACATGTTCTTGTTGGAGCGACAAGGATTTATGGTGGGGACGAGGACCAATGCCTGATTTATTAGGGTTATTCATCAACTGGCAAGGAATGACTGGAATCGTGACGAAGATTGCGCTCCAAGTCTGGCCCAGAAAGCTACTTCGGGAATGGTTAGCTATTGCGGCCTACCACCTTGAGGGGGTTTACAAATTCGTGAAGAATCTAACCCGACTCGAAATAGCGGACGATGTACTCTGGGTTTCTGCTGAAACTCTTAAAATGATTATCGGAGTGCCTCTGGGTGAGGCAACTCAGGCAGCAGATGATCCGCTCCCACCATGGTATGTTCTCGTGGATATTTCAGCTAATACCCAGAAAGAGTTTGATGCTAGGTTAGAAATCATCCAGAGTGAGGTTGCAGAATTAAATAAGGTTGACCCAAATGCGTTCCAAACAACACTTGAATTAGCTGGCATATCATTTGGAAATAAGATATTAGATCTTCGGAACCTGCCCATTTCTATTGGTGGGTTATTAGAATATGGCGGTTGTACTTGGCTTGGAACTTATATGACAACAAAACCAGAGGTTGTTGTAAAGGGTGTCAAGACTGCTTTCGGTATAATTGAAAAACACGGTTTTGAAAAGTGTTTATATACCCGAATGATGAAAGGGGGTCATTATTTTGCTTTCCGATTTTTATTCCGCTTTTCCAAGGAAAACGAGGGGGAGGTCGAGCGAATGCGCGCAATGAATAAAGAACTACTTGAAACGCTTTACCCACAGGGAGCGATACCATATAAAACACCTGCATGGGCAGCTGACTTTCTTATAGAGCATTGTGATCAGAACTGGGTTAAATTACTTAATAAAGTAAAAAAGACGTTGGATCCAAATGGAATCATGAATCCAGGCAGGTGGGGTTTTGAATGAGTGATGAAATTAGTAATTATAAAGAAGAAATTTATAGTTGTACCAGGTGTGGCACGTGTAA
This sequence comes from Candidatus Helarchaeota archaeon, assembly GCA_013375455.1. The sequence continues at coordinate 21,665 of JABXJT010000045.1, read as the reverse complement.
ATATATTTATCACGTGTATGATGATTCGTGCCCCTCTGGGATAAAATTTCGATTTGAGACCTTTTATCCTTCTGGGAAGATACAAATTGCAAGGGGTCTCCTTGAAAGAAAGTTAGAATGGAGCGACAGAATAAAGGATATCATTTTCGCCTGTCCGACTTGTGGAAGTTGCACTATCCAATGCCAATCGAGACAACGTGATGTAATTGTGGATATATTCGAGGCCCTAAGGGCTGATGCAGTGCGTCACGGTTACGGTCCATTACCCAATCAAAAAACTTTCGCGGAATCAGTTGCGAAGGAACATAATCCATATAACGAAAAACATTCTGAACGATTAAACTGGAAGGAAGGAGTTGAAAGTGAAGTTCCGCAAAAAGAGAAAGCAGATATTTTGTATTTCGTAGGATGTACATCATCCTACCGTCAAAAAAACCTAGCGCAAGCAACTGTTAAGATCCTCAATAAAATCGGCGTAGATTACACAGTGTCTGAAGATGAATGGTGTTGTGGTTCCCCTTTAATGCGCACTGGTCAATTAGATTCGGTGAAAGATCTCGTTGAACATAACTTAGAATTAATTAAAAAGACAGAAGCTAAGAAAATAATTACTTCCTGTGCAGGATGTTATAGAACCATTAAAATAGATTTCCCAAAATATGCCGAACAACTCGAAGGTGTCGAAATCCTCCATATCACAGAATTCTTGAATCAAATGATTGAAGCAGGGCGATTAGAATTACCTAAAAAATTAGAAGATATTGTTGTTACGTATCATGATCCATGTCATTTAGGACGTCATTCTGGAGTGTATGACGCACCGCGTGCTATAATCCAAGCAATTCCGGGTGTCACTTTAATTGAAATGCCACGGTTTGGAGAAAACGCCTGGTGCTGCGGAGCTGGAGGTGGTGTCAAAGCAGCATTCAAAGATTGGGCGGTTGAAATATCAAGCAAAAGGATTGAAGAAGCTGAGAAAACTGGTTGCACGATTCTCTTAAGCGCGTGTCCTTTTTGCAAAACAAACTTGCAAGATGCGATTAAGACCGCGAATTCTGAAATCAAGTTCATGGATATTGTTACCCTAATAAATGAGTTACTCTAATTAGCTAAAATAAGATGAATTACTTTAGAATTAAATGATCTAATTTTTGCGAAAGCAGCGAGTACACTTTAAAACAAGTACATGGAACAGTGGAAAAAGGAAAACAAAAAAATTAATTATATTAAAAGTAGAAAAAAAAGGCTTGGTGAGAGGTTCGATGAAGAAAAGTGAACTCAAATCATTGCCCTTTATGGATAGTAGTTTAGATCTCGAAAAACGTATCGAGGATCTTTTAGGGCGATTGATGCTAGATGAGAAATTCAAGCTCTGTGCAGGAAGTTGGTGGAATCCCTTTCAGTCTGGCTCAGTGAAGAGATTGGGGATCAAAGCTTTGAAGATGACAGATGGACCGCATGGCGTAGGTGCGCTTGGGACCTTTTTTATGAAGAAAACAACTTACTTTCCAACAGCAATCTGTAGATGTGCCACTTGGAATCCCGATTTGTCTGAAAAATTTGGTGTTGCGGTAGCCCAAGAAGTGCGAGATATCGGTTATCATTTGCTTTTCGCACCAGGAATAAACATACAAAGAACCCCCCTCTGTGGGCGAAATTTTGAATATCAAACGGAAGATCCTTTCCTGAATAAAGTCATGGCAGTGAAGATGGTCAAGGGCGTCCAAAGTCAGAGAATTTCGGTTTGCGTGAAACACTATATTTGTAACAATCAGGACATAAATAGATTCAGGGTCAGTGCAGAGGTCGGAGAGCGCGCATTGCGAGAAATTTATTCTCCTGCTTTTGAGGCTTCGGTTCGTGAAGCGGATGCTTGGTCATTCATGGCGTGTTACAATCAAATTAATGGGAAATACGGTTGCGAAAATAAAAAACTCATTAAGGAAACACTAATGGACGAATGGGGGTTTAGGGGGTTTGTAATCTCAGATTATGGGGCGACAAGAAATATTAAAAATGCAGAGGATTGCGTGAATGCTGGCTTAAGTTTAGATCAGCCAAACATTTTTAATAGAACTCTCCTTAGAAAGAAGAATCTGAGAAGGGCATTTGAAGCAGGAAAATTTGCTGAGGAGACTCTTAACGAAAACGTGCGAAGGATCCTAAGAGTCATGTTTCTCGTTGGAATGTTTGATGAGAAGAGTACCCTTCCGCCAGGGAGTAGAAATACGCCTGAACATCAGGCTATTGCACGTAAAATTGCTGAAGAGGGAATCGTCCTTCTTAAAAATGATAATAACCTGCTCCCTTTAGATATTGAAAAGATCAATAAATTAGCTGTCTTAGGACCTAATGCTAAGAAAAAAATGGCGGGTTGTGCTTCCCTACTTAGATTTTATTTTGAGAATGGTGGCAGCTCCATGGTTCGCCCTAAATATGAAATCACACCCCTCAAGGGACTAAAAGGAAAATGTCGCGGTAAAGTGGAAATTGTGACTGAACCGGCAGAAGCAGATGTGACCATTATTTTTACTGGACTTAATCATAAAATGGGGATGGATTGCGAAAATAGTGATAGGAGTATCCTTGAACTTCCTGAGAAACAAATCGAACTAATTAAGACGACTATTCAGGAAAATCCCAAGACCGTTGTCGTTCTGATCAATGGCAGCCCCGTGGCGATGGAAGGATGGCTTGATAAAGTTCCTGCGGTGATAGAAGCTTGGTATGCAGGATGCGATGCTGGAAATGCCATTGCTGATGTCATATTCGGGGATGTTAATCCATCTGGGAAGCTACCAATCACTTTTCCAAAGAAGTTAGAAGATTCCCCAGCTCATAAATCAGAAAAAACTTACCCAGGGGAAAAAATTTACAATGAAAAGGGGAAGGTCATCGATGAAAAAGTGTATTATGAGGAGGGGATCTTTGTTGGATATCGCCACTTTGACACGAGAGACATTGAACCGCTGTTTCCATTTGGGTATGGGTTATCCTACACCACATTCGCCTATGAAGATTTGAAATTTGACAAAAATACTATATCTGAAAAAGATACTCTTGCCGTATCGGTTAAAATAAGCAACTCGGGCGAGCGAGCCGGTGCAGAAGTCGTGCAACTCTACGTGCAGGATGTTAAATGCAGCGTGGAACGCCCAGTAAAGGAGTTAAAAGGATTCAAGAAAGTTAATTTGAGCCCTGGCGAAAAACAAACCGTGACGTTCGAACTTACGAAGCAAGATCTCTCTTTCTTTGATGAGAAAGAAAACCGCTGGAAAGCTGAGAAAGGTAAGTTTAAGATTCTCGTTGATAGCTCATCACGTGATATTCGTTTAGAGGGTGAAATAGAATATCTAGGTTAGGAATCGTAGATAATGCGCAATTCATTACAATACTCATGCTGTCTTATCCTCTTAGCAATTGGAATCGCAATACTAATCCCAACAATTAATACAGTTTTATCTCTATTGGGTCTGATGTTCATTGGTGGAAGTATAATTCTCTTTTTAATATATTTCGAGCAAAGATGGATTAAAAAAAAATACCTCAAATACGGATTGCTTGCCACCATTCTTCTTGCAATTATCTATGGCATTTTGGAGTACTTTTTCTTCGACGCAACTTGGAATAATTGGTTTAAAATCTCTAATTGGTTTGTCAATGTTTTTGGAGATAAATATCTCTATTGGGCATTCATGACTGTTTTAAATTTCACCATAGTTTTTGTAGTTTCGCGTAAATCCATTGGATTATCGCTTGCTTCAATCCCTTTATTTGCCGTAACTGAAGATCTATTTTATTGGATTTCAAAAAGTATACATGAGGGTCATTGGGTATTTCCAGTAGGAAACTGGTTTGATGATCTATTTCCGTTCCTCCAAGGCCTTGGAGAGGGGATTAATAGCTTCCCATATTGGCCTCGATTTTATTTCGTGGGGTGGGTATTAGTCTCGATCCTGCTTATAATACAATTTAAAGACTTGCAAGGAAGTAAATTTCTCATTGCTCTCGGGTATTTTGTATGGGCCTCATTTCTTTTTGTTTTTTTCGTAATTTAGAATCCTAATCTCCATTCTCTTGGTGAGCCGATTCAAGATTTAAAAAAAAGAGAAAAATAGGGATTTTTACAACTCTTTTCCACAGTCTGGACAGTACTTTTGAATGGTCGGATCTACAGTCACTTCTGAATTACAATTAGAACAACGTATTGTCACTGTTTTCCCTGGTGTTGCAGCTTTGCCGGGTGTAGTTAGAATATCAAAGGCTTCATCAAGAGCTGAAGCTTCTGGTGGATTCGGTGCGCTTGGTTTAGAGGTTGATTGAGAAGGAGGGACTACTTTCCCGGATTTCACGAGTATTTCAGGCGGTGCTTCACCCATTGACCCAACATAGCCATAAAATTGTTCGTTATTAGTATTAGAGAACCTCGAATCGTAAAAGGCATCATCATCCCACGCTATTGCACGATATTCTCTGTCACTGAAAATGGGGGCGCTAGCGATTTTCCAATGTAATTCAAAAAACCCAGTTCCTTCAATCTTTTGCACAAAATAGAAAGCGTCTATCAATTTTGGAAAGGTCCACATTTTTACTTTTGTCAGATTGGTGTAACCGAATTCACCTGCCCGAACGTCTAATCTATTTCCTAATTCCCTGGTTTGCAGTAAATCTAGAGTCTCCACAAATTCTCCTGTCTCTTCATTATAGAATCTGATTGAAGGGACACCGGGAATTTGTTTTAATTTAAGGTATTGACCTTGAAAACGAACGCGTTCATTTCGCTTATTTTCAACGATTAATCTACCCAGAAGGAACTTCTCGTTGTTGTGTCGGACAACTTCGTACTCAAACTCCATATCAGTAATCGACCCTTCGAGTTCAGGCCTTGATACAATTGGAAATTTTTGGAAATATTCATCGAATTCTTTTGGCTTCTCAATTTTAAATATGTGCTTTTTGTATGCATCTCTATATTTGTTTTCAAGAGTGATATCTTCTTCCCAGAATTCCCAGCGAATGCTTTTTTCAAGGTTTCGTCCTTTGAGTTCAGATGGCTCCAGATTTTCTGCTGGATCCTCAATTAATTTGCTTATTTCTTTTTTAATTTTCGAGATAATCTCGACCTTGTATTGTTCCTTTCCAAAGTCCTGCGTTTTTACATCAAAATAACTATTTATTTCGTGTAAAATCTCTATCAAGCTTTCTGTCTTCTCGCCTTTGATGAGTTTTGCGCGAAAATTTAATAAAGGACGGACGAGGGCTTGGTCTTCTTCAATCTCCTCAAAAACGGCCCGGTTGATAAGTCTCTCAGTTGCGTTCGTGATGTCTTCTAAGTAAGCTAAAAGAGTTCTCCGTATTGGGCGAAATCTGAATTGTCTTGCTTTTTCATAGGTAATGACATCTTCTGCAAATTCAGTGATTTCTTTGAGTTGGTAGTTCTCGCCGATTGATTTGAGGTCATCCATGAAACGTATTAGATAATTTATTAATTTCTCTGCCATTGGAGGGTCCGATTCATCCGGAGAACTCGTTGTTTGCAGTTCCTTATATTTACTAAAAACTTGATTATATAATCTGTATAAGGTAAAGTAGAAGTCTTTTCGTTTTTTCAATTCCGCTTCAGCCTTTTTCTGAATTTCCTCTGTTAATTTCTGGTATGCCTCTACCGCTTCCTTGGATTTTGGGTCGAGAATACCAGCTTGCACTGTACATAATACCTCAAACGTGCTAGTGCCTCCTTTAGAATATTGGATTTCTAGTGGAAATTCTGCAGTTTCTGTTGGTTTTATACGAATTACATTACCACTCTCTTTTGGACTATAATCAACTGTCATCACGCCCGCATGTTCTTCAGCCACAATACGTAACCCACGTGGCAATTTTACGTCAGTATTATCCCAATCGCGAAATTTTAACCGTTTAAGCGAAATCTCCCAGGGATCTCCCAACCTGATTGTCAGATTTAGGTTTTTTATATCAGTCGTTAAATCCCCAATGTTGGTAATTTTTATAGCCCCATCTATAGAATCGCTATAACCCGTTAAATCGTATTCAAACGGATATTCTATCTTTAGAAGTGGTTTGAATTTTTCCGCCATCAAACGTTGTTCCTTAGCCCGGTCGGAGAGTTTCCAAAGAAACACAGAAATACCCGGAAGTGCTAATGCCAGAGTTATTAACAGATTTACTAGATCAAATTGCATTTTAACTACCCCTAATCAACTTTTAGGTGTAGAAAAACCTAAGGTCATAATGCTTTTAAGGATTTTGAAAGTTCTTTAGGAGAAAAATTTCACCTTTTCATTTAATTTGAGAAAGTGAGGTTAATCATTTTTGTCGGTTGTGATAAATTTATATGGTTAGAGGAGAAATCAGAGTTAATGGATTTTGATTCCCTCCTAAGCTCGATTCAACTTTCTGAAGTTCGTGAAATTGTTCATGTAAAGAAAGAAATAGGACGCCTCCCACATTATTCTTGCTCTATCGAAGCATTGAATCTTCATCCAGACTTGACTAAAGCATTGAAGAAAGTTGGAATTAGGGAACTCTATGATTTTCAAGAGAGAGCTATTAAGAAGATTCAATCGGGTAAAAACGTTGGAATTCTTGCGGGAACTGGTTCTGGTAAAACGGAAGCATTTCTCATACCCATTCTTGATTTTGCCTTGAAGCATTCAGATGGAGCTATTGCCATATTAATGTATCCCATGAAGGCGTTAGCAGCTGACCAAATGGATCGATTGGAGGAATTAACTCGAAATTTGGATATTAAATTTGAGAGATATGATGGGGATACTCCAAAAAATAAGAGAGAAAGAATCCTAGAAAATCCACCCTCGATTTTAATTACTAATCCAGATATGTTAAATTTTCACTTGTCAGATGACCGAATGAAACGAATTATTTCTACTATTAGGTTTATAGTTTTAGATGAAATACACCAATATGCGGGTGTTTTCGGTTCTCATGTTCACTATGTTTTAAAACGGATAAAAAGATTCCTGAAAAAACCTAAAAATTGCCAGTTTATTGGTGTTTCAGCTACAATGGGAAACCCCAGAAAATTTTTGGAATTAATTTTTGGAGTTAAATTTAGTGTTATTTCTTCAAAGCATAATTGGAGCGGTAATCGTCATCATGTAATGATTCGTCCTAATCACAGTCTATACTCAGAAGCGATATTTCTAATTGAGGGATTAAAAGAGCAGATCCCAGATGTAAAATCTATAATTTTTACGGATAGTCATTTATCTGCAGAAATCGTTAAAAAAATCGCGGACTCCAGAAACCTAGAAATTGGAATTCATCGAGGAGGGTTGAATCCCAAATATCGAAAACAAATAGAGGAAGATTTTAAGAGTGGAAGATTAACGACTCTAGTTGCTACACCGACCCTCGAACTTGGGATTGACATTGGTGATTTGAATAATATTGTTTTAATTAAAATTCCAGCAACTTTTTCTAAATATCTTCAACGAATTGGGCGTTCTGGAAGGAAAGGAGTAGATTCAACAGCATTTCTTTTAATTGGTGATGATCCTATTTCAAATTTTTATGCGAATGCCCCAAATAAGTTTTACAATTCTAAGCCTGAGCCATTATATCTCGATCCCACAAATCCTGACATCATTCGTAGTCAGTTCATTGCAATGGGAATTGATCAACCAATCTCCCCATTAGAATTAGTTAAAATTACTGCAGAGGAACGCGTGATAGCCCAAGAATTGTTAAAGCAGAACTATTTAACACATTGGGATCAACTATACCTGATTCCAACCAAGAGCGGCAAGGGAATATTTAGAAATACATCATTAAGGGGAACTGGAGAAGTTATAGAAATATTTCTGGATGACAACACTAAGATAGGGGAACGTTCTTTACCAATGGCAATTCGAGAATTATTTCCTGATGCAATTTACATGCATGGGGGATCAGATTATCAAGTCATTGATTTTAATCTTCAAGAAAATCGTGCGCTGGTGAAGCCGCTCCTAGAACGGACCAATTTTTATACGCGCGCTCTTTATCAATCAGATGTAATTAATTTTAATCCGCATCGTGCCCGCCACCCGTATGGATTGCATGTTTATCATGGAGAGGGCTCAATTCATACGAACGTTTTTAGCTTCCTTCGAATTAATTTCTTTACAGGGAAGCCAATTGAAACTGAAAAATTGGAAATCCCATTGGATTATGAATTTCCCACTAAAATCATGTATTTTAAAATCCCAATCAACAAAGCTTGGACTCTTAGTAAAAAAGCAGAAGCAACACACGCTGTGGAACATGTCCTTATCTCAGCTGCCGTGACCTTGACGGGAGCAGATGCCTCTGAAATCGGGGGAATCTCCTATCCTGATGGAACGATTTTCATTTATGATGGGGTGTATGGTGGTTCAGGGATTACTTTACTCTTACAAGATAGGATGAAAGAGGCTATTAAACGTGCGTTGAAAATTCTCAAATTATGTAATTGCAGAAGTTATACGGGGTGTCCACGTTGCACGTATTCTCCCTATTGTGGGAATAATAATGAAACTCTATCTAGAGACTTAGCTATGCATTCCTTAACCCAAATTCTCAAGGGATCAGAAGTAAAGGTCGATTTTAAACCCTCAGGAAATAGTCTTGTATGATTTAAAACCCTCGAAAGGAAGGGAATTCAAATGATAAAATAATTATTCCTAGATCATGGAGTTGTAATAAAAGCAGAAATTTAATTAGAGGCGAACCTTTGGTGTAACTCATGTATTTTTGTGGAATCGATATCGGTAGTTTAACAACGAAGGCCTTGATATTTGATGGATCAGAAATCAAAGGCTATTATATATTAAGTTCAGGGCATTTATACGAGGAAGCGGGGATTAAAGCGTATAATACCTGTTTAGAAAATTGCAATCTTACCAAAGATGATATTAGATACATTGTGGGGACGGGTTATGGGCGTGCCCTGATTTCATTTGCCAACGAGAACATCACGGAGATAACCTGCCATGCACGGGGAGTGAATCACTACTTTCCAGATGCACATACCGTGATCGACATTGGAGGGCAGGATAGCAAAGCAATTCGAATCGGAGAAAACGGGAAAGTGCTCGATTTCGTAATGAATGATAAATGCGCCGCCGGTACTGGTCGATTTCTTGAAGTAATGGCGAATGCCTTGAATCTTGGTTCTGTTGATAATATGGGTGAATTATCCGTACAATCCAATGCCCCAGCGAAAATCTCAAGCATGTGCACTGTCTTCGCGGAAAGTGAAGTCATCTCCCTATTTGCACAGAAAAAAGCCAATAAGAAAGATATTGTGGCAGGCCTTCATGCTGCGATAGCGAAGCGAATTACGGGAATGGTCAATCGGTTGGGGCGCGTGCAAGAGAAAATTGTTTTTTGTGGTGGTGTGGCTAAAAACAAGGGTGTGAAAAAAGCTCTCGAAACGGAACTAGGTAAACCACTTTATAGTCCAGAAGATCCCCAAATTACCGGTGCGTTAGGGGCGGCTCTGCTTGCACGGAAACGGTACCAGAAAAAGAGTAAAGAATAATTGAATCTTCGAGGCAGCTCTTCTTGCATCAAAGTTCTGCTCAAAAGATAAAGGATCAAAATGATGCTGTTTTTTTAGCGATTCTCGCAGTAGTGCTAATTCTTGAGATTTTCTTATGGTGGTACGGTCTTGTCACTGCCATTCTTGGAGTATTAATAGCAATTTTCGCGTATTTTCAAACCAGAAGACAAGTGTGGACTGTTAAACCTGCAATTGGTTTTGGAATACTCGTGATAGTTGGGTGGGCTTTCCTTTTAGGCGCTCTAGAAGTTTGGCTTCAAAGACTCATTTATACCATTTGGTTTCCAAATCTCATCATATATTGGTCGTTCCTTGGATTTTCTGGATTTTTCATTGTTTTGTTAGTATCACGTTCGCTCCCATTCAGTATAGTTAGCACCTTTTTTTACCTAGCAACGGAAGATTGTGCATGTTTTCTGTGGCATGGAATACCACCTCAAAATTGGTTCATGTATTTTCCGCAATATTTTCCGCAATGGTTTATAGCACTCGGAGATCCTCTTCCGTTTTGGCCCTATCTCCCTACCTTCTATGTGTTGGTTTGGGCGATCACGATTCCCATCATAATTGTTATGTGGTACAAAAATCTGTCAAATTAATCTTTCAATACTTCTGGTTCCTCTTCTTCGAGAACTTCATCCTGTTCCGGTTAGGGGCAGCACTACTCGCACGGGAACGTTACTCTAAAAAGAAATTAGAGATTTAACGGATCTCGTCCAATTCACTATTCCATTTAATATATTTCTTTTTAGCTTTCCTATACGATGAAATTAATATGGTAAGGCCAATACCGTAAAATAAAAATAATATTAAAATTGCCATGCCGAGTGAATAAGGAATTCTCCCCCATAAAATACTTGTTATAAAAACAGAGACAATTAACAATTGAGCAAAAAGAACAATAAATAATCGCCTTAAAAATTTTAAGGTGTGTTTTCTTCTTTCCCAAAAGCATTTAATACATAGAAAAGATATCCCTATGAAATGTAATATTGTAGAGCAATTTATACAAATATTTGTTCCGCATTCTTCACATCTATCAATACTTGGTCGTAAATTATGGTATTTACACGGTAAGAGTTGATGGCTTTGGATTAAATGTTGTATTTCTTGGTTAGAAATAGTTCGCTCATCAATAGTTTTCATCCAAAGATGATATTTCTTTCTTTCTTTAAGATAAGAGTTAATATAGAATAAAAAAAATCCAGACATGATTATTAACGGTATTATAAAAGTTATTTGATCATATATTTGGAAAGGGAATTGAAGAATGATATGAGTGACTAAGAAAGAAATATAAATTATGAGAATTAATTTTATTGCAAAATTCAATTTTTTTTGCTTACAACGAGGACATATATCGGGGTAAAATCTTACCCATGTTTTTGGCATATCTACAGTGCAATCTTCACAAATGGGGTTCCCACAATTAGAACACCAGGTAAAATTTAACTTCTTAGGATGGTACTTACAATTTACGATTCCGCTATTTTCCATGTGACTCCACTGATTTAAGGTAATTAGTACTTTGACAAATTTTTTTTAAGATTTAATATTTATTTAAGTCGGATTATGTTTTTCATACGTCTTAAGATATTTCCTGGTATTGATAACGTAATATTTCCCATTTTAATCGAATAAATTATGTGAATTCACATATTTATACTGAAATAAAACAATAAATACCTATTTTTTAGACTTCTCGAGTTTTAATATTGCGTGAACTGCATTCTCAAATGTCAGTTCTATCACGAGTAAACCATCTTGATGACGAAACATATTGCTCCGGGGTGAATCGCTGATGAGTTCTTTCTCATGATAGGCAGGAGGCAAGTATAGGTACAGGCGCCCTTGATTACCGCCAGGTCTGGTCATTTCTATTGATATCTCATTAGAACTAGAATTGAATTCAAAGTTGGTAACTTCAATGATACCCTGAGCAATGTGAAAGGTTGAGGCAATTAATTGTGGTTTATCATCATCTCGTCGAATGACTAATAATTTTGCCCGATTCTTTTTTAAATGTCCTATATTCTCGTGATCAGCGTCGATTTGGAAATATCTTTTCGTCCAAAAGTCAAATACGTGATAAACAACATTTTCAGGAAGCTGTAATTGTTGGACTGAAATGGGTACTTTTATCTCCTTTTTCGTCCAATTAAAGACTCCAACAAGGTAGTAGGGGGAAAAGATTTTTTCCGGAGAAATATGAAGTTTATAATAGATTGGTGGGCTATTTTCAAAAAGATCAATAGGAACCGCGGAACTTTTATGAGTAGGCAGTAAAAATTTAATATGTTCTAAATCTTTGGGTTCTAGCTCTGGGAGATTATCGCTTGACAAGATAATCCCGCCGGATAATCCCATTAAAGTCATTTCAAATTCAATTTCATGGGATTTTAATAAGCTTCGAGTTCGGCGGACAAGCAGGCAATCCGGATCATTGAGCCAAAATTTCTGGTGCATAAAAGAGCGGATAATATCTGTTTTCAGCGCACTGATCATCGAGGGTTGCTCGCCAAGTCCTGCGAAGAAGAAGTTATTTAGGAACCAATATAGGAATGGCTGGTTGAATGCAAAAAATGTGTCATTACTTACTCGCATTCCATTCACCAAACCTATCGAGGGACCGAGAGGAGCCCCGCACCCTAACAGGAAAATGTCATTGCCAACGGTTTCTCGAATGATTTCCAAACCCTTCCGATATGCTTGGACACGAGTAATTGAGTTATCATGGCGGACACCTTCAATTGCCGCAGCGTAAATGAAATCAAGCTTGAGAAATTGGAACCCCCACTTCTCAACGAGCGTTTTGAAAAGATCACGGAGCCATTGTTGGACTTCAGGATGAGTGGTATCCAGTGCATATATTTTATTGAAGGTACCCCATTCGACGGGAATGTTGACAATAATAGGATTACCCTTTGGATTTCTAATCACCCAATCTGGATGTTTTTTATATAAATCAGACGACTTGGATACAATAAAGGGGGCAAGCCATAAGCCTGGTTTAAATCCATCTGCTTTAATTTCGTTAGCAAGCCATTTCAAGCCGTTCGAAAAGCGTTTATTCACCTCAAGCCAATCCCCAATTCGGGAATTAAGCCATCTTGATGGGAAATATCCATCATCAAGCTGCACCCATTCCATGGGGAGATCCTTATGGATGGAGAGAAATTTCGAATTCTGAAGCACGGCTTCTTGTGAGACGTGAGTAAAGTAATAATACCATGAACACCACCCAACAGGGACTGGGTCCCAAGAGAGTGCCTTCATTTCTTGCTGGGTAAGCGTGGCATAATAAGAAAGGCTCTCTACTGCATTCATTCCATTCAAAATGAGAATGAGTTTTTCAGAAGTAACATCCTTATCTTTCTCCAAGGGAATGTCACCCAGTGACCGAGCAAAGAGCGCAATGACTTCGTCGTTTTTATAATCTACCTCGATGCCGATATGCGTGAGATGATCTCTCATTGAAACGAACCCAAAAGTTACGAACTTTTGGGTATTAAGATTCTTAATGGCAGCGAAATTGTCACTTAAATATTTTCCCTTCCCTCCTTTTTCCTTAGTTGAATACATTATGATTTTAGGAACTTTCATCCAAGGACGTTTAACACTCTTATTTAGCGGGGTGACTTGAGCGCTGCTCCAGGATTGCCAATCTTGCCATAACAATCGCCAAGCGACTATCGATCCCATATTCACCAAGCTTTTTTGTGCGTTGGAAAGGAAGAATGGATATAAGAAATTCAGTTTGTATCCTTCTCGGGAAGCGTGAATAACAGACTGAAAGAGGAGGAAGGGTTCATTTTCATAGAGTGTAACATTTACCCTGAATACCAATCCAGAATCGTAAGTATGGATGGCTATTAATTTCTTACCCTTTCCGTTCCCATCAGAAATATCTTGCAATTCATATGTCCTCTTATTGGCGTCATAAGTAGATATAGTGATTTCCGCATCTTCAGGCGAAGTTAAAACCGCACGAGCAAAAGCATTTGAAAAGACCTTAAGTTCGTCATCCTTACCTAAAATCTCGAAAAAACCAGTATTTTCATTAAAAATGAGACGAAGCCACTTGTTCTCTAGTACAACCATTCTTATTACCCGATAAAATCTCGTGAATAATTCCTTATTTGGTGAAATTAAGTCAATTCCCAATCTTTAAAAATTTTCATTGATTATTAGTAATACCCTTCAAATTGGAAGTATTGCGTATGAAGACCAAGAGAACTCTTTTATTTTTGATGGTTGGTTTAACAATGTTAAGCCTCGCGATCCCAGTGCAAGCAGCGACCAAACCCAGTTGGGCGTTAAATGAAAGTGACGTGGATGGATGGTGGATTATAGCCGAAAGCGATGAAAGTTGGACTTATAGTGCTTATTCGTTCGGTGTTTGGTATCAAATATGGGTAAATAATGCCACTTGGACGGATGCCACTGCAGCTATGTGTATAATGGTAATGGAATTTCCTATTAATCTCGATATTATCTGGGAACCTTTCCTTGATATAATTAATGATCTGGGACTTCCCACTAACGAACAAAATATTCCCGGATTGGACGGAGCGGTTACGTGGAACGAAAGTAATTTGTGGATCGGCCTTGGCTACAGTGACGATCTTTTGCTAATGGTTATAGGTTACAATTCTACTGACGCCCCTATGAATCCATTCTTTATGGCAAAAACTCCCACCGATGAAACAACAGCCAAGGAATCAGACATTATTAAACTAATGACAGCACAAGGAGCCATGTTTGGCGCGATTCCTGGATTTGAGATTTCACTTGTTTTCATCACCATCGTTATCATAACTGGTGTGATTTTCCTGCTTCGTAAAGACCAACTCAGTCTATTGAAACTCAATTAATTCATCTCTCCCTCCTTTTTTAAATTATTAATGGAAAAAAATTTCGGATTTTAGCCTGCATCCTTACACTCTCTATTAGAGGCAATTTTTGCCTAAATATCTAAGTTAAATCGAGGTATTTCCTTCATGAACTGTGTTATAACATTAACATAAAAAAGCACAAAAAAATATGCAAAAACATAAAATAGTGGAACCTTTTTATGATTCATATGTTAGGTATTTTCGTTATCATAGGTTTAATCTTGACAGACTTCGTCTTCGCGAAATTAATCTATGATATGTTAAAAAAGTGGTAGAAAAGTAAGTGTCGTGTAAAGCGGCTCCTATCCCACTCAGGATGTAGGCAGACTCTCATTCCCGCTTAATATAGATTCAGGCGAGTTTCACGCTTGAGTCTGGGTTTTAAGCTTCGAATTTTTATTTCATTCTTCTTTCCGGAACCATTAATATTAAATAAATAAAGTTATAAATAGGTTTAATCCAAAATTTTTTAGTTAAAGGGTAATTCCTTGCGAAGGAGTAAGAGGGATTATCCACCAACAACTTTGGAAGATGAGAGAAAATGTCAGATCCAACAGGTCCAACCATTCCCACAATGCCAAGTCCCTTATACGGTCCAGTTCGTGTTTATAAAATCAAAACATATGAAGTACGTTGGCAAGGAAAGTTCGCGCGACCTTGGATTATGCTATGGCTTGATGGTGCCGATCACGTGGATGTATTTTTCGAAGACGACGGAACAGAGCTTCCTGACCCCAAGAGTTATGGCGGCCGGCCTCCCACCCATTTTAGTGTCTATTATTATCGTAGCCAGTATCAAGGCATCGTGGATCTCCTACGAAACGAACGACCAGTCTATTTCGTGTGGCATTCGCCAGCCATCAACATGATAACCACTGGGAAGGAAGCCGCTGGAGAAGAAGAAAAAATTGCGGAATCCATAACAGAATCAATCGTAAATGAAAGAGTAAGCAATTTAGTATCGGCTGGAATTAGTCGCGAAGATATTTCCAGAATAATGGGAAATATAGGTGAATTAATGTCAAAGGGACTAGTAAGGGAAGATATTCAGAAAATTATTAAAAAAGTAAAAAAAGATATAGATTTTAGAAACGAATTTATTAGAGATCCAAGAAAGACAGTTAATGAAAGACTCTGATTCGGATCCTTAATACGAAAAATTTCCCTTTTTTTCTCATTCAGAATCATCATGTAGGGCTAGAAATGGATTTAATTTTCCGCACTTATAAGGAGGGAGATGCAAGTGGCATCTTAAAAAATTATTTTGCCGCATTTTGTAAGTCACGCATTTGTCAGCCCAGCACTCCTGAATTTTGGGAGTGGAAATACGGCCCTACCCGTCCTAATTATGCCCCGGAAGGATATCAAATTTGTGAATATAAGGGGAAAATTGTCGGAACTATAATGAGCACGCTACGAACGATGAAATTTAACGGGGAAGTTTATAAAGTAGCCGGTATTGATGACGTGGCAACGTGTCCGTTATTGGAAAAAAGGGGGATAGGGAAGCGCCTGATGGAAAATGCAATCAAATTTATGGAGGAGCAGGATGTAGATTTAAGTATATTGGCGGCAGATCCAAGGGGACATGCGAAGAAAATCTATTGGCGGATTGGCTACAAATATACAACATTTCTATCCACTGGAGCTAAGGCATTGAGCATTCGGAATGCAATCGCCAATTTCACGCCGGGGACACCCCTCGCGATCCCATTAAGATTATATGGATGTTATAAAACACGCAGAAGAATGAAGAAATATAAAGGGAATCTAAAATTTGAAATTCTAGGGAAAAATCAGGATGAGTTTCGTAACAAGCTTAATGAAAATTATCAATCATTATATTCATTCAACGAATTTGACCAAAAATATTGGAATTGGTATTACGTCGAGAGACCAAAACTTTACAAATCCGTCGTTGTGGCTGCCAAGGAAAACGGCAAGATCATTGCTGGAGGAGTCATTACCAAAGAGCCTCTAATGGGTTTTAACACGAAGAGATGGTGGCCACTCTATCTTTTAACCGAATTATTTATCGACAAAGCCTATCGAGGTAGAGGCATTGGCAGTTACGTGCTCGGCCAATTGGAACGTATCGCAAAACAAAGAGGCGTGGGAGTAATGCTGGCCCATTTCCACGGGCGACATGAGGCATTTCGCACTCTGGTGAAAAGAATGGGATACATTTACGTGAATAAAACTGGTTTATTAATGATGAAACCGATTTCAGCACGTGCTAAAAAAGTATTTAAGAAGATAGAAGGAAAAAAATATGTTTGGAAGGTGCCTTGGGAGCAGATGGGTTATTAACTTTGCCATTAATCCTCCGATCCGCTAACTACGATGATCAAGCCACCAAGTGTAATGAGTATTGCCTCTAAGGAGATGCCATAGAAGAGCCCTATGTTCATATAAGACGCAAACATTGAGTATTGAAAGAACCGATAATCGAATCCCATTGAGACATAAACGATTCCCAATATGATTGAGAGCAACCCAACAATTAAAGCGACAAAACCAGCCCCTCTTTGACCTTTAATTCCAAAGATACCGCCTAAGAGGGCCATGAGGGCAACTAATAAATTAATTAACCAGGGCCACATTCCTAATGCCCAGTCCGCATTTAGACGAATTGTTTCAAGTAAAACGAAAACGCCGCCAATTAGAGCTAGAATACCGCCGAGGATTTTTACACCACTCATTTTCTTTTATACCTCCGAATGATAGTTAGGGTATAATTCACTTCATAGAATTAAATAGTTTTTGTTTCATTGCGATTCAGGTTCACTGTGTCTTCTGAGCTCGAGATAGTGGTAAAAACCATAGATAATGTACGCAACGATACAGAAAACAAAGAATGTATTCAAGGTATATCCTACGATTATTCCGAATCCGGTTCCCAGAAATCCTCGCGCGGCAACGATGGTAAAGACCATTAATATTCCAAGGATAATGATGAGATATTTCCAGATTCCTCGGCGCTTTTGCACGTTAATGCCATATCGCAAGAAGGGGGCAATGTTAAAAATTCCCATAATAATTAAAAAGAGCATAATGGTGAGCGTGTTGCTTAAGAAATAGCTCACGGGATTTAAAGCAGTATAATATGCAGATAAAGCCGTGCCGCCAAGTTGATCGAAGAAATAATGGACGAGATAAAAAATTACCAAAAATCCAGCAGTCATAGGCGTTGTAAGCCCCGTGTAACCTTCGCCGACATTTGCTACGTTGTACCAAGCAAGCCGAGTAATTCCAAAGAATATTAAAACGAAAACTCCAATAACTACGAATTGGTTTGGGATGAGAGCTGGGAAATCACCATTTAGACTAGCACATAGAATAAGTACTCCAGGTGCAACGACAAAACTGACGGCATCACTTAATGAATCTAATTCTCTTCCAATTTCATTTGTTTGCTTCAATTTTCTTGCGACCACGCCATCGAGTAGATCACAAGTCATGGCCCCCACCCATATCAATGCAGCTAATGCGATCGTTGTTTGATTACCATCTATAACGCCCATTATTGAAAGGATAATAGTAGCAGTCCCAAACATTGTTCCTAAGAGGGTAACATAATCTTTCAGCTGCAATTCTCTGATTACGCTCACGGAATCACCTAGAATCAAATGAATTTTTAATGAATTCACTATCAGTAGGAAATTTAAAGAACTTTTCTAAGAAAGGGGGGAAGGTTGTTTCATTGATTTTTTTTCAAAATTTCAAGCTATGATTCACCCTTTCTTCTAAGAGAAAGATAGGTAATAAAGCCATGTGCAATGTAGCCAATCACGCAGAAGAGGAAGAATAGAGCAAATGAATGCCCTATAAAAATAGCAATATTCGTGTTTAATCCTGTAAAGATACCGGCCAATAGGATCATTATAGCTAAAAATGTGCCAAGAATTACGAGGATGTAAACCCAAGTACCCCGTTTTTTCTGCATATCGCCACTATACTTTAAGAAGGGCGCTAAATTGAGCAGACCCAAGATGATCATATAAATGGTGACACTAAGCGTGTTACCAAAAAAGACCCCCACCGGGTTGAATAACGCATGATATTCGGGCCACGCTGTTGCTAATCGATTGAAATGATAGTGACTGATGAAAAAGGCAACCAAAAAACCAGCAGACATCGGAGTAACAAGACCGGTATAGCCTTCACCCTTATCCTCAACATTGAACCAAGCGAGGCGTATTATCCCACAAAATACAAATACCAACACGCCAAAAATGATACTCTCTGCGGGAAGGGGGAATGTGAGAAATTCTCCATTAAGGCTTGCACATAAGATGATCATGGCAGGTGCGACCACGAAACTGACGGCATCACTTAAGGAATCAATTTCTTTACCGATCTTGTTTGCCTGATTTAGCTTCCGGGCCACCCACCCATCAAATAAATCACACGCCATTGCGACGCTCCAACTAAATGTAGCAAATAAAATATAAGAACTTTCACCATAAAATACTCCAAGAAGAGCAAGCACGATGGCAAGGGTTCCCGTAATCGTGCCTGCGAGAGTGACATAATCTTTTAGTAGTAATTCTCTAAAAACGCTCAAATAACCACCTTAAAATCTTTAAATTTATTTACCTTCTGTCTTTCATTTTAGAAGATCTGAAATAAATATCTTTCAGAGTGGTGAACTCGAAATCATGCCGTAAAAGATAGCGAATTAAATTTGATAGACGGGAGAGAAATACAGCTCCGGAGTTCAGCCAGCGATCTGGTCGACTGAAAATGTTCCAAGTATAATGAGGGCGTGTAATTAATAAATTTCGCACATCAGTGGCTTCCCATGGATGAAAATAAAACACGGGAGTCCTGTTCAAAAGGCAGCTAATCTTAAATAGATGATTAAAGAGGGGAAATCGGAAGAATACATTCGGGAACATCAACCGGAATTCATTAATGCTCTCCTTTATGGGCCAATGCAATACATTAAACCACGATAATGATGAATCGTATTTAAAGCCAATTTTTGCCAAGGTATAAAATAATTCAGGGCACACGCGAAGGTATGGAGCCCGAAATCCAAGGATTTCTTCTTTAACCGTTTCTTCAATGAGCTTCTTTGCGGATTTAATTAAGGTAGCTTTCTGTGGATCCATCTTTTGAAATGATTCATGATGGTATCCATGGCAACCAACTTCATACCGTTCGCTTAAATTGCGAATTATTTTTGGATATTTCTCAACCACATCACCAGTCACAAAAAACGTGGCTGGGATCTTATATCGCTCCAATAATCGTAAAATTCTAGGCAAACCTATTTCTAATCCCTTAAAAGTCGGAAAATTAAAATCATTTTCAACGTCGAATGTCAAAACAACTTGTCGGCTGCCCACAGAGGTCCCACGACGCAAAT
Source organism: Candidatus Helarchaeota archaeon (assembly GCA_013375455.1). The sequence goes on along the minus strand of JABXJT010000045.1, from coordinate 1,831 downwards.
CGATTAGAAATCCTACAAACTCTAAGACCATTAGCATTTAAAAGTAGTCCGCTTTCTATGTTCAGTTAGTGAGTTTAAATGACTTCAGAGAAAGAAATGATTGTCGTAAGTGAGACCCACTGGGACAGGGAGTGGTATCTTCCCTTTCAAGAGTATCGTGCGAAATTGGTCATTTTAGTTGATAAATTGTTGAAAATATTAGAAGAAAATCCAAAATTTACGAATTTTACCTTCGATGGGCAGACGGTGGTCCTTGAAGACTACTTAGAGGTTAAGCCTGAAAGTGAGCCGCTCCTTCGGAAGTATATCACAGAGAAACGCATATCTGTAGGGCCTTGGTACGTGCTTCCAGATGAATTCTTGGTATCGGGGGAAGCTTTAGTTCGTAATTTAATGTTAGGGCATGAGATTGGGAGATCTTTCGGGCGAGTAATGCGAGCTGGTTACATTCCTGATCCTTTTGGCCATATAGCCCAATTACCACAAATATTAAAGGGTTTTAACATTAATTCAGTATTGTTCATGAGAGGGATGGATGATTCCTTTGAGAATTTGGGATTAAATTTGGAATTCATATGGGATTCACCAGGGAAGGTCACTTCCGTGCTCGCGATTTTTTTAAAATATGGCTATGGTTCCGTTGCAAAGCTTTCATCGCACAAAGCAGGTGGGATCTACAAAGCAGCATTAAGAAGCATCAAGAGAGTTCAGCGTAAGATGTTAAATAGGTCAGCCTCTACTGTTTTGGTATTAAATAATGGGAGCGATCACGATGAGGTCCAGGCATTTTTACCAGAAGTTATAGAGAACTGGAATAGTTCGCCTGAATTAGGTGAGTTCAAGCTAGTTCAAAATGATTTTGAGTATTATATTGAAAAGTTAAGATCCCAAGACTTGCAATTGAAACGGTATGAAGGAGAATTTAGAGGGGCTCGCTACCATTATCTTCTTTCAGGAGTTTTTTCGGCTCGAATGTGGATAAAACAATTGAATGCAGAATGCCAGATGTTATTAGAGAATTGGGCAGAACCAACTGCTGCATTCTCTTGGCTCCTTGGAGAGAATTATCCACGGGATTATCTCTGGGCAGGTTGGAAATGGCTATTACGTAATCACCCCCACGATAGCATATGTGGTTGTTCGATTGATGAAGTACATCGTGACATGCGAACGAGATTTAGTTGGGCAAAACAAATAGCGGACGAGATAACAAAAGAATCAATGTATGCAATATACAATCGAATTCAACTTAAACCGTCCCCAAAGAGAGCGATTCCATTTCTAGTATTCAATTCACTTCCTTGGGATCGTACTGATATTGCACATCTAGAAGTATCAGTTCCTGGAAAGAGCCACGATGATCTAAATTTCCAATTTGAGTTAATTGATAGTTCTAACAATGTTGTTCCTTACCAGCTTAAACGAATACTTGATCTACCGCGTCTGACGACCTCCAACTCCTCCTGTTATCGACTATCCTTTCTCGCTAAAAATATTCCAGCTTGTGGCTTTGAGGTATTTCGCTTAATTCCCAAGCAAGTAGATCTACCAACAGAACAGAATATCAAATCCAATCAATTGGAGAACGAATTTTACCTAATAACAGTCCATGAGGATGGTACCTTTTCTATCACTGATAAGGAACTTCAAAAGACCTACCAAAAAGTAGGTATCATAGAAGATTGTGGAGATTGGGGGGATGAATATGATTTTTCTCCTCCCGTAAACCCAGACGCAGATCTCAAAATTACAAATGAAAACGTTAAGGCAGAAATAGCCATGTACGAATCAGGTCCCGCAAAAAAAACAATTAGAATTAAGTATAATCTCC
>JABXJT010000172.1:724-2579 GCA_013375455.1 Candidatus Helarchaeota archaeon | reverse complement strand
GACGCCCACCAGCGCAAATCCATCGCCGAGGCCATCCAGACCTTGGTGGCCGATTACCCCGGCAACGCCTTCCTCGTCACCAGCCGCATGGTGGGCTACCAGGCCGCGCGGCTGAGCGGCGACTTTGCCCACCACACCATCCAGCCACTGCCGTTGGAGCGCATCGCCGAGTTCGTGGGTAAGTGGTACACGGCCATTGAGCGCGATGCAGGAGCAGAAGAGCTGAGCGAGGAATACACTCTGAGCGTAGTCGAAGAGGCGCGGGAGTGGGCCGAAGAGCTGAGCCGCACCATCCAGGAGCGGCCGGGCATCCAGCGGTTGGCCGAGAACCCTCTCTTGCTGACCATCATTGCCCTGGTGAACTGGCGCGGGCGCAAGCTACCCAACCGCCGGGTGGAGCTGTACTCTCATGCCGCCGAGACCCTCATCGCGAGCTGGCCCTATCGGCGACAGGGGGTGGAGCTGGATACCGAGCGGGTGATCCGCCTGCTTTCGCCGGTGGCTTACCGCATCTTTGCTGCGCGCTCCAGCGGCGATATCGCTGAAGACGAGCTGCTGCCCATCCTCAGCGAAGCCATCTGCCGCGTGGATAGCGTGGACGAACGCGAAGCCAAAGTTTACGCTGACGAGTTCCTGGGCCAGATCAGTGAGCGCAGCGGGATCTTTCGCGAACGGGGGTACGACGAGCGCGGGCGGCGAGTATTTGCTTTTTTGCACCTCACTTTTGCCGAGTATTTCACCGCGCGCTACCTGGCCGGGCTGTGGAAGGGGCTGGGCGAGGATGCCAAGGCGCGGCGGGCGTTCCTGCGCCAGTACGCCCACGTGCCCCGCTGGCGCGAGGTGGTGCTGCTGATGGTGGGTGACGTGGGGCTGCGGGACAACGACGATGCCGAGCGCGCCACGCACTTGCTGGGTGACATCCTGACCCTGGGCAGCGACTACGAGGACTGCCTGCACCGTGATCTGCTGCTGGCGGGCCAGTGCCTGGCCGACGATTTGCGCGTGCAACCTCAGGCCGCGCGTTATGTGCTGGATAAGTTGCTGAAGCTGGTGCCAGAGCCAGGCGTGGGTGGAGCAGTACAAAACGCCTTTCATGCCATGCGTGAGACTATCTATGCCCAGCCCATGCTGGATGGCCTGCTGGCACAACTGGAGGATAAGGATAGTAGCGTGCGGCGCAGGGCAGTGAGTGCGTTGGAGCAAATAGGCGGCGTACGTGCGGTGGATGGCCTGCTGGCGCGATTGGAAGACCGGGACTGGAGTGTGCGGGCGAGGGCGGCGAGTGCATTAGGGCAAATTGGCGATGTGCGCGCGGTGGATGACCTGCTAACACTGCTGGACGATGAGACCAAGCATGTACGGGCCAGGGCGGCGGATGCACTGGGGGCAATTGGCGACGCGCGTGCGGTGGATGGCCTGCTAGCGCGGCTGGACGATAAGAAAGGGGATGTACGGGCCAGGGCGGCGAGTGCACTAGGGCAAATTGGCAATGTGCGCGCGGTGGATGACCTGCTGGCGCGATTGGAAGACCGGGACTGGAGTGTGCGGGCGAGGGCGGCGAGTGCATTAGGGCAAATTGGCGGTGTACGCGCGGTGGATGACCTGCTGACACGGCTGGACGATGAGACCAAGCATGTACGGGCAAGTGCGGCGCGTGCATTGGGGCAAATCGGTGACGTGCGTGCGGTGGATGGCCTGCTGGCGCGGCTGGAGGATGAGAACGGGAATGTACGGGCCAGGGCAGCGAGTGCATTAGGACAAATCGGCGACGTACGAGTGGTGGATGGCCTGCTGGCGCGGCTGGAGGATGAGAACGGGAATGTACGGGCCAGGGCAGCGAGTGCATTAGGACAAA
>JABXJT010000172.1:0-624 GCA_013375455.1 Candidatus Helarchaeota archaeon | reverse complement strand
TCGGCAACGTACAAGCGGTGGATAACTTGCTGGCGCGGCTGGAGGATCAGGAGAGGAGCGTGCGGGCCAGGGCAGCGAGTGCATTGGGGCAAACCGGTGGCGTGCGTGCGGTGGAAAGCCTGCTGGCGCGGCTGGAGGATGAGAGCGGGAATGTACGAGCCAGGGCGGTGAGTGCATTAGGACAAATCGGTGACGTGCGTGCGGTGGATGGCCTGCTGGCGCGGCTGGACGATAAGAAAGGGGATGTACGGGCCAGGGCGGCGAGTGCATTGGGACAAATCGGTGACGTACGTGCGGTGGATGGCCTGCTGGCGCGGCTCGGGGACAAGGACGGGCACGTGCGGACCAGAGCGGTAATTGCATTGGGACAAATCGGCGATGTGCGTGCAGTGGAAGCACTGCTGGCGCGGCTGGACGATAAAGACAGAGGGGTGCAGTGGCGGGCGAACGAAGCCTTGATCGCCATCCTGAATCGCAACGCCCCGCAACCAAAGGTAGAGGAAATGACCTGCAAGCCGCAGACCGTGCCCGGGCCGTGGGACAGTTAGCCCTCACCCACCCCCGCCCTTCGGGCACCCCCTCCCTCTCCCAAGTTTGGGAGAGGGAGGGGGGACAGGGGAAGGG
>JABXJT010000044.1 GCA_013375455.1 Candidatus Helarchaeota archaeon | reverse complement strand
GAAGGATACGAGACCTTATTAAAAACCCTGAAATCCTGGAAAAACAAGCTATTTAAATTCAAGTCCATGCCCCTATTACCCAGAACGAATAATTCACTGGAACAGCTCTTCAATGAGAAAAAGACATGGCTAAGACGGACAAGTGGAGTCAAACAAGGGAATAGGACCTTTAAGCTATTTGGGAAATATATTATGTTTATCGAATCGTCCTTGACTATAAACGAAATAATGACTCTCCTGGATCAGGTAGATTATAATGAATGCTCTCGCAAATTGAAGGCTGAACGGAAAAATGCGACCCAGAGATTTCTTTCTAAGCAAAAAGTAAGGGAGTGGGACACCGATTTTAAAAACTTTTGTGAAAAAGTATTTATGTCGGTAGAGGTGAGTTAAAATTTAAGTATAATAGAAAAAAAACAAAAAAAAATGTGATTTTTTTATGTTTTCTAGATAACATAAAAACAAAACCCAAATAGAATGTACTACATACATATGTATATTCGAGGTGCGTCATATGGTTAGTGCGAAAGAAAACACAAATGTCGATGAAATTTTGAACAATTTAATGAGACCGCAGCCAATTTTAGTAACGGCACCTCCTGAGTGTTATCAAGATGGTAAGACATTCAGAAAATCACGTTTTGACTGCATAGCTTGTGATTGCTTCGATTCTTGTTCTCAACTTTACTAACTTTAATCTCTATTTTTCCTTTTTTTCTCTTTCTCTTTTCTTATTTGTTCATGCCATTCAAGGACTTTCTTAGCACATTTTAGGGCGCTGTCGTACGTGCATTCCAACCCTGGGCCGTTGCCCTCTGCCGTGTCACCTGCAAAAAAAAGCCCTTCAACATCTTGAGACATATTTGCGGGTTTAAATTCGCCAGTCATTCCTACTCGTTTCGCTGTACCGAGAACCATCTCACTAGACCCACTAAAGTGCCAGCCTTTGAATTCCTTAAGCCGAGGAAAGAGGGCATTCAATTCTGTTATTAATGTTTTTAACCTCGCTTTAGTCCCTTTTTTGTCCTGAATTTCATCGGGAGTGGCGACTACTCCGTAAAACATGTAATGCTCCCCTGGAGGAGCCAGGCCTTCAACAAGTGCAGATGGGACCGATAGGTATCTTGGTCTCTTGCCGGGCTGAAACACGATTGCACCCCAACATTTTGGATTCCAAGGAAAATCATCTAATAATTGCTCCTTGAATGCGAGCCCGATTCCTTGAGCGCAAGATTGTTTATCTTTCAAGGATTTAATTTTATTTATCAAGGATTCTTGGAAAAATTCGCTTGAGATAATCTCGAACAGAAATTGAAGAGGGATCGTGACAATCACAGATTCTGCCTTTATTTCAGAGGTTTTTTTATTCCCTTCAGCATCGAATAAATCAACCTGAATCCCTTTAACTTTTCCATGGGCAACCAGGATTTCAGTGACTTTGGCTGAAGTGAAAACTTCGCCACCATTCTCCTTGCAGATATCGGCCATCAATTCGGATATTGATTGAATCCCATTAAGCCGTGGATAGGTAATCGGTCTTTTGGACGAAAACAATTTTGAAAAGCTTCGCACGAATTCGCCGGCAGATCCAAGTTCGGGCCTGATGGTAATCATTCCATTGATTGCCGTTATTAATTGTTGAAATTGCATATATCCCGAAAATTGACCAAAAAAATCTTGCACGGACGTGCTATCTAATTTATTTGCATCTTCCTTTGTTGCTTTTCGTAAATAATCCAGCACTTTGATGAATCTTCCCTTGCCCCAGATGCGATCCACTTCCTTCAACCCTTCATTGCTGAAATTAGAAACTTCCACGCAGATTTCTTCGTCAGCATCATAGAAAGCAAGGAGAGGATCATAATCGATTAGGTCGATGTGAATTTTGAGCTCTTTTTCAATGAGTTTGAGTGATCCTAAATCGTAGTAGGGGATGCCATGGACACCTGAATCGATATTAAATCCACTCCCCAATTGTAATGTTGAAGCTCTCCCCCCTAAGTGTCTATTTTTTTCTAAGAGGAGGACCTTCAATCCCCACGTTGATAATAGTGCGGCACAAGCTGTTCCTGCGGCACCACCACCAACAATTATGACATGATATGATTCTTCGACCATCATGTTTCCCGGAATCCTTTTCATCATTTGAAAAATATATTAATTTTTATTTTAAAATGGGTTGCTTGAGTTTTCCTTCCAGGGCATATCCGATTGTTTTGAATAGTTCCGGACCCTTTGCAGGATTTTTGATTTCACCACTAAGAAGAAGTTTATTCTCATGAAATGATGGGACAACATGAATCCACCCTAATTCAGGTCCAAAAAAGATCTTTAATCCAATCATAGTATCGATTATCTTGAGATCGCTAAGATTTTTTTCCAGAATTTCATGAAATTTCTGAAATTTTTCTTCGGAGGTTGAGATTTCATCGTGAGATTTTATTGTTTGAGGAACATCAGCGAGTAGTTCAGTTAGAGTTTTCCCACTTTTTGTAATGATTTCTAGGAGTTTAAGGGTGGCCAGAGCCGTGTCAGAGAAGAAAGCGTACTCAGGAAATCTCAATTTCCCAGTATCACTTCCACCGAAATCTGCCCGGCGGGTTCGAATGGTACCCGCTACTTGTCCAGGAATATTTTTAACACGAACGAGTTTTCCGTTGGGAACATCATCGATTATTTCTTCGAGGATGGTGGTTGTGGTTTCCGTTGTGATAAAGATCTTAGCACCTTTCTTTATCTGCTCATTGACGAAAAGGGTTAATAAGAGGTCTGAGGGAATGTAGTCTCCCCTTTCATCGAAAAAAATGGCGCGGGACCCATCCGCATCAAAACAAACACCAAAACTGGCGTCAGTTGAAACGATTACTTTTGATAATTTGCTGAGTGAATTTAAAGTCGGTAAGCTCTTTAAGATTGTTGGTGCATGAGAATTTAATGCGATTTCTTCTATCCCTACCCGACTTAAGAGCGATGGAATTATCGAGCCAATTGGTCCATTTGAGCAATCAACGACGATACTCGAGTTTAACTCCTCAAATGCTGCAGTATCAACAAATTGCATGATTGCACGTTCATATAATTCATTAATTTCTATAGTATGAATTAAATTCCCAATTGAACCCGATTTACTTCGTTTCACCTTATCTTTTTCGCAAATATCTAACAATTTTTTGGACTTTTTTGTGTCATATTCGATCCCACTTCGATCATATAATTTGACCTCTATTTTATTGCTGTGATGAGCATGATGAGAAGTGAACATCGCGCCGCCTACCGTGCCGAAGCGCCTAATAGCGAATTGTAATACTGGAATAGGTGCCGCAGTAAGATCCATTACATTTAATCCTGCACTCATTAAGCCCGCAACAAAAGCACGTTTAAGCATTCGTGTCTCAGATCTATAGTCCCTTGCCATAGTAACGGTTCCCTGGTTTTGTAAGAAAGTGCCCCATGCGGCTCCTAATGATGCTGTAATCTCTGGTGTTAATTCTACATTAGGTTCTCCAACAATTCTTGAACCAGGTAAGAGATCTTCAAATTTCATCGAACGACCCACTTTGGATTTAATCCTCTCTCCTATTTTGATAAACAAGTATCCAATTTTAATTTTTCTGAAGAGCTTTCTGATAAAGTTGCTCATACTTCTCTGCTGATAAGTCCCATGAAAAATCTTTCCGCATGCCTCGCTTCCTGATCGACATCATTCGGCTTTCCTTTTGATACAAATTCAAAGCTCTTTGAACTGCTTGAAGGAGTTCTTCACTTTGATAATCACGGAAGACAACACCAACACCGGAATCAGTAATATCAGAAATGCTGTCTGCAAGCCCTCCAGTGTGGCGCACGATGGGAATTGTTCCGTACCGCAGGCTAATTAACTGATTTAGCCCGCAAGGTTCGTAATAGGATGGCATTAGAAAGAAATCAGCCCCCGCTTCTATTTTATGGGTTAGCACGTCATCAAATTTTAGATAAATTGCCGTCTTTTCCGCATATTTTTTTCCAATAACCTTAAATAATTTATGATATTTTGGGAGTCCAGTTCCAAGTAAGATTAACTGTAAATCTAGTTGCATCAGCTCGTCAATAATCTCTTCAATTAGGTCAAATCCTTTTTGATCTACTAATCGGGAAATTATTCCTATCAAGGGGACATCTTTTTCCGGTAAATTGCTCTCTTTTTGTAACTGTATTTTATTGAGTCGCTTTTTTTCTAACGAATTCTCATCATATTTATGCCAGATGTACTGATCGATTCTGGGATCCCACAGATCATAATCAATTCCGTTCATAATACCATAAAGATCTCGTTTTCTTTTCTGCAGAAAGGCCTCGAGACCGAATCCGAACTCTTTCGTTTGAATTTCTGATGCGTATTTCATACTAACTGTATTCAAAATATCGGCAAAAATAATTCCAGCTTTCATTAAATTGAGTTTTCCCCTAATTTCTAATCCTTCTGAGGTAAATAATTTATCATCCAGGCCAGTTTTTACGAATTTCTCTTTGGGAAAAATTCCTTGATAACCCAAATTATGAATGGTGAATAGAATTCGGATATTTTGATAAAGTTGATCTTCGTTATAAAGATTTTTTAGCAGAGCCGGAATTAAGGCGGTCTGCCAATCATTACAATGAATTATATCAGGTTTCCAATTAACGTACTTTAACAATTCAAGGACTGATTTTGAGAAAAAGATAGATCTTTCGGCATTATCTTTATAGTTCCCATAAATCTCATCGCGATCATAAAAATGATCGCATTTAATGAAATAAACAATTATTTTGGAAGATGGATAGGCAGTTTGTTCGATTTCAGCCTCATATTCAAAATTGGCGATATTGTATTTAATAGATAGGGGTGTTATTTCGAATTTCTTAGTTTCTATTTTAGAGTACTTTGGTAGGATAACCCGTATTTCGTGCCCCATAGCTTCTAAAGTTTTTGATAAGGCACCCGAAACATCAGCCAATCCCCCTTTTTTAACGTATGGGACGATTTCTGATGTAACAAATAGGATGTTCATTGTTATTCACTAAATTATTAGGGGATTTCTTCACAATTTTTTTAAATAATGAAGTTTTCATAATTCATACTTTGAACTTTAACACGAATTTGTTAATTAATTCACTCTTACCACTACAAATTAAAACAAAATATTTAAAAAACCCGAATATTACTTTATAAAAAGTCTACTTTTACCTAAGTGAATCTTCAAACAAAAGAGTTTATTTTATTGCATCAACTGGTGTAAAATTTTGCCAAGAAAAAAAAGGAAAACTACAAAAAAGAAAGCAGCAACTAAAAAGGCTGCGGCAAAAAAGGCACCAGTAAAGAAAAAGACAAAAAAGAAAGCCGTAAAGAAAAAAGCAAAGAAGAAAAAAGCTGTAAAGAAAATTATAAAGAAGAGCGAAGTATCTGAAGAAGTTCCAGAAGAAGCCGAAACAGTTAAAGTGAAAAAAAAGACAGCCATTGAGATGAAAGAGAAAGTATTACATGGATTTATACCCATCCCTAAGATTTGGCCAGATCATCTAACGAAATACGAAAAATCGCGAATAATTGGAGCTAGGGCATTACAAATATCAATGGGGGCACCAATTCTAATAGAATCACTTGAAAAGCTTGGAAATCCAGTAGAAGTAGCTGAGAAAGAATTAGAAGAAGGAATATTACCCCTTACCATCCGGCGGATCTTTCCTGATGGTGAAATTATTGATGTTCCTCTCCATCAATTGCTTGAAAATGATTAATTCTCTTTAACTACGTTAGGAATATTCTAAGATTTTATTTACTCATGAAACATCATGTAAAAGTTCTGTATTTCTTTTGGTTTTAGGAGAACTCACTAATTAGGTAACCTTTTTTAATACTTTTTAAGAGGTTATTAGCGAGTGAGGATTTGTGCTTCCAAAAACAAAAACACTAAAGGATGGGACTTCAACAGTTATTCGTTACCTTTCTAAAGAAGATTTAGATGATATTTGGAAGATATTCAATGTGATTGTTCAAGAGAAAGTTTATATCCCCGTGGTAAATCCGGTTACTTCCAGATTTGAAAAAGATAATTGGTATTACCGTCAAAGAGATGAGAATAACATAATCGTCGTATCAGAAATCGATGGAAAAGTTGTCGGACAGTGCATGATTGAACATACTGGGTGGGATGCAGCAGATCACGTGGGGGAATTAGGAATTATTGTTTCACCTGACTTTCGCAATCTTGGACTCGGAAGAATCCTCATTCAAGAAGCCATAGCCGTAGCGAGTGAAAATAAATTCGAGAAGGTTTGTCTGAGCTGTTTTCATACTAATCTTCGCGCTCTTAACCTTTATCAGCAATTGGGATTTCAAAAAGTGGGGTACCGAGAGCGGCAATATAAACTAGACGGCACATTCTATGATGAAATTTTAATGGAAATGTGGATAACCGACTTCACGTGTGATGAATGAAAAAATCGATATGATTTAAAAAATGCTTTTTTCTGTTTTGATGATCTTCCCCAAATCAACCAAAATGTCGAAGGCTTCTTCGAAATAAAGGGATTCGAAAACCCAATCCTTTTCTAAGTCATCTTTAACTAGGAAGCCATAGACTCTGTAACATTTTGGACAAAACTTATTTCGTTCTAGAGTGTTTAATTCATCGGCTTCTTCATCAATGGGCTTAGGTTTAGATAATACCAATTTTAACCTGCAAAATGGACATTCAGAGTAATCTCGAGTCAGATTTCTTAACATATTATAGCGTCGTTCTAACTCTCTTTCATCGTTATCTGCAGCACGATCTTCCTCATAAGCATTCATACATTCCACTGAGCAAAAGGAATCTCCTGGCGTTTCTTTTCCACACTGCGGACATGGCATGTTAATTTTTCTCCTTTTCTCTTACACCCTATCACTTTTCGTTTCCCGATTGCCAGTCGGGGTCACACTTAATCTGAATTGACATGTTTTTAAATTTAAAATTGAAAATTATTTTATAAGGGTTTGCTTTTTTAGAGGAAAATTTAGAAAAGAGCGCCATTCTCAAAAAGTTTTAACATACTAAATACCATTCGTTTTGTACGTATCTACCAAAGTTAAAATAATTAAACGATTCAAAATGATCTTCAACATTCAACTCACTTTGCGCTGCAATTTGAACTGTACTTACTGTCAGGCGACACCAGAAACCAGCCCGTTCCCGGCTCGTGTGAATTATTCTTTGGATACTCTGAAAAAATTTATAAAAGGCGATCCGAATGCAATCATCGCCTTCTACGGAGGAGAACCTTTACTAGAGGTACCCTTAATGCTCAAAATAATGGATGAAATTGAAGTTGAGACTTATATTCTTCAGACTAACGGGCTATTCTTACATAAGGTCCCCCCAAGTTACTTAAATCGATTTCATACCATTGTTTTATCAATAGATGGAAGGCAAGCCATTACCGATTTACATCGCGGAAAAGGCACGCACGAGAAAGTGCTTAAAAACGCAAAATTGATTCGGGAAAGTGGGTTTAAGGGGGAATTAATCGCCCGAATGACCGTTTCTGAGGAAATGGACATCTACCATGAAGTGAAGTGGCTTTTCCAACTTAGAAATCCCCGGTTCGATTCAGTGCATTGGCAGCTTAATTTGATGTTTAATGAGCGCGCCCTTTGGAAGGAATTGGAGAACTGGATTAAGCAGAAATATAATCCCCAAATTACCTCATTGGTTCAGGATTGGGTAACAATCATGAAAAAAGAGTCGAGAGTATTAAAAATTTATCCATTCCTAGGGATTATAGACTGTCTCCTTTCAAAACAGCCAGCAAAACTGCACTGTGGTGCTGGATGGATTTGGCAGAACATTTGTACTGATGGGACCATAGCTGCTTGCCCAGTGGGAGCTGATTTCAAGCCGTTTCACGTGGGGCACATCGCTGAAACCAATCCGCTTGATACTCTAGATGCGCTACACGTTGGGGAACCCTGTCCGTCTTGTAAGATATTTGAGATTTGTGGGGGTCGGTGCCTCTATGCAAACATGTTCAAACCTTGGGGAGAAGAAGGTTATAAGCTCGTATGTGAAACGGTCTTTCATTTAGTTAATGAATTGCGCAAAGTTCAGGGGGAAATAAAAGCCATGCTTAAGTTTCAGAAGTTAAGTCCTAAAGAGTTTGACTATTTCAAATATAATTGTTGTGAAATAATTCCATAAGTCACAATAGGCTATCTGGATAAACAAAATCTTATTATTTTTTTCCATTTCAACGAAATTACTTCATTTAATTGAATAAATGTTCAAAATGTCATTTGAATTTCTCATTATTTTAAATGAAAAACCTTAATCACCGTTTTTATGGTATATCATCAAGAAAAAATTTTTATTCTCTATCTTTCTTAAAAGAGTAAAAAAAAATCCGTAAAAAATGCTAAAAATCTATTTTAAAAGTGATAAAAAGTTCATAAAAAAAAAGTGGTTGATGTCAGATGGGAAAGACTTTAACTGAAAAAATTCTTGCTGACCATTTAGTTGATGGAGAGCTTGAAAAAGGAACCTCTATAGGTATTAGAATCGACCAAACGCTTACACAAGATGCTACGGGTACTATGGCATATTTACAGTTTGAGGCAATGGGCATTACAGGGGTAAAAACGGAGTTGAGTGTAAGTTATGCGGATCACAATACGCTCCAAACGGATTTCCGGAATATGGACGACCACCGTTACCTACAGAGCATTGCCGCGAAATTCGGGATTTATTTTTCCCGTCCAGGTAATGGAATCTGCCACCAACTTCACCTTGAACGCTTTGCCCGCCCTGGGAAGACCCTACTCGGAAGTGATAGCCACACGCCCACGGGAGGAGGCGTGGGAATGATTGCCATAGGTGCGGGTGGTCTTGACGTTGCTATGGCGATGGTTGGAGAATCATTTTACTTGAAAATGCCCCAAGTAGTAAAGGTATATCTTACTGGAAAATTATCACCCTTCGTTTCAGCGAAAGACATAATATTGGAAGTCTTGCGACGAATAGGTGTAAAAGGAGCAGTTAATAAAGTATTAGAGTATGTTGGACCAGCCGTGAAAACACTAACAGTTCCTGAAAGAGGGACAATAACCAATATGGGTACCGAAACAGGAGCCACGACCTCGATCTTCCCCTCGGATGAGATCACGAAACAATTTTTAGAGGCGCAGGGAAGAGAGGACCAATGGATTCTCCTCGAGGCAGATAAAGACGCGGTATATGACGAAACCATCGAGATAAACCTAAGCGAAATTGAACCCCTTATCGCATTGCCCCACAGCCCCGGGAATGTAAAATATGTAAAAGAACTCGAAGGAACACCAGTAGACCAAGTTTGTATCGGCTCTTGCACGAATTCTTCATTAAGAGATCTTAAGATCGTTGCTAATATGCTCAAGGGAAAAACCGTGAATGAAAAAGTAAGCCTCACAATATCGCCTGGATCTCGTCAAGTGGTGGAACATCTCGTGAAATCAGGAGAGATGGCTTATTTAGTGGAGGCAGGGGCAAGAATACTCGAAAATACATGTGGGCCCTGCATCGGTATGGGACAGGCACCTTCGACAGATGCAGTGACATTAAGAACTTTCAACAGGAACTTTTTAGGAAGGTCTGGAACAAAGAGCGCGAAGGCGTACCTGGTTAGTCCTGAAACTGCCGCTATGGCGGCTATTATTGGAGAAATCACAGATCCAAGGAAATTTGGAACTCAACCAGAAGTCAAAATGCCAGACAAGTTTATTGTGAACGATAACATGATAATGCCCCCTGCAAAGGACCCCTCATCAATCGAGATCATTCGCGGTCCAAACATCAAACCACTGCCCGAGTTTAATCCACTAGAAGAAAAGCTGGAGGGAGAGCTACTCCTTAAAGTCAAGGATGACATTACCACGGATCACATCATGCCTGCGGGCGTAAAGATCCTTCCATTAAGAAGCAACATCCCGGAAATTAGCAAATTCGTGTTTAATGTTATCGATTCTACATTTCCCGAGAGAGCCTTGCAAAAAGGCGGGTTCGTCATTGGGGGGGAGAATTATGGACAGGGATCAAGTAGGGAACATGCTGCGATCGCCCCGAAATACCTCGGACTTAAAGCCGTGGTTGTTAAATCGTTCGCTCGCATACATCTCGCTAATCTCGTTAACTTTGGAATAGTCCCACTCACCTTCATGAATAAGGAGGATTATAACAAGGTTGAACAAGGCGATTCAATTGAAATTGATCTCACAACCCTTAATAAAGGAAAAGTCAACATGAGAGATATCTCCAAGAATCTAGAGATACCACTGGTACATAGTTTGAGTGAGATGGAATTGGAGGTATTAAAAGCGGGAGGCAAGCTCCCCTGGATTAAACAAAAACAGGAGAAATAAAGAATATGGCTCAAAAAGCAATTCGAGAATTTGATGCCAAGAGATTATTGGCAAAGTACATCCCAGAATATTCCAACAACAAGTTTCAGATTTCAAAAAAGATTGCTCTCGTAACCCTATCCCGCTCACTCGATGAGCTGGTAGGAGAAGAACCTTGGATAAAAACAGAAAAACTCGTGGTGAAACCAGATCAACAAATTGGAAAGAGAGGAAAGCTTGGGCTTATCCTCCTGAACGCCACCTTCGAGGAGGCAAAGAAGTGGATTAACGAGCGAATGGACAAAACTATCACGATTGGCCAAGTTGAAGGGCAACTAACCCATTTCCTCGTGGAACCGTTCACGGAACATGATATTGAGTACTACCTGGCCATCAAAGATCATAAAAATAGCGACCATGTTCTCTTTTCAACGTCGGGTGGGGTTGACATCGAAGAAAACTTGGGTAAAGTAATTACAATTAACGTCCCAATCGATAAAGAGATAGAAGAGATTGATCTAAGGACGCCTCTTTCACAACAACTATCCGGAAAAGATTTGGAGAAAATCGAGGCGTTTATCAAAAGTATTTATAAGATCTACAAGGAACTTAATTTTACCTTCCTCGAGTTGAATCCTTTTACCATTGTCGGTGAAAACAACTTTGTTCTTATGGATACTAAAGGAAGATTAGATGATACTGCATTGTTCTGGATGGCAAAGAAGTGGGGCGGTATCGAGTTTCCCGTTCCATTTGGAAGATCGTTTAATCCAGAAGAAAGTTACATCAAAGAGTTAGATAATAAGACCGGGGCAAGTCTGAAGTTAATGGTGCTTAATCCAGAGGGACGCCTCTGGACAATGGTGGCTGGCGGAGGCGCCAGTATTATTTACACAGACACCATTGTAGATTTAGGTTATGGAGAACAATTGGCCAATTACGGTGAATATAGTGGAAACCCATCCAGAGATGAAACTTATGAGTATGCCAAAACAATCTTGGATTTGATGACCCGGAAAAGGGATCCACGAGGTAAGATCCTGATAATCGGGGGCGGGATAGCCAATTTCACTGATATAGCAATAACTTTCCAGGGAATCATCAAAGCTCTTCGAAAATTTAAAGGAAAACTCATCGAGAATAATGTTAAGATATATGTGAGGAGAGGGGGGCCTAATTTCCAAGAAGGACTTAAACAAATGAAAGATCTCGGGAGGGAAATTGGCATCCCAATCGAGGTTCACGGTCCCGAAATGCATTTGACCCGAATTGTCAAAATTGCCTTAGAAGGAGGGACACAATAAATGCCAACTAAACCAGATTATCTACTGTTTGATAGAAACACACAGGCCATAATATTTGGGAACCAACCGCGCGCTGTGCAACGAATGCTCGATTTTGATTACATCTGTAGGAGAGAAAAGCTATCGGTTGTAGCAGTCGTAAACCCAACACGCGCAGGTTATATGAAATCATTTCTTGGAACGAAGGAGGTCCTCATTCCGATGTACAGGACCCTTCAAGATGCAGTCTCCCACCATCCCGATGCTGATGTGATGGTGAATTTCGCATCATACCGCTCGGCTGATCGAACTACAAAAGAAGCGCTTGAAACACCAAGCATAAGAACTGTCGCCATTATTGCTGAAGGGATTCCTGAAAGGAGGGAGCGCGAGCTGGCTTTAATTGCAAAACGCAAGAATAAGTGGATAATTGGACCCGCAACCATCGGGGGGCTCCGAGCAGGAGCCTTCAAAGTCGGAAACACTGGTGGTGCTCTCGACAATCTTAAATCCTTGGGATTGTATCGTCCTGGGTCAGTAGGACTGGTGACTGTTTCTGGCGGGATGCTTAACGAGATGTTCAATATTATTCATCAAAATTCGGATGGTATTTTTGAAGGGATAGCAATTGGTGGGGATAGATATCCAGGTTCTGAACTTTTGGACCATATTCTCCGGTACGAACAAAATCCTGAGATTAAAATGATAGTAATGCTAGGCGAAGTAGGAGGAATCAAAGAGTACGATGTGGTAAATGCCCTCAAGGAAGGTAAGATTTCTAAGCCGTTAGTTGCTTGGATTACTGGCACTTGTGCCAAGATATTCCCCACGGAAGTACAGTTTGGTCACGCCGGTGCGAAGAGTGGCGAATCAACTGGATCTGCAGATGCCAAGAACGCGGCGTTGAGTGAGGCAGGGGCAGTAGTCCCTAACACATTCGACGACTTTGGTGAAAAAATCAAAGTTACATTCGAAAAGTTAAAAGACGAAGGGAAGATTGAAAAAAAAGAAGAATTAGAGCCGCCAATCATTCCAATGAACTATTCCGATGCCCTAAAGAAAGGTATGATACGAAAACCAGCGACTTTCACATGTACCATCTCAGATGAAAGTGGCGAGGAGTTACTTTATGCGGGGATGCCAATATCCGAGGTGATTGAGAAAGATATTGGCATAGGGGGAGTCATCGGGTTACTGTGGTTTAAAAAACTTCTTCCCGAGTATGCACGCAAATTTATCGAAAAAGTACTAATGCTTGCCGCAGATCACGGCCCTGCTGTTAGCGGTGCACATAACGCGATTATAACGGCAAGAGCTGGGAAAAACATTATCGACTCGCTAGTTTCAGGTCTTCTCACAATAGGACCAAGATTTGGTGGGGCGATTGCAGACGCTGCAAGATATTTCAAACGCGCTTTCGACTCAAAAATGACGCCGGAAGAATTTGTAGGAGACATGAAAGCAAAGGGAATATATATCTCAGGAATTGGTCACAGGATAAAGAGTGTACAGAATCCAGACATCAGAGTGGTATTACTCAAAAACTTCGCCTTCGAGAACTTTCCCAAGACTGACCTGCTAAAATATGCATTAGAAGTAGAAAAAGTAACAACGGCAAAGCGGAACAACCTGATCTTGAACGTGGACGGTTGCATTGGTATTCTTTTTGTGGATATTATGAGGGGTTCAGGGATGTTTACGGATAAAGAGATAGATGAATTTATTGAGATGGGGGGACTTAACGGCCTATTTGTGGTTGCACGGGGCATAGGCTTTATTGGTCATGCCTTGGATCAGAAGAGACAGAAGGCTAGATTGTACAGACACCCATTTGATGACATTTTATATCTTTCTCCCGAAGAGGAGAAAGAAATGTATGGAAAAGGAGATTGAGAAGAACAATGAATGAAATGATCGAAAAAGGAAAGAAGCATTTTGAGAAACTTGTTAAAGAACAGTTAGAAAGAGTTGATCGGTTAAAAAAAGCAGAGGATTGGATTGATTACTCCAAACTTCACCCCATCATAATTGGTGTAGTCGGGGGAGATGGGATAGGTCCATTCATCTGTAAAAACGCCCAGAATATATTAGAATTTCTTCTAGAGGATGAGATAAAAACTGGAAAGATCGAGATGAGGATAATCGAGGGATTGACCATCGAGAATAGGGCAAAAGTGATGAAAGCCATTCCCGAGGATGTCCTCGAAGAAATCAAGAAATGCCATGTTATCCTGAAAGGTCCAACGACTACACCCAGGAAGGGAGACAAATGGCCCAACATCGAGAGCGCAAATGTAACTATGCGGCGTAAATTGGACCTCTTCGCGAACGTGCGCCCGGCTAAAGTTCCCAAGGACGACATTGACTGGATGTTTTTCCGCGAGAATACTGAAGGTGCATACGTGCTAGGTTCTCATGGAATTAACATTTCCGAGGACCTCGCGTTCGATTTTAAGGTTATTACTACTCAAGGTGCAGAGCGTATAATTCGGTTAGCATTTGACTACGCTAAAAAGAACAACATCAATAGAGTAACAGTCGTCACGAAAGCGAACGTTGTGAAAACCACTGACGGGAAATTCCTTTCTATCGCTGAAAAAGTCGCCAAAGATTATCCCGAAGTAGAATGGGATGATTGGTACATCGACATTATGACGGCGAAATTGATAGACCCCGCCCGACGAAGTCAATTCAAGGTTCTGGTGGCCCCAAACCTTTACGGTGACATTATCACCGATGAAGCTGCGCAAGTACAGGGAGGATTGGGTACAGCAGGGAGCGCAAATATCGGTAAACGCTACGCGATGTTTGAAGCAGTTCACGGATCTGCACCCAGAATGGTGGAAGAGGGACGGGGGCAATACGCTGACCCATCGAGTATCATTAAGGCTACAGCATTACTCCTAAATCACATCGGGTTTCAAGAAAAGGCAAAACAGTTAGAAATGGCGCTTGATATTTGCGCTCTTCACGAGAAAAAGCTCACAATGACAGGGCGCTCTACAGGAGCAACTGGAGAGAACTACGCAAAATATATAATGGACACGCTCCAAGACCCCAATTTGGAAGAGAAATGGAAAGGCTATCAATGAATTCTTTTTAATTCTACTCTTTTTTTCTCTTGGAATGAAATTATTAATTTCATAAAATTTATGCTATGAGGGCAAATCGCCGTAGGAGATCCTTAAACTCTACTTCTGTTAGGGCAGAGCGCCGTATTCCAGTGCCATATAGATTGTTTTGCAGAAAATCTACGAGAGCTTTTATTCTGGAATCGTTCTCGTCAATATTGGGGACTAGCTGTTTTATCTTGAATACAATGACCTTCTTTCCACTGTAGGGCCCTACTAACAGAAGTCGTTGGTTTCCAACCTCTTCTGGCTTTAAAAGTTCGTAAGTTTCAGGGTGTTTTATAACGCCATCAGTATGAATACCAGATTGATGAGTATACGCATTTATTCCTACAAGCGCTTTATTCGTGGGTATCCGAATATCTAGAGTTTTACTAACATAACGACATACGTCAGTTAGTAATTTAGGATTATATTTATCGACTCCGAAATGAAATGCAAGATTCATAAGAACTTTCTCTGTCTCGGCATTTCCAGAGCGTTCTCCAATTCCTAACATAGTGGTGCTGGCCCATTTTGCTCCATTCTGTAAAGCCACTAAACTATTAGTTACTGCATTTCCTAGGTCATCATGTCCGTGAAATTCGATATCAATATCATATTGACTCAAATAATGTATTTTATCAGGGATACTTTTACTTATTTCTATGTCAGGCGAAATATGACTTGGTATTCCAACACCTACAGTATCACAAACGCGATAAGTTTCTGCCCCGAGGTCTGCTAAAGTTTTAACCAGAGTTTTTTCGAATTCCCAATCAGCACGCGTGCAATCTTCTCCATGCTGAAACACTTTTAAACCATGATCGAGCGCATATTGAACTGCACTAGTAATTCGGTCTATACACTCGTCTCGTGTAATATGAACCTTATGTTCTAAATGAATATCGCTGATTGGGTGGCTAATTCCCACCTCTTTAATGTCATTTAGCCGCAGTGCGTCATCAATATCATCGATCTTGGCACGGACCCAAATAGCGACCCGGGCTTTTAGGCCCGCAGATAGTATCAGTTTAGCGGTATTACGGTCAATATCATACCAAGTACCAAAAATTTCAATGCGTTCAATTCCTATGTCATTTAAACTCTGCGCAATTTTCAGACGCTCTTCGGGACTCGGTGCTCGAATTCCCGGCATCTGTAGTCCATCTCGGAGGGTGGTATCATCAATAGATTTTGAGGTAAACATATATTTTTCATCCGATCAATTTTAACAAAAATATACAATAATTTGAAAAAAAACTCAACAATTTTGACATGTTTAATTAAACTAGGAAAAATAATAATTTAAATTTTTAGCACTCTAATATGATAAAAAAGATCTAATGGTGTGAAAGATGAAGATTGTTGCTTTTAATGGAAGTCCTCGAAAAAATGGAAATACCTATCAGGCAATTGAGATAGTTTTTGAAGAATTGAAGAAAGAAGGAATTGAAACCGAACTCATTCAGCTTGTTGGTAAAAAAATTCAGCATTGTATATCATGTTACAAATGTAAAGAACTCAAAGATAACAAATGTCATGGACGAGACGATGATGTGAACGATCTAATCGCAAAAATGTTAGAAGCAGATGGGATAATACTGGGTTCGCCAACACATTTTGCAAATGTCTCATCGAAAATGAAAGCATTAATAGATCGAGCCGGGTTAGTCTCAAAAGTGAATGGAGATTCCTTGAAAAGGAAAGTAGGCGCAGGTGTCGTTGCAGTTAGACGCCAAGGAGCCTGTGCAGTTTTTTCAGATCTGAACTATTTCTTTCTAATCAATCAAATGGTGGTACCAGGCTCGTCCTATTGGAATCTCGGAATAGGATTGGACCCAGGTGATATTCAGAATGATGATGAAGGGATCAAAACGTTTCGTAACTTGGGTAAGAACATGGCATGGTTGATTAAAAAACTTGCCTAATTCTATTTTTTTATAATTCTTCTTCTTGTTGTTTCCATTCCTCTGTCAATTCTTGGATTGATTCAAGAACTTTAGGGACGTGCTTAATGTTATTCCAGCGAAAGCTGCTCTTTTTTTGCCAGTACGATTCGCCTTCTTGATTTTTTCGTTTCTGGTATTTATAGAACGCTAAAAAGGTTTTCTCGCTTTCCGGTTCCTTGCAAAGTGCTAACAAAATCCACCAAGCCCCTCTTCTTGTGATGGTCTTGAAATCCATGACTTCATAATATTGAATGGGAGGCTCTTCTTCACTCATTTTTTCACCACACGATCTAGTAAGAATTTGAAAAAAGATTTTTTAATCCTTCTTCGCGTACGTGTCTTTCCATTTATCCAAGGCTAATGCCAATTCAGGGTGATCTTTTGCATATTTGTCAAGAGGAATGTTTTTAAATGCGGCTTCTGCAGCCTGTATCATTGCCTTTGCACCGGCACGGGTGCCATTTGGATGCCCATGAACCCCACCACCAGCTTGCACGACTAAATCAGTGCCTAGATGTTTCACGTTAATGGGAACAATACCTGGATGAACTCCACCTGATGCAACTGGAAATACCGGCTTCAACCCATACCAATCAGATCGTAGAAAGTCGTTAATCTTTTGAATTTCGGGTACATCTTTTGCCAAGCCCATTTTACCGGCTGCAGTTCCAGTATGCAGCTGGTCCCCACCCGCGAGGCGCGTCAGCTTGGCTAAAACCATCATTGAAACGCCATGGAGACCTTCGGTAAGGGCCCCATGCATTGTTCGATGGATGTGGATGGGCAATTTTATTGAATTTTGGGCTAAGACCTGAATGGCGCTAAACCCGGTTGTTAACACGTCAATCATTATGCAATTGGCGCCATTATCCTTGGCAAAATCTGCAAGTTCAAGCAATTTATCATAAGTTGCGGAAATATTGAGAGCGTACAAGACTGTCTTACCAGTTTCCTCCTTAACCAAATCCAACTTTTCCATCACTTTAACGAGGCGATCCTCGAGCGGGCAGAACTTTTGGCTGGTGAGGGTTTCATCATCTTTGATCAGGTCTAATCCACCCGATCCGGCTTCATAAGCAACATTGGCGGTGTCATCCGGGTTTAAGCCCACCTTTGGTTTGATGATCGTGCCAACATGCGGCCTTCGGTTTGAGGTCGTACCAACCAGCTTTCGAATTTTTTCAATGCCAAATTGCGGTCCTGGGAAAAGTTCGACATATTTCTTGGGAAGTTCAATATCCAGCAGTTTGACTCTATCGAGCCCTGTAAGCCCAAAGAGATTTCCTGCAATTATGCTTAATAAGTTTGGAATGCCCCCAATTTCTGGGTCAAATAATTCGAGAGGAAATGCTACTTTTACTAAACCTTCGTTTTTATTAGAATATTCAAACGCTTTCCCGGCTAAGCGGCGGACATAATCTAGTTCGGTGCTAATGTCAGTCCAGGTGCCGATCGATTCTTCTAGTGCAATCTGTTCGGCTGCTTTTTTCGTGGAAAACTTTGAAGATTTGACCGAATATAGTGCAATTATATTATCATCAACATCAATATCTTCTTTTTTAGCAAAAAACAAATTTTCACGATTATTTTGCGGCATTATATAGTATCTCCTTTGCATTAAATCTCATAATATTTCTCAAACATCAACGAGATTTGTTCAGAGGCGAAAATCCCAACCTCCGTAATTAGACCCGCGATGTATTCCCGGGAGACTGTTTCAAAAGCTGGATTCTCTAATTTTAAATTCCAAGGACGCCCTTTGTCCTTCAGCCAAATTTCTTCGGGGTCACGTAATTCTATTTTAGTGAGATGTCCAACGACCGTTTCGGTATCATATTTTAACAAGGGCGTTGCGACATAATAAGAAACATGCGATTCAGCTGCTGCTAATGCCAATAATCTAGATCCGATCTTATTTAATACGGTGCCTTCACTGGTAATGGCATCAGCTCCCGTGATTATCATATCAACATCCTTATTTCTCAAAACCCAGCGCATGGCCGAATCCACGACCATTGTTACGTCGATTCCAGCGTCTGTCAAGACCTTTGCAGTGATGTGTCCTTGCAACTTCGGGCGAGTTTCAGTGCAAATGACTTGAAGATCCTTATTATCCTTGTGTGCTTGAATTAGAATTTGTTCGGCCGCAGAGGAATGACAATGGGTCATAATTATCATTCCATTGGCAATTCTTCGGGCACCAATACGACCTATCTCAATTTTTGCTTTTGAAATTTGGCTAATATAGTAATCAGCTGATTTAGACACTAACGCTTTTAGATCAGCTTCAGCTTTAAGGTCAGATTTATTGACCTTTTTGATAATTAATTTAAGGCAATTCCAAAGCGCTGGTTCGGTATCCCTTGCTTTGAATAAAAGATCCTTTGCCTTCAACATGTGTGGAGTTAGCTCGTTTTTATTTGAAAATGAGATGGAATTAAGATAATCTGCAAAGGCCTTAATGCCTGCCTTAGCAACGTTCGAGGCACCTTGTATTTCTATTCGCTTGATTTTTTCAGCAACATCTAATAATTCGTCCATAGCAATCCTTCACGTATTGCTTTTATTGTATTTAGCATAAGTCTTTATTAAAAATGATGCATCGTTTAAAAAGATGATATAATCCTATTCATGAAATAGACCTTCTTCAAAAATAAATAGATCCTTTTTAAAACTTAATAAAATTGAAATACAAAGGATTACAGCGGAGATTGGATAAATTATTGAAAATGTGATTAAAGCCCCGTGCCAAGCGAGTCCAGCGTGAAAGATGTAAGCAAAGTACAGGAGAATTAAGCCAGTTAAATATGAGTTCGTCTTTCTAGTAAGGTGGCACAGGAGAATACCAAATATTATGAAAGTAATTGCAAATCCAAATGTGTGCCATGGATAACAGAAACCAAAGAGCACGGATATGACTAGATAGGCCACCCAATCTTGAGTACGATTTAAAAATAACGGAAACCCCCATTTGAAAAAGAAGCTGCACATCGCCCACAATTGAATTAGTTTAATTACAAAAAAGAAGAAAAACATTTTAGCATCGAAAAAAGAGCAACAATGCCAAATAAGAGAGATGAGCCCATAACCAAAGGCAATGAAAATCATGACAAGAGAAATTTTTTTGATATTTTTGGTTGATTCCGCAAAAGCTTCCCGTTCAAATTTGAAGATTTTTTTAGCCATCTCGGGTAGGAACCCTAGGATGATGAGGCTGATAATTGAAGGCAAAAATAAAGGCCCCATCCCTAAAAAGCCCTCGGGATCCCACCATAGATAACCTATCAAGAAGTTGACGATGAAGAAGATCACGGCTGCAGCAAGAAAGAAAATAATTTCTGTTCTACTTACAGCCCGTTTGCCTAAAGATTTCTTTTTCCATCTTAATATGAATGGGATGACCGAAAACATAATCAGAATTCCGAGAATTGCTAGGATTCTCATTGATAAGGATCCGCCTAACGCGTCAACTCCCTCCATCCACGTCAGTCCAATGATGGGATCTTCCCCGATCACGTTTAATGAAAGAAATTCGAGGAAATCTAACGGTAAGAATAAAACCAAAAGAATTAGGGTAATAGCAATAAGAATCAACAGATAGGTTGATTTCTCTTCTTTAATTTTCATCGGATATTTCCTCGTAAGATAAATAATGGGTTGAAAGCTAGAGATTTTAAATAAAAATGCCGAAGAAACGCATCAAATCAGCGAATGGTGTAAGCGTGACGATTACAAAAGTAATCATTATTGCGTTTAGAAGCGCACCAGGAATGACAGAGCCCGTCAATTTTTCCATATAGACACCAAAGAAAACCAAGAAAAGTAAAATGGGAATTAAAAGAATGAGAATCATAGCAAAGAAGAAATTTCCCATCAAAATGCAGGGCACGAGAATTAATATGAGGAACCAAGAATATGAACTGAGAAAATTAGTGAAAGAGACGGTTAGATAACTCTTTATCGGGCTTTTGATATTGAATTTATATTCCGAATAAGGGACTGAAAACTTTTGAAGAAAGATAGAAACGGAAAAGAGGAGAAGGAAGAGTATTAAGGAGTATAGGATTAGGTAGGGGATTCTTGGAAGCGGTGGAATCATTCCCAAGTAGTTCAATCCGATTATAAAATAATAACATACAAAAAATATAGCGGTTAGAATGATTGCATATATCCATACCTTTGATTTTTGGAACAAATTTTCTTTTATTATTGCCTTCAAGGAAACATTCCATCTTTTGGCTAGCCGCCAAGTATAAATTAGGATATTTATAGCAAAACTCCCAACCAATGCTGTTAAAGCGGAAGTGAGTGGAAGGGGTGTAAATAGCAGTAGTGGAACGAATAGAAGTATTGTTGGGAGTAAACCCAAAGTAAATAAAGCAAATTTTCCAACAAATGAAAGTAATGAATGGTTTTCAAAGACTTTCGGATCAATTTCATTCTTTGTCGAGTCAGGTTTTTTCCTTATGTCAAATTTATCGGCAAGGATCACTGCCAAACAGAACGTTAATCCTACTAAACCAAAAAAACCGACCCAGACAAAAACAGTCCTTACATCAAAGGCAAAAGTAGTAGGTAGGGACATTCCGAATGATCTCAGAGTCCAATTAACGGCAGGAACTACAAAATCGCGGTGCCACGGAGTTATCAAATGATCTGCACCGGGAACCACGTGAATTTTTCGCGCGGTTCCGATACTGATATTTCCATATTCTCTTTCGAATTCAACCTCATCAACACTTGTGGCGTTTATTAGATTTACCATTGGAACTTTTGCGTCCTCGGGCGATAATGCTTCATCTAGGCTTCCTATTATCATTAGGACATTTCGCGGGTTCGTGGTGTTTGAAATATCGCCATTAGCACGAGTTCCTACTCCGACCCATGCCTTCACATTCGAATTATTAATTGCGTAAGGATACGTTCCAAAACCACCCAGGGAATATCCCAATAAGCCCATTGCGGACATATTAGCTAAAGGTTGAAGGAGAGGAATTTGTGAAATGACCGCCTCCAAATCTTCTGTTAAATTTCCAAAGGGACTTGTACTTTGACCATGACCGGACCAATCCAAATTAGCTACGATGAATCCATAGTTAGCAAGCTCAATTGCGAAGTTAGTCATCATTTCTTTGTTCACAATAATGCCATGCCCCATTACAATAACAGGAGTTGACTGGCTCAATCCCCTTTGCTGGTAGAGATTAAATGAAATTATCCCATTAGATGTTGCGACCTGGTGTGTGCTTCTTATTACATTTGCAGGATATACATTTAAACCTACAATTCCTAGAAGCGTCAATCCGATAAATACGAAAAAGAGGCTGTATTGAATTTTCTTGGATTTCAATTTCAACTATCCTATATTTTTAAAAAAAGGGAGTTTAGAGTTTTTTATATTCTTCTAAGACTTTTTCTGCTACCTCGGTGGTGCTGCCGAATTTGCCATCTTTCCAATAGGTCTTGGGAACGGCATCTCGGGGGAGATTTTGCCAATTATTTTCAACGTCCAAGCCACCTTTGATCATATTTGCCACTGCTTGTTTCAGTTTTTCAGATTCCTTTTCATATCCTAAGTAATCTAACATTAAGACTGCTGAGAGAATCGTAGCGGTTGGATTGGCCACTGGCTCGCCCTTATAATTCTTTCGGGCTAATACTAACGGTGCAGAGCCGTGCGTTGGTTCGAAGTACGATGTTTTTGGTCCATACACTCCGGACCCAGCAACCCCGAGACCACCCACAATCTCAGCAGCTTCATCGCTCAAAATGTCGCCTAACATATTGGGGATGACGATCGTATCATGGTAATTAGGATACCTTAAAAGTCTCCGAGCAAAATCATCGACAATCCACCATTCTACTTTGAGATCAGGAAATTCTTCTTCGGCGATTTTTGTAATGCGCTTTATGAACATTCGATCTTGTATTCGTAATACATTCGGTTTGCAGACGATTTCAACTAACCCTTTCCCTACGCCTTGTTCTTTTCGTTTCTGGCAGATTTCGCAAGCCACTCGCCCTATCCTATCCGTGCCTTTTGGTGAAACGATTCGCATAGCATAGACTGCTTTTTCACCCCATTTTTCCACATCAGCTGGGGTGACAACCCGTTTTCGAGCAAGTTGGCGCACTTTCCCTTCCTTCCCCGCGGCTGCATACATTCCTTCAGTGCCTTCGCGGACAAAACAGTAATCAACGTTTTCCACGAGCTCCGTTTTCATGACCGTGGCCATACCGGGAAAGTATTTAATGGGTCGGATATTTGCATAGTTTCCGAGTCCCCAGCGTAAATAAGCAATTACTTGAAGGGCTTTTTCTTCCGTCGCACCAAAGAGAATAGCATCACAATTATCAATGGATTCGCGGGTTTCTGGTGGAAAGGCAGCACCGTGGGTTTCAATGGCAGATTCCCCAGCGGGCATCTTTCGGATTTCCAAGCCAGGGATTTTCATTCCCTCTAGCACGAGGACGGTCCCATCTACTACCAAAGGACCAATTCCATCGCCACCAATCGTCGTTACAACCTTTGTCTTTTTATCAAGATTCGGTGTCTTCAAAGGACTTATCCACTTCTCTTCTTCCGTCATTGTTTTCACCCAAATCTATAGGTATCAAGAGCGATTCTTTTTTTAAATATTTTCAAGATTTTAATTTTAACGAACAAAGTGGATGAAAATTCCAAATACATATAAGAAAAACTTTTGAAATAGAGAAAGAACAGCCTCCATCCCGAAATAGAGCGCTGAGCCAATAAGATAACTCCATCCCTCTCTTTTTACAATAAAAAATATTCGGACGAACCGATTAATTTAAACTGGCTGATCGAATTAACTAATAGAAGAGGGAAGGGTTGGAGATTGTGACCGCAATTGCTTCGTGTAGTAAGCGAAAAATATGACAATGGCAATCATAATTATTAGAAAAATTACAAATACGAAGCTTAACATA
Organism: Candidatus Helarchaeota archaeon; assembly: GCA_013375455.1. The sequence goes on along the minus strand of JABXJT010000044.1, from coordinate 16,331 downwards.
AAACCTCCAAAGACGGTCACTTCAATAAATATTCCTACGCTCGAGAGAAAGCCAACGGAGAGAATTCCGTTTAACATTGCATAAAGATTTGTTTGAACGATAAAAGTCGATGCACAATTTTTACAAACGGTAGGGTTCTTCAAGAGATATATGAAGTGCTCTGCACAGAATGGGGCGAAACAGCCCAAGCACCTTGCAATAGCTTCACGTTCGGAATGATAAACACAAAAACTTGGAGTTCCAGGATAATATTTTTCTTTTTGTGTTTTAAACTTGAGCTCCATTTCTTCTAGAGTTATATTAGAAAAGGCTGGAAAGATATGGGGAAGCATTCCGAATATTGAAACGAATGTAAAACAAATTGTTAAAATTAATAGAATTATCAAGATAATATATAAAGTGGGCGTTAAAAATAAGTATAGCAGACCAATAACACCACATATGACGGGTAAAATTTTGTATATTGAGGAAAAGATATCTATTACTGGTAACATTTTTCTATTCAAACGTAAATTTTTCTCTTGGCATGAGAAACACGTCATTCCTCCAATCATTCCAATGAGATTTGATGGATGGTCCAATTTTTTGCATCTAAGACAAGGTTTTTCCATTTTTATCTTCCCTATGGTTGTTTTAAATAAAGATTGCGCTTCATACCAGTTAATGCTAGGGGTATGCCAAAGAGTACTACGAAAATAAGAATACCAAATATGATTGTGAGCATGCTAAAGCCAGACAGTAAGAGATCGATTATGAATAGACCCCCAATAGTGAGGCCTCCATAAATTATTGGAAACATATTAGTATCCATGAATTTTTTTCCACATTTAATGCAATATGCAGGAAATTCACTGGTTTTCCAATAAATGCGTCTTATTTGAAAATAGAAATCCTCTGAGCAGAAAGGTTCAAGACATATAGAACACCTACCAATCGAATCACGAGTAGGATGATTAACACAATAGGATTGGGTTCCAGGAGTGTATTTATTTAGTTGTTGTTCGTAATTAAATGCGATATCGTCTTGAAATTCAGCAGTTATAAACGGAAACATATAGGGAAGTGCTCCGAACATACAAACAAACAACAAAACAAATGTTAAAATTGTAATAACAAAAGGAATCGCTAGCAAATAGGCTGTTAAAGCTAAAGCACCTGCTATAATTGGGGTAAATCGGTAAAATGAAGCGAAAAACTTAAAAAATGCTACGGCTTTTCTGAAACCGCGTATAACTTTACCAAAACAAAATAGACAGAATTGTTCTCCAATTAAATTTGAAACTAAAACTTCTTTCTTGCATTTCCTGCAGGTTTTCTCCATTAAGATTTGCCTCCTTCTCTGAGACAAATCTAAAAAATAATAACTTATAATCCTTTGTTTTTAAAAAAGTCGGATTTGTTTTAAAAATAGGATATAGGGGAAAAGGAATGTCTCTAAGCAGAAACACAACAGACGTTCTTTAAGATATTCGTCAGTTTACGATTACTTTTGCTCCGCCAAACTGCGTCGTAAATGGCGTAACGGTGGATGTACCCACCAATGTGAAGGGTTGTGTCTTTGAGAACTGGATCAATATTCATGCTAGCATTGCAGGGATAAGAATGATGGTATTTTGAGATTTTTTCCTCCATTTTATCCAGGGTTTCTTCAAATCGTATCAACTGGCGGACCACATAAAATATACAGCCACATGGAGAGGTATGAATAACGCGACCGCCTTTAAATTTGTTATTCCGAATCTCTAATTCAACGATAGGTTTACCTATTTTGAAGTAATCAATGAATTCGTCAATAGATCGTTGTCCAGTTTTATCGAGGGAACAAAACGGTCGGGGGAAGGCCGATTGAATGTTGTAATCCGCGAGTTCGGTTTCCACTTGTTTTTGAAGGCCAAAAGGCACCCATTGTCCACTTTCAACAGGTACGATCATGCCCTTGACCCCGAATTCCTGGGCTAGTTGGGGAAGACCGGTCAAGAGATCTGGGTGAATTCCTAGCACGAGAAACATGTCCACTTCGGGTAAGGTTGAAGGGAGGTATTTTTCAGGCTCCTCGATCATAGCGGGAAGGTCTTCTGGGAATTTATGCACTCCTAGTATGTCGTTGGCGTGATTGCCGAACTCAAGGCGGCAATCGTCACAATAGGGATCGCAAGAAGTGCAGAATTTGTTGTAATTGAGAATATTCCCGATGAATTGTTCCGCTACGGGATCCTGGAAAAATACATAGAGCTTCATGCTGTAGCGCTCACCACTTTTTGGTCGCCTTTAATTCCAATTACTACTTCTTCAATTGGAACTTCGCTCCGTGCTTGTTCTGCAGCCTCTTTCACCAATGCAGTGAGGCCGAAACAACAGGGCACTTCCATGTGATATACGGTTATACTCCTAGGATTGGAAGTTTTAATTATTTGGGCAATCTTTTCCGAGTATTTTTTGATATCATCGAGTTTCGGGCAACACACGGCAATAGCTTTACCCTTCAATATGTCCTGATGGAAATTAGGGGAAGTGAAACCAACACAATCTGCAATAAATGCCAAATCTGCATTCTGAAAATAAGGTGCAAATGGAGAGACTAAGTGAAGTTGAATGGGCCATTGCTGTAATTCTGATTGAACTCTTACAGATTCAGTAGAAGTTTCCTCAGTTTTTTCCCAGTGAAGTGTTTGGGATCCTGGACACCCACCAAATTCGTGAGGATGTGCATGTATGTGTTCTTCAGGCGTGCCCATACCGTGTTCTGCCATATGCTTTTTATGGATTTCTAGCATTTCGGGTGCAACTTCTTTGATTCGATCCATTGTTGCATCATCATCATAGGGTTCTGCTTCTCTCTCTTCAATGGATATAGCATCTACAGGGCATACACCTAAGCAAGCACCAAGCCCATCACAATAGAAATCCTTAACTATTCTTGCTTTTTTCCCTTTTGGCGTGTCAACTAATTCTATAGCTTGTTCAGGGCAGTTGGGGATGCATTCACCACACCCAGTGCATAAATCTTCATCTATTTTTATAATTTTACGAATTATTGTAGTCACTTACACCACCACTTAATACTATGGTTAACAGTGTTAAAGAGGTTTATGCGAACATGTTCAGTATCTCTTAGAGTGCCATAGCAAAAGAATTAGGTGAAATAACGTGGTGAATTAGTTTGAATAAAGTTTAATAAATTGTTTAATGGATTTGAATATCACATCGCACTTAGAAAAAAGAGGTAAATATTTAGCAGCTTTTGCGGAGTCAGTTCCTATAATTTTATACCCTAGTAACTCAATTGGTGATACTACGACGCAACAATCAGAAAAAATCTTTATATTTGCCTTTTCAAGTTTATCCATCAATTTTTTGGTTTTTACCTCATCCTTAAACTTTCTTGCTGTTGATATCCAAACTGGAATTTCAAATACCCGGTCTTCTATCATATTTAAAAATTCAGAAATCTCGTGAAAATTTAGATGCGGGCAACCAATGGAAATTATTTCGGGTTTTGCAGAAGTCGTGGTTAATTGGTCATAAACGCTCGTCAAAGCCTCTTCATTAAAGGTAAGTGTTTGTTTAATTTTTTCAACACTTCTTGGGTGCATTTTAGGAATGTTTTTAACGTAAAATAACGAAATGGAACCAGAAGCGGCACCAGCTGCAGCTAAAGCCTTTAATTGAGTTTGATTCGGGTTTATTCCAGTGTAGTATGGAATATTTGAATTCAATCCGGTAAAATAGCCTAAAGCTCCGAAATCAGCCCTACTAGTTAATTCGACTTCGACTTTTATTTCGACGTCGGGAGTTCTATTTCGCTCTAGATGCAGACCGAAATTTGTTGTAAATCCAGATAAAGCAGAAATTAAAGTTTTTACGGCGTTTTCTCGATTAGTTCGAACATCTAATACTGAATTGACAAACGCAACTGCGGAACTTTCACCGAAGGCAACGTGAGAACCCGATTTAAGTTCCGTGAGATCGTAAGGAATACATGACACGCTTAGTGTAGCACCCATTTGCTTAAATAAATTGATTATTTCGATTTGTTTTTCTGCAAATTGACTTGGAATCCCTTGATCTTGCCAATCTTTCAGGTCCATTCCTGCAGGATTTAAGGTAGTGGATACTTGAAATTTAAGATTTTGATCCGCAAAATACTTTAAAACTTTGATTCCACCTTCTCCAATCGTTTTATAGGAGACTCCAGCAATTTGAACACTATCTATTGGAATGAATCCTTCAGCACCTAAAATCTCGGCTTCACTAATTAATAAATCGCGTAGGAATGGCGGTAAATGGGCAATTTTTTGGATTTTTCCGGCAGGCATTTTTTTGATCGGTTGGTCTCGAATGGAAATGGGAATTTTAGCCAAAATACAGCCAGCAATGACGTTCGTGTCCGGTTCTTCCAAGACTATTTTTGAAGGGGCTTTCCCATTCTCTTTTAATTCAATGAGGGTCATCACACCCACGGTAGATCCTGAACTTTTAGGAAACTGCAATTCCACCCCTGCAATGGTTTGGCCGTATAACTCGTGGCTTTTATCAATAATTTGTCCTGTTTTCCGATCAATTCCATCGAGTAGAGAAAGCGGTTGTTTTAAAATTAATTTTTTAGTCAATTTTTCGCCTACTCAATTTAAATTTTTCAAATTTACTTTCATCAAAAGGAATTTTTCCTTGTTCAAAAGATTCTTTCCGAAATTTAAGGGGTTTTGTTGCATCAATTAGCATCTTTGAGCCAAGATCACCCTCTGCCCTTGGATCCAATGAAGAGCCTTTCACGTCAGTTAAAATGATGGGGTTATTATTATCAAATTTAGTATTTAAGGTAATTGCTTTTTGAACCTCTGATTCGTTAGTCACGTCGATATCCTCATCGACAACAATTATTATTTTGGTAGAATAATGGGCTTTAACCGTGCCATCAAGCACTTTTCTGATATCGTCTTCAGATTTTTTCTTGATGCCAATTATTGTCTTTAACCATCCGAAACCTTCGGAACTCAGATAAACTTTCTTAACATCTACTCCTAGTTTTTTCACCTCATCATAAATAACGGGAACGCGCGGTAATCCCATCAAGAATTTATGGTCCATTCCGGCAGGTAGGAGGGCGTGATAGATAAAATCTTCCTTTGCTAAAATTTCAACAATTTGCAGGACCGGCTCCTTCCGAACAATATCATATTTTTCCGCGATGTCATAAAATGGCCCTTCTTCAGTAACTTTATCGTGCAGTAATTTACCTTTTATTATTATCTCCGAATCTGGAAGGCCGTTAATCGTCGGTAATTCGCCTCCTTCCAGTGCAGCGGCAAACTCTAATTCATTTTCTAATGGGTCAAGCGATGTGGCGGCTGCAATTTGTACTGAAGGTGGGACTCCTATACAAACATCTATCGGCAAATCTTCGCCATGCTCTTTTGCATCCATAAATAGTTCATAGAGATCTCGCCGTACAATTCTTAATGTAGCTTCTCCTTTATTTGGAATCAGAATCCGATGAGTTGAAACGTTTGTCCGACCGTCTCTTGTAGCAATTAACGCATCACTCGTGATGTATTTGCCAGCATCCTTTTCATAATGAGTTAAGATCGGCAGATCATCAATGGAGACCTTTTTCATTTTTGGGGTGTTTTTTGACTCAATTAACTTTCCAAAATTATATCGGGCCTTGATGAAAAAAGGAATCCATTCAGAAAAATCATTTAATCCAACAGAAGATGCATAGAGATCGGGTGTTGAATAGATATTCCCAATTAACCTGTAAGTGGGAAAATAAACCGGAGTTCCGTCTAATTTCTTTAAAATAGCTGCTATTTCAAATTTTAAATCTACTTTTTCCTCAATAAAAATGGGATTTAGGGTTTTAATGTATTGCCTAAAATTCAATCTTCGTTCCTCTCACTTTATTTCCTTTAAGGATGCTATTTATAAGCCCTGATTTATTTCCATTGACTATATACGATGTGACACCACTAATATTTTGTAATTCGGATATCTTACCGGCCATTGAGCCCGTGACATCGTCATAACTCGCCTCATAAAAGGAATTTTTTACAGATTCAAAATTTTCTCGCGTGATTTTCTCAATTAATCCCCCATTTTTATCTAATATCCCATCCACGTTCGTGATGAAAACGAGTTTTTGGGGCTGTAATTTTTTGGCAAGATATACAATAATTTGATCTCCCGATAAGATTGAACATTTTTGACTTTTATCAAAAGCTGGAACACCAAATAAGACTGGTATTAAGGATAATTCTAGGAGCGCTTTTATTAATTCATGGTTCAAGGAAATTAATCGCTTCTTATCCATGATGGCTGAGGCCGAAGGCTGAACTGGGATGGCAGGCAAGTCAAACTTTTGTAATGTTTGGCAAACTTCGGAATTTAATATGTTCTGTAATACTTGTGTGGTTGCGAAACTTAAAACTTGATCTGGACGAGTTATTCCTTCGTGAATTCCGGTTCTTTTTACAATTGGATGACCGAATGAACCTGCACCGTGAATTATTACTAACTTAAACCCATTTGTCTTGTATGCTTCGGCAATTTCACCACAAATTCTTTCTAAATTTTCAGCATTAATTTTAGGTTCGCTAACATCCTTTTCTGTGATGATTGAACCGCCTATTTTTAATAAAATTAAATCACTCATGCACTATCTACTCGTATTTTATGAAAGATTGGGGTAACCCTAGTTGCTGACAGACCTTACCAACCATAAAATTCACGATGTCAGATAGGTCTTTCGGATCGTGATAAAAGCCTGGGGCGGCTGGGAGAATAATACCCCCCCCTCTCTTGACTTTTGACATATTTTCAAGGTGAATTAAGCTAAGGGGAGTCTCGCGGGGCATAAGAATGAGTTTCCTGCCTTCTTTCAGGGCGACATCACAGGCACGAACTATTAGATTGGATGAAATCCCGCTCGCAATCATCCCTAGCGTTTTCATTGAGCAGGGAATGACAAGGACTGCATCGATATCGAAGGAACTACTGGCAATCGGGGCTTGAATATCATTAAAATCATAATGAACTTTAGAATATTTTTGAAATTCATCAGGATCTTGATGCAATTCCTTATTAATCACAATTTTTGCAGCATCTGAGATAATAAGATGAATTTCTGCCACATCTTGTAAATATTCTAAGCATCGTCTTGCGTATATTGCACCCGAAGCGCCTGTAATACAAAAGATTATCCGCATTTTCTTCTCCAAAATCTTTAATCTTTTCTCGCATATAAATTAAATTTATTAACTAAATAAGATCATTTAAAGAACATTCACTTTTATATTTAAAACGATAAAAAAGGATTTGGGGAAAAATTGTGATAAACAGACAAATTATTTCAAAATTTTTTAGATGCTTGTTAGAAGTTTCAGCTTTGCTTTATTTTTGGGGGATATTTGGAATTGCTGCATGGTTTTACGGGGAACCATATGATTTTCTCTATTGTTGGGCTGCTATTGCTCTTGCCCACATCATCATCTTCATTATAACATTAATTGTAACTTTTTTTGCCTATAGCAGAGTTTTTAAAAATAAAGAGCATTCTCGGCTCTATTTAACGCTTGGTTTTCTAGCTATTCTTGCCTGTATTTTATTCATCCTGTTTTTTTATTTGATGAAGATTTACCCTCTTTCCTTCAATTTTTTTATTAATTATGATTGGATCTTTTTATTAATTTTGATAGGACTGGTGGGTCTTTTCCTATTTTATCATACCTATTTGAAGTTCAAATCAGATGAGTTAGAAGACCTCCATACAACTAGACGCACCTTAAAATTTGTTGGAATTTCCTTTTTAATTGCGGCGCCTATCACTTTTTTTATTCTCGTCCGCGTCTTTCTCCTCGCTGACATTCTGACATTAGTTGTGTCAATTCACGTGGTATTCCTTTGTACGTCGTTAATTGGTTCCTTCCACGCGATCACGCGAAGCTTTGGGATTTTTGGCTCATTTAAAAAATATAAGGACAAAATTGATTTGAGTCTAGAAGCTGAGGTTATCATATTTTTCCTGAGCCTGTTGTGCGCTATTGGGATTTGGCTGGCCTTCGTTGGATTGGAGCTTCTGGTATGAACGTTAAATAAATTAATCCTATCGCATATAATCGTTGTCCTGCTCACTCTTGCGTAGGATGTACGTAAATGAGTTTTATTATAATTTTCTGTTTCGCTAAATTGCATCATCACAATGCCTTAGAGGTTCTAGGGAAATAAATATTAGTTTTGGATTAATTTTTTATCAATTCTTCTTAGAATGCCAGAAAGAGTGGATTTTGCGATGTTCAATTTCTTAGCGAGTGCGGTAAGGGTGATTTTCCTAGGAATTTCATAATACCCCATTTTGACAGCTTGATCCAGTACCTCAGTTTGTCTGACAGTGAGCTGAGGTTCTTCTTTATATTTCCCAATACTTTTTAACTGGAATTTTATGTTTTTTTCCTTCAGTAGGTCATTAAATTTGCTGATCTTCTCGTGGGGTGCGAGGATTTCCCAGCTTGCTATTCCATTTTTTACTAGAACAGGCATCTTTAGAATGACTTCGCTTTTAATAAGAGAGATGAGAAGCCAAGGATCATTCGTTTTGACATTGAATATTTTGGATTTTTCCAAATCTGAAATTAAATGGAGCTCAAGAGAGGAAGGATGGACAGTGATTTCCTGTAAGATTTTCTCAGCATTATCTCCGGTGATTTTTACCAAAGCATTTCCAATCATTTTCTCCGTCGGCAAGATAGATAAAATTTCAAATGTAATTTCGGGATATTTTTTACTGAGAGCCGCTATCCAGAGTTTGGTTGGCATTTGAATTGCAAATTTGGCAGTCATCACATCTGACATGCGTCACAACCGCATTAAATTAAATAAAATGGAATTTAATTAGTAAATTTTAGAATTTTCTCTCTTTTAAATATATCAAATAATTCCAATGCGGATCGAGCAGGAAGCTCCGTTCCAATGCCCCAGCCACCAGCATCACCAGAACAATAATATAATCCTTTTATTGGGGATTGCATTGAAGGGCGTTTCTTTCCTACTTGGTCGATTGATTGAGCAATACCCGTTCCCGCTCCTTCCTTCCCGAATCGTGCTTCTAGATGACTGGTCGAGACATATTCTTCAATAACAACGTGTTCTTTAATACCAGGCCACAAGGATTCAAAGGTATTGATGCAAGTTTGTTCCCATTTTTTCTCATCCGCTTTACTCCACTTGATCATACTCCCAAACGCAGTGGGGGTAACTGCATGAATGTTCTGGCAGCCTTCAGGAGCGAGTGTTGGATCGTGGTTGCTAATTGGAACGATCAATAGTGCGGTCCTTTCCGGTACTCCTTGTGAACCGAAATCTAGTTTGCCGATGTTCTCGGGATCTGCTATCATTTTTTGAAGATCACCTTCTTGATCCATTTTTGGAACGTAAGTAAGCATTTTTTGATCAGTTATTACTGTATCAATCCCAATTTTTACAGAACAAACCTGACCGCCCCATTTCAAGTTTTTAACATATTCAACATGGTCTTTCGGGAAGTATTTTTCCCCTACTAGTTTAGAGACAGTTGTCTTTATATCTGAATTCGCGATTACTAGGTCAGCTTCAAAAAATTCGCTATCAGGACCGGCTTCAATTCCCTTAACCTCATCATTTTCGATTATTATTTTCTTCACGCGGCCTTCTTTCCCTAAAAGTATCTTCCCACCATTTTCCTGTATCACGTCACAATAGGTTTCAGGGATTATACCAGTTCCACCAATTGGATACCCCATGCTCATTTTTTGATAATTATCCGCCATGCATCTCAAGAACTCTCCAGTGGAGGTACTGTGTGGATCCGTTCCGAACATAACCCCTGCATTCATTGAGTACATTAATTTAAGGACCGCGCTTTTTTTAGGTCCGTAAAAATCATCTAGAAATTGAATCAAAGGAATTTCATCGTATTGCCAAGTATCTTTAATTTGGATACTTCTTAAATACTCTGTCATATTCTTTTTTTTCTTCTTAGAGTCGGATTTCTTTTTTCTACTCCTTGCTAAGCCAGAGAGTTCCATTCCCATTACATTGACTCGCGGTCCTGGATTCCTAGTATAGCTCCATCTAATTGTTTTCCCACATAGGTCAGCAATTTTACCCAGGGGACCCAGATCACAGGTTGAAAAGATATGACATCCAACATCGAATGTCCAAGTCCTTCCTACAGGGTCTTCTTTCTTGTAGGAAGCACATCGTCCTCCAAGAATCACATCACGTTCAAAAAGAATAATATTCGCATCCGTGGCGTGAGCAAGTAATGCCCCAATACCACTGCCACCAATTCCGCTCCCAATTATTATTATTACTTTTTTAGGCATAGCATTAATTTACATATTAAAATTATAAAATTTTGTGCTACTTTTTTTACTCAATGGAAGTTTTGCTTAATGGATGTTCAAAATTCGCTTGGCGTTCTCCTCTAGAATATTTACTTTATCTTCATCTTCTAAGGAGGGGAACCCAAACGGCCGCACGATTAGTGGTATTTTCATTTTTCGGATATAGATGAGCCACTCTTGTATGGGAGCCGTTAATTCCCACCAAGGCCAATCAGAACCAAATAGAAGTTTATCAGAGCCGAAGGACTCTTTTAGCATGCCCATAAACTGAGTCATTACCATTTCTGGCATTTTTCTACTAACAAACTGTGAATCGTACCCTGTAATATCTGCCATAACATGATCTGCGTGCCGAATTGCCACTTTCATTAATTCAGTATTCATTTGAGAGAAAGGACAGATAATAAACAATTGATTAGTGAATTTAGAAAATAATTCCTCGAGTTTATATACTTCATTAAAGAGCTTGAGAGGGCGGGGGACAAGGCTAGTATCATGGATTATTGCCGGGACGTTATATTCGCCTGCTTTTTGAAGCATTTTGTCGAGGTTGGGATGGTCAAGCGAAAATCCAGCTGAGGGGGTGATGATAAGCCCCTTGAAACCACATTGTCCTAAAGCATAATCAATCAATTCCAAGGCTTTAGGTCCATGTCGTGGATCTGGTGCAATAAAGGAGTGAAAAAAGCCTGCATGTTCATCACAGACCTTTGATATATATTCTATATATTCATCATAAGATATTTTAAATCGCACAGGGGTAAAAGTGTAATCAACTGGAAAAATAATAGCATTTTTAATGGTAAATTCCCTATGCTTCTCTTTTTCTGGTTCAATTGCTGCCAAATATTTTTCGGGAGTGTAATCCATGTTTGGGAATTGCTCCAAATTGACCATTATCGCAAAATTCCTAAGCATCTCTTTGAATTCGTTTGATAGAAATTCCTTTTTCCAAAGGTGAATGTGAAAATCAATCGTATTCAAGTGATAGCAACTCCACTTTGATGCAGTCTAACCTTCTAATTAGTTATAAAAATGTATAAATTTCTATCAAAATCTATAAATTTCCATGCTAATTCTCCATCTACCCGCACACGAGTAGACCCGCCCTAAGGTTATCAGGCGGTACGCCCGTCGCCGGGTTCAGGCCATCCAGCACGGTGTCGAGGGGCACCAAGAGCTTTCTCTTGAGATTGGTTGCTGGGTCTGGAGACCGGAAGGGAGTTACCCCGCTCTACTCAAAGATCACGTGAATTCTTGCCCCCTTCCTAGGAGGGACTGCTCGGGTTCAAACGGGGCTTCATGTCCCCGACTTGTGCGACCAACCACTGGGACTGGGGGGAAATACTTCCTGAAACTCAACTGCTCTCTAAGTAATACGCCCGCACCAAGAGAACGGTGTGGCTAGGTAGATAAACGACTCCCTCCTATTTAAACCCTTGGGATCGGTTTGCGCATTTCTCCAATTTGCGCATTTTGCGTGATAGATTTTTAGAACTTTTTATAGATTTTTATAGGTTTGGAGATACAGTTCGAACGATACTAATTTATAGGTTTTTTTCAATTCGAAATTTCATCACAACTGGATTAATTTTGTAAGAATTCCTGCCACGTGAATAAAAGATCTTCAGAATCATCTTAAAATCGCATTTTATGTAAAAAAAGAGTAAAACAATCGTGAGAAATTACAAAACTATTATAAAAATGACTGGAAACAGAGTTTCAACTCGTTTTTAGTAGATAAACTTATATGACGAGTCTTGACAATTTATTAATTGTTTCAAATGACCGAGAAAGAATTTGAATTTATCATCTTATCTGTAGAGGATAACGTTGCGACCATCACGCTGAACCGGCCCGAAAAAAGAAATGCAATGTCTCCAAAGTTGATGGAAGAGTTCGCAGAAGCCCTCGAGGAAGCAGAAAAAAACGAGGAAGTTAGAGCGATTGTTATTAGTGGAGCTGGTAAGGCGTTTTGTGCAGGCGGAGATATCAAGCTTGACATAGTGAAAGCTAGAGAATTACGCACGGGTGAAAAAACTGAGAGTAAGATGGCCGAAAGACGTAGACATCGTAGTGCTATGATCACGCCTTTCTTAAAAATAACACAAATGGAAAAACCAGTAATTGCTGCGGTGAACGGCTATGCAATCGGAGGGGGGTGCGATCTAGCCTTGGCGTGCGACATTAGGATAGCATCCGAAAACGCAAAATTCGGGGAGTTCTATATAAAAAGGGGACTAGTCCCAGACCTTGGTGGAACTTACTTTTTACCGCGACTGGTCGGTATGGGCAGGGCGAAACTCATGGTATTTACAGGGGATCTCATCGATGCAAAAGAAGCCGAGAGAATTGGGCTGGTTGAAAAGGTTGTACCAGCAGATGAATTAGAGACCACTGTAAATGAGCTTGCACGGAGACTGGCGAAAGGTCCAACCTTGGCCATCATAGCGGCTAAGAAGGAAATGCATAAAGCACAAAATATGACTTTTGAGGAGGCATTAAACTCCGCCATAAAGGCATCAAATTCTTTAATTCTGACAGAGGATTTTAAGGAGGGTTACAAGGCTTTCCTGGAAAAGAGAGAGCCAGTTTATAAAGGAAAGTAAATTATGATTTTAATAATCATGTAAAAAAATTTAGAAAGAGGGATAGAAATGAAATTGAAAGATAAGGTTGGAATAGTAACGGCAGCCGCTGGTGCAGGAATAGGGCAGGCGATTGCCAAGAAATTTGCACAAGAAGGTGCGTATGTAGTCTTAACAGACTACCATGAGAAAAGGACGATGAAAATCGCTGACGCCATGAAATCTGAATATGGAGAGGATAGAATCATCGGAATAAAATGCGATGTTTCCAATCGGGTTGAAGTGGAAAATATGGCAAAACAAGCGCTGGATAAGTTCGGAAGGATAGACATACTGGTAAACAATGCTGGACGGGAAATCCTGAATCCCGTGGAAAAAGTAACGGACGAGGAATGGAATATAGTTGTTGGCGTCAACCTGAAGGGCATGTTTTATTGTGCAAAAGCCGTCATCCCGTCCATGATCAAGCAGAAATACGGAAGACTAATAAACATTTCATCGATTGCAGCTTGGGTCGGGTCACCCATGGGCGAGTGCAGTTATGCTGCCGCGAAAGCAGGAATGATAGGGTTTGCAAAATCACTCGCCAGAGAAATGGGTCCGTATAACATAACCGTCAACAGCATTACCCCCGGCGTCATTCCCAATCCGTTCCTGGAGAAAATATATCCGCCAGGAGCGCTGGATAAGATAGCCAAACGGGCCGCCTTGGGGAGGGGAGGAAAGCCCGAAGAAGTCGCCAATGTTGCAGCTTTCCTCGCATCCGAAGAGGCAAGTTACGTAACTGGAGAGACCATTATCATAAGTGGAGGACGTTATGTACGTTAGGAGGAATGAGAATGGTTGAGAATAAGGTTGTAATATTAACAGGGGCCGCAAACGAAATCGGTCGAGAGGTAGCCAAAGCACTGGCCAGTAAGGGTGCGAAGCTGACAATCGCTGACATTGATAAGAAAAAGTTAGAAGCCGTGGCAGGTGATATCAGATCAGCTGGTCAGGATATCACCGTGGTAGAATGCGATTTAAAAGATTATGGACAGGTAGGGAGCTTGGTAAAGCAAACCATGGATAAATTTGGAACGGTAGACATCCTCGTTAGCATGCCATTAACCAATAAGCTCACTTCGTTTGTCGATATGACCGAGGAAATTTGGGATGAGATCATTGACTCGAATCTGAAAGGTACGTTTCACTGTTGTAAGGCAATTGTTCCGATAATGAAAAACCAACAGAGCGGCAGGATAGTAATCGTGGTATCCATTGCCGGGTATACTGGCTCGTTGGTGCAAGAAGCAACTAAAGATGTTCACTTTTGCACGTCTCAGGCGGCATTGCTTGGCTTCACGCGGACAATAGCTGCAGAAGTAGGGGCAAAAGGTATCACCGCAAATGCCATCCTCATTGGCGCTTTAGATTATGCCACGCTCCGCGAAACGTATCCTGAAAAATTAGTGGAAAAAGGGGCTTCTTCGAGCACGATTGGTAGGGGCGGCAAGCCAGAGGATATCGTGGGACCTGTTTTATTTTTGCTCTCAGATGAAGCTGCCTTTATAAATGGCGAGACCATATGTGTCTGCGGCGGGTCTTACATGCGTTAGTGGGGTTTTCCCACCACTCGCTCTTTTTTAATAAATGATTGTAATCCGATCCTGTTTCTAGGTACGATGGATATTCAAAGGTCAACCGTTTCTAGACCTTTGCAAGCAGCAAGGGTGTCCCCAGGTTGCTCCAACGCGTTGAGCCCCATAACTACCATTGCAACAATGTCTGCTGCAACAAAATCAGAGCTGACAACAACGACATATATTTAAATATAACATGAATAAAATAGAAAAAATATCTAAGAAATTAGATATAAGAGTGAGTAAAAAATGAAAATGGAACCAAAAAGAAAAAAAATACTTGCAGTCGCAATAATTGCGATGGTAGCTGTCGGTGTCGGCATTGGAGTATGGATTTTACTTCCGACACCTTATGGTGCAGTAGTTCTAGGGGAATTGGTGACACCAGGAGCTCCAGATGACGTTCCAGACTCTCGAATCATTAGAGTTGGACTTCTAGGTCCCATGACTGAAATACAAGGTGAAGGGACATGGCAAGGGGCATACCTAGCTTGCGATAAAATTAACACGGCAGGCGGCGTCCTAATTGGAGGCGATAGATATTATTTTGGGCTTATTGCTGAGGATACTTTCGAAGCTGATCCGATCGTTGATCTTCCAAAGGTAAATGCCGCTGCAACGAAAATAGTAACAGACGATAAAGCGCGATTTATTATAGGGGGATTCAGAACAGAAGCAGTCCTTTCCTACCAGGAAATAATAATGGACAATGAAATGCTGTTCCTTGGTGCTGGTCCGTCTACGGATACTTTTTGCCAATTAGTGAATTCCTCATATTCCAGATATAAATACTGGTTTCGAGTGACGCCAATCAATTCAACCTCTTTAGCGACGGAGCTGATAACCTATTTGGTCTATTTGACTAATTATATGTCATTCGTGTTAGGTAGAACGGTTGATCAAGTGGCGATTCTTCGAGAGGATCATATTTGGTCGGTGCCATTAGCTTTAGGTTTGAAGGGAGCCTTGGCATTCTATGGACTAAACTTATCGGCAGAGATAGCGTTTCCCCCTACAGCAGATGCAGCTGATTTTAACACATATTGGTCACAAATTGAGGCGAATGGAACCCAAATATGCGTACCAATGATTTCAGCTCAAGGTGGACTTCTGATGACAACACAATATCAGGCCCTTCAACCACAATGCCTTATCGCGGGCATTGATGTTCAGTCCCAACTCGATACATATTGGTCTGAAACTGGTGGGGCCTGTGAATATGAGGTTATTTTGCAAGCCCTAACTCGTACCAATAAAACCACCAAATCAATAGCATTTTGGGATGATTATGTAAGTCATTATGATGAAGAACCAATATATACAGCAACTGGCAGCTATGATGCGATGTATGCCCTATTACATGCAATTGATCAAGGTCAAACTTTGAATTCAACCGAACTAGTTCCAGTATTAGAAACTATAAATGCAACAAATCCGCTCGAGGGAGTTGCAGGCAACCTCGCTTTCACTTATACGCATGACGTTACTGAAGGTTATAACCCAGGAACACAAGAGATCTGGGGCGTTACGCTATTCACGCAATGGCAGGCAGGTGGAAAGAAGGAATGTCTCTCATCCGGAAACTTAGTCTATCCAGATTATGTCGTTACAGCAAATTTAGCACTTCCATCGTGGGGGATAAACTGAATATTTAAACTCAATCTCTTTTTTTTTTTCTAATTTTCTTTTTTAAATTTGCCCTATGAGGAGCGCCCACTTCTTTTCTAATCGAGCAAGCTCCT
>JABXJT010000043.1 GCA_013375455.1 Candidatus Helarchaeota archaeon | reverse complement strand
CCCAATGATCAATAAAAGAATAAAGGTAAACGCGATTTGACGCCAAAGATTCTTTGAATGGAATCCAAAATCAGAGAGGTAAAAACCTTCAACAAGGATGATTTGAAGGACAATAAAGAAGATCATCGGAGTTTTTTCAAGAGGTAAGCCATACTTTAATAAAATTATAGTCCTAAATATCATGATGAGAATAAAAATGATGAGAAATATGAGAATAATGGATTTTAAGTCTTGTTTTTCATAATGTTCGAGCTTTCGGGGGCGTTTATAAACCCACCAATATAATGGTATCAGCAAAATGAATGAAAGTACTACGGGTATAATTGGAATTGCTGAAATGGCCGTGGTACCTACAGCTACTGGCTCATCAAGGGGAAAATTCCAGCCAAAATCACAAAAATAAAAGATCGCCCAAATGCCGATAAAGAAGCCAAAGACGATCAATTGATCTTTCCAAAAGGAATTTTGTTTCATGCCGGCATCCCGTGGTTTAAATTATTTTTTCTTTTTACCCTTTTTCAACGCTTTTTTCTTTTTCTTTTTAAGCATATATTCCTGTTCCGCTTCAAACTCCTCTGGAGTCAACTTCTTTCCATGATGATAACTCACCCGTTCATGTGGCTTCAAGTTCTCTTTCTTTTTCTTCTTCACACTCAAGTTCGAGACCTCTTAATTAGAGTTGAATCTTTACATTTTTTTTAACAAATTGAATTAATAAATGAAGCTCTCAATAGTCTTTTGGAGACAATGACTATTTTCATCGTGGGACATTTATGTCTCGACTCTATAATAATCAATAATGAGCAGCGTCCTCTGTCAATGGGGGGTACGGCCAGCTTTTCATCCATTGTATGTTCTCGGTTCGGAGCCCCAGAGAAAGTTTCAGTCATCTCAAAGATCGGTCCAGATTTTCCAGACGAATTTTTATCACTTTTAAGTGAGGGGAACATTGATATAAACAATGTTCAGAAGGTGAAACGGCATTCTACTCGCTATGAACTAGTCTATATTAATGATACTCGCGATTTGACATTAAAATCAGTTTGTACACCCATTACTACACGAGACTTCCCGAAAGAAATTTCTAATGCAAAATTGGTTTATTTTGGTCCAATAGCCAAGGAAATTTCCCCCGAAACAATTATTTCTGCAAAAGAGCAGACGGAAGGTTTAATTGCTCTGGACATTCAGGGGCTGATTCGCCATCGAGATGAAGATGGAAAACTCTATTATAAAAGTGGATTGAAGATCGACGAAGTCTTGTCTTCGGTTGATATTGTCAAGCTAGACTTAATTGAGGCACAAGTGGTTACGGGAGCCTCGAAGATTAGGGACATAGTTTCATACCTATCAAGGTTGGGTGTTAAAATGGCCTTAATTACAAAAAGCCGAAAGGGATCAGCCTTATATTATGAGGGGAAACTCGTCAAATTACCAGCTATCATTTTACGTCATATATACGGGGCTACCGGAGCGGGGGATTGCTTTTTCAGTAGTTTTTTGATTGAATACCTGAAAACCAAGGATCCACTTCACTCTGCTCAATTTGCTACAAAGGCCGTTTCGTATCTGATCGGATCGCCCAATGGAATCCAAAGTTTTCTCACAGAAGGCAATATTCATAATATTATTGAAAAATTCATTGAAGAAAATCGAGTTAATTAGCCAAAATTTAACTCGTCTGCTGCATTGGCCGCCTCAGATGTGATTTGTGTAATAGCTTTTCGCAAGTTATCCATTATCTGTTGAAAATTAGGTTGTTGTCCACTTATCTCCATTTGAGATATTACCATCCCTAAAAGATTTTGCGCTTCTACTAAATTTTTTCCGCCTGAGATATTGACGGCACGTGCGATATCGTTAAATAGTTGATTTAGGCCCCAAATAAAAACTGTTCGCCCGTCAGGCTCGTCTTTTTTATGTTCAAAGAAATCTTGGAATCTGAGCACGACTTGCATCGTATTTATAATAGAAGACTTGAGCCGCTCAGCTTGGGCAAACCGGATAATTAGCTTCTTCTCTTTTTTATCCATGGTTAATCCCAACACCTAATTTAAAAAAAATCAGAAATTTAGCGACGCCCACTACTTTTACGATCCGCTTTGGCTCTGACTTTAACCACGCGGCGATGCACCGCGCAGGACACGCAGTAATATTTGATAACACGTTGCCTAGGAATGAACGCTCCTTGCGCTCTTAATTCCTTCACCATTTGATAATCAACAAAGGATACATTCTTGGTGACTTTTTTTGCCTTATCACGTGGGACTTTTTTCCCACATTGTGAACACTGCACGAATCCCGGATTGCCGCTCTTTCCTTTGCGTCTACCGCCGCTTTTACGTTTTTTGGGAATAAGAATACCTCCGGTTGAACCGGTTACACGTGTACAATTAAGAGAAGGTAATAATTAAAACAATTCGGTCTTGTAAAAAAACCTTAATAATCAAAAATATCTAATCATTTTTTAACGCATTTCATTACTTAATTAGGTTTTTGGTGGGAAAAGTGTCCGTTGCTAATGTGTGGGATGCATTAAAGGAATTCAAGAAGGTCGTAAATGCCTCTAAATCAATCCAAGCGGAATTTCAAGCATGGAGAGATCGAGTAATTCAATTTATTGTTAAAGGTGGAGAGAACTGTTATATCAAATTACAGAATGGAAAAATGATTATTGAAAAAGGAAAAAAAGATAATCCCGAACTAACATTCACGGCACTTGATGGGAATTTAGTGAAGTTCATAACCGGCCAAACAGATTACACGTCATTGGATATAATGGGAAGCGTTATATTTGAAGGGAATGAGGCAGATAAGAACAGATTTATTGCGGCTATCGGATTATTTATTAGTGCGCTTCTTGGAGAAAGTGACGAATTCGATGAGGTTGAAAATTAAATGAATTAGAGGGTTCATCCATGGTCCAACTTCACTTCCTTGTAAAGTCTACAAAAGGCGTGACCTCCAATAAGTTTTTGATCAAAGATCTCACGGGCACGTCGGGTCGCCTCGATATTATTTTTCGATGTCTTCTCGCGGCATTTTCATTTGGTTCCCGAAATATTTTTTTCCATGCCGTGTTAAATGGACCACCAAATCCTCCAAAAGCGCTGACCTTCAATGGAAATCGGGTGGGCGAACTTCCAATAGATGAGATTGGAATGGCGCACCTATTTCAAACCCTGCTCGATCCAACTAAACCTCTTCAAAAAGAAGGAATCACGCTCGTTCACAGATCATTTTTAGACCTTGCCAGTGAATTGGCTCAGGAAGGCCCCGTTTTCCTGTTGAAAGAAAATTTTCCACCTTTTAAGGAATCTTTAGTGGATCTCCAGAAGGAAAAACATGCAATCCATTCGATAATTTTCATTCTCAGTGATCATATCGATCTGGAACCACAAGAGGAAGAATTTCTAATCAATAAATTACAGGCAACACGAGTGAACCTCGGTTCGCGAAGTTATCTCGCAAGCCATAGTATCATTTTTTTACTCATGAAGTTGGGCAAACTCAAATTTTAAAGAAATTTAAAAGCTAAATATTTAAAAGGAAATATCGTTTTATTTGTTCAATAACAAATAGGTTTTTTGAGAGAGGTTTTCTTAAATGGCTAAGAGAAAAAATCCGGAATCTATACAAGAATTAAACACACTTTTGCTTGATAAAGATCACCTCAAAGAGAATAATATCACCAAGGCAGTTAATAGACTTGCAGACAAACTGACTAAGGCAAATTTGTGGATGTACATTCTCCGATTACTAGAAGAATCCCCCCTGTACGGCTATGAAATCAAGGAGAAGATTCATAAACGATTCGGTTTTCAACCTGCAATAGTGTCGGGCTACGTCATTTTGTACAAGATGAAGAAAGATGGATTAGTCCAAGTTGAGTGGAAGACGAGCAACGAGGAAGGAAAGCCAAACCGGAAGTATTACAGCATCACCGGAATTGGAAAAGCCGCGATGAATCAGGCAAAGAAATACGTAGAATCTCTTTTAGTGAGCGTTTTTGATAAAGCTGAATCCAAATTTTAGATTCTAGCCTCTTAAATTTGCTAAATCTCTTCTAAAAAATCACAAGTTTATTATATTTTCCGATTTTTTTGATGTTGCTGCCGATGCTCTAACCACTGCTTCTGGAGCACTTACAATTTCTTCTGATTTGA
The DNA here is from genome assembly GCA_013375455.1 of Candidatus Helarchaeota archaeon. Next base: position 35,830 of record JABXJT010000043.1, on the reverse strand, counting down.
CTACTACGTCTTCCTGAGTGTCTTCAGGCTCGGTTTCTGGAGGTTCTTGGGGTGATTCCGGCAAATTGCGAAGCGCATGAATGATTCGATGGATCACGGTAATATGGGTCAAAATAGCTAAAATGATGATCCCGATCCCCACGTAGCCCCATTGAGGATATTTCACCCACATGGTTAATTCGGGAATGCCTTGTAACGCGAATACCGCCATTAAAAGAAGCATTCGTTCTCCACGTTCTGCAATGCCCACCGCCATCTTTTTTCCACCGACATTTTCACCGTTTGCTGCTTCGGCACGGGCACGGGTGTAACTTACTAGGAGAGTGCCAATTATGGCAATGAGTCCAATCCAGGGGACGCATAAACCTGCCAAAATGATACAACCGATCAGAATGGCGTCAGCGTATCTATCTAGAACAGAATCGAGAAACCCACCGAAAGCTGTGATTTGATGGGAATTCCGCGCAATCGCTCCATCAAGTGCATCAAAGTAACCGGCTAATAATAATAAACCAGCACAGAGAACTAAAAAATAAGGCCATATTGGATATAAAAATATCACCCCGGCTGCAATTATTGAAACGAAAAACCCCAATAGCGTGGCCTGGTTGGGGGTGATCCCCAATTTGATCGCGAGATTTGCCGCGGGCCTGAGGATTTTTTCTGATATGCTGCGCAACCGGCTTAAAACCATGTGTTTTCCCTTGAATAAAGTTTTTTTTTCATAAATTTTATTCTTATAAATTTAGTGGTCGTATTCACATTTAAACGTTCCTATTGCCGGATCGGGATCTAGATCCACACGTACATGTTGATTTCGCACGTGCGCGCGGCTCGAATTCGGCGTGTATCTAGCAGTTTTAAACATGTGTAATTTGTGTTATTAACAACCCGCTTTTTGCTATCTCCGTGTGCAGATGTGTGTGCACGCACACATCTTGATGTTTTTGTGTCCAAATATAACAGATGCCCTCATTCAGCTTGCGTTGTTCGTGTTGAAAATTTCGTCGATTTGTTGATTTACAGGTGTGGAAAAGTGTTCGATCTGACCGGCACCTTGAGAAATTGATTCATTTTGACTTAAAGCCTAAAATCGGCAGTCCTTGAACGTTTCCAATGGAATATGGGCAATCACCTCTCATGATCCCAAGTTGGAAAGTCTTTGGACGCTTTCAATGGAGAATAGGGACAATAGGCGGGCATGCCCTGCTGAATCAAATTGATCAAGTTAAAATTGAATTAAATAAACAAACACTAAAAATGATAAATTTTTGGTTGACCTCACCCCAAAATTTTTACAACGAAAAAGGGGACCGTCCGCACGTGATATCGATGACCGTCCGTTTAAAGTGATTCAGGGGACTTAAACTGCCGCCATGCCACCCGCTACACCGAAATCTTTATACGGGACGCTTCGCTTACATTCTCATAATGATGCTTTTTATTAGGTTGTTTTTTTAAATTTCAGGGCGTAAGGTAAATGGTAAATACGGAGGATATTGATTCTGTGATTGATTTATTAGCCCATCCAGATCTAGGCTGGGAAGCATTTTATGCTATTCGAGATAATCTGTCCGTGCGAACTCGCATTCGACCGTCCCATTTCGAAAAAATGGTCGCTATTCTCTCAGATCCGAATATTCAGAATAAAACTCCGACGGTTCTAGTTATCCAATTAATGTATAGGGAACCCCCCGTGATCCCAACGGATTCTCCCCTTGATCCCGATAGTTTCAATAAAATAATTAATTTTTACAAAGAGCAGTATCCTATCAGGAATGGCTGTTTTATAGACACAGTCCTACATGCTTACCCCTACCTCATCAATCAGAAAGTCCTTCACAATGTAATCGAGTCCTGTCTGAATCCGGATTATAATGAATTAAATCCAGCCTATCCACGTCACCATAAGGAAAATGAGAATTATCGCCGAGTAGAAAGATTCGGTCTCAATGTATTTGAAATGTATTTAAAAGCACTCAGGGATCCCCACCACCTCAAGACAACCATCCCCCTAATCATGAGTAAACTTTCACATAAAAACGAGGCGATCCGCACCTCAGCAAGTCAATATATCGGGATCCTTACACGCGATTCATCGAAACGCTTCCTGGAGATGATCAACGAAACCCTCCCTACCCTCTATGATTTGCTCGAAGACTCCAATCCTGGGGTAAGATCAATTGCCCTTGGGATACTAAGATCTGTAATTGAATCCATGACGGACCTCATTGATCAGGCGGGGATCGACAAAATCAGGGCGACGCTTTCAGACGAAGAAACATCCGTGAAGTTGGCCGCACTCCGTACCTATACTTCTGCTATCGAATATGCGCCCCAATTCATTGACCAATCAGGGATCGACAAGGTGATGGAATTACAATCGATCTCGCCCATGGAGCATGCGGCAGTTTTCGCTTTTGAGGCAGCCCTAGAGAAATTTCCGGATCTCATTACCGCCACGGGGATTGAAAACATTATACTCGCATACATTGAAACTAATTCGTGGCCTTATTTGGCTGATGAGGCAATAAAATGTGCTATTAGGAAATTTCCAAAACTTTTCATTTCGGTGCTTCCCAAAGTGTTTGAGTTTTATGCCAATGCCGATCCCAAGTCTATGACTTTACAGAACGTTATAAAAATTACATGGTGGGCTGGAGAAGTAATTCCACCGCATTTTTTCCCTCAGTTACTCGAAAAAATACCTGAGTGGGTGATCGAAATGATACGTGAGCGGTACATCAGGGAAAATCCTGCATTAGCCTTAAAATTCAAGAAGTAAGGATTCTCTTTAAAGATTGCGGAACGGTTTTGCCCAGTACCGAACCGTGACGAGCAGGGCTAACGCGGCGATGCAGAGCAGCAGGACGGGAAAGTGTGGGCACCTGAGTAGTAGGGGTGCTCAGTATTGCGAGGATTGTGGGACAAAAATAGGAAATGAGTAATTCATAAATTTGTCTAGAAAACCAATTCAAAAGGTAGAGTCAAAAAAAATTAGTTGAAAACATCACTGATTCGGTTAATGATCCAATTTTTATCCATTGCTAGGAGGAGTGGGGCAAGTTTTGGTCCGAATTCTTTCCCGAGTAGAATTTGATAGAGAAGTCTAAATAACCCCTTTTGATTTTGTAAGATTTTCCTTCCGATAACATAAATTTCATGTGCGAGGCTCTTTTCATCCCACTTTTCCTCTTGAAATTTCTCTAGAAATATTTTAAGAGCCTGTTTCTCTATAGAAGTGAGTTGATTCTTAAGATTAGGACTAAATTCTTCTTTTATTTCAAATTGAATCTTTTCAGGGGCATATAACTCAAAATATTTCTCCATAAGTATCAAATCAAGTTCAATTTTTTTCCTATCTTTTTCAGTCATGGGAGTGCTGATGAAAATCTTTTGGAGAACTTCTATGGATTTTTTGACTAAATTCTCCATCCCAAGAACTTTTTTCAAGGGAGTGAGAACAAGACTAGTCGAGGTGGGTAAGGTTTTCGGGATGGTTGGAGGTATTTTTTCGCTTATTTGACAGAGAACATAAAGGCGTTTATACATTGCAACCTTGTTTTCGTCAATTTTGAGCCTATCAATTATTTTTTGAGCATTAAAATCATAGAATAATTTAGAATAATCAGTGAGATCGTCAATAAGCTTTGGGATGTCAAGTTCGATATCGATCAATTTGTATTGCTTGTTAATTTTTTGGGAGGTCATAATGTTGGATTGTGATTTTGGTTTTCGAAGAAAATACAATTTTAAAGTTTCTGGAGGGGCGAAAGTCGGCCAATCCCACGTGGCGATGGTGTTCCCCAAGGAGGCGGACATCTTTTGCCCACCAACAAGCACGTACTCGTAGGGTTGAAGTACGTTAGGAGCCTTAGTGGGGCATGGTTCAGGCCAATCGAAGATCTCTTCTGTGATATTGCCAGCCACCCAGAAGGAGCCAGCTCCGATCCGTGGAGTTCCAGTTACATGAGGGCAATTGACCCCGTGCTCTTTTCCATAGGGTTCGAAGGGTACTTTCCATAGTGGCCATTGGCTCGCCCATTCAACGCGCCAGAGTAGTTTGCCCTTCCCTTCTCGAATATCGCTAACACCTTGGTGGTGACACCCTTCAATTTTTCGATGTTTGAATTTATAGTCTTCGCAGGAATAATGAACTTCATTCCCCTCACGCTTTTTCATCCGAGTGGTGATAATTTTCCCACAATTCTCACAGATAGGTTTCCATGGAATCCAATCCTCGGGTAAGGGGGAAGCGCGGTATTGATTGATAATCTCGCGGAGACGTTCGATCTTATCAAGGGCAGTTCTAACGTAAGAAACCAGCTGGCCAGAGGAGTAAATTTGATCCATGTAAAAGACTTCAAGTTGCGCGCCGAAATGGTTACGCAAGGAGTCTATAAAAAGGTTTACGAAGTGCTCTGAGTAATTGTTACAACATTCTTCTGGGCAGGGGAGTTCGGCGACAGGACGTCCTAGGAAAGCCTCGAAGCGATCTGGGATCCCAGCCGGAACCTTTCTGAGAGGATCCATATTTTCCGCAACCCAAATAAAGCGAACTTTCTGTCCCTTATCCCGTAGTGCTTTGACCACAGCTTCTGCCCGAAAGATATCACAGGCATTACCGATATGAGGCACGCCGCTGATGGAGGTACTGCTTTTTATAGTGATCTTTTTTAATTTGGGTACGGATTTATCTACATAATTATAGGATTCGCGCTTGATGATGGCATCTGCTAAATCGTCTGCCCAGAAAGTAATGTCTCCTTGCGCCACGATCATCGCCGAAAATACATTTTAGATATAAGTTATAATTTTAGTAACTAAGCATTTCCCAAGAATATGTTTTATTACAGGAATTACAGGTGACAACTTCCGAATCGGAGGGAAGGCGTGATAAGGGGCTGCCGCAGTCGCATATGAGTTCTTTTAGGCTACCGAACACGGGTTTAAGATCCACGTGTAATTTGCCATAAATTTTTTCCCGAAAATCTTCAGACATTTTTGCAAGCAACCCGGTTAATTCCGACATATCTTCGCACGCAATTGTTAAATCAATCGTGTTGGTTTGTTCTGAGACTACAATTTGGATTGCAATAGGATGATTGGTAGTTTTCGTTCGCGTATAGTACCATGATTCTACTTTGTAAGGATCACCCGATATTTGAAATGCTTGGATGTGGTTTACTTCGAATTGATTCACCAGGTCATGTAAGAACGTAAATGAATCAGGTGGGTTGGTAGGCAAGGCCCATCGTCGATAGTCACTTGTTAGATTTTTTGTTAAATTACGAATCATTGCAATGTTAGCTTCCTCCGGCGTAAAAATCAGCGGGCACTTGATAGCTATCTCTCTTGGTTTAACTGGGATGGAACCATAAGTTCCCTGCGCATCTTGATACTTCACGAGACCCGCGACCGCACCTGTTCCGCACGCCACGGGTTCTAGATAGTAGTCAATGCCTTGGGAGGAGTTTGGCATTAGTTTATCGATTTTTGAGAGTCCCCTCTTGAGATCATCTACGGAAGCCTCGGGGAGTATGCGTATGAGTTGAAATTCGGGTGGGATGTCTAAATCGACACCAATATTTGTTACTACGAGCTCGGATTTATTTCGAACCGCGATTTTAAAACGGACCTGGCCCCCCACATAATCAAAGTCTCGCACTGCTTCAATATTTGCAGCCACGACGGGGGTTGGAACGCCTGCTGGGGCTGCTTCCGTATATTCGAAGCACGTTCGGCAGAAATAGGCTTCTTTTGCTTCAACATAGTCGAGATTGGATCCGCATGTTGCACATGCTGGCTTAGAAGTGGTGGTAGCAGCGGCTGGCTTTGTAATTATGGGCACTTCAAAGAGCGTGATGTCCCCAGTAGCAGGGTCCACTTCGCCATTTATTTCACTCTGTATGATCATTTCAGTGAGGAGCGATTCAATTTTAGCCGAATCGACATTCGGCATGTTTAATCGCGTCGGTAAATCAAAAATCGAAATTGGAATGTTTTTATCGGCCGTTTTGGCAAAATTCTTCAATTTCGATCTTAAATCTTCAGGTTCCGTTATGGCACGAACTTTCTCCACCACTTTCTTATCTTCAACATAACGTTCACATTTATAGCAATAATATCGGGAATATTGTGGGATGAACGTGGTCGGGCCTCCACAATTTTGACAGGCAGGAGTGGGGACAGCTGGGGCGGGAGCTGCTGGAGCTGGAGCTGCTGGAGTAGGAGCAGCTGGAGTAGGAGCAGCTGGGGCGGGGGCGGCTGGGGCAGGTGTAGCCAACTCTTTATTCCGTGGCATTGCATTATATACTCTAATGGGCACTAATCGAATTTCATTTTTGCCATGAACTGGACAGGTAACTATAACTTTCACCCAAGGCCCTCGATGAAGCGGGGTGACGCTGACTGGAGTGTCACATCTTACGCATTTAAAGAAGTGAGGATCCAGAGCAGGTGCCCATTCATCTAACTCTGAAATTGATAATATAAATCTCTTTTTATGCCCCTTCGTACATTTTCCAACGGTTACTAAGTCTTTATGACCTTTTATTACCTTAATCGCCAGAGGTTCGCCACACTTATCACACGAGAAAAGGGATTCCCAAGATTTACTCATTCTTTCAACTCCTTTGGCTTTTTTATCATAATCGATTTCGATTTAAGAGAGGAGAGGAGTGAACTCGCAAATATATCAGGCATTTCCATATGAGGCATATTTAAGGATGGCATCTTTGACTGAAAACTAATTTGCTTTCCCATTTCAAGTGGTTTGTATCCATTTACAACTATTTTCACGGTTCCAGTAGTTACGTTGAAGAGTAATCCATGGATCGGAACATTCGTAGGGATAATGGGACTAGATCTAAGTTTAACTACTTGATCCCTGACGTTAATTTCTTCGTCCGAAAACATACCTAGCCATTCATTGGATGTGATGAACGACGTGAGATTGAGAGTTGCCCCTAAATTTCGAAGGGTACGGATTACTTGCTGAGCAGATACTTTTGTTAATGAGCAATCCGTGTGACCTAGAATGACAATTTCATTAACACCATTGGTAATTGCCGTTGATAAAGACCGGATCGTATCATCAGTGATTTGATTGCCCGCATTTCGAAGAATTTCAGCATCTCCCACATTTATGTGAAAGATTCGGATGGGATTGAGTCGAGTGTCGGTGCATGTGAGAATTGCAAACTCTTTTCTGGGTGTAGAAGGTAGTTTAGATGCATATTTCAAATACGTGTTCCTAAAACTTTCGTTTCCAGATAATAACTTTTTTAACAAGGACAATTTATTACTTCCCTTTACTAATCTGAATTGAACATTACCAAAACGCTCTTTAACGCCAAATTATCATTTCGAGCATAAACAAGCCAATTATTCCTTACTTTTATTAATAATCAAAGCATAAAAATTTAATTTTTTTCAAAACTCCAACAAATAATCAAGGCTATTCAAGAGAATAGGAGCGGTGTGGGGTAATTTTTCAGGATGCCAACTGAAAATCAAGGCAATTATATCCTTTCTGATTTCGATTACAGAGGATGACCCATCCGAATAGAGAGCTAGTGATTTTTCATCACGGTGTATTTTAATGTGTGGACCATTTTGGTAGTAAACCAATATAGATGATGATTTTTGGCCCTTGAAAATTGGATGGAGTGAATCACTTATTTCAATCTGACAATTGAAGATTCCAGATTTGCGGACCATTTTAGATTTGCTAATTCCCAGTTTGGGATTACTAGCTATGTAGGCGCCTGCACAAATTCCAATATATCTGCCATTTTCCTTGAATAAAAAGTTTTTAATTGCTTCACAGCCTTTTTGTTTTAATCCCGGAATATATCGAGCAGTATAACCACCAGGCATTATGAGTAGTTTAAATCCCTTCAAAATACCATGTTGAACGTCATTGGCGTCTATCATTTGGTGGGGAACATGATTTTTCCGTAAAATAATTTCCACGTCTTTTGCTAATTCTGCTCCAGGACCAGCATAAAGTCCAATTAGGTTTTCATCTTTAATCGTGACCAAATTACCACAGATTTCTTGATTTCTTACAATTTCCTTCCATCTATACTACATTGATTATGTGTTGAACATTACTTTTTTGTCAGGAGTCTTGTGGTGATTTCGAAGAGCATGATATAAATTAAACGTGTAAAGGTGAGTAAAGAACTTTTATATATAGGGATTAAATAATTACTTTCAAATAGTTAGAAAATTGCTAATGGCGAAGATCAAAACTTAGAATTTTTTGTATTCAGGTTTAAAAGATCCGGGACTAATAGCGTTTCACTATTTTTATGAAGAGTACAATAAAAAGATGAATTGAAATGAGTGAACCTGAAGAATATTTAGTTGTGAATGAGCTAAGACCAGGTCTTAGAGGAATAAATGTAAAAGTAAAATGTGTTTCGAAGAATGAAGAACGAGAGGTTATTGCCAGACGCACCGGAGAAACATTAAGAGTGACTGAAGCATTAGTAGGTGACGATTCGGGTAGTGTCCTGCTTACCCTATGGAACGAGGATATCGATAAAATGGAAACAGACCATAATTACGTATTAAATAATGCGTATACCACCGTCTTCAAAAGCTCCTTGAGATTAAACATCGGAAAATATGGCACAATGGAAGAAGGAAGTGAAGAAGCGCCTGCAAGCGTTGATGAGGAAAATAATCTTTCAGATAAGGTCTATGAACAGGAGCAAAGGTACCGTCCAAGATATAGTCGGCCTCGATCATATGATGGCGGCGGCGGCGGTGGCGGAGGATACGGTGGTCGAAGAAACAGAAGAGGTCCCCCAGGTAGAGGTCAAAGAAGAAGATATTAACTTAAAGTTTTTATCTCATTTTTCTTTGATTTTATTATTTTTTCCACATGCTCATCCCTTAAGATTTGCCCCGCATTCCGAACAAAATCCGGAAGATGTAGCGTTTTTAATTCCACATTTAGGACATTCAGTGATGTAAGGACATTTACTAGGATTTTTTGTACAGAGAGTTTTATACCAATTTGATGAAACATCTGTCATCACGAGCTTGCAATACCCATATGCTCCACCAGACCGAGCTTCCGAAAATTCGCATGTTACCATTAGCCTAAAACCCTTCGATTCTATTTTTCTTAAATCATCTATAGGGAACTATCACTTTTTTATCTATAAAGATTTTGCCATAGGCTTTTTAAAGAGGTGGTTCAAAAACATCCAAACTACCAAATTATTTAATACTCAAAATCAAAATACTAAGAAAAAGAAGGTGCAATGTTTGGGATATTATCAATATGACCAGCCAGTAAGACAAATTCGTTTTGGTAGAAGAGAGATACAAGATTTATTTATTGCAACGATTGTTGTCTCAATTGCTTTTGCAATTGCACTTTCAAGTGGCTTAACTGGGATAGTGAGCATAAATTGGGGAGAATTTCCTCTAGCTCTTTTAATAAGTTTTTTAGCAATAGGCTCTGGATTTATTCTTCATGAATTAGGCCATAAATTTTTGGCAATTCGATATGGAGCCTGGGCTGAATTTCGTGCTTGGCCCATGGGATTGATGATGGCTTTAATGTTCGCCTTAATTGCCGGAGTCGTATTTGCAGCTCCGGGGGCAGTCATGGTAATGACCCCCATTAATAAAGAACAATTTGGAAAGACCGCTTTAATGGGTCCAGTAATTAATATTGTCTTTGCTGGGATTTTTTTACCATTGACATTGATTACTTTTGGAACGATTTATACCATCTTCTTTTATATTTATTACATCAATGCATTTCTCGCCGTGTTCAATCTCTTACCGATTCCACCTTTGGATGGGAGTAAAATCGCACGGTGGAGCGTGCCAATCTACATTCTTGCTTTAATCGCATCTATCGGCTTATTAGTGCCAGCTTACTTACCATAGGTTGGGTTATGATTATGGTGATGGTAGGACGATACTGGGAAGATTTTAATGTGGGAGAAAAATTTCAAACTGCACGGCGCACGATCTGCGAATCTGATGTCCTGCAGTTTTGTAATTTAACGTGGTTCAACATATCGCTCTTTTTCGATGAAAAATACATACAAGAAGAGACAATTTACAAAGCGCGCGTCATCCCCGGCCCTTTCATCATCCCTCTTGCCTTGGGTCTTTTTTTGAAGCTGGGATTATATGAGCGCACTGCCATCTCCCTGCTCGATATTCGCAACATGCGATTCCATACATCCCTACTAGTGGATGAAACAATGCAGGTCGAAGTTACTATTCTAGAAAAGCGAGAAACAAAGAAACCTGACCGAGGGCTGTTAACCCTCCAATTTGCAGTTACGAAATATGATAAAACGCCCGTTATGACCTTTGAGATGGTCCATCTAGTCAAGCGGAAGTAAGTTATTCATTTATTTCATGAAATAATCAGTACCACAAATCAAATAAGGGTTTGTTAATTAAATCTCTTTAAAAAGGAAGAGGTTTTTTGCCTCCTATCATTGATGTGACCTGAATTTGAACAGAAAACAGATAGCGTCGAGCATTTTCCTGGGTTTATTGTGCATATCGCTCGTGATGCCATCTTTACAAGCAACTACTACGAGGAAGGATGCTCTTATTGATTATGTTAAGAGTTGTGAAACGGGTTCAGGTTTTGCGAACACGCCGGAGGCATCCGGAGCGATTCTTGAGAGCACGTACCATGCGCTTTACATTCTTGATGCCTACAATGACTTAGGGGAGATTGATGAAGCATCCCTCATCGAATGGGTCAATAATTGTAAGAATGCTGATTATGGATTTGGAAATAAAGAGATAGACGAGTCTGATATAATTTCCACCTATTACGCGTGTTGGATTTATGACCTCTTTAATGTTGTAATGTATAATTACACTTATATTTGGGTTGCCGATTTACAAAACGGGTCTGCGGGTTTTGCGGATAACTCTAATGTAAGCGAAAATATATACGCAACTTTCCATGGAATTGAAGCATTGACCATCAATGGAACTGATTTAAGTAACAATAACGTGAGCACGTGGCTTGTAGAACGGCAAAATATTAATCCTGGTTCTGATGGGTATGGAGGGTTTGCGACGGATCAAAATTCTTCTAACATGTGGGCAACTTGGGCCGCTATTGGATCGATATCCCGATTGAATGTCCTCAATCAAATTCTGACGGAACCATTGGTGTCCTGGTTAAATAGCAGTCAAAATCTTAATTCTTATGAAGATGACTATGGCGCCTTTAGTAGCAAACCAGGGGAAAGTGATTATGGGCTTCTTTCGACATTCGCTGCGATTTATTGCCTTCAGAAGTTGGGATCCAGCTATTTATCACGAATTAATTTGGAGGCTGCTCTCACTTGGCTTCTTGACCTCCAAAATGAAGATGGAGGTTTTCGCGTCAATTCGATTGATGCGGCTTCGAGCCTTTCTGCGAGTTACTATGCCTTTGCCATTTTAGATCTGCTAGGAGAGCGAAATCGTCTTGAGAGCGGGGTGCCATGGGATCCTGGCTTTCAAATCCCGCTCTGGGGTTGGATTCTCATCGGGATTGGAATTATTCTAGCTGCAATCCTTATAATTAAAAAATATTACTTAGATTAGAAGTAAGATTTCAGTTATTTTACGCATTTCATTTTAAAAACTCTGTATGAATTCCTCTACCTTTACTCACGAGATTATCACGGCTTGGTTTAAAATCAATGGGTGTTTCGTGAGTTATATCTGTTAAATATCCTTTGAAAGCCTCTTCTTCTGGAATTCCGAGATTTTCGAGGGTGAGTCGTGTTCCGGCGGGTTCTTTTCGCACTAAGTTTCCATTATTATCAACGAATTTTTCTTTTCTGGTGGGGATTTCCGTTTGTATGGAAATCTGAGGTGTTGGAAGGCCTTCTTGAAATTGTTCCAAGTAAACGAGCTTAAATAGCTCGGGGAATTCATCTTTGACCCAATCAATTGCCCCCTGTTCGATGGTGTTTAGGACAAGATAATGGCTGCTTGTCAGTCCGGCGATGACTAAATCAAACTTATCCAAGTCCGTGTAAGCTAATGAGCCAAACATGGGGGGAATGGGATAATAAATAAAGTAGTGATCAGGCAATTTATAAAGAATTTTTGAGGCTAAGCCACGATAAATGCTCGAGAGCGTTTCATAATTGGTTATTTCGCTAAAAATGTTAAACATAGCACTACTCCAGCACATACTCACCCATAAAAGCGAAGTAGTAAATTGCGGCGTACGTTCATTTCGAATATCTTGTAATATATCAATGAGGAGCTTCGCACCTTGCGTCAGGTTTTTCGTGCGCCCAGGAATTTCCCGCATTTTATATCCGCGCTTCATATGCCGGCGATCCAAGAGCTCGTCATCTTGCATTACAAGCCACCAATCGAGGGGCACGCCGCTCTCCATGTGGCCATTAAAGACAAATAACAACTCATAAGGAGGATAATCATCAAGTATTGCGAAGCAAACGTCACATGAATCTCCGTACAGTAATTTATTACTCCCCACTTGCAGGTCAGCTCTACAGGTGATTACATGAGGGACAGTATAGAGCATTGTTCGCTCAGCATCTTCGGGAGGAATCTCACCTTCAAAGATTTTTTTACCAGTGAATATCATATTGTCCCAGCGAGCTTTAGTCACATCGTACTGGATTCCCTTGAATTTGGGGAAGACAGTCTCCGTGTAATCCGTGCCAAAATGCCGGAACACCTTGTAGACGTGCCGAGAGAGGGGGATGAAATATTTTGTTCGCGAGTCGTCAGGAATCTCACCGAAATCATGTAATGGCATTTACTTCACTTTCTTAAAAAAATGAAACTTTTTTCTTTCAAAAAAACTTTTTTATGATAAACAGCTGGTTATAGACGTAATTCTATAAACTTTTATCGGCTTTATTTTTTGATAAACAATAATAAATGGTAAAAATTTAGAATTAAGGGGTGATAATTTTGGGGTCTAATGTTTATTTTTGGTTGTATAAAAATCCAAGATTTAAAGATCAATTTGAAGAAATAAAAAAGATAATCGAAAAAGAAGAAAAATACGAGGATTTTGAGTTCATCATTCGAGAGAAAAATAATGTCGGATATGTTTACGCCAAATATAATTTTGGAAATGATGATCACGTTGCACAAGAGAGAGTTGAATTTTGGGGCAAGATAGCTGAAAAATATTTCAAAGAGGAAATTATCCTTATTGACCGGTCTGAAGGTGATTTTGAAGAAAAATCAGTCCTTTATTTCCATCATGGATATGAAACAGAAAGACCAGAATCTTATAAAAAAAATGAAATCAATTTCGTTCGTAAATTCAGTGAAATATCCCTAAAACGATATGATAAACCTTTTGAAATAAAAGTTCAGGAGGGGGAATGACATGACGTATGTAGTTTCTATGTGGTTATATAAAAGTCCAAAATTTAGAGACTCACTTGAAGGGATAATTAAACGAATCAAAGAAGATGAAGATTTTAAACGATACAACTGGCTCAATTTCGAATTTCATGAAAGCGAGGGTATCGGTTACATGTATAGCGAGGCTTACGTTGGAGACCCCTATGACGAGGGCCTGGCACTTGACGCTTGGGCAAGGATGTGTTATAAATATTTTTTTAACGAAATTATTCTTTCTATCGGACCTGGTAATGCAGTTTATTATCAATATCAAGAAGAAACAGTTAATGATGATGAATTAGACTTATCTTCCTCATTTATTCGTAGATACACCGAGATTTTATTGGAAAGATATGATAAACCTCATGATCCATCTTCATCCGGGAAAGTCTGGGACCCAATGCGTTGAAAAAAAGGGAGAAATTGGGTAAAACTGAAGATTATTCTCATCAATTCGAATGTCCGTCCAAAAAATTAGGACCTAACCTCTGGTTCTCCTTCGTCCGAAGAATCGCTTGAAGGGGGAGGGGTCGGACTCGGTCCAGCTCGTGGAGGTGGCGGGCGGAGACAGTAGGCGCATTTACCAATGGATTCGATATTTCTTTGCCAGCAATGAGCATGGTAGGGCTTTTGGCAGTGTGGGCATAGCGCATTACAGCTTTCAACATCATCTTCTAATGCTGATATGGGAAGTCCGCAAGTGGGACATTCTAGACCATGGCATACGATGCAAACCATCACGGATGCCTTAAAGATTGTCTTAGATATAGAATTGAAGAGGTCAATTAAAAAGTTAAATGGGGACCATAATTCTATCATATTTCCAACGGCTTCCTGCATTTGTTTGGCTAAACTATCATCATCCACTTTTGATAGAAGGGCGATGTTAGGTCGCGAAGCCGGATAATCTTCTGGGATTTCAACTGAAAATTGGAAAACAATGTCACTTGTTTTCAAAGTGCCTTTAACTTCCGCGGTAATTTTTCGAGTTTCAGGATCATAGGAAACATTCTTCAATGCACTCTCGAGCAACTCAATTTCAAACCCTAGCCGACTGTGTTTATCAATTTTCCAATTGATTTCCCGTAAAAGCTCAATAATTGGATTGCTGGAGGAGTCCCATTCTTTAAAAATTGGGATATCATCGAGCGACCCTACCATTTGCTGGACTTCTGGAGGAAATTCAAAATCAGGTGGATTGGGAGGATCCTGTAAAATAATCGTGAAAGGGAATTCTCTCAGTCCATAAGTCATTATCTTAATTCGGAACTTGTTAGAGGTGCCTTCAACCTGTGACGTATCAAATTCACCACTTATGATGCGTTCTTGTTCCCAATATTTGTTGGCTTCATATAATTTGCCTTCGATCTCACGGATGATGGCGTTAATGTGTGGAGGGTTCTGGGGATCCCAATTTTTAACAGCATCTAGGCTTGAAGACTCACCAACCACTTTTGTTACAGCATCTTGGAGCGTGATCAAAGGAGGCGTTGAGGGATAATTGCTAAAGTCGAGTCCAAGCACGTAATGTTTATCGATGGTTATGGAGAGATAGATGCGCATCCTGCTGATTGATCCATCAACGATTTCAGTTTGATACTCATTCATTATCTCTTGTGCTTCCGTAGCAAGGAGAGCATCGCGGTCTTCGGGTGGAATATCAGCCATAATATAATCCCCTAAATTAAAATCTTGGTCACTAAATTATAATATTATTAAATTACACTATTTTTATCTTTATGTAAAAATACAACAATTCACGGATTTTGATGGGAAGAATCATTATGGAAAATGCTTGGTTCGCTTTGTATCACGTGTATTCAACAGCAAAGAACTTCGATGAAAAGGGCCTCAAAAATTTTGAACTAGACATAAAATTTGCACAAAAAATTGGGGTTAAAACCTTAATTTTAGAGGATTATTATTCAGATTTTATTTGGGGAGAATATACCAATTTCTGGAATGAAAATACCTTTCGGAACATGATTAGAATAACAAAAGATCATGGAATTCGATTTATACCATATCTTGATATTACAGAATTAGCAACTCATGGTAAAGTGTATAAGGAAAATGGCAGAATGTGGGGAGCCAAGAATCGTTGGGGAAAACCATATTCAGCTTTCTCATCAATTTTTTTGCCGTATTACTCTGATTTTGACTTTCATACAAAATTAATGTGTCCAGCATCTGGATGGTCCGATTATTTCGTAAATCAAGCGCACGCGCTATTAACAGAGTATGAAGTGGATGGCATTTACCTTGATCGATTAGATTATCGCATCACGTGTTACGACCATTCCCGAGATCCAGATCATTTTATTCAAGGAATTCCTATATTAGTGAAACGCATTCAATCTGAAGTGAAATCCATTAGTGCAAAGAATTTACTAATTGTAAATGATTCCTGTGTTGATCCCGACTCAACTCTCATAAACTGCCTGAAATCTGTCGATCAGGTGCTAACCGAATTACTTCCCGTTGATACCGACCCTAGAAACTTTTATTGGCAATTTATTGCTAATTGGGGAGATTTAATATGGGCATTTCGCCGTTTTCTTAAACCATTATTTAAATTTTTCATAAATCTTACCTTTAAAACTGGGGGAATGACCGATGAATCACGGATTCAACGGATTATTGACCGGTTAAGGCCTCATATCGGAGAGAACATCATTGTCTTCTCCCATCGAAAAGATTATGAAGGAGTCAAAGCCATACGCCGTATTGCACGAAAAAATCAGTTGATATGCGGCTATGTACCTGGGTTAAAATATTTGCGAGATATAAAAGATTATTTCCAGGATGAAAAATAAAAAGAAGGTAAGAGAAACCCGTAGTTATTACGTCATTCTAAAGACGGGTAATTCTGCTTTGCAATGTGGACAATAAACAGGACCTTTTAACGCTTTCATGGAATCTTTTGTTGGTGTATCTAAGTCTTTTCCGCATTTCGGACATTTTTCCAAAGACATTGTATCACTCTTTTTCTTTAATTGTGTTAACAATTTGTAACGATATTTATTAAATTATACTTGATACTAAATGTATTTCGTATGAACATCTCTGAATTGGTGAGCTAAATTGAGTGTTAATTTTGGTGATGGAGTATCCAATTTGAACTACCACTGCCTAAAGGCAGATGGATTCCTCCTTCCTTGACCACTGCCCGCTAATGCAGGTCTTACACGATCTCCAGAGGCGTGACTTCCCGTAGTCCCTACGGTAGTATTATTAATATTTAATTGGTTCTATATAAATATGAGAGATACCTGAAAGTATTATAAGTAGCAAAACTGAGAGATGCTGGATTCTTAATCCATCCACTCCCTAAATGAAGTGGCTTTCAATGAATGTAAAAATTGAGGTTTTAAGTAATAATACGACAGATCTGACCTTACAAACAGATCCTATATTCAAGGGAAAAGTTATTCAACCCACAAAGAGAGTTGTAGCAGCCATTGCAGAGCATGGCTTGGCAATGGGTATCGAAACAAATGGAATGAAGATTTTATATGATTTTGGTGGAATGGGGTTTGCAATATTAAAAAACCTCGAAATATTTAACATAAATCCAGAAATTTTTCAAAAAGCCGTTTTATCGCATGGACATTTCGACCATTTTGGAAGTTTAGTTAAATTAATCCCCCAGCTCGGGCCAGGAAAGGAAATCATTGTATCTCCTGATATTTATAAACAAAAAATTAGTTATTTGCCAGGTGAATCAGGAGATCTAGAGATTTTGAAAGAGAATTATCGTGCTCTGAAAAAAAAGGGAAAAGTTAGAGAACTCCCACGAATAAAAAAAGCATTTTTAGACAAATTAACAGCGGAAAACCAACAGACCTTAATAGAGACAAGCAAGCCAGTGGAGTTAGCCCCTGGAGTATGGACTTCAGGTGAAATCGAGATCTTCGATGAGAATGAATTAACTAGCAACATGTTTCTTAAAATTGATAAAACTACCTTTGAAAGGGAGACATTTCGAGATGAAATTGCAATTTACATTAATGTGGAAGATAAAGGCCTCATAGTGCTGACGGGTTGCGGGCATACGGGGATAATTAATACCATTAAACATGGGCAAAAAATTTCTGGGGTTAAAAAGATCTATGCTGTAATTGGAGGATTTCATTTAAACTATGCTCCAGAAAAACAATTAGATAGAGTCGTGAATTACTTTAACGAAATAAGCCCAGAGATTATTTGCGGCATGCATTGTACAGGATTTAAATTTAACTCTAAATTACTAGCAAAAATGCCAGAAAATGCGACCCTAGGAGTGGTAGGAACCGATTTTATCCTTTAAATTTTTTAAATTTGATTTTATTCCCCATTTAAAACACACTTAACAAAAGAATTTAACCAATTTTATGACAAAAAAATACTTAAGTGAAATGAAAATAATTATAATCGCAAATAAAGATCGGTGAGGAATGAGAAGTGGCTGAAAGAATGGTCAAGGCGTGCCATAAATGTCGCATATATATATCAATAGGTAATACCTATGAATTAATGCAAAAGGAACAGAAATTTGACAGAGAACATAGAGGACATCCCACACAAGTGGTACGGATTTCAGAAGTGCAGGAGTATTATAAACCTGCTGATGAATAAAGAAAATAAGCTTGCTGGCTACCGAAGAGCGTATTTTTGAGTCCACTCTTTTGCTTTTTTATTAAAAGCTTTCGGATTTTTTAAGGCCATTTCACCGGCTTTATTATTCAAGGGATCAGAAGGATTCCAGAAAGGGGGTTGCATGTGAATCATTCCCTTCAAAGCTTCGATGACGTTAGTGAGGGTCTTGCTCGGAGTCCAGCCAGAGGCACCCGTTTGAGCATCGACTTTCCCTACCAGGTCGGGATTGATGAGATCGAGGCAGATATTGGTTTTTCCAGCGGGAACGGAGGGATCTATATTCGGATGCCAAATTAATGTTTGACAAAAGCAGTAAGGGGGACTATAGGGATAATTTGAGGGCATCTTTATTTCAAAAACAAATTTACCATTATCATAAGGAGTATTTTTCTGTCCCGTAACTGTAACTCGAAGATGATCTAAGCGGTCGACCCAAGGTTGGATGTCGACTAAATCATCATTTAAATAAGATTGAACTGCTTCTGAATAATCTACTTCTTCACGCATAGGGTATCTCACCCGATTCTTATTCTTTCTCTTATAAATCTTCTCAACGCAACCTTTCGGTTTTAAAGACCATTGAGCTTTGTAATAAAAGATTATGTAGTGACTACTTAAAAGTTTAGTCCGAATTTGTTACTAATTTCATATTCTCCTAACCATTTATAATTAACGATTTTTTCAGGTCAATAAAAGGGGAGGAAAGACGTAATTCGCTGTTGTGGGGGTAAATATTTAAAGGATTTTCAAAAAAATTGAAAGTTTTTCACATGTTATGTGGATTTCCTTCAGTATTAAAGAAAGAGTTTCGACAAAATTCTTATAAGTTACCATTTTATTATTTTTTTTTGTTTGTAAGAATATTACCTTAAAAAACGATAGATGGCATCGGTGATTAATTCATGTCAAAAGAAGAGGAGAAAAAAGAAGTAAAAAAACCATCCAAGGAGGAAACAGAGGATCGTAAATCAGATCTCGAGGATCCATCTGTTTGTGTGTTGACCCTTGAAGCATATGAACAAATAGTATTGCATGCAACGCGCTTTGCGAATACAAAAGTTCCGATGGATGTATGGAAAGAGGTTTATGGATTTCTAATTGGAACAGTTGAAGATACAAGAGTGTTAGTGAAGAAAGCAGTCCCGATGGCGCATGGTTCATCAGTTGAGGTAGAATTTACTGATGAACACTACATTAAATCTGCCCAAATTGATTCATGGGCGGCTGAGAGGAACATGTTTATTGTAGGATGGTATCATTCTCATCCAGGTTTAGGTCTCTTTTTATCAAGTACTGACATTCAAAACCAATTAGGTTATCAAGGGCCCAACCCGAATGCCGTTGCAATAGTCTTTGATCACACTAAAGTTTCCGAACCCGGGCATCCAGGCTTTGAAGTTTTTAAATTAGATGATCCGAATTTAGGGAGAATGTCTGATTTCCATTCAATTAAATGGGAAATTGAGGATGTCGATCGAGAAAAGCATATAAAAACCCTTTATGAATTGTCTGAAAGAAGTTTACTCAAGCAACCACTTGCACCTGAATATGGTGAAGACGTGAGTGCATTGGGAGGTATATCTGAAGAAGATATAGGGATTGAGGTTTCTACTACACCAATTGGAAGTATAGAAATTACCTTGCCGAGCGTACCTATTGATCCAATTCTTGAGGGGATGCTCAGTGGATTTCGCCGCTTCACGGAAGAGGTTCTTCCTCCAATGTTTCTCGCATCAAACGAACAGAGTAAGGCAACAGCTGCTGCCTTTCAAGATCTTGCTAATAGACAAGTAAAGACACTGAATGAGTTACAAGAATTGCTTAGCATTGGAGTAGGAGAACTGAGAAAACAGGTAATGACCAAAATTGACGATAGCCACGAGGGGTTAGCCAACATAATGGCTACAAATTTTACTGATCAGAAAGATATTCTCACGAAAACTGCCGATGATGTTTCTGATATGGAAGATAGAATTATTGATGATATTGTTAAAACTAGAGAAGAAATTTTAAATCAGCTAGGAGTTAAATTCTCAGAAACCACGGAAAAAATCTCTGAAGATCTTAATTCAGTAAAAGATACCTTAGATGACGTCCAAAAAGATTTAGTAGATCAATTCAAGCTCTCAATTGAAGCAACACATGATGAACTGAGTAATGCAATTGACCTGATGAAAACCCAAGTGCTTGAGAGGCTGTCTGGTCTAAAAGAGTTATTGAAACCTAAAGAAAAGACAAAAGAACCACCACCTATCGCGGATCAAATAAAACCGATTGTTACTCAAGAATTAGAAAAGGTAAATAAAAAGATTGATGAATTGAAAACTACCCAGAATCAAGCCCTCGAGAAAATATTGATAAAATTAAAAACGCTTGAAGACAAGATCGCAAAGCCCAAATAATTTTTACATCAATTATTGAATTCTTTTTAATAGAAGCTATGGGAGAAATGCGTTTTTTTGAAGAAAGATTATAAATTCTTTGAGAAGCAAATTGATATCCATGGGTGGAATCAAGATTTACTAGAGAATAGTCACGTGTTAATTGTAGGCGTTGGAGGAATCGGAACGATCGCGAGCCTGGCCTGTGCGCGCCTTGGGATTGGGAGACTTACAATCATCGATCATGATTTTATTGAACCATCTAATTTGAATCGCCAACTGTTGTATTCAAGAAAGGATATCAGAAAACAAAAGGTCGAGATAGCTACTGATCAGCTTAATTCAGTACATTCTCTGGTTTCAAAAATAGCGGGCCATGATTTCAACATTTTTAAAGATTGGCAACGATTTACAAAGCTGGTAAAGGAAGCAGATTTTATATTTAATGCCTTAGACCTTCCCGAAGTTAAAAAGTTAGCGGTTGCCAATCTCTGTCTTAAGTTCCAAAAGCCAATGATTTTTGCAGGGACGGATCCCATCAATGGACATGCAGGGATGATCCTCTTTCAGCATCCTAAAGGCAATCCTTGTTACAACTGTTTAACAGCAGCTATTTTTACAGTTAAAGATAACTTCCGCGAACTATTAGAATTGAATGAGATCGACAAACATAAAGTCCTTCCAATAGATCAAATGACGGAATACAGTGAAGTTTCAGGTAAAACTACGGTATATACAACATCAGTTGTAACTATGATGGGAATAGATTTAATGATTCACTGGTTTTTTCAATGGTTCGACAGCTTTCCCAACCGGGTTATCATTGATCTTTACAATTTTACTTGTGAAACTTGGATAGAATCGAGCTCGTGTGATTTTTGCAAGTAAAAAAATAAATTAAAATGGTTTAAAAATTATAATTCCTTTAAAGCGATCTTACAAATAAATTTATGAAGAAAGCTCATCTATCAAAAGTTAAAAAGAACATTTCTTAAGCCCTGAATAAAAGAAATGGCTGAGGAAAAGAAATGGCTGAGGAACGACTCGAAGACGTTGTTATTGCGTTCGATGTTTCACGCTCCATGTTTCGGCGGGATTTTGCGCCGAACAGGATAGAAGCAGTGAAAAAAGCCATTGAAGCCTTCGTGAGAAGAAAATACGAAATAGACTATCGAGATCGAGTTGCTCTGGTCGCGTTTTCGTCAAAGGGCAAAGTAGCCGCCGAGCTGACAAATGAACCAGATTACATAATCCCAACTTTACAGCCGCTAAAGGCACTTGGCACGACGGGTATGGGGGAAGGGCTAGCTGTAGCTATCCAATTGTTGGTAAAGGAAATTCAATTGTTGGGACAGAAGGTTTTCCGGATAATAGTCATTAGTGACGGTAAACCGTGGGGTAGCACGATCGACCCATTTAAAATGACGACTTTAGCGAGCCACATGAAAATTATCATTGATACCATTGGTATTAGTGAATTAGGAGTTGCCTATGAGGAGAGCATCCTTGAAAAAATTGCCGTTGAGACGAAAGGAGAATATTCGCGAGTTTTTGAAACTCAATCCTTAATTGAAGTTCTCGTATCGCTCGCAAATAAAAAACAAATCACTTATTCAGAAGCCCAAAGGCGAAGCGCCATTACTGACGCTACCGTTCTTAAAATTATCGCAGGTGATCTATTTCGACCTGCCGAAGCCTCTGAGGATCAAACTGAACTCATTAATTTAATAGTGGGGCGGGAAAAGGTAAAGTGCATAATCTGCTATCAATATGATTGTCAAACGTGCCATGGTCCCTTTTTCAGCTGTGGTAGATTTTGTAGCAACTGTAAAGCACCAATGCATTTGCATTGCGCCGCTGGTTGGGCTGAAAACTCACCTCCTGAGAATAATCCAAATATATTTAGATGTCCAAGATGCTTTTTCCTATTGAAAGTACCTGAAACCGTTCATCTCGTTCAAAGGATGCATCAAAGGCATACCTATGATCTTCCTGCAGAAACTGAAACGACTCGTTTTGCCTTGATTACTAGAGAAACAGAGGAAATTCAGTATGCATCGTGTCCCGTATGCCATATGATTTTCGACTTTGCGGATGACCCAAGGGCATATCTCTGTACGAATTGTGGTTCCTATTTCCATGCAAAATGCCTGGAGGACTGGCTCGCGAGAGGAGAAGGTGCTTGTAGGGTCTGTGGTAAACGTATTGAAATGTAGATGATTATTAAAGAAGTATTATTTAATGACTTTTTTTGTGATTTTATGGATTTTTTATATTATTTTCTTAATGGGGCGATTACAGCATTCGGGCGGTCGCTGGATTTATTATCAACATACTACATCACACCAAATCTGAAGTTAGAAACAAACCGTCTAGTAGGGCGACTTGGATGGAAGGGTTCCATTATATTGCAAGTCCCCGTGGTGATTCTTGTGATATTCTTTAGGCCAATTGCAATCTTCTTTTTAGCCTGGAGTATCATTATTGCAGCATCGAATATCTCAGGAGCTTGGTTCGTGCGACATTTCCCTGGTGGGGACGTCAAATATGCAGAATTTTTAAAGAGTTCAGCTCAAAAAGCAAGAGTGCGGAATATATTATTAGACGAAATGAGTCCTCTTGTCCTTTTTTTTATCCCAAGTTTACTTGTCTGGCTTTGGGTACATTTTGAAGAAGGTTATATCCTTAATTTGATAATTCAAGAATCATTTCTTTCATATATACTAATAGTGTCGGGAGCGTTAATGCTGCATGGGATCATGAGTTTCATTCGCAATTTTCTTTACATTTATAGACTCAAAAGAGAGAAAGAGTCAGATGAAAAAGAGCACCAAATTCCATAAGTTATTCCATGCTGGAAAATGATTCATTAGCCTTTATCATTGGTTGGCAATGATAAATCAAATTTTTTAATTTCCTGTATGCTTAAATCAGAGAGTTTTTCTTGGTAAATTCTCCGTTTTTCCCGTATCTCATTAAATAACTTTGAATAATCATCTTGAGAAATTGAATTACTCTCTAATTCATTCTTCAGTTCTTTCATTTTTTCCTCTATTGAAGATAATTCGGTCTTAATATATCGAACTTTATCTTTCAGTGTCAGATCATTATCATCTAGGATTGCATTAAGGCTCTTTTGAAGAGTTTCTTCTTTGAATACGTACGGTTTTTTCCTTAAAGGCTCCAGAACTTCTGTAGTTTCTTTCTTTTTAAAGCTTGGAAGGCTTGGGAAAATTCGAATTTTATTGGAATTAATTATAGTTTTTACATTTTGAAAAAAAACTGGCAATGAGCTTGGAGAATAGTTAGAAATAATGTCTGATACCTGATTTTTATCATAATTTAGAAAATTTAGTTGGAGAAAATTTTTTGAGAGAATGAAGTAAATATTTTGATTTATGAAGTTAAAGTATTTTCCAATTTTGCTTTCAATAAAAGGAGGTTTCGATGGGGAAATAGGTTTTTTCTTTTTCTGTTTCATGTCATTGACAATTTGTTTCTTTGCAAGTGGTGGTTTCTCACTAACAGGTGGTTTTCTATGGATGGGCTTCGAATCCTTTGGAATTTCAGGAATTTCTAGTTCAGTTTTTGTAGGAATTGATTTCTCTTCTCTTAATTTTGCTTCCAGGAATCCTGCGCGTCTTGAGAATTCGACCGATATTTCATCATCGCCAAGTTTACGCGATAGAGCAGCAATTTTATTAAATTGCTGAATCGCACCTTGGAAATTGCCTGTCATCAGCAGAGATTCAGCTTCTTCAATGGCTTTATCACGATCTAGTAAAGGCCGAATTAATGGAGAAAGTTCTGGAGTAATATTGAGAGTTTCTCCAATTATCTTAATCATTTTACCCCGGTTTTCTGGATCTACTGCGACCATTCCATAAGTTTTAACGCCCATTAATTTTTCAATTGTTTCAGGTTGAGTAGTATCTGGGAGGTCTTGTTTGTTTGCAATTACACTTATACGGGCAAAGGGAACTTCTTTTCTGACCAAATCGATAAAGAATTTTGATTGTCCAATGTTTTGGAAAGTAGAGTCACTTACTATTAGAACCGCATCTGAATCTTGGATGTATTGAGGCCAAAGAAAGCTATAATGTTCTTGTCCAGCAAAGTCCCAGAGGCTGAAATGAAATTTCCCCATTTTAAGCGTTTTTATATCCCCAGTTACAGTTGGAATGTGAACGTTTGGAATTTCTTCTGCGCGAATTAATTTAGAAATGGTTGTTTTTCCGACACCACTAAAACCTACCAATGCGATCTTAGGACAAAGATTCTGATGAATCATCTCAGCAACAGGACTAAAATAAGAGTAAGCCGCCTCATCGGTTGAAACATCCAAAATTTCTTCAAACATAGATAAAAATTCTTCGCGCGCTTTTTGCAACTGTTTCTTTAAATCAATTTCGGCATCGATAGTATCAGAGATAAAAATGAATAAAATTCGGTGAGGAATATCAATAAGATATGATAATAGAAAATCGTCCACGTTCATTAAATTAATTTCATTCTCGGGAGTATGTTTGTCGATAGGTATGGATTGAATTATCGGGGATAGGGTCCCCCAATCAATGGAGGAGCCAAATTGCATGTGAAATAATGCATTAGAGTCCTTTATAACGTAAATATCGCGCAACATAAGAATACTTTTAATAAATTATTGATTAATCGTCATCAGATCCGGTTTCTATTTCAATAGGTTCCCCACTACCATTTTGAACAACTTTGCGCCTTGGTGCTTTTTTTAATTTAACTGCCCGACGCGGGGGTCTATTACGTGTCCCCATCATTTGAGCCACGGAGGATTGATACCCTGGAGTACCAGGGGATTGCTCTTCTTTTTTAAGGGAGGCCTTTGGAGCGGAATGAGTCTTGACCTTAGATGAACCGGAGGGGGCAGAAGATTTTATCACCGTGGCGGAAGGTTGAGGAGTAAGCGCTGGTTTGGGGGCTGGTGCCGGCTTTTTCGTTGTTGATGGAGTATAAGAAGCGCTAGACGATGGAGAAGAAGTTTTCGTGGATCCTCCAGACATTTTTAAATCATCTAATAAATCGCGAGTTTTTTGAACAGTATGTTTATAATCCATAATGGTAGAGCCTCTTTGCAGCAGATCTACAGATGTATCCAAAGCTTTTATTGCCTGAGTGAGTTTGTCGAGACCAATTTTTTCCTCTATTCGTTTTATTTCATTATCAACTGACTTTTTTAGGTCATCCAAACTGGTTTTTATCGTTGCATTATTCTTTTGAATAGATTCTGCAAGTTCTTTAAGAAGTTTAGAAGTTTCAGCCATAAATTTTTTCTCTGCTTCAAATCTTTCTTTTTCAGAGGCTCTTAGAAGACTTAAAAATTCTAATGCCTCCTTTACGAAGGAAGAAAATTCTTCTACCATCGAGTTTCACCTCAAATACATTCAATAAATTCTTTATTATCTCCTTCAAAACTATTTCCTTTCATGATCGTTTTTATATTATTGCATTTATAATAAGAAAATAACAATGAGTCAAAAAGAAGAAATCGTTGAAAAATTGAACGATATAATCATTGAGTTTGAATCCGCTTCAAATATTGTAAATTATGCAATTATTTTTGATAAACGGATTGTATTATCGCCCAATGTAGCTGATTTAACGAAAACGGACGTTGAAGACATCCTTAACAAATTGGATGTTGAAAAAAAAGAGCAAGGCTTCAAAAAGGGCGTTGTAAATCTAATTCATCTGGAGTTTGAAGATGCTAGAGTTTATTATGTCCGATGTACTCCGAAGGTTCGAATCGTTGCTACTCCAAAAAAAGCTGCCATGAATCAAACTAATAAAATGTTATTAACGTTCTCAGAGCACATTAAAACCGTTTTAGAGAATCTTTCTAAACCCACCACTAATGAAGGGGATAAAGAAATTAATCAAACACTTGAAACACTTGATAGCATAGTCAGAGAATTTAAAATCCCTCAGTTTGAAGGTTTCAAGAAGTTAGTAAAAGTTTCAACAGAGTTATTGAATAAAAATAAATGAGGCCGTTTATTGTTTAGCTTTAATGGAACGCAGTTCATTTGATAAATCTTTTAACTCAAATACAAGAGATAAAAATTCAGCATCCATCATTTTATCCTGAAGAAATATTTTCGCTTCTTTCATTTTTTGAGCAATTTGCGCCTCTAGCTGTCCTAATTCTAAACTTTCTTTCCGAATCGCACGGAACTCTTCTTTCAATTCATTCGCTGAATTTGAAAAAAAATTAAATGACGCCTCACGGTTTGCTTTAATGATTTGAATGATTCCTGTAATTCCTTCAGAGAGATTCACTATTCGATCTGTTATTGTAAAGGTGAAATCTTCCATTTTTTCATTTAAATCTTCAACTGATTTTCCGATTTCTGTTATTCTAGAATAGATATCATTAATAACTTTAAAAATAAATGGTAAAAACGATTCAGACTCATCGCTCATAAGTTCACCTTCACTTTAAACCTTTAAGCTCTTTTGTAATTTCAAAAATCTCATTAACTATTTTTTCAACATTTTTATTGATAGCATTTTTCTCGGGGATCTTCACTAATTTCTTTAACGAAGCCAAAATATCTTTTATCTCTGAGATTTTTACTTCCTCTTTAAAACTTTGAACTTCAGCCTTGACTTCTCCGATTACATCTCGTAAATTTTTGGAGAGGATTTGATCTTCTTCCTTGATTACATTTGTTAAAGTTGTAATACTTTCATTAAGAGAAATCATTTTTTTATCGATGGATTCTCTAAAGGTGTCAATTCGTTGATAAGAATCTTTTATTGCCTGCGTGAATTCTCCAATTTTAGTGGTTATTCCTTCAAGAAGATCGTTTAAATCAGACACGCCTTTCTGACTCATTTAGCTCTGACTTCCTTAATTCAATTTGAAATTCAGCTTCATTAGAGTTAAATAAATATTATTTTCCATTGTTTATAAGCCTTCTAACAAATCTAGTACTTAATGTTTTTTATGCGAATTATTATAATCGGATAATTTTCTTTTCCTTCATAACGTTAAAGGAGATAGTTAAGTGAAAATAAAAGACCGGGACATAATTCCATTTCTCTTTGTAATAGTTCTTCCCATGGTTGTCATGACCTGTTTCTCCGTCCTTCTTGAACTTTTATAGCGGAATGGATTTATTCGGCTTCAAATGAATAGCTTTAAATTCTTGTACCAAACAAGCTATTTCAGAAATCAATACTTAAATTAAAAATCATTTTGTCAAGTTTAAAGCAATTTGATAATGAAAGGGATAAACTTTGCGGAAAAGGGACGTTATTTCACTTATTCTAACAATTGGGGGAGTGCTAAGTTTCGTGTTGGGAATTGTATTTCTGGATTCTTTGTTGATTATTGTGGGGATAATTGTAGTGCTGATTTCTATTTTCTTACCATCAATTGAAATGTAGCGTAAAATAATGCAAAAATATGATGTCATTATTGTCGGAGCAGGACCCGCCGGATCCACTTGTGCGCTCTTTTTAGCAGAAAAATTTAACAGAAATGTTCTGTTAATAGACAAAGAAAATTTCCCACGAGATAAAGTCTGTGGAGGCTATCTTACCAGCAGAGTTTTTCGCCGATTCAAATACTTAAAGGGGAAAATCAGTGAAATAACGGAAGTCCCGACTTATGGAAGTCATTTTTATGGTCCAGATTTAGCTAAATTGAGTTGGATTAAGGAACAACCCGTGGGTTATTTAGCATTAAGGTTGAAATTTGATAATTATTTGAAGGAGCTTGCAGTTTCAAAGGGAGTTAAGTTTATTGGCGGTAATGAAGTCATTGATTTGGTGGTTGCCGAAAATAGAGCCAAGGTTTTGACGCAGAATGGCAGTTCTCATTCTGCGGACATCGTAATAGGGGCAGATGGAGTTCGAAGTCTTATTGCGAAAAAGTGTAATATCCATGAAAAACCAGGCGTGATGAGTAAAGGCTTGTGCGTGGAGTCAGAATTTCAAGTTCCTGAAGAGTTTCTCGATGAAAATTTTGGGCGAAATAGACCAACGCATTATTATTATGGATTTGGGAACATAATTGGATATGCATGGGCATTTCCCAAAAAAACCCATGTTAATGTTGAGATTGGAGGGCCAACAAAGCAGGGGAGGGAAATGGGGCGAAGTTTTCTGGAATTTCTTGATTATTTAAAAGAGGAAATGCTCCTTCCCAAATCATTTGAAATTACAAAGAAGTTTAAGGCAGCATTGATTCCCACATCTACGGCTTTATATTTAAACCAAAGTTATTCCGACAGAGTTCTCTTGGCTGGAGATGCACTAGGAGTTGCCTCTTCAATCAGCGGGGAAGGAATTTATCAATCTATGGCTTCTGGAGAAGATGCGGCAATTATGGCAAACCAAGCGCTTGATGACCAGAAATTTGATTCAAATTACTTACGACAATATGCAAAAATTTGGAAAAAAGATTTGGGAAGAGAATTAAAAACAGCGGGGAATATCATGATGCAACTTAGTAGTTCTGAGAATATCAATGACCTGTTAAGGAAAATGAAAATCTTTTTTGACAGAATGAAAGAAGAACGAGATTTATTCGATTATTTTGCAACAACATTTTTCGGAATCAAATAAATTAAAAAAAGAAGAAAAATTGTTTTTTATCACTTCAAGTTAAGGAGGTTGAATTCAAGTGGCAAATCGAAGAGTGGTTGGCGGCGTGCTTGCCCTGATCGGCGGGCTTTTAGTGTTAATTACCTGCCTCTTAAGCATTGGTGTCTTGGGTCTAGGCGAACCGTACTCGACTGCCTGGATCATCAATCTCGTCGTGGCGGCCATTGCCCTGCTCGGCGGGATCTTGGGACTGGCAAAACTGCGCGCGGGCGGCTTCCTTTTATTGCTCATCGGCATGGTTTCCATCGTATGTGCGACCATCGCGGGCACTGCCCCGTACATGTCCTACAACTGGTGGGCTTTTGAACAATACTCGCTCATGGCTTGGCTTGCCGGTGGGCATGTGAAGTACATTTCGTTGGAAGCGGCCCTGATGGTCGTCGGGGGCATCATCATCGTTGCCAGTAAGGCGGAAGAGTAACCATCATATTTGCTTTTCAATGAAGAAAAAATATATTGGAAGGGAAATTGCCCTTTTGCGCATTTCTACAATTTGAAAAAGTTTGGTATAAAATTCTCCTTAAAAGGTTTTTGGTGGATAGTAAGAATTTAAGAACTTAAACGGATAAAAAATGGAAGTGGTATGGAGGATACCCTTGGATATAAAAAAATTTAATGAGGGAGTTTTTAATGACCCCTGATTATGAAAGGAAGAAAAAGGAAAAACAGCTTGAAAATAATGAAAGTCTTAAAGAATTCCCTGATTTTGACCTTTCGCCCGCCCCTGACCGAGAAGCTACCAGACATTCGAGACCTGAGACAGCAGGAGAACCTTATAACCCAGTTGCACGTTCTTATAATGCACCCGAACGCCCTCCATCAAAGACGACACCACCATCAGGTGCGACCTTACCTTCTGCTGGTCTTCTCCCATCAGGTGGAACGCCGCCATCAAAGGGTAATTATAGAGAAATGCGCCCAGATTTTACTCCATCAGGTTTTGAAGTCATCCCAGAACTAATAAGACCAGTTCCCGACCAAAGACAACAACTTAATCAATTGATAATTGAACAAAAATTAGAATTTCGAGCCGAACCCCTTACAGAGAAAATCAGTAGGGATCTTGAAACGGCGTCCTATCGATTAAGGGAGGATGGTGATGAAATCGAACAATCCGCATGGGATCTATTTATCGAAACCAACTTCCCCAACTACGAGGTTTTTTGGCTAAAATTCATCGTTCCTAGAACAAATCGTCCAACAGACATATATACAGACCCAGATACTGACCCAGATGAAAGAAAAATTATGAATCTTCATTATACCGTGTTGGCGAATTTCTATTACATCTATCAGAGTTTTATAATTCAATAATTGACAGATTGGAGGATATTCCAAATCAAGCAATTTTTATTCCTTCAAGCGGTTCAAATATTAAGAATTACGCAGGACTAATCTATTTCTTACTTAATTTGAATGTAACACATGAATTATTCATTATAATTGATTCAGATAAAAAAGCAAAAAGTGAAAAGGTCCAAGAAATTGTAGATTTTGTACGGAAGAAAAATCCCGACATAACAGAGTCTCAAATAGAATTACTAGAAAATTCGATTTTTGTCCTTGAAAAGAAAGCAATTGAGAGTTATATCAACTTTTATCAATTAGAGTTAATAGAGAAAATTTATGGAATTGAAAGAGATGATATTATTGATTTTTATTCTGAGATCCCAGAAGATAAGCGAGGGAAGCTCAAGAATTTGAAAAAATTATTGAGAGTGTTTGGTAAAAAATTTAGAAAGAGAAAACATATAGGTCCCTTCATTGATGGAATGGCAAAATCTCATATCGATCCAGAATTAACTGATTTATTAAAGAGATTAATTAGAGATTGAAATCATGTCCAGCAAGTTAAGGAGCCACTTCCCCGACCTTGATGAACTCTTGGGTGACCGAATTAAAGGCGTATGGTGTTTGTAAAACTGATGGTGTTAAGGAAAAAAACTATAACTATTTAAGCGTCAGTTATTATACACTCCAACAGGAGGTTAGTAACATATGCAAGAAAGCGTTTCGATACAGCCATTGTTGGATCAGCTGTTCTTGCTCTACACCATCAACAAGTTTGAGACGGGGATCAAGATCACGAAACTGCAGAAAATCATCTTCCTTTCTCAATCGAATGGTAATGAAAAAGGGTATCAGACGTGTGGGTTTAGCTTTATCCGGTATAAATACGGTCCATTTTCCAAAAGCATTGATGAATGTATCAACAGTCTCGCCGAGAGTGGGTTGGTAAAAGCAGCCAAGATTCCTCAGAAAGAGATGGATTCCCAAGCGCGAATAACATATCCTATGATGAGCGCAGGGAATGTGGTTAAATTGATAAAAAAGCTTATTAAGAAAAACCGCTCCCAATTCGCCATATTCGACCGGGTGATTGACCATTTAAGACCTTTGCCCATAAACACCATCAAAACGCGGGTTTACCAGACTTTGTTTCAGGATGTTCCCATTAAGGACGTACCAATGCATACTGCACTTATCGGAAGGCTTCCCGCTCATGAAATTCGGCACCCGTTCAATATTTCGCCCGAATGGATCATGACACTCGAAGTGTTATTCAATGCGGAATCGCAACAATCGATTAAAGAGGGATTGGATGATCTGAGGAGAGGGGATGTCGTTAAGCGTGGGGAATTCAGCGAATCCTTATGATTATGACTATGCCATATCTTTCAAGAAGCAATTCAAAAAATTGCGGGATCGGAAAGTCCAAACCCAAATACAAAATTATATTGATGAATATTTAGTAGCGGAACCGTATAAATATAGTAAACTGTTGAAAGACCCGGAGTACACTGGTCTGCGGCGAAGTGTGATTAAAAATCACCGGGTCTCATTCGTCATCTGTGAGGAGTGCCGTAAGGAACTCTGGCAAGAAATTCGCGGATGTCCCGATTGTAAAGAAATACCGAACAAGTTCCTTCGGTTTGCGGAAGTAGGACATCGCGGAAAGTACTACAAACACCACCTTTAATAGCATCTTAAAACTTGAAAGGGCTCGAACTGGCTTTTTTAAAACGATTTTTAGCGTAAAAGAGGCCCAAGAGACGCAGAAGAATATGAACGTCTTATATTTATAATTTAAAAAGTTTTCAATATGACCTATGTAATTGCATTCCCCGATGGCATTCGCGTGGGACATCCTTGCGGGGCTCATAAAGTATCCAAACAGAAAAAGAGAGGGATGAATGAGAGCAATCTAACCATTCTTCGTGGCGCGCTCAATTTTTTCGCGGATGGCCTGCCGGATGAATTCCGGGATCGAGGTGAACCCCTCATCCTTGTGATTGTTGATGTACTTCTCGATGCGTTCGATCAATGGGATCGGTAGCGACACCTGCCGGTACCCGCGTTCCTTCAAGACCAAGATCACACACCTACTTCTTCATAGATCACATATTTTTGTTAGATGATTCCACCATGAGTGTGGTAAAAGACTATATAAGCTCCTTGCCTGTTGTCTTGTGAACGAGTCCGCGCGTTTTTAGTGTTTTGGATTTTCGTCGGGAGAGTTTCAATAACGGAAAAAAAACTAAATTTGTGCCGTCTTTGGAATGAAATTTTATAAAACTTTATGGTGGCGTGCTTGCCCTGATGAATTTAAAAACACCACTTCATTGAAAAAGTTAATACAAGATAATAGGGAAGATTTGATAAAACATTGGGTAGTAAATTAGTTTCGAATCGGATGGGAGAAAGATGAAATGCTCAATATGTGGGAAAGATATTAAGAATCCTCGTAGTAAGAGCCATATAAATTCCAGATATCATCAAGCTGCATTAAAAAAAAGGGGACCACAGAAAAGTATAGCAGTTTCTCCATCGAAATCACCACAAAAAACCTTGAGATCTATAGAACCTGTCAAAGTAAATAATGTCAATACGCGATTAATGAATTTAGAAAAGAAAGTTGAAGAAATCGAAAAAAAGGTTACTTCCGTAATTTCTCCATATAAAAAAGTCAGGATAACTGATTTTAAAAACCAATTATTCAAAGAATATGATCATTTAAATCCTTCAAATGACATTTCGGGCGTGGATTATGAAATAATAAGAAGGAGGATTTGTAGAGACTTGCAAATCTCGCTAGATTATTTCGATGATTTAATTTATGATTTACGTATGAATGAAAATTTTATTGGCATTCAACGCGGTAGGGATAAAAAGTATTTGCAAATCAAAAAGGATTGAGGGGATAACTTTGACGAAGAAAGATCTATTAAATAAATTGAGAAGGTTAAAGAAGGCATTACCCACGGACTTAGTTTACATCAATCGAGTTATTGATAACAAGCACGTTCAGGTGCCTTCTGATTATAATGTCACAACAGTTGATG
Organism: Candidatus Helarchaeota archaeon; assembly: GCA_013375455.1. The sequence goes on along the minus strand of JABXJT010000043.1, from coordinate 2,427 downwards.
AATTTATAGAGAAGGATATTCAATCCGTTGTAAGTCTTGGGGGTTCGGTGATTCGACCAATTCTTGGCATGTTCGGATCGGGAAAAACGACTTTACTTAATCGAATTGAAACCCTCTTGCCAAAATTAATATCCATCGATAAATACCTTTTAATACGGATAAATTTAGAGAACGTCCCAGTAGTTCAGCATGTGGAATTCATAAAAGTGCTTGGAAAACAGATTTTCCCAGTTCTTGAAACGGAGCACTTTAAAGAGATGTTCGGGAATACCGATGAAGAGGATTTAGCAAAAATTTTTCAAAGTATAGAAATTGTAAAATATATTAAAAATTTATATTCCACAAGTACTACAGAGAGAATGACCTCGAGAGCCTATTTTTACGATGAAATAAAGGAAGAACGGATTTTCCAAGTTGTCGAAGGATTAATCCAATTAGCACAACAAAATGGAAAAATTACATGTATCTTGGTTGATGAATTAGAATCCTTGATCACGCAAGATAAGGTAGGCGTTTTAACTGAAATTATCGTTTCAAGGTTTCTCAGAGGAATCATTGATCGACGAGATACATCCGTTTATATTGCCTTTACCTGCTATAAAGAGAAGTATGAGGAATTAAGAGAGAATTTTTACAAATTCTATCGCATCACTGAAGATAATGAAATAAAATTGATGGATTTGTCAGCGCAAGAAAAACGTGAACTGACCGAGAGCATTTTGTACGAGACTATGGAATTCACTTTCGGGAAACTAGGGGTGGATGAGGTTCTAAATCAATTTAAAGGGAAGCTAGACTTCTATATGAGCCACGTGGTAAAATTAATCGTCTCCAAAATTTTTGAATACATCGACCAATCACAGGAAATTTGGAAACAAGTTCAAGATCTTTACGAAAAAAATGCTCGCGAACAAAACGCAATTCCTCAATTACTCGATTGGGGATTCAACCGTGCTAATATCAGAAATCAAGTAGAGGAAGTTGCAGGATATCATTTTGATATTTTTGCAAGCGAAACTCATCGCGGAGAGATTGTAAAAAGGGCTTTCGGAGAAATTAAATCCGTAATTTGTAATAAGAGGTGGGCCGAGAAATTTTGTAATTGGATGGATATGCAAATTTTATTGAAATCAGGAGAATATGTCAAGGATAGGGACCACTTATTATTCATAGCACCCGACTACACTGCAGATGCATTGAGAATATTAGAAGCAAAAGGAGTTAAATGCATTGAATATCAAGACGTAAGTATTAATAAGATCCTTGAAGAAAAGGAGAGAGAAAAGGTTAAAGATCTCTCTGAGGTGGAAAAGGAAGTTATAGCATTTCTAAAAGAAACCAGATCTGGATGTCGTACCTATAATGTAATGCAAAGAAAATTTCCCAAAGAATTATTGGAAGAGTTAGCCAGAAAAGGAAAGATTATTATTAAAAGGACTAAAAAGGGACAGAAAGTTTGTATCAAAAAATAAGAGCGTTTTTTCATATTCATTGTTCTATAATTTATAATTCTTAAAATATACAATATTAGGTGGTTAAGCATTAAAATAAACTTCAACCATCGGCAGCAATCTATAGATGATACCCATAGTTATGGGGTTTTAATTTTTTGAATTTTTTCAATTTTAGATAAAATACAAGAACATATTCCAGATCCCTTGCAGGGGGTACATTGATATCCCCTCGACCAATTGTCATCATCCCGACCCGACCCATTACATCTCGTACATAAACCAGCCCCTCTACAATTCGAGCAATTTTTATTCGCATATCCTAGAACCTTTTCCTTAGGTATGTTTTCTTTTAGTTCGTAGATGAATAATGGTTTATCTTTAATTTTCTCAACTTGGCAAAGAACGGTGATAAAAGAGAGCAGGAAGCACGCGGAAAAAAAGGCTGCAATGGTTGAATTGATAAAAGAGAGGATGAGAATGATTATGATACCAACAGTGGATCCTCCGACAAGTTCAATAATATATTTTCGACTATCTGGATGTACTTTACGTTTTAGTACTAACTTTTGGAGCTGTGTTTCTCCCTTCTTCTTAGCTTTTAAAGTCTGTTTATTAACTTTGAAAATCAGATCACAATTTTCACAATAACATTTACCGCGGGAGATGAATTCTGCTTCTTTTTCACATTGAGGGCATTTCTGATTCAAATCCCATTACATCCATGCTTTTATGTTCTTTTACCCTAATTTTTCGGCAATTTTATCAAGGTAAGGCCTTATATATGGATGGGATTTCGTGAGTGACTCTAACGCCTCCCATACCATATCTATTTCTTCATCGAAAAGCACATAAAAATCATTTTCAGTGGAAATATTGTTGGCCATATCTTCAAAGACGGATATGAGCTCGTTTTTAATGAGTTTGGAGGGCGTGGCATGGATGAGTTCTATTGTTACATGAGTAAAGTAATCTA
>JABXJT010000042.1:39300-40579 GCA_013375455.1 Candidatus Helarchaeota archaeon | reverse complement strand
CCTAAAAATAATTGAGTTGGAGGACCTTAAAATACTCCTGGCGTACGGTGAGCACGTGATGGCTGCCCTCATTACTGAGGAAAGCTATGGCATCCTCCGGAAAAAGTTGGATCAACTCATCACCCAATTCGAGAGTCGATATCTTAATATCCTCCCCCATTTCGATGGATCTATTATTGAATTTGCACCCACCAAAGCGCTCGTGGAGGAAATCTTTCATTACGAAAGGGTGTTTTGAAAGGTCTATAAATTTACATATTTATGAAAAATTAAAAAATGCGAGAGAGGAATTAAGATTTATGATGATTTGAACGGTGCGAAAGAGGAGAATTAAAGAGCTAACTTAATAACAGAATATGGTAAAAATGACCGAAAGGAAATCATACGATTGGATCGTTTTGTATTGGATGCCCTATGACAAAAAAACTTCTTTATGTTTTTATGGGATGCTAGCACATTCAATAACTAGAACATATAGCCTCATCAAAGAATGGGGAGCGGTCGAAGATGGATTTTGAGCTGAAAGATGGGTTGGTTCGAAGTTTCATGCTACTTATTCTAGGAGTCGTTGGAGTCGTGTTCTATATTCGCGATGTCAACGACCCGGCGTCATTGCTAGTGGGCATCGGATTATTAATGGCGGGAATCCTTTTTTTAAGACTAACGCTCGCGAGGAAGTTACCAAGCTTTCAGAAAACTTCCAAGACGGGGCTGATAGCTTTAATCGCGATGAATTCCTTTTTAGGGAGCTTGGTAATTTTTCTCTCCTTTTCCTCTCCTTCTCAGAATGATATACTTCTCGCCATCCTTTGTTGGACCTTTGCAGGTTACGCGCTGATGCATTTGATCCGCAAAAAGCGATCCCAGGAGAAAGTGAATGAGCGGTACCTACAGGAGAAATCACTTCTAGAGGAGTCCACGTTTGGCTGATACTAGTTGAAAAAAAGATCCACTACATCCTTCTTGATGATGGGGTCGGTCGCATACGGTTTCGATGGGTGCAATTCGACATGAGGAATAAGAATGTGAATTTTTGTATGAGGGAGTGAGTCATTTAAAGGTTGGAGAGCTGAAGATATTAGTTGAAGCTAAATGAAGAAAAAACTCCTCGCGGTTATCATTATCGTTAGCGTTGCAGCAGTAGTGGGAAGCATGGCCATTTGGTATAGATTTTTCCGATATCCGAACACCCTTGCACTCGGGGAGGATCCTGCATTGCTACTGCCAATGTACGATTTCTCCAATAATAGCTACATTTATGGGTACGGGCAATTGACAC
>JABXJT010000042.1:0-39200 GCA_013375455.1 Candidatus Helarchaeota archaeon | reverse complement strand
GGAGGATCCTGCATTGCTACTGCCAATGTACGATTTCTCCAATAATAGCTACATTTATGGGTACGGGCAATTGACACTAGATACGTTCCATAATGGTATAGATTTTGGGGTAAACAGTACAACTGCCATTGTGGCACCTCACGCGGCATATGTTGAGGCTGTCGATTTTTGGTATAACGACAAAGGCGGACATTGGCAAACGAACGTGCGGCTCTGGCTCAATCACCAATGGAAGATCGAGATAGCATTCGAATCCTGGGCCTTGAATGAGACCTATGGGCAGTTGCAAGCGGATGCGATTCGCGTGAATCCAGGGCAATACGTCGAAGTAAATCAAACGTTAGGGAATTTATTATATCATGGAACCGGTGCGCACATCCATTTCATGATTTCTTTCAATAATGCGGATCTGTGCCCGTATACATTTTTCACACCTACTTCCCAAAGCATTTTTGCAGCCCAATTTGCCCTCGTGAACTACACTGCCCACTGGTGCATGTAGATTTTTAGCTTCAACATCACATGCCATTTCATATTTAAAGAACTAATATAATAACAGAATATGATAAACATGACCGAAAGGAAATCATACGATTGGATCGTTTTGTATTGGATGCCCTATGACAATAATCTGTCAGATGAGTTTGAAGCCATCATTAGAATGATTGGTGCGGGCGTTCAAAGTGAGAAGCTGTTAGTCGTAGTGGAATACGATTTATTTGCACAAGAGAAACTGCATCGAACCATAATTACAAAAGAGAAACTCCCGAATTACCCAAGAGGGGTGCCGCTAGACTTTACCGATAGTGCCAGCGAGGAAGCCTTTTCAGAGTATTTGGATTGGGTGGCCACGAACTTTTCTGCAAAGAAATGGAGCATCGTCATTCTCGGGCATAGTGGAAATCTCGATGAAATTTGCCCAGATGCCCACGTTCAGCCGAATGCTCATGAAAAAGTTGCGAAAGACGATATGGAAAGCTGGAAGTGGATGAACATTCAAACGATGAGCCGAGTCATGATGCAGTTTTCTGAAAAAATCGGTCAGGCTCTCGAGTTACTCTTTTTACAGAACTGCTGTAAGGGGACCATTGAAGCCCTTTATACATTTCGAAATGCGGCTAAATTCACCCTCTCCTCTCAAACCCCGATGGGCTATCCGAATAGCTACTATACCCAAGTCTTCGAATTCCTTGGTGACCATTTAGCCATTACTGGGCGTATTTTAGCAGAAAAAATGATGGAAGCCGATGCGCCGGAAATGTACAATGGCTATACGCTTTCTAAGAATTCTGCGATTTCTCAATTGCCCTCGAAACTCAATCCACTCATTGAAACCATTATATCCGAAAATCTTGAAAAAATTGCCTTGCAGGATGTGGTGGATAAACCTTGGAGTCACGAATATTTCGATGATCAATTGGCGGATGTCACCGCCTTCTTCAACTGGATTACGGGCCAAATTGGAATAGAACGCCAACCGTTGGATACTTTTCTTGATTTCTTAAAGAATGATCTGATTGTCAAGTTCCAACGAAGTCCAAAGCCCATCGATCCAAATTCCACGCATTATGAGGGGCTTAGTCTTAATGTTCCCTTAACTAAAGACAGCCTCGAAAAATACGGTTATATGGACTTTTTCTCCGATAATAAGCTGCTCGAGATGTTTCGTGCCTTATTATAAAAATTCAAAACAAACAATACAAAAATTTTATTCCCTCTATCCCACGAGCATGATAACCAACCTTATTAATTATTTTGTAATTCCTCGTTAGAATACTTCCCAAGTTTTAGTAACAATTTAAAATCCCAGGTAGGAGGAAGTTTGGACCGAAACTCCTCCTTTTCGTTTTTTGAAGCGATTCGCCATTTTTCGAGGACGCTGTCGTGATACGCTTGCAAGACCTCTTGTGCGATGGGTTCGGAGATTCGAGCGAGAGTGGACAGGAAGTCCCCCAGGAAGTCCAAACCGACCCACTCGAGCGCTGCCTGCGTCTCCTCGATCAGAGTGGCTCTGGTGGCATGGAGGATATGGATCGCGCTCAGTGGCGCACACGTCACCAAATTTGAAAGGAAGCGGTTAATCTCAGAGACATCGGACTGTTTAATCCTCTGGCTGAAGACTTTACTGAGGGAATCCTCGTGAGAGGCGACAATTTCGCCTGCGCGCTCTGGATCGAGGTAATAAAAGTTGTGGAGAAAGCAATTAATGCCAGAGAGCGAAGAGAACCGAATTTTTTCTCCGAAAATTTCCATGAATTTATCACCGTACTTCACCAGTAATTCCCTCGGAAAACCTTTAAGATGGAACATCTCAATAAAGGAACCGATATCCTTCAGCGAGGAGCGGAAAAGTAGCTGCGACAGGGTGCGCTTGTGACTGCGGACTATTTGCTTGACCACGTCCCCAGGAGCGGATTTAAGGAGCGTCGCGAAATCAGCTAATGTCGCTTTCTCGAGAATCAGGTCAATGGCTTGAAGGAACTTATCTTGATATCTTTGAATGACCTTGGGAACGCGGGACCCAAAAAGATGGATGCATTGGCGGAAAGCTTCGCAAATTTCCTTTAAAGGGAAGTCATCGCCGCGCAATCGGCGCTCCACCTGCTCGACCAGTGCCGCGTGGTGCTTTTCGGCGAGCCATTTGCGTGTTTTTTTAGAAATTTGACCTATACTGGAGAGAAAGTCCTCAATTTCTTGAAAAGAGGAAGACGACAGGCGAACGCCAAACAAATCCGAGATCGCCTCTATGTGCGCCTTGATAAACTCTTTGGCGATGGGGTTAGAGATCCAGGCCACGTTGTGTAAAAAGCGCCCCAATTCGGTAAGGGAGGTGTAAGGAATTTTCTCGCTCAGTGCGCTCGATAACTGTGTTTTACAAGAAACAAGCATCTCAGATCCCAATCCGGTCAATTCTCGCGTATTTGGATCAAAATCCCAGAATTCCCCTAGAAACTGCCCGATTTCTTGGAGTGAGGTTTTCTCAAGGTGATTTTGCAACGTCTCAATCAAGGGATCTTTCAGTATTTGCACGATTTCAAGCCATAATGGCCTGTGATCCAGCGCAAATGAATGGAGGGTGAATGAAATCGTATCGAGCGGGGAACGGTGAAGTTCTTCGCCAAGGGTTTCAAGGATTATGTCTTTATACCCCCGTACGAATTTGAGGGGCGTTGCTTCTGAATCGAGGAGCAAGGTCAAAATCATGGCTTCAAATTCGGGAAGGGAGCAATTCGGTAAGTATGCTTCGAATCTCCCCCACAATCGTTCGTGATATTTTTTGAAAATGTCGTCCCTCGCGTCTGGTGGGAAGAAATTGAAGAATAAATGTATTTCTGTTGGAGCCAAGCGCTCTAATCGTTCGTCAAAAAAATTTAGTAAAGTTAGCTCGTGATGACTCATGAAATCCAGGTAGATCTTGAGGGAAATCCTCATCATCCCGTAAAAAAATGGAGAAAGGTCTCCGAGCGAACACGTTCTTATTTTTTCTTGGAATAACTCGGACAATAACGGATAATAAGTCTGCAAAAAATGAAGGGAAACAGGAGCTGCTTTTGGTATTTCGAAGCAGCCCTCAAGGGCGCGGAGGAATCTCTCTCGACGTAACTCACCGAAGACGTAGGACCCTTCCTGCGCCCTTGTTGGGATAAATCCCCGTATGAAGGGGGGGCTCGCCAACCAATATAAAAATTCTCCGATCTCGTATAATGATGAATCTTGGAACCTTTTTTTCAGGAGCTTGTCATGAACTCGGATGACCTGTTGCGCAGCTTCGTCCGAACACCTTGCGAGCGTATATAGATACTTCCCAAGCCTCTTAAGCAGGGATTCTGCGATCCCCTCCTGAAATTTCGATGATAAGGCAGTCCTTTGGCTTTCCGCGAATGACTTGGCGTCTTGTTTGGAAGCGCGCCAGAGACAGGCGAGGAACGCAGCGAGCTCGTAAATGGAAGTCTCTTGGAGTTTATTTTCCAAAGATGCAAGAAATCTCTCCCTGTGAATTTGGAGGAGGGCGTTAGCACAATTGTAGGAGAAATATTCAATGCCCGAGAGGAACGCAGTAACCTTTTCGATAGAAGCGGCTTCTAACCGTTCTGAAAAAAGCTCGGAAATGGCGTTTTTATGGTCTTGAAAAATAAACCAAGCCAGCTCTTGATCAATACTTTTCAATGATGCGAAAAACGAGCCAACTTCTTCAATCGCGGATGTCTGACCATTTTCCCTGAATATTATCGAAAGATTCGCCCTGTTTTGGAAAAGGCGGTATTTAAGGGTCTCAGATCTCTCAGAAAGGAAGTATAAGAATGCACCAATCTCCCCAATCGGATGATCACGAAGCTTCGATTCAAAGGTCTGGAAGAGCCAATTCCTGTAAACCTGAATCACATCATTATAAGCACTAAAGTCATAGTACAGGCCTTCGAGAAACCGGTTTATTTCTCCTAGCGAAGATGCTGGTGCCTTCTCCTCAAAAGCTCTATAGATCTCCTTGATGCGCAATTGAAAAATCTCATTAACCCAAAACCTAGCCATTTGGCTAAGTCCAGAGAAGAAGTCCCCGATTTCCCCTAATGTTGCCTTCTCCAGTTTTTCATTAAAATAGTTCAGGAGAGCTTTTCGATGTGGGGCGATAACTACACTTGCATCATATCCAAGAATCTCCGCCAAGTGCGACATGAACTGCCCGATATCTCCAAGCGTAGCGTCCTTAAACTTATCATTTAAAACCTCACTTAAAATACCTGCTTGCGCACCTACAACTCTAGTCGCCTGATAGCCGTAAGTTTCTTTCATTCGTAGGAGATGTTCGCCCAATTCCTTTAATGGGATTCGCTGAAGAAATTCTACTTCTAAGCGTTTCTGTACCTCTTGATCATTCAATTCCATTCCAACCCTCTATCTTCAGAACCTGCGTTCAGTAATACCCTCAATGGCAGACATTTCGATTAATCATGTTAAGGGGGTCCCTTTTCTTAAATGTTTTTAAAGATTTTGCGCAAAATTGCTAGAGATGTTCCGTAGTTTATTATAAAATTGTTGGCTGGTGTGGTGGGGTAAAAAAGGCGTGCAAATAATAATTTCAAAATAAAGTGTGGGAAACTATTGAGGGGGAGGCGGGATGGGGTCAATCGCTCGCCCCAACATCTCGTTCCCTCAACTCAAAAAGATTGATGCAATTTTGCTTGCGCGCCGAGTTAGCTGCATCGCCGACAAAGGGGGAAGTTCTCTCACCCACGAGAAGATGATCCGGTCCTCCCGGGTCTGCCCCACGACGTCCCAGCCAGGGATGTACCCGGTGGCGGTGAAGCCGCTGTCCGCGAACACCCGTTGGATGTCGGGCTCGTAGGCGGAGACGTAGCACTCCATGTAGTTGAGTGCAGGGCTCAGGGTGGTGCGGGCGAACCGCAGGAGCGTGGCGAGCTCCGTGGGCTCGATTTCAGGCGTAAACCACAGTTTCTCCGCGCAGTGAATGCGCGGGTTGACCAAGCACTTGAGCTGGCTCCCATTGGTGCGAAACGTGCAGTAAAGGTAGTCGTACTTGTCGTTGGCGATCTGCCCCCGGACGTCGTAGCCGTTGGCGCGGACGCGGGGGATATCCGAGCGGATGGCGTCCTCCAACCGGAACTGCTTCTGAATGACGGGGTAGATGCCGCGCGTGCCGTGCAGTAATTCGGGGATCAGTGTCGGCTCCGTGCGACGACTTTTGAGGGTGTTCCGGGCGTAGCGTGCCATCAGTAGGTCCGATTCCCGCTTGTCGAGGAACACGTCCTTGTTCGGCAGGATGCCGACCGGACGGAACCCGATGCCCTCCGCAATTTTCTGCGATTTCGGGTGGGCCGTGCGGTTCTCGCACCAGAAGATCTGGATCTTGCCCTTCGTCCGCTGTTCCAACAACAACCATAGCTTGTTGTAGATGTAGCCCCCAAGTCCGAGCCCCTGGTAGTCCGGGTCGATCAGCAACCCGCGGACGAGACCCCGCCCGTGCTCGAAGTCGAGCGGGATGGTCACGCTCCCGATGACGCTGTCTCCCTTATGGGAATTGGTCACGACCCACCAGATGCACTTGCCGTTGGTCCCGTACTCGTGGATCCACTCGGGGTCGAAGGCTTCCGGGTAGGGGTACCTGGTCTGCCTGAGGGTAGACGACCTTGGTCCCAGCCCATAGATCTTGCGGTAGAGGTTGCCGATATCAACTGCCTCGCCGTTCTGCCCGTGGTAGTCGTGGTAATCCACGTAATCGTAACTCAGATCGGGCGCAAGTCTTGTTGATTCTGTTCTAGCCAAATAATAGCCTCCTATTTTTCTTTTCCAAAAAAGTTCTTTTCAAAACCGTGCTCAAGGAGGCAATCCCCCAAAAAAAGGGGGATCCCACTTGAACCCATGACGAAACCCAGGCGGTGACGATTTGAGGTCGAAACGCCCAAAGTTTTCGTTAAATAAACTTTGATTTTCGAACTATATAAAAAAGGAAAAAGCGGGTTTCACGGGCCTGTGGACGCGTCAAATGCGGATTCTACGCGCGCGATTTGTGGAGGGATGCGCGTTTTTTGATTTCATTTATAAAGGACGTTACGATTAGAAAAAAGCCAGATCCCTGGCCGGTTCCTCCATCGGGAAGCGTGGTGGTCCAGCACACTCGCATCCAGGGGGACGCATCCTCCTCTAGGTCTCAGCGCGTAAGGTTCGCTACATAGTCCTCGTAGTCATCATCAGTACGATGATTTAAGACGGAGGAGAGGTCGATCTATGGGTCTTGACAGGATTTTTTAGAGAATTCGCTCTGCATTACTGTTTTGTGATAAGAATCTGAGGAGGCGGTAGTGGGGATGGAGAGATCAAAAAGAAGCTTGCGCCCCACTACCTATGGGTTCAAGTGGTATCAAAATGCAAGCACTAAGCTCTCCGTGACTAGTTGGTGGGAGATCGTATAAAAATCCAGTGGAAAAAATATCCCCACCGACTGGCGCCCACGGGAAATTGCGCCGGGGCGGTCTCGAATTGGGGCGAATATGGGGTAGTTTTCTGGTCGAACCCCCTTGATCTTCGCGATCACCCTTGGTAACCTTGGGTGGCACTTACCTGCGGGAACCCTACCTGCGAGATCGCTCGATCGAGAGAGAACAGCGGGATCATCTCAATCGTAACACCCTTTATAAATGAACTCAAAAATGAGGTGGAACCCCTGATCCCGCAAGCGCGAACTACCGCCTTGGGGACCTTCCATTCCTAGATTTTTCCCTTTTATATACTGATTTCGCCACTAGTTGACATAATGGGTTCAACCGAAAGTGGTATCACTTTTTTTTACCACTGCGTTGAAGGGGCGCACCGCCCAACTAGGATTCTCTCCAAGGAGAACGGGTGGATGCGAACCTTCGACGAAAATCCATGGGACATCACCACCGATATGAGCAAGAAAATGTTGGTGGGTGGTGGGACTAGTGCATCGAAGTCGATTGAGTTGGAAAAAGATCATTGGAAGCATAGCGCTGGGTTGCCTACTTGCCATCTCCCTTCTCTGCATGTATAGTATGACCCCTGCGCAGCAAGACCTGCCACGTAATGCGACCTCGCTCCCAGATCCCGCCACGCCACTGCGCTCGATGGCGCTAACGCCCACCTACCTCCTTCGCACGCCAACGGTCTGCGACGTGGGGAGCCAGCCCCTCACGATCTATGGGGACCTGAGCACCCTGGCCTCGGAAGATGCCGTGCTCCAGTTCCGGCAAGATTTCACTGCGACCAGCGCGGGCTCGACGTATGCCATTTTCATGCTCTCGACCAGTGGGGTGACCTTGGATGAAAATCACACCCTCGTCTTGAATTGGGAGGCGTGCGGGACTGGTTCTGAATTTGGATATACCCTCAACACCCACCTCACCGTCTCCATTGAATACCAAGGGGCAACGTGGGTGCCCATCCACGAGGTGGACTCCGACTCGCGAAGCATCGCTCGCACCTACGGCTGGCAGGAGTATGAAATCCCCCAGCCTCACTCCGATTACGTCATCGGCGACGAGATCCAGGTGAAATTCGAGCTATCCCATCAGCTTTCGCAGCCGCGAACGTGGACGCAGCGCCTCTACCTCTACTGGTTCCTGCTGGAGATCCGCAAGGACGTGTCCCTCAACCAAATCAACGCGTCCTCCATCGCGCTCCACTCGCCTGGGTTCACCGCCACTGGAAATGCCGCTGACCTCTACGCCGAGGATGCCGTGACCTACTACGTCGAGCGACCCGCCGATCCGGGCGGCGAAACGAGCCGGGTCCAGTTCACGGTGACCTACGACTTGGGGTATTACGGGATTGACACGCTCCTGGGGTTGCGCTTCACGCACTACGATTGGTTCCACACGACTGGGGCGATCACGACGACCTACCAAGGAAAAATTTCCGTGATCGGGGCGAGTACCAATATGTCACTTTGCTACATCCGGGATTCCGTGGCAGATCCCACCACGCCAGACGTGCAGCACGCCACCTCACTGATCTCGGGCGATTGGGTCGTGAACCAATCCATCAGCTTCCTCTATGATATTTCCTACTCGGTGACGGGACCCGCCATTCTCTACGCCCACGTCGATTGGGCCAGCCTCGAGATCGTCCGGTACCCCGATCCCGTCATCGTCCCGACCCTGCTGAACGCCACGATCTACGCGAGCCAATCGTTCTGGCTGAACGTGTCCTGCTTGGACGGGAGGGCGCCGATCACGGAGATTCGCTTGGGTCCTTGGGATGAGTTGGTCGGCACCGCCGAGGGAAATTACTTGCACTCACGCTTCATGGGGAGCGTGGGAACGTTCGCACTCAACTTGACATTGAGGGATGCGGACGGGAATACCTTCACCGCACTTGTTGGTAATTTAACCGTGCTTCACCGCCCCATTTCGATTGCCTTGTTCCTCTCGGAAGATCCATACTACCAAGAGGTTCAGCTTTACCTCACGATGCGGGACATCCTCTCAAACAACCCGCTCGCGCTCTACCCCTTCTCCAAGACGATCTTGAAGAACGGTTCGTGGTTCCGGCAGCAGGACCACCAGACCGACCCCTCCGGGAATTTCTACATCCAGGAACCTGTCATCGATTACCTGAGGTGGAACTATACGGCCATCATCGACACGATCGAAACGTCGGTTTACGCAGCGACGTCCGTCCGAGCATCCATCATCCTCTCGGATTGCACGCCTTTCCCCTCCATAGACGACCTGACCTATGGACTTCCCCTCAAGGCGAGCGATCAAATGATCTTGGACTATTCCGTGCAGTGCCAAGCCCCGCTCGATGAGCTGTGGCTCTGCAGGAATCACTCCTTGTACTGGTCCCTCCCGATCGACTTGGGGACCCACAACTTCACCTTCCAGGACGAGGCGGGTATCTGGGAGTACTACCTGTACGCCAATGCGCAGGGATACGAGGGGTATTCCAGTCAGATTTACACCAACATCTCCCACCTCGATACGACGCTCGTGTTGGACTCCTCGTTGGATATGGGGAGCCACTCCATCGTCCTGGACATTGACTTGGTGGACGAGCTCAACCGCAGCTGCCCTAACGTCCCCCTCACGCTGACCATCTACGACTTCGGGGAGGTGTTCTACCAGGAGAACGTGATCACTGGGTTGAGCGGGGTCATGTTGATCATCCACTTCGACCAGTACTTGGACCACGCTTTCTCCATCCAAATCGTTTCCGAATCGACCTCGCTGTATGAGGGTGCCATCCTGACGGCGGGGAATCTCTCCTACGATGGTTACCCCCTCTACGCGGTCATCGGCATCGGTGTCGCCGTCGGGGTGGTGAGCGTCGTGCTAAGTTTAATCAAGCGGAGGTTGCGACCATAATGATAGGTTTTAGTATGATAGGTTTAGATTATAGCATCTTGGACTTTGCCGGCGAGTCGTACAGTCAAGTGATGGCGATCGTCAATTTCGTTTGCTTCGGCGCGTTCATTTTCTGCGCGACTTACATCTTCGTCATGGCAGCGTTAGGGCAGTTCCAAGCCAAGCCCTACAAGTATTTCTTCTTCAGCTCGTTTCTCGTCCTCATCGTGCTCCTGATCATCCATTTCGGTCTTTTAGAGACGTACGGCATCCCGCTCCTCGTGCCTCCCGTGGGGACGCCTTACTTCACCGAATTCATACACGTGATGCAGTACGTTGCCTCGGTCGCGGTCGTGATCCTCGGCGCCCTCGTCTTCGTGACGGCTGCCCTGACCAGGATAGACCCGGGGTTCCAGAAAGGCGTGGTGAGCACCCTTTCCGTCCTCGTCATTCTCTTGGTCATCGATTATTACATCCAGGATAACTTCGGCATCAAGCTGATCTTCCCTCCGAACTTGTGGTGAAATGGTGAGAGCTAATGATTGATTATATCGTATGGTGGGACACCCTGATGGGGTGGGTCACCTCCATTACCACCATTGCCTTCTTTGGCTTGATTGGGATAGCGCTCATGGCATATCTCGTAGGGGCCAAGAAGATAGCCATTGGTTGCATCGTGACTATTGCCTTCCTCGCCATTATAGCCACGTACCTCGATCAAAGCTATGGGCTCGAAATATTCGTGCCCGAAATTTATGATTTTTTTGAGAACTTGTTCAACGGGGGATTTTTCTAATGGTGACCGCTAGCGTCGTGGAGGATCAATCGGTCTCGCCTGCAGCAGCGGGGGTCAACTGGAACGCCCTCATCCAGAGGTTCTTAGAGGGGCAGGGGTACAAGCGCATCTTGCACCAGTCGACGTTCCTGAACTTCGCCTGGCTCCTCAAGTTCGAGGGCTACTACGTCTGCGACCTCATGATCGTGGGGTTCGCCGAGGACGTGGAGGGTGCCGAAGCCATCGTCCCCCGCCTGGACATGGAGTGCGCTCGCATCCGCCGGGCATTGCTGCGGGGAAGACCATTCCAATGGGGAACCTCGGTCAAGGAGCACCACTTCATCACGCTCCACAAACCCCTCATTCAGCACTCGTACGAATGTGATGGCTTGCCCGTGGGATTCCTGATCCGCCCCCTCATCCTGGTGCACGAGGAGGACCAGTGGGATTACTTCTCCGGGTCGACCAGCCGCGTGGACGTCCTCTCGCTCGATAGCCAAGCCCTGAACCGCTACATGGAGCGGCATAAGGAGGAGATCAGGGCCAGACACGCTTCCCTCGTCAACTTGGGGAAGTACCGCTACCACAAGCTTAGTAACTACCTGCTCGATTACGGGCATTACCCCCTGATCATTGCTTGGATCGTGTACCTTTTCTTCGCAATCTTCCAATCAACTCTCCCCATCTCCCTGGGGGGCATGATCGCCCTCACGGGTCTCATCTACGGATCGTTCGTCGGGTTCGCCTGCCTGTCCTACTGGTTGTTCCAGCACCAGCGCGCCACTGAGCTCCAAGAGGTCGCCCACTATCACGCCACCCGACACCAGGGTCAGGTCCCAAGACCGACTGCTAATGGAGCGCTGGTCGAGCTGGTCGTTGATGCTTCAACGGACCCGATCAACGCCCCAGCCGCCGAAACCGCGCCAGACCTACGGGCTGAACCATCTCAGGATCAAGCGGAGTTCTTCGATCCCGATGATCGCGGGATCGTCGGTCAAGGGGTTCATTCGCACGACCAGTACTACGCCTCGCGAATCAAGAGGTCCATCCGCAAGATCCATCGCCTTCACCAATCTCAAGAAATTCTCGTGGAGGCAGACACCCTCCTGCGGAACGTTTTCTGCTGGATCATCGGGCGGGGGCAGCAACACATCCCCCGGAACGATCCACTCCCAAACCTGCTGGGATTGGCGCGCCATGATGGTGTCATCGCGCAGCGATTCGACATGCTCCTCTTCTGGGTGCGGAAGATCACCACGAAGACCCCGTTCGCCAATGGGGAAGTCGTCTCCATCAAGAACGACTTAATAGGTCTCTTGGGCGATCTGAGAATGCTTCCCCCCGGTCTGAAGGTTGATGCCCAGGAACCTGCCCAAGGAACCCAGCCACCCACCACAGCCGCGGGTGACGCTCCGACCCCACCTACTGAAGTTGCAGCGCCCACGATCCAGGAACAGATAGCAGACCTCCGAGAGCAAGTCGAGCAGATGCCCAGCCCACCCCCATTGCCTGAGCTTCCCGCTGAATCCCATCGCCCCGCGCCGAACTTCGACGCCGCGACCCTCCCCCACCTGGACATCCCGCAGATGAGTGCCGAGGACATCATGGTGATGCAGCAGAGCGAATCGAACGGGATCTACTGCCGGCTCCACTTGGAAGCTGCCAGCCCGAACGTGGTAGAGATCGTTGACCGCTTCAACTACGACCTGTGCGACGCGGACGTCATCAAGGGCTATCATTACATCGATCCGAATGACCCCCCACAGCTGCTCAGCAGCACCCCGCCCCCTTACGTCGTGGTGGGGTGTGGGATGCACAAGCAGGACATTCCCTACGGGGAGGACGGGGATGGCGCGCGAGTCCGTGCTGTCGTGGCGAGCTTCCAGAAACCGAGCTGTTCCTTCTCCCTGCGAGAGAAAGGTGCCGCTGATCCCAAATCAGAGGGTGATGAGGAGCCCGCCAAAGCGAATCCCATCACCATAGAACCGCCACCAGTGCCCAAGCCCGTGAGAATGCCCGAGAATGCGGCATACCGAGAGGCGGGGCAGGCAAGCGTGAGGTCCTCGCTATCGCAGGACGTCAACGGTAAGTCCCTCTTGGAAAGGAACCTGCCTGAATTCTGCCCGGGATCCGTGCTCATTGACGGGACAAACTTGGTCTACCTTCACAGCGATATCAAGCGGGCCCGAGACCCGACCTTGGAAAAGACCCCTACCCTAGATTGCGTGTTCGAGGTGCTCGAAGAGATCGCCGCGCTCGGAATCCCGCAGGATCGGGTCGCCGTCTACTTTGACGCAAACATCTATCGCGTCCTAGGCAAGAACGGTCCGGTGGACAAGCGGTTGGCAGAGTATGCTGAAAGGGGATTGTTCCACGTCGTTACTGGCGGGACGGAGGCGGATAGCAACTTGGTGAGCGTATCCAATAAACTCGGTGGGAAGTTCTTGGTCATTTCAAATGATCGGTTCCGGGAGAAAGTAGACCGAGAGGGGAACGTGACGAGGCAAGCGAAACCCGTCGAGTTCCGCAAGCATCGAGTCGCCGTGGGGGTTGGCGGTCCGGGAAACCACGCCTACCTCGTGATCGAGTCGGTGTCAGACCTGCTCAATGCGTTCTACGGGACCAAGGATCTGCCACCATCCGAGCAGTCATCTTCATAATATCATAAAAAATTAGGTGAAAAAAATGGTAGAAGAATCAACCGAAAGAAAACCTGCCTTTAAGGGTGGCACTGGCGTTGTCACCCCGATCGAGGCGCTCAAGCACCAGACTGAACAATTAACCGTCACCGTGTTCGTCAAGGAGAAGGTGAGGGAGCAATCCATCCAATCGCGCTGGGATCGAAAGAGACATCGGGTGTCCATCTTCTTGGTGGGCGATCCGACGGGTTGCATCCGGCTCACCCTTTGGGACGAGGAAATTGACCTAGTCGAGGTAGGAACCTCCATCACCATTGAAGGTGCCTTCGTGCGGCGTACCTCCCGCAGGCAGCGCATCCTGAACCTACACAAGGGGGCGCGCATCGTCCCACCGAGCCACGCCGTCCAGTTCAACGCCACGAACAACCTGTCCGAGAAAGCGACCGTGGATTTTGGTCCGTGGTTTGGGACGTGGGGCTTTCCTCCCTACCAAGGGTGGTGGTGAGGCACTCCAATTGATCATGATCATTCATTTAATGAATTAGAGGTGAAAAAAAGAAATGGTAGTAGAAACAGTCGAAGGGTTAGCCTTCCAATACAAGGGGCGGGGCATCTTCTTCCCCCCGATCAACATCAAGGACTATCTCTTCAGGATCGTTTCCAGCAAGGGACCAATCAGCCGGAGAGACCTGGTCAAGGCGACGGGCATCCCGCGCACCACGATCTACGACGTGCTGGTCAAGCTCATGCTGGATGAGCGAATCCAGAAGTTCTCGATACCCCTCCGCCATCGAGGACGTCCCCGAGTATACTATAAGGTGAGGACTCCGAAATGATGTATCAAATCAAGGACTTGGGGGAAGGCTCCAAGAGCGTGAACATCATCGTCAAGCTGACCGCTAGAGCCGAGCCCCGCTACGCCAAGGGATACAAGATCACCACGTTCACCGCGGGCGACCCCACCGGCACCATCGCCATCCCGTTCTGGAACGACGATGGCAATGCCGTGCAAGTCGGGGATTTCATCGAGATCAGCAGCGGGTACGTCACCAGTTTCCGAGACCAGCTCCAGCTCAACGTTGGCAAGTACGGGAGCTTCCAGAAAGTCGATCCCCCCGTAAATTTCGGGGTCTTGAACGCGCCAATCGCGCGAAAGGAGGATCCTGGCGGCGAGATCACCCCGATCGAGGCGCTTGAACGCCAGACCAAGCACCTGACCGTCACCGTGTTCGTCAAGGACAAGGTGGAGGAGCGATCCGTTCGGACGCGGCGGGATGGGAAGATGCACCAGGTATCCACGTACCTCGTCGGTGATCCAACGGGGTGCATCCTGCTCACCCTCTGGGACGAGTGGGGTGATTTGGTCGAAGTGGGGACCTCCATCACCATCGAGGGTGCCTTCGTGCGTGCCTTCCGCGGGCAGCGCTTCCTGAACCTGCATAAAGGGGCAGGGATCACTCCGTCTAAACGGGACGTGCAATTCAGCGCCACCAACAACCTCTCCGAAAAGGTGGTCGTGGATTTCAACACCACTGCTGAAGGAGGCGAGGTCGGATGAACCATCGAAATAAACGGCAAATCCGGCGGAAGATCGGGCGCCGGATCCAGGCTCAGTTCCGCCTGGCGCGGCGTTTTCTGGAGAGCTCCCTACTGCTCACGAAAGAGATCCTTGAACTGTCGCGGCAACTCTGGTGATGAAGCGAAATCTTTTTAATCGACCGGTCCGTAAGATCTAGTGTATTCATACCATCGCATCGGTGGAAGGCGTGGCAATCCATAGCTATGATTTGGAACGAGATTTTGAGTGGGGGTACGTCCATTATCACACGCAATCGCGGGATCGGTACGCCAAGAGCTCCACGTTGAGGAAGTTCCTCGCCCCCATCATTGACCTCAAGGGGTCTGAACGGATACTAGACGTGGGTTGCGGGATTGGCACGGTCGGGAAACTGCTCGGCTCGTACCTCAAGAGAGGCGGTGAGATCATCGGGATCGACACTAATCCCAAGCTCGTCGCCTATGGGAACGAGCACTGGGCGCGCAGGGCAAGCATTCGCCTTGAAGTCGGGGATGCCAATGACATTCATTACCCCGACATGCATTTTGACGTCGCCACTTCATTTGGTCTCCTCGAATTCGTCACCAACCCGTACCGCGTTCTTAGGGAAATGTTCCGCGTCCTCCGGCATCCAAAGAAGATAATCGTGATCCACCTTGATCCGAAGAAGTACGTCGTCCGTCCGGCATTCACGGAACAGGACGCGTTTTATTGGGCCACGGTAGATGGAATGGAACATTTAGGGGTGGATCTTGACCTCACCAGGTTCCACGCCTTCTTCGATAGTAAACGGACCGTCAAGGAAGAATTCACCCTGACGCTTGAGTATAAATCTCACATCAACAAAAAATTCATCGAGCTTGTCGAGACCAGCTTTGGACAGTTCCTCGAACCTACCTCCATGGTAGATGAGGTCGTCGAGTTCAACTACCAATTCCTCAAGCCGCTAGGGTGGACCCGGGATAAGATACGGCAGATCGTCGATCGCCGGCATTCCATCCCCGCTTTCATCAATCATTTAAAAGAGCATCTCGGGGAGGAGTTCTACCAGAGTTTTCCCTTCCAAATATACCGGGTTTACGTTTTTGATTAAGTGTCTTGGTGTGTTGTTGGTGCAATCAGCCAAAATAAGACAGCAATTCAGACCGATATGGGAATGGTTGATCACTTTCTCGAGGGGAATTTCCGGGCGATCTGGTAGAATTCCGGCTCCCACGTCCACGTCCCGCTCTCGGCATCGTAAAGGTTCGCATCACCCCTCCTGATGGGAGGAGCGAGGATGAACCATCTCCTAAGCTTGTAATCAAGGACTCCGTCAAACACTTCAGCGAAATGACCTATGAATTCATTCATATTAAAGGGGGTGTGGATGTAGTTCGCTTCGAGGTACGGCTCGTCCGTGTCAACATCTTCCAAAAATGCAATGCCATAACCTGCGCACGCCTCACCAATCACCTTCAACAATTCAAATTTCCACGCTTCCGTTCCCAGGACCTGAATTGCCGTGAACCCGGTGGTACCCACATACATCGTGACGACATTCCGTCCCGCCACTGCATAATCGTCCAAGATGGTGCGGAGCTCCGCGATCTCCTCCATTGATGGGATTAACTCCTTCTTACCTGTTTTTTTTCGAAGCCACTGTAACGCCCTTCGAAAAGTGCCTCTAATCTCTCGGTTCAGCATGTTACCATCGCCCTCCAGGATGTTGCAGACTCGCAGGAGGTTCTTCAGGCGTCCCTTGAGATCTGTTGGTACTACCCGTCCCCGCAGGAATGCGCGATCGAGGGTGGTCCCCGATGGGGCAATGGCGTCCCGGTAATCCCGCCACTGCCGCGCGATTTTCCCCCAGTCTTGGATCCAATCTTGCAACGTGAGGTCGAAATTTTCGAGGAAAAATTGATCCGACATGAATAAATGGATCCTGCGGTAGCAGCGGACGCGGGATGAGTGCCTCAGGAACGCGTCGTAAAGCCCCTCCCAATCAGCCTTTTTGGGGATGAGCGTCTCTATTCTCTGCATGATGATTTTTCCACCAGGACAAATCCAGTGGTTTATGGATGCTTTTTCGCTTTTCACGGTGAAGTGGTGGGGGAACGGCACCTCGAAAAGGATTGATTCCAGTCCGAGCGCGCTTTTGTTCCACAACGCGGCGACCCTAGCGCCAAGCTGCTTATACTCAGCTTCCATCCGGGCTTTTTTATAGTCCGTCGTTTCCTCCCAGAATTTCCCAATCCTGAACCCATCGGTCATAGGACGGGTCTGGACCTTCTCGGACAGCACCCGCAGGAGCGCTCGCATCCGTTCAGTGACTGGAGGGGGGTGGTAAGTCCCGTGGAGGAAGATCTTATGCGCGTTGATGTCCAGCTTGCGCTTCTTCCCCTTGAACCACTTGACGTGCTTGGGCCAGTAGGGGATGACAAGCCCTGGATAATCAAACCCGAAACCAAGGAGGGAGAAGATGGGGTGGTAGGCGTTGTACCCGTAGGGGCTCATTTCGAAGTCCGCGGGATCGAAATCCGTCGGACTCACCCCTGCCCGCACCCCCCACGCTAATAGGACGGCAGAGGATCGCGAGCCATCACGCTTCTCCAAATAATAGATGCACCCGTCGATCAGGTCCATCCGGCGGTCGTACTGCCCCTCCTCGTAGACGTCGGGGATGAAGTACTTGAACAGGGCGCGGCGGCGGTCGATCTCCGGCGTGACCTCCTCAATTGCCGCGAAATCGATCTCCTCGTCCTCCTCGATCCCGAAGGCGTCCCGGATCTGATCGGCGTACGCGCGAAGATCGACTCGTGGAAGTTCAATCTGCACCAACTCTTGACCCACCCGTGGTGTCCATCCACTATTTAAACGAAACCCTTTCCAATATTTAAACTCTTCTTGGTCGCAAGGAATGCGCAAAATGGTGGGGGGAACGTTCCGGCAATTCGAGAGGGGCTCAGGGAACATTAGAGAAATATTGCCCTGCCATTAAATCCAACTCTCGTTGGTAGGCGGCTCGCTCGATCTCATCCAAGAACTCGAAGAATGAAGCCCCCAGCCGGTCCCTGTTCGCCCGCACCCACTCCCGTAGGTCCCCTATGTAAACCAAACGCCTCGCCAACGGCTTCCGACGGTCTTGGATGCAGGACGTGCTGGCGCGCTCCTCCAGCAAGTCCAGCGGGTAGAGGTTGTTCTGGATCACGTGGATCTTCGAAAGGATCGCAAGCTGCCCCGCATCCAGCGATGCGTTCGACCACCCTGGACCTTCATCGTGGAAGCAGAGATCGTCATAGGGATCCTCGCATGGATTCTTACAGAGATCGCAGAAGAATGGTCGGTACGATATGGCACCCGTCCTCAATTGGACCTGGAACTCGCCAAGATCATTCTTGATGACTGCACGAGCCTGGTCCTCATCGATCACCGCTCCCAATGCCGCGACCAACGCGCGAAACTCATCATCCGCCACTTCACCACCTCGTGCCTTGAGTATTTTAAATGCGACAGCTGCCTTATAATCCTTACGGATGGGTCATACTTTATAATATCTTAGGGTCTTAGTCCCCAGGTTTGATACGAACTTTCAAGAATTCTTCTATAAGCATTTTAAATGCGCTATCTACATTATCCCCCGTTTTTGCGGAGGTCTCAACGTACGGCAGATCTAGCGTTTTAGCGAGAAGTTCAGCCTGTTTCGTGTCGACTTTTCTCTGTTCCCTGAGATCGATCTTATTACCCACCACCACGCTTGGAAGCTTTCCGCCCAGGAATTTAGAAACATCATAGTACCAATCATGAACGGCATCGAGCAAAGCATCAAAATTAGTATAAGCTGACGTTGGAGGCGCGAACATCCAACTTAAAAAGGTTTTATCATTATCACTATCTTCTTGAATATCCACTGCATTGAGATAAAAAGACCCGAGCCAATCATCTTCAAATCCTTCAGGTTTTGATGCTCCAACCCGCAGATATAAACTAACAAGAGGATATAGTCTATAAATAAATATCGTTTCCACTTTCTCCCAATTACTCAGGTAGTTCTTAATAATTCTTTCTGCTTTTTTTAACTTTTGCATATCTCTATGTATGGGGGAGACCTCTTTCCCCGGTAAATCCCAATTTCTCATGGCATTTTTAAATTCAGCCGTGAAATCAATGCCCCAAATATTTATCCCTTCCCCGCTTTGTAATTCCTTCCCCTTCGCCATCAATTCCCAACCCTAATTATAATTTTAATTAACCGCCACAATACATGCCGCAAGTAAGATTATTGCCCACGTTGTTTTTCTTCTCATCTTCGTTTCGCCTTTTTTAATTTAAGTATTACATTCTATATTTATTTATAGATCTGTGTTAGACATATTAATTAACAGGGGTTAAAATTTGAATCCATATTTATTTATAGATCCATGTTAGACATATTAATTGAGGGACAAGAATTGGAGCAGCAAGCTGGCGAAAGGTGCGTTCAATCTACTTTTATAAGTGTTATTATTCCCTCCAGGGTACCAACAGGGCGTGGTAGCCGGGGAATCCCCTCCCCCTTTTCACACATGTTGAACATGCCCGCTAAATTCCCGCTGCTCTATATGCCTCTTAATTTATTTCATAGTAGGTGGATTTGAAGGAATGGGTGCAAGGTTCAACCCATAACTGTTTTTTACCCCCCTCCCCCTAATATTCCGTTGTTGAGATTGATGGGCTGAATGCGCAAACCGTTTCCTTCCAATGGTAAGAAAAGGTGAGATTAAATGCCGAAGAGAAAAGGGACAGAAAAGAATCATCTGTATCGGTTTAAATGTGGTGACTTAACAAGAGACTGTGGATTTGAATGTGAATCATTAGGGGGCGGGGCTGCTCCTTGTTCTTTCGAAGTATTTTACATCGTATCTACTCCACAAAGATACATTGAAGATGTATGGAAAATCTTATTTCAAGGACATTGTGAGATAATGTTATCGAGTCTTACATGGGAACAAGCATTGGAATGGCTTCGAGAGAGTAGTTATAGAAAAAGTTGGGAAGATTGGCAAAGGGAAAAATGGAAACTAACTCTTCGAGAGGGTGTTAAACAATCCGTCAAGGATTTAGGACCTATCACAGATAAAGAAATTAATATTCTGAATAAATTCCAATTTTTATCTCCTATACCTAAAGAAGAAGAATTTGAAATTTATGATGAAGAAGATGAGGAAGAGGAGGAGGAAAGAGACTTACCATTAACATAAACTTCGGAGAAGGATGTGTAAAATATATTTATAATTATAAAATATATTTATAATCTTAAAGAATTTTGAGTTATATTAGAGGAGGGAGTCGTGGAATAAAATGTATAGAATTATATGTGAGAGATGTGGGGCAGAAAATGAAGTCGATAACAAAAACATAATCCTTCATAAATGTCCTACTTGTATGAATATTAAATTTGATAGAGGCCTCTTGGGTCCTCTAGAAAAACAAGTTATAAAGAATTTCAAACTGATTAAAGCCTTAAAATTTGGTAAAATACTAAAGAACTTATATATATTTGGAGATTACGCAGAAGGTAAGCCCAAATGCAGAGATATTAATTTTTTGGTTATCAATGATTTACAAAAATTAGAGAGGCTCATTCGTTCTGAGATGAAAAAATTCCCAAGACAATTTGATTCCCTTGATTGGGGGTTTTCTATTTCGAAATTTAAAGCCATTTTAGAGAAAAGTTTCTGGGATTTTAGAATTTGCCAAGATTATCCTGAGTGCCTCGATTGTTTCTATGGCGAAGAAGATACTTGTGAATTCCGTATGGATGACTATAGCTCTTATCAACACAATTATTGTTTAGATAAATGTTCAGAAGAAAAGAAAAATCCTATTCCTCGTTGTTGTAGGACTCATTGCACCTTACTTCATCCTAATTTATATGCTTATATCCTAAAGGAAATATTTACCCCCTTGAAAGAAGGCATTGAAGAATACTGGCAGGACAAAAGTTCAGGTCTAAAAGTGAAGGTTATAGTTTTTGTTAGAAAAGAATCCATCAAGGAATTAGAGGATGAATTTGAAAAGAAAAGTCTCACACTTTATAAAATTGATTATATGAATGGCACGAAGAAATGTATTAGGCGTAAAAAATTATGACTTTGTAAAAAGGAGTGGTTTGCAAGGAAAAAAAGAAGGAGTAGTTAGCATCCATTCGAGCAGCGGGATGGTGACAGGCGCGCCCTCCCTACTTTTGCACGGAATCATTCCTGTTATTATTCCCCTCCCCCTTTTCACGCAAAATTTGAGCGCGCTCACTAAACCCCCATTGCATCGTGCCGAACGTGGTAGAATCCCCCGATCCCTAATCCATTGTTTATACTCCAACCCTTTCACGATTTTTGGGGATCGGGGGCTACACTCAACTCATGGGTAGAAGGTTATCGGAATTTGGCTAAGTGTGCATATTGCAATCGTGAAATTCCAATCCGCATTAATCGGAAACGGAAGGGGAAGCCGGTGACGTTCGTGAATAAGCCACAGGGCGTATTTTTATTTTTCTGCGGGCTGAAATGTAAAAAGAAATGGTTCAAAAAGAGGAGGAGGGGTTAGCATTCATTCAAGCAGCGAGATGGTGACAGGCGCACGCTATCTACTTTTGCATTTCCTGTTGTTAAATCCCCCCTTTTTTTCACGCAAAACTTGAATGCGCCCACTACATTCTCGCTGCTCACCCAACATCTTACATGCCGGGCGACCTGCTCCGCCGCCTATTTTTCAATGGGGTTACATAGTCATAACAGTAGTATTAAGCTCTATTTTATCCAATTTATTTTTTTTTCAGGATTAGGGCTAAATGAATTCAATTTCCAATTTAAATCTTATATATTTAATTCTCTTTCAAATCTGTGGGAACGAAACAAGCACCCGTTAATCCTTTATTGTCAAGGGATTGAAGATTCCACTCTTTCGTACTATATTTCTCTTGGTACAATTTGTCTGCCATAACTCTTTCCCATTCTGCCATCTGTTCCTCTATTATTTCTCCCTTCCATTCAGATTTAATTGCATTAATTATCGCATTCTCGACTTCTGGGGTTGATACAATTTGATTCTTCACTAAATTTAATGTAGTTATTTTCCCTTTCATAATCTCTAACATTTCCTCAAAATATTTAACATAGTTTTCAGAGAGAATTGTATTTGTAGGAATTGTGTCTTTTAAATCTTCAACCTTTGGATAACTGTCTATATATGCAATTACTTCATTGATTAAAATTCTATTAACATATTGCCAACTCCCAAATCCTCCGAATATTGCCTGAATTGGTCTAATCTGGTAAAAAGAACGAGTAAATATGTTTTTTCGCAAATCAATAGCTAATATTTCAGCAATGTTATAATCAATTGAATGAACCACTTGATTACAGAATCCACCAGCATAATAAGGGCAGGAACTACGATTACAGGATTTATTAACTGTACTAATTATTTTTGTAGTCATTAAGATTGGATAAATTCCTTGATAATTGTTATATTCATTGTTATTAGGATCATTTGTAAAGAGTGCTATTGATTCACAATAATCTAAAATCTGTTCAACATGCTCATCTCTTTCAGGATTTACTTTTAATTCTACTAAAAATAAATGCTTAATGGGATTCTGTGGGAGTTCAAAGACGATATCAGGTCTCCCTTTATTCTTGCTTAACCCTGGTCTAAGCGGGATTTCTTTATCAGAATATTTAATTACAATAATTTTATTTTCAAAAATATTTTGAAAAGTTGGATTTAATAAGATCTTTTTAAGCGAATCATTTTCACTTGTCTTTATTAAATGTTTCATAACCTGTTCTTCTGTACGCGATCTTATGACTTGAGAAATTTCTATCCCCTCTTTTATAATACCTTAATGCATATTTATGATTTAAATAATTCTAAATAAAATTTTTAAAGAAACTAGTTTTTTAACTTTCTTCTAAATAATTAAAAATCATAGTTTTATGAAATTCAAAAAATAATTTAAGATTAGACCTCTTTATTTTCTCTAAATCAATTTCGATTTGAACTCAAACCCAAGTTTCACGACACCCCAATAAATTGTTATTTCACGACATACAATTTTTTTATTTTAGTATTGAACTGTGGCTAAACCCAAGTTTCACGACACCCCAATAAATTGTTATTTCACGACAGTCAAATCTCAATTTCAAACTGCCTTTGGAGAAAATCCTTTTTTAAGTGATAATAATACATTTCTTAATTTTCACACCTGGTCGCGCACGTGCTCTTGCTACAAAGTAGCAGTTCAGTGCTCTTAAGTGGCAGTAATTACAAACTGTGTAGATTATATTAATTTTTGAAAATTCAATTAAGGTGATATTTATGAATACGAGTCTTGATGATTATTTACCTCAAAAGTTGGTTAAACCAGCTTCTAAAATTGGAGATCCTTTAACGAAAGAAGATGTAATAATTTGCCAAAAATTAGCTATAAAAATCTCAAAATTCGGGAGATACGGTGACTTTCTCGGAATATTTCTGTATATTTGCTCAATATATAAGAGAAAAAAACAACTATCTTTTAAATTAGCAATCCAGAAATTGAGAAAATATGCATCTCTAGCGGGGAAGCGTCCTATATATCAAACGGACCCCAAGAAGTATATAGATTTTCTTACATTATTCTATATTAACTTTCCAAAACTTTTATAATGAAATAATTAATTAGAACAGACTAGAAATTAAGCTCTTCATTATGATTTGAACCTTTTTGAGGGGTAAAAATGAGTCGAGGAAAAATTCTATCTCTTGAGGACCTACGATTATGTAACTCTGCTGAAAGGATGTTAACTATATTCCAGAAATTAGGTTATAACGTAGAGTACGAGTTAGACACACTTAGTAAAGATCTATTTTTCGATACCACGCTAACTCTTGCTCAAAAAGTAGAAAAGATCTTTATGTTGGCAGATTATGAGGAACAATTACAAATCTTCCTTTTTGAAGTTGCAGATCTATCAACAGGGGTTCTCCACGCAATAGCAAGGAAAGTACTCCAACGGGCGGGTTACTACCTATTTGTATTCACTATTAATTACTCCAAATTTGTATTCGTTAATCCTAGACGTACCATGGAGGAGAAAGCGAGAGTTAAAATTAACAAGTTAATTGTTAATCGCGCCCACCCGACTCGACATGATATAGAGATTTTAAATGCCATTCAAGTGAATGGAAAAACCCCTGAGGAGGTCTATTCTAACCAATGTGAAGCATTTGATATCAATAAAGTGACCAATAGATTCTATCAGGAGTACAAGAAATTCTTTGAAAAGGTCCAGAAGGTAATCAAACAACATAACCCCGATATCCAACTTTTTGAGGATAAAACCGAATTGCACCAATTTGCCCAAAGATTTATGGGGCGGATAATGTTTCTCTATTTTATCCAGAAAAAAGGGTGGTTAGCAGGTGATTATAATTTTCTAAGGAACCATTACGACATCATAATACGGACAAAACACGGGAATTACTATAAAGACTTCCTTGAGAAATTATTTTTCGAGGTTTTATGTGTAGAACGGGAAAGAGATGAATCCGAATGGGGTAATATCCCCTTTTTAAATGGGGGTTTATTCGAACGCGACTATACCTTTGATTTTACATTGCCTAATCCTTTTTTCGACCCAAAATCGGATGATGGACTTCTAGGTTTTTTAAATAACTACAATTTCACTATCGAGGAGGATACTCCCCTTGATATCGAAGTAGCACTTGATCCAGAGATGTTGGGTAAAATTTTTGAGAACTTACTTGAAGAAGATGAGCGGAAAAAATCAGGGACATATTATACTCCCCGTCCTGTTGTACATTTCATTTGTCAGACAACCTTGATTGAACAATTATATGAAAGAACAGATATATCAAAAGATCTTTTGAAAGATTTATTTAATGAAACAACTTTGGAGGCTTTTTTTGATAAAAAGGAGAAATTAACACCAAAAAAGGCAAGGAAAATTGATGATGAACTCTCAGAGATTAAGATTCTCGATCCAGCGGTCGGGTCTGGGGCATTTCTTATTGCAATGCTTCAGAATTTAATGTTCGCAAGGCGTCGCTGTAAAAAGGTTTTGGGAGAATCTGTTACTCGCGGAACTACAGTCTTTAGTCAGTGGAAATTAGAATTTATTAAAAGGTGTTTATATGGTGTTGATATTAAACCAGAAGCCATTGAGATTGCAAAACTTCGCTTTTGGTTATCCTTGGTTGTCGATATGGAACGAGAACATGTACAGCCATTACCTAATCTTGATTATAATTTAATGGTTGGAGATTCATTAATCGAGGAATTGAGTGGAGAAGGTTTTTTTACTGAATCCGAATTAAGCGCACGAACCCTTACAAATGATGAGGATGAACTATTAACACGATACCAGATACTATTCAAAAAACTACGAGAGATAAAAAATGATTACTTTGATGCACCTATAAACGATCATCCCAAACTGAGAGAAAATATTCTTGAATTAGAAAAAGAAATACTATCATTAAATTATCATAATCAACAAAAATTATTAAATAATGAATTAAAGAAAAAAACTGAGTTATTAGAGAAGAAAAGAGTCTATCTTAAAGAGCAATCTCAAATTCAAAAAACTTTAATTCCACCTAAACAAAAGGGCACTCAGAAAAAATTAATAACTTTTAGTAAAATTAAAAAAGAAATTTCTAACATTGAAAAATCCATTAAGATTTTGAATAAAAAACTAAAATATAATGAAGAACAGTTGGACAATTTTGAAAATGGGGAGTATAGGCCCTTTTTTTCTTACAAATTGCATTTTGGAGATGTATTTCAATCTAATGGTGGATTTGATATTGTGATTGGAAACCCTCCATATGGTGTTAAAGTCAAGAATAATCTCCAAAAAAATTTTGGATTACAAAGTAAAGATACCTATGGTGTTTTTATTATAAGAGGATTACAATTATTGCGAAGTGGAGGCTATTTGTCGTTTATTACAAGCGATACATGGCAGACCATAAAATCGCATCTACTTCTTCGTGAATTTATACTTAATAATACAATGGTCTATCATCTTTTGTCAATGCCAGGTTGGGTATTTGGTGCAACAGTAAATACTTCAATTTTAACATTGAAATATATTCCAAATAGAGAAAAAAGAGTTGAGAGAGAAGAAAATATTATTTATTTAACTGATTTTACTAACATTCCAAGTCAAAATATAGACGCCTTAGAATTAATTTTAACTAATTTATATTCAAATAAATTAAAGGAAATTGCCAAATCAATAGATATATCAATTGGAATATATCATTATAAACAAAAATTAATCAAAAAATTTTCAAATTTACCCTTTTTTATTGCTAGTCCTAAAATTTTTCAGATTACCAATGATGTTGATTCACCAATAGAAAAAATTAAACGAAATGAAGAGACTTATGAATTAAGAAAAATAAAAATAGATAATGAATTTATAAGGGTTTTTACATTTGGGAATATTGCAATAATTAAAAAAGGAATTGATACGGGGGAAAATAAAATTTTTCTCTTTCAAATAGAAGGTGTCTATGGTAATTATAGAATAATTGATTTTCATGAAGTATTGTCTAAAGACGAAATTAAGTCTTTATCCGATGAAGATAAATTTTATGGGATTGACCCTAGATCTCATAATGGGAAGTATATTTTACCATATGATAAAGGTGGGGAGTCGAAAACTGAGAACGGTTGGTTACCAAATTATTATGTTCCCACAGATTATTTTATAGATTGGTCAAAAACCTCAGTTAATTTATTAAAAGAAAGGAAAAAAGCTTCAAAACATAAATCTACTATCAGGAATAAACAATTTTGGTTTAAAGAAGGTATAACCTTTTCTTTAACAGGGCAATATTGTCCAACCCTAAGATTTGGGTCAGGTGCATTATTCGATAACAATGGTTCTACAATTTTTTGTAAGTTTTTCCATCCAAACTTAATATTGGCTGTATTTTGTTCTAAACTTGGAAAATATATCTTTAAAAACTATATTAATCATACAGTTCATGCTCAAGTAGATGATTTTAAAATATTTCCTTTTATCGAAATACCTAAAGTAGAACAGGAGAAATTGATAAAATTAGTTAATTCTATAAAACAAAAACAAATGAAAAACAAATATTACAATTACTTTCAATATGAACAAAAAGAAATTGAAGAAATTATTGACAAAATCTATAAATTAAACCAAGATGACATAAAAGAAGTTGATTCTTGGTACGAACGTAAATATCCTATTTTAGTTGATGCACAAAAACAGATTGAGGAGGAATCTAAATAAATGCCACGTTATCAACCACCACATTATATAGATAATAGGAGATCAGATGCCCCTACACTTGATAACATATTTCAATATTCTTTAGCGAATGTCCTAAAAAGGACTATATTTGAGCAAGAGCAAGAGCGACTCTGGATAGTTTCGGGATACTTTACACCGAATGTATGGCTCTTGTGTAAGGAGTTTCTAATAAATTTAAAAGAATTCAAATTCCTATTAGGAACCGAACCAATAGTTGAGAAAAAATCAGAAATAATCGACCTCCGCTCATATTTCAAAGTTGATATGAGGAAAGAAATTGAATCACTTACTTTTAACGAGAAGAATGCCCAAATGGTCATAGAATTAATTGATTTCCTAGAAAAAGAATGGGTAGAAGTAAGAATCCTAAAATCGCCCTTTCTTCATGCAAAGGCATATCTCCTAGATAACTATGGTATTGTGGGGTCAAGTAATTTTACCTACAACGGATTGACTCGGAATTCAGAACTCAATCTTGTGAAATGGGATAAACCAGCGATTAAAGATCTAGAGGCATGGTTTTTTAAATTTTGGGATCATAAGAATGTCCAACCTTATAAACAGGATTTAATTGATATTTTGAATGAATCAAAATTTGGGAGTAAGGAATATTCTCCTTTTACTGTTTTTATAAAAGTACTCTATGAATTTTTCAAAGATCGAATTGGTCCTATGCCACCAGCATACCAAATGGGAATAACCCTCGCCCCTTTCCAACAGGAGGGGCTTCAAGAAGCTTTGAGGATCCTCGAACGGCATAATGGAGTTGTAATATCCGATGCAGTAGGATTGGGAAAAACATATATTGGAATGGGATTAATTGAACATTACATTATAGGAAGGCGGCGGAGAGGCTATATACCCAAAGGTTTAGTAATATGTCCAGCGCAATTACGGAATACAATGTGGATGCCAAAACTAGAGGAATATGGCATTAAAGCAAGAATACTTTCACAAGAAGAGGTAAGTCGAAAGGATTTTGATTGGAGAGAATTTCTTAATTATGACTTAATCTTGATGGATGAAAGTCATAACTTCCGAAATCCCTCCACTAACCGTTTTCAAAATCTAATGAAGTTGATTGTTACAGGTAATCCAAATATGCGAGTAATTTTGATGACTGCAACTCCAATTAATAATACAATTTGGGATCTTTATCATCAATTAAGCCTCATAACTAAGCAGTCAAAAGAATATTATCTTAGTTCAGGAATTCAGGATTTGGAGAAATATTTCAAAAAAGTTGATGAAGGAGGCGCGGAACTCACGGATTTACTTGAAGAATGTATGGTTCGGAGGAGTCGACTTGATATTAAAAAGAGAATCGAAATAGGTACCCCTGTCGAGATTCCAGGGATAGGAGTTGTTGAATTTCCAGAGCGGAAATTAAAATCTGTTCATTATAATTTAACAGATACCTACAGTGGATTTTACGCCAAAATTGCCGCTGTCATTGAAAGGTTAAAGCTAGCGTGTTACAATATTGATCAATATAGGAAGGCAAGGACAAAAGATACTGAGATCATTATAAATCGCAATAATGCATTGATAGCTATGCTGAAAACTCTTTATTTAAAAAGATTAGAGAGTTCAATCCAATCACTTCAGGTGAGTATTAAAAGGCAAATGGATTTTCAAAAGAAATTTCTTGAGATTTTAAAGAAAAACAAATTGTTGCGTTCTAAGGAATATCGAAAATTAATTAAGTTAGAGCAAGAAGAGGAGAAAGAAAATCTAATTGAAGATGTAATCGGAAGTTTGGATGAAGTTGATATAAAAAATTATGAAATTTCAGAAATTGAGAATCATATTAATGAAGATATAACTAATTTAGGTGATCTTTTAGGATTAATTGATAAAATTCTTAAAGGAAAACCCGAGGAAAATGATAAGAAACTGGTAGCTGTTAAAAATGAACTTGTGAAAATAAAAGGATATAAGGTATTAATCTTTAGTTATTTTGAAGAAACCGCAAGGTATCTTTATGAACAATTTATTTCTAATGAATCTTGGCTTAAAGAAATGGGAAATCCTAGAATTGCTCTCTTAAGTGGAAGTACAGCTTCTAAACAGCGAAATAAAATAGTTCAACGATTTGCAATCAGATCCAACTTGAAAGAGATAGAAAATGAAGTTACTGAAAAATTTTTAGCCCTGGATCTAAATATTAGAAATGAAATAAAAGATTCCATAATAGGGAAACTCGAGAAAAATAAAGCATCAAAAGAAATCAAACAATTTCCAAAGAATGAACTAAATATTATTGAAAATTATTTGATGTTAAAGGACGAAGAAATAGACATATTAATTAGTACAGATGTTCTTTCTGAAGGACAAAATCTACAAGATGCAAAATTTCTATTAAATTATGATCTTCATTGGAATCCTGTCCGAATGATCCAAAGAGCTGGGAGAATTGACCGAATTGGTTCGCCCTTTAAAGAACTAGTTATCTATAATTGTTTTCCTGAAGAGGGGCTTAACGATCTGTTGGGATTAGTAGACCGTTTACAAAAAAGAATTCGAGATATTGATAGGGCCATTGGCTTGGATGCAAGTGTGCTCGGGGAGGCAGTGCATCCTAAATCATTCGACGAATTAAAACGAATTAAAGCTCAAGATAATAAAATTCTAGATGAGTTGGAACAACAAGTTTTCGAATTAGTTTCAATGGAGGAAATGAAATTTCCACTTATGGAATTTATCCATAATCTAAGCGAATCAATTTTAAAAGAAATTCCATTAGGGATTCATAGTGGATTTGTGAGTAAATTTCCTGGCATATTTTTTGCATTTCGCGCTGCAGACCGCCACTTCTGGCGCTTTTATCCGGAGGGAGAAGAGAAACCGATTACTAATAAATTAAAAATTTTTCGTATGATTAAATGTAAAGACATCACATCTAGGTTCGTTCCAGAGCACAAAATTTTTAGGAAATTAGAGAAAGCTATCCATGACTTACATAAAGATATTAGGCAATTGCAAAAAATTCGTCGATTAAAGCGAAGAATGGAGGGTATTAATAAAAAAATATATAATATCATTAATGCTACAAATTTGGAGATAGATCCCTCAATAAAAGAAAAATTTAACAAAGTTCTTGAAAATTACATCTTAAAACCCTTCGCTAGAGATCTGAATACAATTCTCAAAGGTTATCCTAAGAAGAAACCATTAGACCAACTGATTTCTGACATAGATGATTATTTTGAGGAAAATATGATTTATCGGGAAATTGGACCTCTAAGTGTTTTAGATGAAATCAAAATTAGTCATATCGAGCTTATCGGTTATTTAATTATATCTAAAAACGAAAATAAATAGTTGAAGGGCCTAATTAAAAGGAGAAAAATAATACATTGTGCAATTAACATAATCTACACAGTTTGTAATTACTGCCACTTAGTAGCACTGAACTGCTACTTTGTAGCAAGAGCACATGCGCGACCAGGTGTGAAATGTAGTAAAAATTAACGTATGTCGTGAAAGCCCTGTTTCCCGATATTGAAAATTTACTTCTCTTAAAAAAGCATCAACTCATATTTTCTCATTAATTAGAATGATAAATTGTCATCCAAATTTCTGAATTCGTAACTTTCATTAACACGTGATCTTCCAAACAAAATTGATAACATTGATAATTGTTTTGGATTAGTAATTAAACTAATGAAACTTATTTATCATGAAGGCACTATTATTGAAGAGGGAGAATATAGTTTACCTAATACTGTTTGGGATAACAGAATAAAATCCTATAGAGCACAAGCGTTATATTATAGAGAAATAGTGGAATACTTAAAAAATTCAAAAATACATTTCGAGGACTATGTTTTAGACTTAATTCCCTGTCCCCATTTATCTTCTGCTGTTAAATTGAGGGACTATCAAAAAGAAGCCATGAATCGATGGGTGCAGGTTAAAAAAGGCGTTATTGTCATGCCTACAGGTTCCGGCAAAACCATTTTAGCCCTCAAATTAATAGAGAAGATAAACTCCTCCACGATTATTATTGTGCCTACGCTAGATCTTGTTCAGCAATGGAAGGAAGAATTAAAAGTATTTGGAATAACAATTGGAGAATATACTGGGATTAGAAAGGATTTACAGCCAATAACGGTAACTACATATGATTCTGCTTATCTAAATGCTGATAATTTAGGAAATAAATTTAAATTCCTCATTTTTGATGAAGTGCATCATCTTCCCGCAGAAGGGTACAGGCAAATTGCTGAAATGTTTGCATCGCCCTACAGATTGGGCTTGACTGCAACCTATGAAAGGGCAAATGGTCTGCATGGCGAACTTCCGAGATTAATCGGTGGTCTCGTATATGAAATCCAAAGCGATGAACTTACTGGAAAATACCTTGCTAATTATGAAGTCATTCAAATAAGTATTGAATTAACTGAAGAGGAGGCGCAAGATTATAAAAAATCTTATAATATTTTTAGAAATTATTTAATTTCGAGAAAAATTGAAATGAGGCGCCCGCAAGATTTTAAAATAATTGTGATGCGTTCTGGCTCTGATCCTGCAGCTAGAGCGGCACTACTCGCCAGAAATAAGGCAGAACGGATAGCTTATAATTCCCAAAATAAAATAAAGAAAATTCGCGTATTATTAAATAAAAAAGACCGAATAATTATTTTTACGCGATATAATGACATGGTCTATGAAATTTCAAAAACGTTTTTTATCCCCTGCATTACCCATCAAACTAATTCAGAAGAAAGGAAAGAGCTTCTGAAGAAATTCAAAAGCGGAGATTTTTCGGCTTTGGTTTCTTCTCAAGTTTTAGATGAAGGAATTGATGTCCCCGAGGCAAACGTGGGTATTATCGTAAGTGGTACTGGTAGCAGTCGGGAATTCACTCAACGACTAGGCCGATTATTACGACCCAAAGAAGGGAAAAAAGCCGTGCTTTACGAACTAATCACAAAAGGAACCAAAGAAGTTAGAACATCCTTCCGGAGGAAAAAATAATGCTCCCCAAGAACTTACTTGCAGTCCAAAAACGAAGAGGTAATATAAAACCAAAATATTTGTTGGACTCGCAAATAGTAAAAGAATTGATCCAAACCTTTGAAACATGTAAAGGAAAAAAGTATGAAGAATTGCGTAAAAGACTTAGGGAACTGGAAGGAGCTAATTTTAAATTGGTGCGTGGGCTGAGCACCTTATTAGAAAGACGTTGTGAATTTCAGTCCGGTTCGAAATTAAACGGGAGAACCGTCAGAATATTTTTGTTTGAGCGAGGATTTATTATTAGCGAGGAAGAACGAGATAAATTACTCGGGGACGCTGCCACTGCCTTTAACGTTTCCAAACAAGAGATCGAAGAGGCAATATTCTCAGACCTGCAAGATGAACAGATTTTAACCAAGTTTAACCCTCCATCCCCCGAAGAACTCATCAAACAGTATAATCTCTCCTTAACTCAAACCCTCCTGTTCGATGCAATAGAACTAAATTGCAAGGCCAGCGGAAATTATCAGCAAATCTTCCGCCAAATCAAATATCTGGGCTTAATGTATGAAATAAATGATACAATCAAAATTACTGGTCCCACTTCCCTCCTTAAAAATACCAAAAAATATGGAACTTCTTTCGCAAAATTAGTACCCGTAATTATCAGTGCTGATAAATGGGAAATCACTGCACAAATTACAGTAAAAGTGGGTGGCGAACCGAGGGTTTTTTCCTTTACCCTAACCTCCGAAACTGGCATTCCACTGCCGGCATCTCTGATATCAGTGCCCCATTTTGATAGCGCCGTCGAAGCCCAGTTTTACCAAGATTTCAAATCCCTTAACAGTCGCTGGGAAATCCGACGAGAACCCGCCTTTATTAAAACGGGACCCTACGTGTTCATCCCGGATTTTGGGTTCCATACTAATGGGTTATCACATTTTCTCGAAGTGGTCGGGTTCTGGACTTCCGATTACCTTCAAAAGAAAATTTCCAAACTTCGGGCAGCCCACGCCAATATTACGGTAGCGGTCAATCAAACTCTCAACTGCACCAAAGAGGATTTCCCTGGCAACGTCATCTTTTACAAAAAAAATATTCCTCTTGGGCCTATTGTAAAAATCTTGCGAGAACTGGAAGAAGCCCAAATCGAGAAAGAACTTAAAACTATAACTGCAATTCCCCTTTCGGAGGATAGCATTTCTCTGACAGAAAAAGCCAAAGAATTAAATATCTCCCCTCACACTCTACGTCGCGTTCCAATCCCCGGTTATCAACTCATCGGCGAGCAACTCGTCTCACACACCCTTCTGGACCAAATCAAACAAGAACTCGAACCTAATCAGCAATACCAAAAAGTTGAGGCCATTCTGCAAAAATATCATTTAACCATGGGGGCCTTAGATTACCTGGGATATAAAATCATCTGGAAAGGGTTGATCCCCTTCAAAATTGTTAAAAAAAGGAGAAAATCGAAGATTCAAGCGGAAGATAAGTCTCCTTAAAGAGAATTAATAATATTAAATGTCGTGAAACGTAGGTTTATTCTGAAATGGATGATTTTTGAAAATGATTAAAATTTTAAAATAGGTGAATTTACATAAAAAACAAAGTATTAATTAATAATTATAGATCTTGAGAGATTCCAGTAAGATAAAATGAGAATCATCAAATAAAATATGCTTATTAATTAGACAATCACAGGGAGAAATTGAGAGGTAGTGGATAATATGTCCTCCGTCGAATATGAAAAAGAGTTCAATCTGACTGCCCAACAGGCATATGAACAAACCGTGCTCTGGCTAACCGCTATAAAAGCACCCATCAAGGATACCAATAAATTGGTTTACGAGTTAGAATTCAGAATTAAGAGTGGCTTCACTCTTTTAAAGAATGTAATAACATTGATGAAATTCGCTTCCCCTTTTCCTATCACTTTTCTTCTGATAATTCCATAATATATTGATTCACCGTCAGTTCAAGTAAATCTGCCTCTTCTTGCCTTTTCTCTTTCCTTAGTAAGAAAATGACATCCTTTAAAATTTCAATTGCGTGCTTGACTTTCCCTTCTTCAATCTTCTGTTTTGCTCTTTCCTTAAGTATATCAATAATATTTTCATCCAAAAGTCAAACAACTCTTCTTTTTATCCCTAATAACCCAATAACTTCCTATTTTCATGGAAAAACAAATCTTCTCAATTGGAATAATAAATTTCTTTAGATAGAGTTTTGGAAACCAATACATGGTTCGTTTATTGGTTTGAAGTAATGAAAGTAACTTTTTGGTAAAATTAATCAGCACAGGACATTAATACCAAGTAAGTCATTCCCTTTTAAGAGAGTGATAAAGGGAATGATGGCGAGCTCGATAATATCTGGTTTATGACGGAGTTCTGTGGTGATTGCTTCCAATTCTTTTTCTCCTTTCGCAAAAATCATGCCATGTAAAGTTATTCCATCTTCAGCTATGGCAAGAAAACAGAAATTTTTGTGTCGTGCGAAAATTTTCCCAATTTCGCGGGTCCGCAGCTTACTCATTTCTTTTACAATGTGACTGCCAACTTTTATTTTAAGGAGGCCACCAAAATTATATCCCAACTTTTCAGGAGAAATTGAAATGGTGAATTTCTTAATGATGTTCGAATTTTTAAATTTCTTTATCCGAAAATTAACAGTGGACTCAGAAACTTGAAGTTCATCTGCGATTTTTGTATAGGCTATCCGAGAATCTTCTTTCAATACCTGAATTATTCTGTGATCCAGCTCATCGAGTTGTTTCATCATTTACCTCTCTTAAATATTAATTATTATTTAATAAAAGCACGGCTCTTCTTAAATTGTCTTCTATTTCTTATTAATTTAGGTCTAAACAGATTAACTGACTCTGGCTCTATACTTCCACATGGATATTCAGTTCTTTTACCATTTCCTTATAACGATTTCGGACAGCGACTTCAGTAACATGCGCTACTTTCGCGATTTCGCGCTGCGTGCGGCGTTCCCCCTCTAAAATGGCAGAGATATAGAGTACGGCGGCGGCCAAGCCCGTCGGGTCTTTGCCGACCGTAATGCCCTTCTCACGGGCAAGCGTTATGATCTTGGCAGCTGTCTGCTGGGTACGTTCGGACAGAATCAATGCGGTGCTGAATCGCGGCATGAAATCAACGGGGGATGCCATTGGTATGATAATTTCTAATTTATCAAGCATGAGGCGATAATATCGTCCCAATTCTTTGCGATTCACCCGCGAATATCTTGCAATTTCATCTAACGTGCGTGGTATTTTCCGTTTTCGGCATGCTGCATATAATGTGGCAGCAATCACGGCCTCGATGGAACGACCTCGAATCAGTTTCTTCTTCACGGCTCGCCTGTACAGTAATGCCGCCGTTTCCTTGACGCCCCTAGGAATGCCAAGTTGCGAACTCAATCTATCGAGTTCAGACATTGCAACTGCTAAATTCTTATTCAAACTGGAATGAACCCGCGTTCGGATTTGGCATTTTCTTAAACGGTAAATTTGGGCTCTCCGTTTCGGAGTTAGCTGTTTTCCGAACGCATCCTTATTGTGCCAATCAATTATTGTCGAGAGCCGTTTATCATGAACTGTAAAAGTAGATGGACTTCCAACTCGGCTCCGTTTCTTGAATTCTTCATTCGAAAAAGTCCGCCATTCTGGACCGCGATCAATGTGTCGGGATGAAAGCACTATGCCACATTTCGCGCAAATCGTTTCCCCGCGAGCATAATCCGTCCGTAACGCCGTTGATCCACATTCATTACACCTGCCTGTAGCTTCACATTTTTCTTGTCGGATTTCATTCAAATTCACTTAATCACCCTTTCTCGTGGAGTTCAACTACATCAAGCGGCTCACAAAATATTTCTAAACGCCTAATTTTCTGAATTACGTCACCTAATGAAGAAAACGTTAGTAAATTCGGTTCAATGACAAAAAGAAATGCAAGAGGAAGATGGCCGGCATCATTTTCAGTAATATGAGGAACCCCACTTGTTGAATAGAAATCTGTTTCTTTGGTTTTATATTTTTTATTGTCATTGAGAATTTTTCAATTCCTTTGATTTTACGATAAACTGATCTCCTCCTTTAAATTTTTCGACAATAATGATTTTGAGAGAGCTGGAAGCAAGCTCCCTCCTAAAGGCAGCCGATGAATGACGTGGGGGCAGAAGCGGGCTCCTTTCAAGATCTCGCGCAATATTGTCGGCTCCGCACGAATCGTGAAGAAACAATTGATCGTGGAGATCCACGCGGTTCGCGAACGATTTCCACGAAAATCGATAAGTTTTTTAGGGAACTGAACTCTTGTTCAATGAGATTCGTCGTGATGCACTTTCCCTTGAATACTTTACTGAGTTCTTCAAGGTTGGCGGCGATCTCAGGATTGGAGTGCCCTCGAACTCCAATCCGCTCCTCATCCCTGTAATAGTGATACACGTGCGTTCTTGCATCTTTAAACGGGTTTTTTGGACCACGTTTTCTTCGTTTTCGCTTTCGCCTTCTCTCGGCCTCGATGAGTTTCTTGGGACGATTTCTGCCTCCCTTCTTCCTTCCTCGCTTTCCGGTTTCATGCTTTGTTTTCTTGGATTCGGATACTCTCACGAGAAACGTGTTTTCTTGCTTAAAAATATCGGTTGTCGTTACTACGTGGATGGTCTTCACGGCTTTTTCATCGTGTCGAACCAAGTCGATGCACGTCCTGCCGTAAGGCGGTTTGTGCACGTGTCGCACGTGAATCAAATCATGGCCAAGCCCCGTTGCCACGCCTTTATAGGTTGAATAATCATCCGTGATGAGAATTGAAATTGGTCTTCCCAATCGGGTTTGGGCACGCTTTAAGAGACCAATGATTCGTTCCTTCGTTCGATGCTTGACTAGATCCCAGGCCAACACCTCTTTTTGGTCGTTCACGACGACGAGCAAGTAAAAAACTTGCCGATCAACGTTGATCCACGTTTCATCGACAAAAAGCGCACGAGCACTTTTCGGAGCAGTCTAGATTTCAACGAGGTGCCTTGACCCATTGACTGCATTGACGACTTGCTGGAAAATGCGTGAAATGGTCGGCTTAGAACAGTTCAAGGTCGCCTGTAGCCCAGCCACGTCAAGTTTTCCAGATTCAAAAAATTCAAGCAAGCATTCACGTAATTGCAGTTCAACTTCCTTGAAAAAGGCGCTCGTATGTGCGTAAAACGAAATGTTGCAATCCTTGCAGTAAAAATAATGCGGGTGTTCTTTAACTGACGTGTCATACCCATTTTTCACGAGCTTTTCGGAACTACATCCTCTTGAAGCATTTGGACAGAGGATGGGAATTTCAACTTGATTGGATATATCATTAACTGTAATGGTTCTTATTTCATAAAATGATTTACTAAATTTTATCATCTCCCATGCTAATGAATACTAATCTATTATTAATTCCCTTTAAACCTATATATCTTTTACGAACAACGAGATTTTTCAAAAAGGAGATATATTTATATATTTTTGTCGGTCATAGGAAATTAAAAATTCTCTCTATTTCTAAAAAGCCAAAATACATGGGTGATTCACTTGTATGGGTCTACATCTTATTATCATAAACTTTAAAAAGTTTGGAAAAATTATAGAGGATATGCCCCACATGTTCGGCAATAGGTTGCTCTTTCTTGGACATTAGAATTGCATTGTGGGCATATTTTACCATTTTCATCAACAGGGTGAGGGGTTCCTATTACTGATTTGTAAATTTCATAATAAAACAATTGTTCTTTATCACGAATTGTTACCCTATCTTCGATTTTGAAATTTTTTTTCTTGTCAAGAAACTCAATATCGGAAATCTTCTGATTGAAGAAGTCTGGAAGGATTGTTGTTCCTGAACCTACCTCGATTGGAGTCTTTACTCTCCATGCGATCGCTCTAGGCAAGATCCCCTCGTAAGTCTTACGTAAAATCCACTTGCCATGTATCTTGCCATTTTCTGTATGAACTTTATACTGTGAATGTATATTAAGAGCAAAATCTTTTAATTTGGAATCTAAAAATGGTAGTTTAGCTTGCATTCTAAGTACTTTAGCAAGAGATATGGATGAGAACGTCATCATACTACATAATTTCTTCAATTTCATGTCTAATTTTTCTTTTTCAAGACCAAATAAATAGTTATACCCAGCGAAAAGTTCGTCGCACCCATCGCCAGTCAAAATGGTCCGTATTCCAATCTCTTTAGCCACTTTCATACCAATATAAATTACTACACTATTGCGAATTTCCATGGGATCGAAAGACTTTGTAACCTTTATTACAAGAGGAAGGGTA
The DNA here is from genome assembly GCA_013375455.1 of Candidatus Helarchaeota archaeon. The sequence continues at coordinate 797 of JABXJT010000042.1, read as the reverse complement.
TCGTGTAACTCGTATTCGTTGAAGAAATGAACAACATGTTTAAGTCCTAAGTTATTGGCCATCAAAGTTGCATATTCAACATCAGGCGCTGGAGCATTCTGAAATGCAACAGTAATAGCTTTTAAAGACCTAAATTTTGACGCAATGTTAGCTATAATACTCGTATCCAAACCACCAGATAGTAAAATCCCCTCAGCTAGATTTTTTTTTACAGCATTCTCTAATAAAAATTGTAATTTTGAGCAAATTTTTTTAATATTGGTTAAAATAATTAGTCCCTTCCACAGAATTGTTTAATAAAGCAGTGTTTCCAATTAAAAGATCCTCGATCTCTAATTTATCTAATTTTCTTCTCAAAATTTTTATAAATTTTCAAAATACCCCCATAAAGATCATCAAGGGTAATTTTACCTCCAGATTTCAATATTGCTGAAATGCTAATGCCACCTGCGCCAACTCCTTCCTTGACTACACCCTTTTCATATGCCCTAAGTCCAGGTTCCTTGAACACGTTAAAATTGAGATCAATGGCCAAGATTGGTATTTCTGTTATTTCTTTAACAAGTCCTTGAAGGTCCGAAGATTGATCTTCGATTAACCACCTTGTTGTCCCGATTGCGATGTTTTTAAATACTGATTCATCTAAAGCTGAAATAATGGAAGTCACTGCAGCCATTTGGGTTCCACCAGCTAAAATAACTGGAATTTCGCTTGCAGCACCAATTGCAAGACCTGCACATGCAGGTTGTATCGGGTCTCCGACTAATTCAATAGCTTTCAGAGGGTTACTCTTCAAA
>JABXJT010000041.1 GCA_013375455.1 Candidatus Helarchaeota archaeon | reverse complement strand
TTTTCTGGGGATCATGAGTCTCCAGAATTGCCTTTATCCTTGAGATGTACTTTTCCATGTGTAATGTTCTTCTCATGACGGTAGCCCAGTCCTTTTCAGTAAAATCAGTCGCCGAGCCCTTATTAATTAGGTCACCTTCAAAAGTGTAATAATGCAAGGAGATTCCGTGGATTATTTCAAAGCCAAATGCCGAAACTGGGGTAATTCGCACCAGAATTTCTTCAACCCACCGTTCTAACCATTTTAATGGTAGGTTACCGGCAGGACCACAAGCAATCTTGTACAATTTATTATTCCCATAATCAGCACAAAAGGTTGAATATCGTAAAAATAAATCAGTATAATATTCAGCACGCATGCTCCCCCCACATCCCCAGTTTTCATTTCCAACTCCCCAATATTTTACCTTCCAGGGTTCTGTTCTCCCGTTAGAACGGCGAAGATCGGCCATTTGGCTTTTCCCGTCATGCGTTAAATACTCAATCCATTGTCGCATTTCCTGGACAGTGCCACTCCCCACATTTCCACAAATATATGGTTCACAACCAAGTAATTCGCATAAGTCCATAAATTCATGAGTTCCAAAATGATTATCATCCGTAACCTTTCCCCATTGAGTATTTACAGTACTTGGCCTCCTATCTCTTGGACCTATTCCATCCATCCAATGGTAATAATCCGCATAGCAACCTCCAGGCCATCGTAAAACTGGAATTTTAATTCTACGCAAAGCTTCTAGGATATCTTTTCTAAATCCTTTAATATTTGGTATGGAGGAATCTTCTCCAACCCATAATCCATCATAAATACATCGTCCTAAATGCTCTGCAAAATGTCCGTAGATATGTCTACTTATTACTTTTTTATCTTTAATTTCAGTATCAATTACTATTTGAGCCATACACTTCCCCTTAATGATTATTTTCGCATTTGTAGAAACCCACCAGATCTCATCAACTCACATGGGCGAAAGTAATTTTTCCCTGTCTCCCCAGCCAGCTTCTCAAGTAGTTCAACCCATTTCGTATATTCCTTCTTTCCAGGACCAAAGGGACCCGGGGTATTCATCCCTGCCATGTTTGCTTCATCGATAATCTTATACCCGCTTGCCACGCCTTCTTCTAAAAGACGACACCCTTCATTCAACATGATTGCCACCGAAGCTGTAACGTTGAAAAGCCCAGCTTTCACCGATTTATCAATTTTCGGTCGCCCCTTGGACCAATCGAAGAACCCCTGTCCCGATTTCCTACCTAGCTTTCCTTCTTCCATCATTTTCGTAATTATTTTACCGGGATTAAAATCAGGGGAAAGTGTCTTAGCGTAATAATTCTGGCTATGGAATGAAGTGTCGATTCCAACGTAATCTGACAGTTCACACGGACCCATTGGTATGATACTACCCGCATCCGCGTCAATTTGCGCCCAGGCAATGCCCTTTTCAGCGGCGAGATCAAAGATATAATTCAAATAAATTGAAACTGGCGCATTCAACCGATTGACAATGAATCCGGGTCTATCTTTCAGGACTCGCGGAACGTATCGCTTCCCGCGCAGGCAAGCCAAGCTTTTCCCGAGTTTCACACCGAGATCCATGGTTTCCTCCGAAGTCTTCTCGCCAGCGATGATTTCAATCAATCGCATTAAGATGGGTGGGTTGAAGAAATGCATCCCACAGACCTTTTCTGACCGGCTGGTCGCGGTGGCAATTTCGGTAATGGACATGGTCGAAGTATTAGTTGCTAAAACACAATTGGGTGGCGAATTTTCATCGCAAGTTTGAAAGACTTGCTTTTTCACGTCCATATCTTCCACCACGGCTTCAATAACAAAATCAGCATCTTTTACAGCCGAGGCTAGATCTAGAGACGTTTTTAATCGGGTCTGAACATCAACCGCTGTCACTCCTTCCCCTAATTTCCCTTTCGTTTCGAGCTTTTTCAAGCCCTGTTCTATCATCGCAATCCCGTTATCAATGAATTCTTGCTTAATATCCACCAGCACGACATTATAGCCCGTCATCAGTGCGATTTGAGCCACATTGTGTCCCATCAAGCCGGCTCCAATGATCACGATGTTTTTCACATTTTCAAGAGCCATTTTTCAACCCACTTGTGATTTATAATTCTGTTTTAATCAATTCAATGGTGGAACCGAACATGGGTATGACGCCTGGATAATTCACGTAACCTAGACCCTTCAACTTTTTCAGGATCAATCGAACACCCTCAAACTTTTCACTGCATATCTTGTTTAAATCATCATAAACCATCTTCCCGCCATTCTGCTGTAGGGTCTGTAATAAAAATTTTTGATCTTCCGTTAATTCACTCATATTTAACACACCTTCATTATTTGAAAAAAACCTTTGAATTCTGCATTAAAATTAGTTACTATTGATCCGGGGATAATCAATATGGGCATTACATTCAATAACTATTTTCCTTCAAGTATAAGAAAAATTGAAAAAAACTCAGAATCCCGGGCAGGGCAGTCCTCAAACATCTCCGTTTTACATGTTTGAGTCATTCTTCTCTGAGTTTTGCATCATAAATTCTTTTCAATTGCATCAATTACTGTTTCCATTAATGGCCTATTTTCTTTGTTTCCCACATCTTGCCAGACAATTATTCCTTCCTTGTTAATTAGGAACTTTGAGGGGATGGCATGATTATCTTGGAATTCATCGTGGATGTGCTCAGGATCAGGCTGGTCTTTGGTAAAATAGACGTTATAGTTTTTCGCTATTTCACCTCCTCGATCTGCAATATATTGAAAAGGCGATTGATAACGCTCGTGTAGCTTTCTCAGGTTTCTTGGACTATCGACCGCAATTGCTATCAGTTTTATAACGCGACTTTCGATTTCAGAATGCCCGTCTCTGAGAACTTTTAGATTCTTTTTACAATATGCTCACCAACTTCCACGAAAAAAATCTATTAAAACACCTCTGAAATTCTTTAATAATTCCTCTAGACTCACAGGATTTTTCTCAGTATCAATGGTTTCAAATGAAGGAGCTTTCTCCCCAATCGAAAGGCCATATTTTTTAGTTGAATTATTCATAAATGCCTTTTCGTTTTTTCACAATTTAAAATAGTATTATCATACTTGTTACCAAAGATTTCACTTAAATTCCAAAGATTGCCGCTTGAATCCAAAGTGCTATTAAGCTCGAGCCCATACATACCAAAACCATCCAGAAACTCCTGCGTGGCCAAGGTTTATTTTTGACATTATACCCAAGTTTAAATTGATCATAAAGTACAATCAGAGCCCAGATTATGAGCGTGATATCGAACGTCCAGGTTGCTAACTCCGTCAATTCTGGGGGAAGGTGTGCTAGGAACCCTACGTACGGGCCCAAACCTATAAGTTGATTCTCAAATGGCACACGCCCTAGAAAAAATACTAACCCCATATGCGCTATTAATATCCAAGACACAACTACAGTATGCATGCATATCCAAAGCCAAGTCCTTCGCTGTAACCGCTCTTGGAGAAACATCTTACCACGCATGCGTTCGAGAGCTACTGTTATTCCCCATGCGGCCCCAATGCCAATTGTAATGTAGGTCATAATAAACGTATCAAAGGAACCACTAGCGGTAACAGGCAACATAAAAGCTTGAACTACGGCAATGGTTCGCGAGATAACGCTTTTGTGATACCATGCTGCCCCCACTGTCATTATTATGATGGCATAAGCCCAATTGTGTGCCCACCGCACATCTCCCATTGGACCAAAAATATATTCAACAGAAAAAATAAGCCACCAGACAAGATAAATCAACCCCATTAAAAATAACCCAAATCCAGGACCGATCAGAAATTTATCAGGTTTCTTTGGGCCCTCATCGGTAGATTTTAAGTCTTCAGACATCTGACACAACTCCAATTCAGTATTTTATTTCACAATTTCTCTCTCTTAATATCAGCTTCATACTTTTTTCTTTTCTCTTTCAAATATGTAGGAATCGGGACATCCCACCAACCATGTGCTGGACTTCCAGAAAATGGATAATTTCGATTGACAATGATTTCAATAACTGCAGGCTTACCGGAATCTAGAGCGCGTTTGATAGCAGGTTGAATTTCTTCAGATTTTGAAATTTTTTCGGCATAACAACCAAATCCTTCCGCAATGGTTTTGAAATCAGGTGTATAAATATTTCCCTCCTGATCATAGAATTCGGTTGCATAAGAGTGCTGCTCACCATAAACAGCCCGTTGCAGGTCAGAGATAGCAACCCACCCCATGTTATTTACTAAGATAATGAGAATTGGTATGTTGTACTGGACTGCTGTAGCTAATTCTTGCATTGTCATCATAAAGTCGCCATCGCCTACCATTCCTACTACTTGCCGTTCGGGTGCTGCTAATTTCGCTCCAATAGTTGCTGGAACTGTATAGCCCATAGTTGAGAACCCTCCTGCAGTAATACAAGTTTTAGGTTCATAAAATGAAAATTCCTGCAACATTTGAGCTTGTATATTACCAGATGAGGTAATCACAATTGCATCACGGGCAATCGCGTTTCGCACTTCCTGTAATACAGTGGAAATCATTACTGGTACTTTTGAATCATCCTTAAAATTCTGAATAATTTTGAACCATTCAGCCTTAAGGTCCTGAATTTCTTGAAAATAAGCGGTATTTTCATAATTTTTTTTCGCACCTCTCGTTTTCAACTCCTTGATGCACTCTTGGAGCACGCTCTTGGCATCTCCAACTATCCCTACCGCAACCGGATAATTTTTCCCAATTTCAGAAGGATCAATATCAATGTGAATCAGCTTAGTAGGGGGAATTGAGAAGCTGATGCCATCTTTATAGGAAGAAGTAGTTTCATCTGCAAAACGGCACCCAATTGCGATGAGGACGTCTGCCGTGGAACTCAATTTCAATCCAGAAGTGGTACCTTTTGAACCCGTATGCCAAGCATAGAGTGGATGATCCTCAGGAAATGCGCTTTTCCCCATCATTGTAGTAAGGACAGCGGCTCCAATTAACTCATCAAATTCTTTCAATTCTTGAAATGCCTCAGATGTCACGAGTCCTCCACCGACCAAGATCACCGGGCGCTTTGCTTTCAAAATAAGCTCAACAGCTTCCTTAATTTTCCGTGAATCCCCTATCATCCGATCAATTGAGGTGTGTTGCCCCGGTTCAGGAATTTCTGTTTCAATGGAATCACATTGCACGTCCATAGGCAAATCGATGTGAACGGGACCGCGCCGCCCGGTCATCATTAGATTAAAAGCGCGTTTCATTACACTAGGTAATTGTTCTACCTTCGCCACTTGCCAAGATCGCTTCACGATGGGTTCGAGGACTCGTGGCAAATCAGAATCACGGCTTCTCTCTATCTCTTGTAGAACTCCCTTTCCTCGCATGTGCACGTGTGTATCTCCGGTAATCACTAAAACTGGAATTGAATCGACATAAGCACTTGCTAACCCAATAGCCGTGTTAATTGCACCAGGTCCAATTGAAGTGAAGACGACTAACGGTTTTCCAGACACCCGATAATAGGCATCTGCCATATGCACTCCACTCATTTCCTGTTTCATTTGAATAACTTGTATTTCTTTATGCTTTCTGAAAGCATCAGTCAATCCCAAGCACCCATGTCCAGGTATCCCAAACACGTATGGGACTTTCTCTTTGAGTAGATATTCAACTATAATTTCGCTGCCTGTTAATCTCATTCCAATCACAAACTCATACTGATCTAAAGGCATTTATGTCCGAATGTAAAATCCAATCTATCTGTATTTAATAGTAAAATAGGATTAAATTGCATTAAAATTATGGTGATACTTATTCGAAATTCCGATTCAGGTAATGAGGAAGCGCGGAATCAAACAGATATTGCTCTAAAAAAAATGAGAGACACCAAATTTCCTGAGAAATTATTGGATCAAGTCTTATTAGGGTTTGAAGGAAACATCGATAATGTTTTTTCTGTGATTCGCGTTAGAAAATCTCCATTTGAATATGAAATTATGGAAAAAATCTCAGAATGGGCAGAAAGAATTGCTCGATCGGCAGGGTCAAGTGCTTCTATAGAACGCGTTGTTAAAAAAATTTCTGTTGGAGGGTTTACCTCGAATGTCGGCAGAGCACTGTCCACTTTATGTGGGCGCATTCAAAATGTTCATCTAATTGGCGCATTCGGTTTGCCAAAAATTAAAGAGATTTTTCAGGAACAATTAACAGAAATTTATCAATGCGTTCTCCTGTCTGTAGGCAATCCTGGTTTGACCGATGCATATGAATTTACTGATGGTAAAATTATGATGGTCCATTTTGCAGGGATTAATGAACCCGATTGGAATCAAATAATTTCACAAATAGGAGAGGACCAATTAATAGAGGAATTTGATTCAAGCCGTTTATGGGGCATTGGATATTGGGCGTCTAACCCCAAAATGTCGCAAATTTTTATAGAATTGCAAGATAGAATCTTTCCCAGCTTATCACATTCTGCTAAAAACAAATACATCATACTTGATTTGGCCGATTTACGAAAGAAACCTCGGAGTCAATTGAAAGAATTAGCCACGCTACTTCCTCGATTTGAAGACCACGTGCAAGTAGTTTTACTTTTAAATGACTTAGAACTCATAGATTTAGGGACTTTCATAGCTGAGAAAGCTTCAACAGATCCCCTTAATTTAACGGAATCGATCCAAAAAAAATTAAACTTATCCTTTGTCATTTCACACGGTCCAAAGGTGGCAACGATTGCGACCGAAAACCTACAAAATATAATCCTGAATGCTTATACCTCCTCCCCTCAATTCACTACGGCGGCGGGTGATCATTTCGATGCAGGTGTCGCCTATGCGCTACTGCTTGATTTACCTGCTGAAGTTCTTCCACTCATCGGGAACTGCACAACTAGCTTCTTCGTCCGAAAGGGTGTAAGTCCTACTCCTCAAGATCTGCAACAATTTCTTTCTAATTATCTCAAAAATATAGAAAATGGGTAATTTATTAGGTAAGAATTAAAATCATTGTAAATAATAGAATATTTTATTAGATGGTGATTATTTGGCTAAATTAAGCCCATTAAAAATCTCAGGTCCCTGGTTTATCGACGGAGAAGGTCGAAAAGTGATTTTGCGGGGAGTTAATCTTTCTCATAGCACCAAGATTCCCTTTAAACCAGACGGGAATCCCTATTTTACAGATAATTGGCCCCCTACAGATTTGGAAAATGTCTCCTTTGTAGGACGCCCCTTCCCTCGCGAAGAAGCTGAGGAGCACTACTCCCGATTAAAAGCATGGGGGTTCAATTGTATTCGCTATTTAACTACTTGGGAAGCCATTGAACATGCAGGACCATATCAATATGACGAGGAGTACCTGGATTATTACGCTGAAATGCTAGCAATGGCAGGCGATTACGGATTTTATGTTTTTGTGGACCCCCATCAAGATGTCTGGAGTCGCGTAACTGGAGGTGATGGTGCGCCTCTCTGGCTGTTTGACAAGATTGGACTTGATTACACCAAGTTTGATGAATCTGGATTAGCTCTCAACATGCAATATCTATATGATCCCAATAATGAGAAGAAATATCCTCGAATGATTTGGGGAAATAATTATCGAATGTTTCCCAATGGGACGATGTGGACTCTATTTTTTGCTGGCAAAGACTTCGCACCAAATCTTATTATAGATGATGAGATTTCTGGAGAAAAAATGAATATACAAGATTATATGTTCGCTCATTATAGCGGGTGTTTGAGAGAAATTGCTAAACGAATTAAAGACATGCCAAATGTATTCGGTTTTGATGCGTTGAATGAACCATTTTCTGGCTTTATTGGACATAAAGCTATCACCCGAAATCTCAAACTTAAGAAAGGATCCAAGGACCCACCAATTCCGGGATTAGCCTGGACACCTGTTGATGGAATGTTTGCGGCAGCTGGGAACACCCTTGAAATAGAAAAGTTGGGAATAAAACTTCTTAGGCTTGGAATTGGAGTAGTAGGATCAGAAATAGTCAATCCTAATAGGATCTCAATATGGAAAGAGGGTGCGAAAGATTTCTGGAAAGAACATGGAGTTTGGGATCTTGATGCTAATGGAAATCCAGTTGTACCTAATGATGATTATTTCAGAGTAGTCAAGGGACGAGAAGTTGACTTTCTCAGGGACTATTTACTACCATTCACAAAACGTGTTGCTTCAGTTATTCGGGAATATAATCCAGATTGGATGATCCTCGCTGAAGATGAGCCAGAGAGGGTCTTCCTTCCGAGGGAATGGCCAGATGATACACCTGAAAACATGGTTAATGCTTTCCACTATTATGACCCCATTCATAGCATAATGAAGAAAGTGTTTCTTTTCAAACCGCTAAGACTCCATGCAGATATCTTCGGAGCAAAGTTGCGGCTCGTTTGGGGGCTACGGGGAATGCAGAAAATGTATCTTCGCCATTTAAAACACCAAATTGAGCTTACTAAGAAAATTAATAACGGCAATACCGCTTGCCTTTTGGGTGAGTTCGGTTGTCATATGGATATTCATAATGCGAAGAGTTATAAGTTATGGAAGAAAGGAAAGCGAGGGATGCAAGCTTTCAAGTGGCAAATTATCAGATTTGAACTGCTTTATAATGCCTTTGATGAACTCTTTTTAAGTTCCTGCCTCTGGAACTATTGTCCAGACAATACCCATGAATATGGCGATAAGTGGAATCTTGTGGATCGTTCGATTTTCTCAAGATCACATCAAACGCGTGATTGGAGAGATGATATTAATTCAGGTGGGCGGGCGCTTGAGGGATTTTGTAGACCTTATGCTCGGCGAATTGCAGGTACACCTCATAAAATGAGATTCAATCGTCAAAAAGGCACCTTCAAGTTTGAATTTGAAGTAGATGAAAATATTAATGCACCCACGGAAATATATACACCCCCGATTCAATATCCGAAGGGGTTTACAACACAATGTGACGGAGCCGACTGGGAAAAGGTAGAAGGAATCCCAATAATCAACATTAGTGATCCAAAAACTGATAAAATATCTTTTACAATTAAAAGGATTAAATAAAAATTCTATTTTCTGAAATTCCCCTATTCTTCCTTCTGAACAGCACCTAGGCGCCGATCGCTTGGGATCCTATCAAAATTAAAAACATTCTACTTGAATTAAAGGTTCTTAGAATTTACTTCAAGTTGATTCTATAATTGAGTTTAGAGGTCGTAAAAAATGTTCAATAATCTTTCTGATTTCGTAGTTTATTTCGTATTAGTGTTTCTGCTATTTTTAGCACATGCAGTAATCATTATATTCCAGTTTAAAAAACATCTTAAGGTTAATGAAGGAAAGGGTGAAAAAATAGGCACTCGCGACTTCAAACTTGTGAATGTCTGCGCTGAACACCTCTTGATCTATGTTTGGTGGGCGGTCATAGGGGTCGCTCAGAATCCATGAGTATTCCTTCATCTATTAATTAATAATCCCATAAAAACCCATATAACACTTATATTAACCCGAAAGAAATAGACAAAGTGATACCGAGAATTTAAGAGGTTGAAATTGATGAGACATCCAACTATATTGGTAAAAGACCCGGCGAAGGGCTTAACACGAAAGATACGAGAATCATTAACCTTCGGCGTTATTGTCGGAAATCGCGGCTTTTTTCCTGATTATCTCGCTAAAAAAGGGCGAGACGATATTGTTCAAGTCGTAAAAGGTCTTGGACATAAAGTGATCATCTTGTCGGAAAAAGATACGCCCTTCGGAACTGTAATGACACACCAAGATGCCAAGAAATGTTCCGAATTATTCAGACGGAATGCTGAAATAATTGATGGAATTATAGTATCCCTCCCTAATTTTGGGGATGAAAAAGCCGTTGCTAATACCCTTCGATGGTCTAACCTTGATGTACCCATATTAATCCAGGCAGAACCGGATGAACCAAAGAAAATGAAAGTCGGGCAACGGCGCGATTCATATTGCGGAAAAATTTCAGTCTGCTCCAATTTAACGCAATATGGCATACCCTTTACATTAACCACGGAACACACGAGCCCTGTTGAGGGACCACTGTTCAAGGAGGATCTTCAGACCTTCGCAGCCATCTGTCGAGTGGTCAATGGTTTGAAAGGTGCGAGAGTTGGTGCCATTGGCGCTCGTCCAGCAGCCTTCAATACGGTTCGATACAGCGAAAAATTGCTTGAAATCGCCGGGATTTCTGTTGAAACCATTGATCTCTCTGAAATTATTGGGCAGGTGAGAACGATGGAAACTGACGATGCTGTTAAGGGAAGAATCGATGCAATTAAATCCTATGTGACCATTGGCGATAAGGCGCCCCCTGGAAGCCTCGAAAAAATTGCTAAACTCGCCATTGTCGTGGACCAGTGGATTGAAGAATACGAGTTGGATGCTATTGCATTTCAATGTTGGACGGCCATTGAGGATTACCTTGGCGTTGCACCTTGCGCGATATTGAGTATTTTGAGTAATAACATCATTCCAGCGGCTTGCGAGGTGGATGTAACAGGTGCTCTTAGCATGCTCGCACTTGCACTAGCTTCAGGATCACCTGCTGCGCTCTTAGACTGGAATAATAACTATGGAACTGATCCAGATAAGGCGGTTGCTTTCCACTGCAGTAATCTACCCGCTGACATCCTTCGAAATCCAAAAATGGACGCGCATTTTTCCGAATCATTTCAAGCTGATAGTGGCTATGGCACAATTTCTGGGAGAATACTTCCTGGTCCCTTTACTTTTGCTAGAATCTCCACTGATGACGTTGAAGGACTTATCATGTACTATACGGGAGAGGGTGACTTTACTGATGACGAACTCGCAACTTTTGGTGGATTCGGTGTAATGGAAATCCCTTATCTCCAGGAGTTACTCCAGGAAATCTGCCTCTCAGGATTTCCCCATCACTTCGCCGCATGCCGCGGCAACGTTTCCCACATAATTGACGAAGCATTGGGGACGTATCTAGGGTTCCATTCATAGTGGGACTTATGCGCTCGTGCACGCTGAACACGCTTTCAGAATACAATATGATGCAGATGGATTACCGCGTCAGCCTGCTTCATGATCTCGGTACCACGCCCCCTTCCCCAGCCCCTCCGCGATGGCGGCGTCCACGGCATTCTCATCCTGGGAGTCACGGAGGTCCAGCAGCTCGTTGAGGAGGATGACGAGATGGCGAAACTTTCTCGTGCACCAACTTTATAGTCGATCGCTGATTAATAGTCGATCGATGAAAAATGAGAAAAAATTTGATGCAGTAAAAATGATGAGGGAAATAAGAGATAAATTAAGCAGCAAGTTTTCAAAAATGAATTACCAAGAACAAAAAAAGTATATTAAAGAGAAAATTAAAAATTGAATTTCGCAGCAACCCGAGGCAATGTTTCCCATATAATTGACGAAGCACTAGGGACGTATCTGGGATTCTATTCATAAATCCCCTTTATTGAGGGGCAAAGGGATAGAAGGGGAGGGTTCCAAAAGTCGCTGTATACCAGATATAATATCCAATAATAATGATATTTCCAATGATGGATGCGAATAAGATTGGATATTTCAGAGGATTGACCCATTTAACGAAGATTATGACTAACTCTGCTCCTAATAATATCGCAGATAGCACCATCATTATCCAGCCGCACTGTCCTTCGTAGCTTGCATAACCATTCATGACAAAAATCCCGATCCCCAACGGTACCATTATGATAATCTCATACCATTTCATCCTTCGTTTATCAGATATGAAAGACTCCCCTATAAGTGCGAGCACAATGAAGCCGAAGAATCCGACGTGTATTAAATGGTGCCCCACCCATTCATCAGAGTGATACAAAAACAGGAAGAGTTCGGAGGAAGTATCATATCCCCCATAACCACTTCGAAATAATGCATTCCCATAATCAAACATTAGATGCACGACATGTCCGATAATCACCATACAGATCAGCATGACCGCAAATAACTCCAACGTGTAAATTTTCTTCTTATTCTTACCTTGCTCTACGTCAATTCTACCGAGCATATTTTTCAGGAGGATGTAGTAAATTATAACGAAGACGGGACCCATTAGAATGACCTCAACGATGGTGCCAACTCCAAATGAGAAAGTCAATCCTGCTTCCATCGTTTCCTCAACATTGATCACGACATCTACCGTTCCAGGAATCTCTCCTGGCAGTAAAAAGCAAATCGCTAATGCAACTAAAAAAATCAACAAAAATCTTACTGAAACATGAAAATATTTATGGTTTAGAAAGCTCATTTTATTCACCGATATGGAACTTGTAACTCTTATTTTTTTAGAAGATCAGATATTTTAATGTATTTCTTCTTTCCCTCGTACTAAAGATAAAAGCGTGCCAATGATACAAATGCCAATTGTAACCGAAAATGCAATTATAAGCCCATTTTTGAAATCATTTTTGAGATCCTCAGTGATGGGAGGAGGAGTGGGTGATAAAATTTGTGATAAAGTCAAAGCTGATATAAATATCGCTAAAATAGCGCTTAATAAAGCTATACTCGTAGATTGCCCAGTCACTCGCATGGTCGAAAGCGTTCCTGACGCAATACCAAGTTGTTTCTTTTCAACTGATTTCATTATGGCTGATTGATTGGGAGAAGAGAAGAAACCGATACCCAATCCAAGGATCCCTTGGCTTAAGAGTACCCACTCTATGGGTAAATATAAAATGACGATAATTAAGAATCCGAGAGCAAAAGCCATAAGCATCATTCCTATTGCGCATAACCATCTCGTACCCACTCTGTCTGAATATTTGCCTGTAAATGGTGAAGAAATGGCCATCATCATAGGAGTAGGTAATAATAAAAGTCCCGCTATTGCAGGATCAAAATCGAAAATCCGTTGAAGGTATATTGAAAGTAAAAATCCGACTCCCATTGTCGCTATATAATTCATTAATGCCGCGGTATTCGCAGCGGCAAAAACTCTATTTCTTCGGAATAATGATAAATTGAGCATTGGATGCTCTACGGTCCTCTCAATAAAAATAAAAGCCACAAATCCGCAAATCGATATAATTACTAGAAAGATTATTATTAATGATGCCCATCCTATCCGGCTTCCTAAGGTCAAAGCTATTAGCATCGAAGCTAAAAATATTCCAAAAGCCAGCATCCCATAAATATCAAACTTTTCCTCTTTCGCTATTATTTCCGATTGCTTCAGCTTTAACAATCCGAAGATGAAGAGAACTCCTCCAATTGGAACGTTAACCAAAAAAACGCTTCTCCATGTGAGTGCCTGGACCAGAAGTCCCCCAAGTACGGGGCCTAGTACTAGCCCGAGATAAATGCCCGCCACGTTTATCCCAAGAGCTTTTCCCGTCTCGCTCTTGGGAAAGACTTCCGTCACCATCGCGATTGCAGTAGCCGTCAGCATTGAGGCACCAATTCCAGTAATAGCATAAAGAATGATTAATAGTTCTCCAGAAAACGCGGATGCGCAAAGCCCATTCCCCACCGTAAATATGAATAATCCAATGAGGAATATATTACGCTTCCCTTTTATGTCAGCTAAACGCCCAAAACTAATCAGCGAAATTGCTAGAACCAATAAAAATCCTATGGGAATCCACTGTGCTATCTCCCATGATGCCCCTAAATCCGCAGTTATACCAACATCTTTTGCGGGAATTGCAATATTTAAAGTGCTCCCGCCCAATGATGTCATAAAGACGCCAATAGTGGTGAGAATTAATAATTTCCATTTGTATTCGAGCATTTAAACTCACATTTGAGCAAATGTGAGTTTACTTAATAAATTATTTGAAGTAAATTCCAAGTGAATTTAAGATTTATAAATGGGCTAAAAGTTCTTAGATTCACTTATATATTGATTAGATCCATTAAAAAATAACGAGAGATTTGAAACTTTCATTCTAAATCTCACGATACATCCTGATGCGCCAATTCCCGCCTTTCGATTATAAAACAGTCAAAATTAAATAACGGAGGCAAATCAATGGAAGAGTTAAAATTAACCATGATAAAAAAAGATAGAGAAATTGAAAGACTCAAGCAAAAAATAAAGGAACAGGAAGAAAAGCAAAAAAGAGACCAAGTAAGATTGAAAAAGGAAATTAAAGAGCTCGGAAATCGCGTAAAGGAGCTTGTAAAAGAAAAAAAAGGACTTTCAATACGTAAAGAGCAGGCTGTACATGAAAAAGAAAAAATAATTAAACAAATTGAAGATTTACAGGAACAAAATAAGAAATTAGATGAAGATCTGTCACAAGTTGGAACCGTAAGGGCGGAGATTCGCGGATTAAAATTAAAAGCAGATAATCAATTGACAAAAATTTCAGATTTAGAGGAGGTTTCAAAGAGAAGAGACGGGGTTATTGCTGATTTAAGAGGCTCTGAAAGCCAATTAAGAGAAGAAATTCGCGTAAAAAACGCTGAAATAGCTCATGTAGAATCCGAGGTAAATGCAGCAAAATCCGATAAAGTGACGGCGATTAAATCTATAGATGCAGCCGAAGCAAATATAACCAAGATCAAGACTAAAATTAATACCCTAAAAAGTACTATAACCAATCAAAATTCTGAAATTACGCATTTGTACTCCGAAATAGAAAAATTCAATTTGGAAAAAGACAGGCTCAGCCAAACTCTTGCTGAAAAGGATGGCGAGATCACCAAGTTATCTACCGAAGTTGGTGATGTGATCGCGGATAGTAAGCTCTTAGAAGAAAAGGTGGTTCAATATCAGAAATCATTAGAAGATGCTAAAGCTGGAATTATCCCTCAAATTCTCCCAAACCTGATCAAAGGAGAAGCCCAGGCTATTGAACGAATCATTGAAATTATCCCAAATGTCAAAAAAGATGCGTTAATTTGCGTTCCGAAATTAGATATTCTTCCTGATGTAATTAAATTGGGCAATCTAAACCCCTCTGCCCGGCTACGAATCATGACTTCCATCGATTTTAGTAATCCATCCCATAAGGCGATTTTCCAGCAATTCTCCAAATCAAATATTCTCATTCGCAACAGTGAAGAAAAGAAAATGTGGGCTATTGATCGAGACCACGAGGAACTACTTATAGCGCCACAGGATTATAGTGGTACTCCCACTGGGCTGATAGTCAAAGGGTCTTTTCAAATAGAAATCCTTGGAAATATTCTTCTTGATATCTGGGGCAATTGTCGAAGAAACGTTCATATTTCCGAATTTCAATGAATGGGGTAAGAAAAATGAGCAAACAAATGGATCAATTAGAAAAAAAACTCATGAGAAAAGATAGAGAAATTGGGACACTAGTGGATAAATTAAGGAAAATGGAAGAAAAACAAGAAAAAGACGAATTAGGACCCACTCAAGAAGTTTATGAGCTCGATTCTCGCGTAAAGGAGCTTATAGAAGAAAAACAAGCAATTGCGCTACATGAAGAGCAAGCCATATATGAAACAGAGAAAATGATTCACCAAATTGAAGATTTACAGGAACAAAATAAGCGATTAAACGAAGATATAGCAGAAATTGGAATCCTTAAAGCAGAGAGTAGTGCATTAAACTTAAAAGTTGATAATCAATTGAAAAGAATTTTAGAATTGGAAGGAATCATTAAGGGCAAGGATGAGACCATTGATCAACTTAGAGCCTTAGGAGATCAATTAAGGGAAGAAATTCACGCGAAGACCGCTGAAATTTCCCAAAAAGGGTCAGAACTTAGTGGAGCCCAACTAGATAAAATAGCATCAACACGATCATTGGATGAAATAAAAGAAAATTTGAATGAATTAAAGTCAGAAATTAATGAGTTAAATACAACGACGAATAATCAAAGCGCAGAAATTAAGCATTTATATGCCGAAATAGAAAAATTAGAGAAGGAAAAGGAGAAGATCAACCCAGCGATTGCTGAAAAGGATGGAGAGATCGCCAAGATATCCACGGAAATTGGAGAGGCAATCGCTAAAAATATTGCCTTAGAAGAAAATCTAACTCAGTATCAAAAAAATTTAGAAGAAGCAGAAGTCAATCTCATCTATAACGCCCTTCCAAACCTTGCTAAAGGTGAATCGCAGGTTGTTGAACGCATTACTGAAATCCTTCAGAAAGTCAAACATAACGCTACAATTTCACTTCCGAAATTCGACCTACTACCTCAAATCATTAATTTAGACAATCTAAGAACTTCTACTAGGCTACGAATAATGACTTCCGTCAATTTTAGAAATGAATCTCATAAGGCGATTTTTAAGCAATTCTCCAAACCAAACATCAATATTCGCCATAGTGATGAAAAAAATCTGTGGGCCATTAATCGGGATCACGAAGAACTACTTCTCGCGCCACAAGATCGTGGGGGTACTCCACTCGGAGTATTATTCCAAGACCCTTATCAAATTGAAATCCTTGGAAAGATCCTTGTTGATATCTGGGGCAAGTGCCGAAGAGATGTTTCTCTTCCTCAATTTGAATAACACTCTTACTTAATTGTACAATAGCGATCATCATTTTCTTTGCATTAACAGGTAAAAATGGGCGAAATTTCAAATGGAAATTGAAAATATTGGCCTGTACGTGCATAAAGTAGCGTTAAAACATCCGAAGCAAAAAGCTATCATCCATGGAAATAAAAAGCTTACTTATAAAGAATTTGATAATCGTATAAATTCTCTAGCCAATTTTTTAAGAAATTATGGGATAGAGAAAGGTGACCATGTAGCGGTGTTATTGTACAACTGTCCTGAATACCTTGAAATTTATAATGCCTGTTATCGCATGGGCGCCGCGGTTGTTGGTATTAATTATCGCTATAAACCGCCTGAAATACTTTATATTATAAAAGATTCCAAGCCGAAAATGTTCATCCACGGTCCAGAATTTGTAGACGCCGTTAAAACAATCAAAGATGAATGTGAGAGCGTAAAAAACTTCGTCATTACGGGATTAGATATTTTTGAAGGTTACCTGAATTACGATAATGAACTTCTAAAACACTTTAAAACAGAAACAATCGAAGTTGATTTGACAGAAGATGACAAGGCTTTCTTGATTTATACAGGCGGCACGACTGGCACGCCCAAAGGAGCTGTGTGGACGCATAAGGCGGTAAATCGCTTAATCGGTATGGGTGGCATGCTCAATTGGACTATGGAAATGTTCAAGCGCATTAGGGACATGCCAAAAAAGATGAAATCTAAAGTGATGAAAATGCTCCCCTTCCCCTGGAGCCTTGGGCGGTTTCCCATCTTTTCACTACTTCACACGGATGCACGCCAGGCCCAAATCGAAGAAGAGCTCTTGGAAGGAGCAAAGAAAAACTACCCAAAGGGCACGATTGCTGATAAAGGCGTCGTTAAAAATGTCTTCTTGTGGCCTCCACCACTTTTCCATATCTATGGTTGGCTTTCGCATTTAATAATATTCTCTGGGGGAACCTTGGTCCTAACCGAAAGCAGGCGTTACGATCCCAAGGAAGTTTTCGAGCTCATCAAGAAACATAAGATCACATTTATGATGACTATCGGGGATAAAACAGCACGAGCGCTATTGGACTCCCCTGAACTTAATAAATACAAAAAAATGGTAAATAATATACTTGTGGGCATCGTGTCTGGTGCCGCCATTTTCTCAGCAAAAACCAAAAAGATGCTCTGGGAGGCGTTCCCTGATGTGGGTTTTCTCGATACTGTCGCTGCCACCGAAAGTCTTCAGCTGGTTCCAAAAGTCTATATCCCAGGAGATTTAGTGTCTTCTAATACTTTTACCCTTTTACCACCCGATCAGATGCGGATCGTGAATGAAAAGGGTGAAAACGTCAAACCCGGCGAAATGGGAGAGGGTATTTTCAAAGCAGGTCCAACGATGAAAGAATATTTGGGAGCGAAGGAAAAAACTGCTAAAACAATCGTGGATGGATGGATCTATAGTGGCGATCTGTACAAACTTAACGAGGATGGAAAGAACGTCACTCTTATCGGACGCATCAAAGAGACGATCAATACCGGTGGAGAAAAAATCCATCCCCCCGAAGTGGAGGATGTCTTAGAAAAGCATGAAAAAGTCTTCGAGTCGGTCGTGATAGGCATCCCTGACCCTGAATGGGGACAGTCAGCTCTTGCCCTAATTAAATTAAGGAAACAATATGAAGAGGAAGCTTCTGAAGGATTAAAGCAAGAATTAATTGACTTTGTGAAGGGGAAACTCGCTCGCTATAAAGCACCAAAACATATGGAATTTGTCACAGAATTCCCAACCAGTCCCGCAGGGAAAACTTTACGCGGAAAATTAAAACGGCAATATGAAAACTATCTCGCTGAATAACCCATTTTTCCTTACGAACTCTTTATATAACTCACCAAAAAGCTGTATAAATCTTGAATATCTCCTTTTTTCCCATGAATTTGAAAGGAATTTTCATCAATTTCAAAGAAAGTGAGGGATCCCCTTCCATAAACCCAATAATATTTAAGGGTGCGACGCAAACTTAGAGTGTTCCCTGGAACTTTCAATCGAACGATATCTTCCCCTCTAACAAAATAGTAAACTGAGTAAGGGGCTAAAAGAATCAAACATATCATACAAATCCAAAACAACATTTGAACTCCAAGAAGCAAAAAAAGAGAAAAACTAGCAATATAAACTGGAATTAAAATCGCATTTAGAAGGAAATTAACTGGATGTCTATAGATATCCAAGGAAATATCTTCTATATTCTGAAGCGGAATAATTTGTAATTTTTGAGGTACAAAAACTCCTTTTCTTGCGGCTATAATTAAACGTGAATCGGTAAGAAGGCAGTAATATTTTCTATTCTTTATCCGGATAGGGAAACATCCCTCTATTACCGCTTCGTCTTTTTGTAACAAGGAAGAGGCGTCTATCTCAGTTAAAATTTGTTCAATTTTTGCCTGATCCTTCTGAGGAATTGCCTTTGTCATGAGCGGGCCCCTCTTGCTTTAATCCGCCATCAGATCAATTGCCCCTTGATGGATTTATTAAGATACTGGTACAGTTCTTCTATTTATTGGATACCCTTTGGGGAGAAAAGTGTATAGAAACAATTTTTTTAAAAATTTTCAATTTGGTATCCAAAATGTGATGGTCTAGTTACATTCCATCTTAATGAGAACCAGGAATTTCAGTAATTCTAAATATGAAGAAAAAGGTACAAATAATTTGTTACAAGATTTTATGGGACTGTAAGTGCAATGAGCGAAGAAAAAAAATTTATCCGCGGCTTTGCAACGCGCGCAATTCATGGAAGTGACATTGCAAAAGGAGCACACGCGCCAGTTTCAACTCCTATATTCCAAACTAGCACTTTTGGAGTTAAAAATTTATTAACAGGCTCAGAAACGCGTCCAAAATTCTTTTATACTCGCATGGGTAATCCGACAACTAGTGAACTTGAATTAAAGGTTGCGAAACTCGAAAATACTGAAGCTGGATTTGCCTACGCATCCGGTTTGGGCGCCATAGCTAGTACCATCCTCGCCTTAACTATCGTAGGTGACGAACTCATTACAGATAATGAAATCTATGGTGGAACTTGGAACCTGCTCATTCATTATCTAGCTAAACACGGGCTAAAAATAAACTTTGTAAATATGGCAGATGAGTCGCAAATTGAGGATAGAATTAATGCGAATACGCGGTTATTATACATGGAAACTCCTATGAATCCCACGTTGAAATTGGTCAATATTAAGAATATTGTTAAAATAGCACGAGAACATAATTTACATTCAATCATTGATAATACTTTTTGCTCCCCGTATAACCAGACTCCAATCGACTTTGGAATTGATTATGTAGTACACAGTTGTACAAAATATATTGGGGGGCATAGCGATGCTCTAGGTGGAATCACGGTAGCGGAATCCTCTAAAATAACTCAAATTCGATCTGAGTCTGTTGATTTGGGGAGCACCATTTCCCCATTTAATTCCTGGCTATTCCTGAGAGGTTTGAAAACTCTCGAAATCCGGATGAAACGCCACAATGAGAATGCATTAGAACTTGCAAACTTCTTAGAAACGCAGGATAAAATTGAAAGCGTGTTATATCCCGGACTTCCAAGTCATCCTCAACACGACATAGCTAAAAACCAGATGCACGGCTACGGCGGAATTCTCAGTTTTTACCTTAAGAAGGGTATTAGTGCTTCAAATTTCATGAAACATCTCAAAATTCCTATTTATGCAGTGAGTCTAGGGAGTACAGAAACTCTCATTGAGGATCCCTACACATTAACTCATTTTTCTGTCTCAAGAAAAGTAAAAAAAGCAATCGGCATCACAAAAAACTTGATACGGGTCAGCGTGGGCCTCGAAAATATTGAAGATCTCATTAAAGATTTCCAGAATTCCCTTCGGCTCGTTTAATCTCATAGAACAATTGAAATTAAAGAAATGAAATGTCGTATAAAGCAATGAGGAAGTAATGAAAGTGTCTGAGGAAAAGAAATTCACCCGCGGCTTTGCAACGCGAGCGATTCACGGGAGTGACATCGCAAAAGGGAAACATGCACCCGTTTCAACTCCTATTTATCAAACGAGTGCGTTTGACGTAAAGGGTGTTCTAACAGGTAAGATTGTCAAACCTGAATTTATTTATACACGTGGAGGCAACCCGACCACTAGAGAATTAGAACTGAAGATTGCCAATCTCGAAAAAACGGAAAGAGGGTTTGCATATGCATCAGGAATGGCCGCAATAACCAGTACCGTTCTTTCATTAGTAAAAGCAGGGGATGAAATCATTACAGATAATGAAGTCTATGGTGCCACGTGGAGCTTCTTCACGCATTATATCAGTAACTTTGGGGTCAAAGTCCATTTCGTCAATTTAGCAGATGAAACACAGGTTGAAGATGCACTTAGTGAAAAAACACGCATGATCTTCTTGGAAACTCCTACGAATCCTACGTTAAAAGTGGTAGATATCAAAAATGTCGTGGCAATTGCACAGGAACATGAACTCCTCACGTTAATTGACAATACCTTTGCCACGCCCTACAATCAGACGCCGATTGATTATGGAGTGGATTACGTGATTCATAGCACTACTAAATACATCGGAGGTCATGGCGATGCGTTGGGAGGAATTACGGTAGGATCTTCAAAGAATTTAATCAAGGTGATGCCAGCTTCGATGGAATTCGGGGGGTGCATGTCGCCGTTTAATGCGTGGTTATTTCTCAGGGGATTGAAAACCCTCGAAGTCCGAATGGAACGGCACAATGCAAATGCTTTAGAACTTGCGAACTTCTTAGAAACCCAGGATAAGGTCGAACGCGTGTTATATCCCGGGCTCCTCAGCCATCCGCAACACGATTTGGCTAAAAAACAGATGCGCGGATTCGGTGGTGTTGTTTCATTCTATCTTAACAAGGGTTTAGATGCTACTGAATTTATTAAAAATCTCGAAATTCCTGCTTACACTGTGAGCTTAGGGGATGCAGACACATTCATTGAAGATCCCGCCAAATTATCTCATTCCTTTATCACACGAAAAATTAGGAAGGCGATCGGCATCACTAAATACATGCTCCGCGTCAGTGTGGGGCTCGAAAATATTGAGGATCTCATCAACGATTTCGAGAACGCCTTGAAACAACTATAGTTTTGTGAAGGAGTTATCTAAAACTCATATTTTTTGTAAAAGCAGAAGTTTACGAAAACTTAAATAAAAGGAACATCTAATCTCAAACCCCCAAAAAAATTTAGGAGGCGAGAGAACAATGATCTTTTTAGTCTCAATAGTAATGCCAGGTCATAAATCTATGGAAGTTTGGTCGGGTTTTGTGAAAGATTCGGCAAAAGGGCTTCCAAAAGGCGTGAAAAAATGGAATACTTATAGTACCAGTGATGGAGGAGAAGGCCAAAAGGGATATCATCTTATATACGTGGAAAAAGGGAAGGTAGATGAAGTCTATCTGGAAATTATGAAGATCTTCGCACCATACACGCTCATCGAAGGAGTCACCATAAAAACCGAGATTCTCGTAGGTGTTTCAGACCTTACCAAAATAGCCAGCGTGATGTAGCTCCAAAGCCCCGAGAAACTCCTTTATTTTCTTTTTTTTTATGCAGCGGCTATGTGCTACTAGTTTAATCTCATTCTTTATAAGGATCTTTGGGAAAGCTGAATTAGGTTTGTTTAGAGGGTATTATGATGTCACCGGAATGTAACATTGAAAGCAATCGAGAAGATTGCGGTTGTAGCTACATGTCCTGCGAAAAAAGGGGTAAATGCTGCGAATGTCTAAAATCTCATTGGAGGAACCGGGAATTACCAGGTTGCTTATTCCCTCCTGAAATAGAGCGGACCTATGACCGATCCTTAAGAACCTTCATCAATTATTGGAAGGATAAACTTTAATAACCCTAAAAAAATGGTTGCTTCGGATCTCATTTAGCTCCAACCACTAAGCAGATGAAAAAAAGAATAAAAGAGTGCATACATCGTTTGGTGCGAGAATTTTCGAGCTCCAACAGGAACAGGTACGCTTCGTTGCTACTAATCTGATTGAATTCCCGCCACAAGCAGCAGAACTCCTGCTCCAGCTTCTCCTGCGGCTAAAATCAATATTGGCCATTGGATAATGCTGTAATTCGCTAAAGGCCCGAAAAGAGCGACCCAATCGCCCATTAGGGCGTAAAGTAAACCTAAAACACCAGTCGCTAAAAGAATTATTCCAGCAAGCAGTATCATTTTCTTACCCAATTCATTCACTTTCCTTCTTTTTTATTTTCCCTTACCTAAAATTTTGTGAGTGAGATCTTCTAAGAAGTTTTCTCTTATTTAAATGTTATTTCTTCAATGCCTGAATGCGCGTTGAAAAGAATTCTTACTAATCATTTCTGAAAAAATTATTAAAGGTTGTAAAACTGGAATCCTATTGCGTTTATTTGTATATTTAAAAAAGAAATTCATCATGCTAATCTATGAATTCCTTGATCATATTAACTCCTTCAACGGCATCTTGAGTGCTTGCGTCTGCCCCCACGTAATCGCGGACAGTCTCGTCCATCGGTCCTCCTCCGATGATGATCTTCAAATTTTTTCGCAACCCATTCGTTTCAATGGCATTTATGGTATTTTTCATCTCTTCGATTGCGATGGTAAGCAAGCCGCTCAATCCGAGGACCTGAGGTTGTTCGCTTTTAACGGCTTCCACGAACTTCTCAACAGGCTGGTCGACCCCGATATCAACAACTTCAAACCCCGCCGCCCGTAATAGACTGACCACGATATTTTTCCCGATGTCGTGAATGTCATTTTTAACGGTTCCGATCACAATCTTGCCTTTATACTGGGATTTATCCGTGACTGCTAATTTTGGTTCCAGCTTCTTCATTATCTCCTGGAATATTTCAGCTGAAAAGATAAGGTCGGCTAGAAAGTACTCCTTCGCAGCAAATCGATCGCCTACTTGTTGCATTCCCTCTCGTGCAATGTTAATGATGTCCAAGGCAGCCATCTTATCCGATAATTCTTGCACGATCTCTAAGGCGCGATCTTCATCTAATTCAGCGATTGCTTTAATTAATTCTTCTTCCGATGCCATTTTTCTCACAGCTTATCACGCTTTATCCAAACTATTTTTCTTTTCTTTTTTTAATTTATTGAGTTCACTTCAATGAGAAACTCTAAAAAATGAAAATACATAAATATATAATCATAAAAAATAATCCAATTCCCTTGGAGGCTTTATTTACGGTAAAAAAGGGTCGTCAGTTAGGCGGGTTTTGCGCAATAGCTGCTGGAATTATTCCCATGATTATGATAACAAATCATATTATTTATGTTCTTTCTAGGGATATATGGAATCCTTTACAGTATATTGTGATAATTATCACACCGACTTTAGGAGTAATGAGCGTAATTGGAGGATTTCTACTTCTAAAAGATAACAAATGGGGGGCTCTTTTGGTCCTTTGTGCCGCTGCGCTATTACTAATCGGACGACAAATAGTGGTTGCCTGGTATCCTGTTAATCGGTGGTTAGAGTTGCATAGTGTTGTTAGGTTTGTAGGAAGTGCGTTTGTACCTCTAGCTGGACATAAAATAATCGATCCCGTTCTCATGATAAATGCGGGCGTGCTTGGTCTGGCTTTTGGGTCTAAATCCTAATCCTCAACCATTCCCCTAACGACTCATACAATCCTCCTTCAACATTTGTTCTTGTTTCTTTTTAGTTTTTTGAAAAAATGTTTTATTTCGCCCCAGACCGTGAAAGGGGGCGTATGGGCGAGAAATGATTCGGGAATGTCCAGCGCCATGTCCTCAACGAGCCACCGGCGAATTGTGAGGGTGAGGATGTGATGGGGAATGCTCATGCGCGAGTAAAGGTCCCAAACGCCCATCACCGCATCAGGTTCCGGCGCTTTTTTCATCAATAATGGAAAATTCAAGATCGACATACAACCCGCTCCTGCAGGGGCTCTGACCATGTAAGGCGCATGGCGTGCATAATTGCAAAGCGTGATGAGTTTTGCCATTCGTTCGGGATCCACGAAAAATAAGATGAATTCAAGGGGTTGATCATCTGGGATCTCTCTCAGGGGGCGGTACACAATAAAGTTCGTCCCTTCTGGCAGGGCAATAGGGCCAGGCTCTTTAATTATTCGAGTCGCGACATTAACATCTTTCTTCATGCGTTCAGCGCGTCCTCCTAACACGTCTGGTCTTCCCTTTGTGAGGAATGACGCCCATCCCCGGATTATTTTCTTACGAAATCCTGCCCAGAACTGCCCTCCTGGACAGCCAGCTCCCTTCATTATGATACTACTTCCACCCCACTTGGCGGCTTTAAACACGTGCCCCACAATGCATCGATTTATTATCATTCGTTGCCTTCTAACCTTGCCTGGGGGCTTAGTTTCTGAAAAATACATCCCTAAAGGCATGTATAATAATTTCACGTATTTCTCGAATCGTTTGGCAATTTCCCGGTTCGGCAATCGTATCGTCTCGACCATTTTCGATCCCATTTATGATTGACTTTTAAGCGATATATTTTTTATCAGAATAATTAAAACATACATTCAATATGAATTGGGCAAACTTTAAGCAAAGGGTCCTTGAGGTAAAATCATTTTTCATTTCATATGCCATAGCAACGGTTCTCTACGCGATTTTCGGTATTGTTTGGATTTTTTTTCCAGATATAGTTATTGTTATCGATGAGTTTTTAATGAAGTTGGGGCTTCCAGCGCGGATAGATTTTTTTCTATACCTCATTTGTGTCATTCCAGTCGCCATCGCTGGTTTCGCCCATGGATATCGCAAACTTCAAGATTCCCAAAAGGGAACGAGGCGCTCGAGGATTGACAGCGGATTTTATTATCTTCAACTTTATACTTTAGTCGGATTAATCTACGGCCCATGCATTTGGGACAATATCATAAACTTCTTTCGAAATCTCAGTCCTGAGCAACTCGGCTATCAAATGGAAATTCAATTCGTCTTTGTATTCTTTTTAACTATTTCACTGTATCGATTTTTCACGATTATCTACGTGATAGTCGGTACTTATTTTATTCTTTATGTCAGAAAAAGATCACAGATTCTTTGGGTGTATCTATTTTTTATTTATATTTATAGTTCGCTTGTAATAGGCTCATTTTTTGGGCTGAGTCTATATCCAGAATCCTTCGTTTCTGAGGAAATACTAGTATATGTCATAGGCGCTTTGGTAATATATGAAATCATCGCGATTCTATATTCTTTCATCAAGCCTTATAAGGAAAAAGTGTTTAATTAACTTCTATTTTAAGTTTCAAGTAAAAAGTGGTGAGAACCTTGCTCTTCATAATTAACCCTAAAGCAGCCAATGGAAAAGCAGAGAAAAAATGGTATAAAGAAATTGAGCCAATTATGGAATTAAAGGAGATCAAATATCATACTGTCTTCACGGAATATCAAAATCACGCTACTGAATTAGCTCGCGAAGCCCTCAAAAGTGGAGAAGAAAATTTCATTGTTGTAATTGGCGGGGATGGCACGTATAATGAGGTCATCAATGGATTTTTCGAAAATAACCAATTAATCAATCCCCAATGCACGTTTGGAGTAATTTCAACTGGAACTGGGTCTGATTTCGTTAAAACTACGGAAATTCCCAAATTATACATTGATGCGATTGACATCTTGGAAAAGGGGGAAATTCAACGAATGGATGTGGGCATTGCACGCTTTACGGACTGGGATGGGAATCCTGAATCCCGGCTTTTTATCAACGTGGCCGACACGGGTTTGGGCGGCGATGTCGTGAATCGGGTAAATCGAACAACCAAAATCTTCGGAGGAAAGATGTCTTTCTTAATTGGCGCCATAAGGGGAATCATCCATCATCACAAAGCACAGACCCGGATCATTCTTGATGATGACGAATCCAACGCATACGACTTCAATGCGAATATGGCTTGTATCTGCATTGGGAAATATTTCGGCGGGGGTATGATGATTTCCCCTAATAGCATTCCCAATGATGGCTTCTTCGATGTTATTACGATACAAGACGCATCAAGGTGGAAATTGCTTTTCAATATCGGAAAAATCTACGATGGATCTCATCTGAAAATGCCTGAAGTCAAAGAACACTCCCGTTGCAAGAAAGTAAAAGTCGTTTCTGAAGATCCTGTATTTCTCGATCTGGATGGCGAACAAATCACCAAGGCTGAGGAATTTGAGTTTGAAATCATTCCCAATAGTTTACCATTGAAAATAGGGAAAAATGTAGAGTTAGGAGAATAAAATCTCTTTTTTTAAATGATAAAATAATGGTTGTCTTTTTTAGTAATTCGTCCTTCTTCGAGTAAGTAATTGAGAAGTGCTCGGATCATGCGAGAGGAATTATAAAATTTTCGCGTTTTCTCATATTTTTTTCCAAAGAAATGCTCCACGAGCTCAATAAGGGTTTTTGGACCGCTTCCTAATATTTTTAAAATTCTGTTGGGCGCTTTGGATTTCATGGATAACAAACTCTCGATTTTTTCTTTAGGATTGGAGATGATAGCCCCGTGAGCTGGGTAAATGAGGTCGAATCTCTCTTTCATATTCGCAATTTTTTGAAGATTTGCTAAATATTTCTTTCGATCCCCGTTATAATCATATATCACAGGAATAGTAGCAATCCATGTTTCAATTGCATCCCCGATAATGAAGTCAGACGAAAAAAGAATGTGATTTTGTTGGCAATAAAATGAAATTTCCTCTGTACAATGTCCAGATGTTTCGATCACCTCTAATGTATGATTACCGAGTGAAATCAGATCCCCTTCTTTTATTACTTCAACATTCTGAATGGATTTTATGGGTGTAAAAAGGGGGTGGTAAAATTCATACAATCCCGGAATAGCATGAAGTTCTTCCCTATACTTTTGAAAAACCAGTTTGGTGTATTTCTCAAAATTCATTAAATAATCTGCATTTCGGGGACTCGCTAAAACTCGGCAATTTGGGGCGTGTTCCTTGATGTAGGCAAGTGACCGAACATGTTCATAATGAACATGCGATATTAAGACATAATTGATATCGACTAAACTTCTGCCTATCGCTTCTAATCCTTTAATTAACGTCCGAGGAACTTCTTCTGCGCTAGTATCAATCAAACAACTCTTTTCATCGTCAATAAAATAGGTGTTCATCGGATATCGAAAAGGACTTTCACTTTTAATTTGGTAAATATTTTTAATTACTTCCAACACTGCTCACAATTTTCCCAAAGTTCTCATCAGGTGAATTCCTAATCTGCCGCCAATTTCTGATGGGCTGTATTTATAATTACATTCACCAATTTCCCATAGTTTTTCAGGATCAAATCTTGATATTTATCGAGTAAATTTGTTATTTCACTTAAGATTGCGGTGATCGTAGTTCTATCTCTGGCAGTCTCGGCCTTTTCCATTAATTTTTGTAATTCAAATCCGATTTTATTAATCAGAATCTGTTCCATCTCAATTGGAAAGAACTCCTCGACTATTTTATTCGCACCCTTAAAAATTTCGGTATTTCCAACCCATTTTTGAATTTTGTCAGAATAAACGGCTTCAAATCTTTCAAGAAATTGTCGTGCCCTATCGTGAATGATCGGTAAATCCTTACTTGCGAGTATTGCCGTTGTAGTAAAATCTCCATGACTCAAAATGATTTTTTTATCTTCTTGATCGATTCTCCTCAATTCTTTTTTACTGCCAGTTGTTTCCCTCATGAAGCTCGTTAATGCTGACAGCATTCCTGATATGAGGGCTGAATCCTTTAACGTGAGGCCAAATGAATAGCTATACATTGGGGTCCCGTTTTTTGAAATTACAAGTAGATGATGAAGAGATTTTTCCCACCTCCTCTCTGCTAATTTCCGACGCCCATATGTTAATAAAAGCCCCGTAGCAATAACAGCTATTGCCGCAATTATTCCAGTGATTAATAATGGATTAATTGAAATTGTAATATCATACACGATAATCCCATACTCCTCTCCATTTGTCCAAAAAATTACCATTGAATAGGTTCCAAGACCCAAACTACCTGAATCAATCTCATTTGATTCTATTATGCCATTTGTATTTATTTTATTGTACGATTCGACTAAACTTCCATCGGCACCATAAAGATAGAAACTAGTATTTCCTCCTGAAACGAATTGTCCTTCCGTGTTTTTGATGTTTGCTTTCATTGTAGATCGATCTCCCAGATATATCTCCCTTACAGTGATGGCTTGGCTAGTTGTTAAATAGTTGGGTGATGTAAATGCAGCTCGATAAGTATATGTCTGAGTTCCGTCTCCCCATTCTTCTATCCAAAGAGCGTGTCCACGTTCGCCATAAAAATAACTGTAAAAGATCCCATATTCAAATAGCTCAATATCATAGGAGGTGTCATAGACTTTTGAAACCCTCCAGTCGGTAGGATATCTGAAGAATACAAGTAAGGTGAGTGATGAATTAACCTTTTTATAGTTCACGTCCCACTGGATTGAACTTCGATTAGCTAAAAAAGTTCCTGTTGTAGGTTCCTCATAAAAATATCGGCCTCTAGTTTCAACTGAACCACCAGCTATTGTTCTATTTATTGAAATTGTTACGTTAAAATCTTTGTCTGGCGGTTCATCTAAATAATATGTAATTTCGCTAGTCCAAACCGGTTTCCAGATAAGTGGCCCTAAAAAGCTAACTGCTTTAACCGTGTAATCTTTCTTGTGATAAAATTGCACTGGTTTATCATTAATAGAAGCACTTAGGTTTAATTCGTTAGGATCACAGAAATGTGTTGCCTCTAAATACATTAAGAAATCTGTCGTTGCGTCGCCTGGTATGTTAAACCAACCGCTTGAATTCTCAAATAAACTCGGCCCTTTATTATCTGCTGGGGCGGTATAGTCTTTGATTCGCCAACTATTATTGTTCATCGACAATCCAGGACTTAGCCAGCTAGTAAATACTGCATAATATGCACCTGGTTCGAAATATTCATTTACTAGGATACTGTCCCAACCAATAAAAATTCCAGCACCCTTTGTAATTGCGTGAGTTACTTCATTAATCGGCCCGCTAGCGAAGTCCGAAGCATTGTAAATATCTATTTGAAAATATCCCGTGGCACCTATCCCAACTATTACACCCGATAAGTACAACCAAATATTACCAATAAACGTAAAATTATCTAGTATAAAATACTGCGCCATTCGTGCCCTTGGAGTGTCAAATGCAGTTTCTGGAACTGCAACCTGTGAATTTGTAATGTTATTAGCTACAACTAAGTTATAGGGTGCATCTCGTAATTGGATTGCCTTGAGCTTTATAGCTGCTAAATCCATTGTATTATTATTCACGCTAGTGTTTGTTTCCATGGTTGAACTTTGGTATTGTGTAAAAGTTCCATTCCAGGTGGATAGTTCCGTTATGTATAAATTGGAAACACCACTCTCACAATTACCAGAAATTGAAAAATTATCCAGTTGATCTGTAGCTCCTCTAGAATAATTAAAAGCTCCAAAGATATTGGAAAATAATAATCCTAAAAACAAAATGGTGAGTAAAAAACCTGATTTCTTCATTAGAATCCTTCCAGAATCAATTTTAGCTCTTATGACTTAAATTCAAATTTTGATTAAAAAACTTTATTAGAATTTGAATGAAAAAAGGAGGGAGCTCTTGTTAGGGTTCTGATAAAATTTTGCCCTATTGTAATCTAAAAAGTAGAATTATCAAGATTACTACGAGAAGCGTTGCAAAACGCCCGGTCATATCGTGCCATTTTCTTAAAAATCCAAACTTTTCATTGTGATGGCGAACTAGATGTCCTGATACTCCAGAAAAAACCACCACGCTAACCGTAATTATTGACATCACTACTATAATTGGATCCATTTTCTCAACACTCTCCAATTTCAATATCATTTTAAAAATTTTTCATGACAAACAATTTCTTCCAAGGGCTTCCTAGACGCTGGGAGGCGGAATGCGCGTTCAGGGGGATCAATTGGGTAACCTAAGGGTGTCATTGTAACTATATTCCATTTCTTCGGAATTTCAAGCATTTCTTTAACCGTTTCTTCAACTTTCGCGGGCACGGTTGGATACCAGGCTGAAAAACAAGTTCCTAAACCTCTTGCCCAGGCTTCGAGCATCAAATTCTCAACAGCTAGGGTGCAATCCAAAAACCACCATCGACTTTTCCGTTTATCTCCAAGCACGACAATGAGCACCGGCCCATTCATTATAAATTTTTGGAATTTTTTATATGGTAATAGCTCGACGATATCTTCCATCACTTTTCTGTTTTTTATTACTATAAATTTCCAAGGCTGAAAATTTTCACCACTCGGAGCCCATTGGGCCGCTTCCAAAACTGCAGTGATGTCCTCCTCAGGCATCATATCTGGTTTGAATCGTCGCGTACTCCGCCGGGACTTGATGATTTCTAAAATTGATGTTTTCTTTTCCATTTTTCATCACTGGGCGCATTCTGAGATGAGTTTATATTCTTGTTTTTAACATAAGTTTTTATTAAATTTCCTCTAATCTCAAGGTATAATTGAATTGGTTTGAATATCATGGATAATGTAGTGAAATTGAGCCGAGTTGGGTCATCATGAGTATTGAAAAGAAAAAAGATTTGAAAAAAATTATAATTATTGGGTTAGATAATTCGGGAAAAACCTCAATAATTCTTAGCCTGCAAAAAAACACAAATATTTTATCGTACTTCTCACTAAAACCAACCCAAGGCCTTGATATCGTCAAAGTGGAAGATCAGGATGCCCTATTTTCTATTTGGGAGCTAGGTGGTCAAGAGAAATACCGAAAAAATTATTTTAAAGATTTAGGAAAATATACTGAGGGCGCAGATAAGATCATATTCGTGATTGATGTTCAAGATATCCCGCGATATAAATTAGCCCTTCAGTATTTAGAAGAAATAGTAAATCACCTTCAAAAAGAGCAGGAAAAACCTGAAATCGCAGTATTTTTGCATAAATTTGACCCAGGATTGGAGGAAATTAAAAATTTTACAAGTGATGACATTTCAACAAGATTGCTAAACAGGATAAATAGCATCATTCCATCTGAATTCGATTTAAAAATTTTCAAATCGACGATTTTTACCGTCTTTCAAAAAACTCTACTTCAATAAGATTAAAAGAAGAAGTTGTAAAATGAGCGAGATAAATGGCATTTGGATTTTAGAAGCGGATGGAAATTTACTTTTCAGTCATGAAATTTTTGGACAAGGCTCTGAGGATTTTGCTTCCGCATTATTTTCGGGGTTAATACTCTCCATACAAAAATTTATTCAGGAGCTCGGAGAAAAGAAAGCTGAACGAATAGAAATGGGCAATACAAAATTTTTTATCTCTAAAGACACGGATCACGACCTCTTTTTTGTCATCAAGACCACTCAGAATGCAAGTAACAATAAGACCTCAAAGCTACTAAATAAAGTCCAAAAGAGGTTCAAACAGAAGTTTGGTGAATTCCTAAAAAAATTCTCCCTGAAACAACTACGGATTTACATTGATAATATATTCAGGTCTGAGTTATCCGACATACTTAAAGATTTTGAAGCAGTTGCAAAAGAAAGATTTTCGGAATTTTTTAATTCCATCTAGAATGACGCTCGAATGCCTTAGATATTATGGAGTTGAAAGGAATCTCATTTTTTCGACACGTTGCGGAAAATCTTTACATGGTCGAAGGGGACGGAAAGGCATTATTTCCCTTCTGTCACAGCTATTTGTATGATGGAGATGAATTTATAGCCTTTGATCCTCAATGTGGAAAGGGTCGCCTAAAGTTAGCAATGAAAAATCTTGAAAAGAGTATCTCCGACATTGATTTCATCTATAACTCGCATTTTCATTTAGATCATACTGCTATGAACGCATTTTTAAAGAGAAAGTCGAACGCTGAAATTATGATACACGAGGCAGATCGCATCGCCCTAGATGATTTGGATGTATATGTGAAGCGATATGGGATGACTGATAATAAATTAGAACCGGAATGGAGAGAACTATTGAAAAATCTTGGATTCAAAGCTGGCATTGTAGATAGAACGTTTAAAGATGGCGAAATATTGCCAGGAGGATTTCAGGTCATCCATACTCCCGGGCACGCTCCAGGGCATTGTTGTTTCTATAAATCAGAAATATTAATTTCCGGTGATATCGATTTAACCACCCCCTGGGTTGGAAATCTTTCGTCTAGTGTTGCAGATTATTTAAATACAATTGATAAACTAAAGAAGTTTGAGATAAAACTCGTGCTTCCCGGGCATCGCCAAATTGTATCTGAAAAAATCCCAGAGCGGCTGGAATCTTTTCGCCAGCGATTTATAAATCGCGAAACTAAAATTTTGAATGCACTACCATCAGAACCAATTACTTTAGATGACTTCACAAAGCAACTCTTCCAGTCCTACTCTGAATCACAACGAAAACAACCTGAACACACCCAAGCACAATTCGCACTCCATTTCGGAATAATTTCAACTTTAAATTACTTAAAACATCTCGAAACATTAGGAAAGGTCCAAAACATTGTGCAGAACGGGCAGGAATACTGGGTCCGACTGCCTTGAACATTTATAAGGTTATTATCCCATTTCGTATTTTATAGTAGGTTACAATAGATGTTAGAAATTCAAAATCCTTTTGTTCCGCATATCTTCCTACAAGCTGTTGTTTTTTCCATTGCCCTACTTCCTTTGAGTTACATCCAATATAAAAAAGCTGGCAAGGAAATTGAAGATCCAGAATTGAAAAGGAGAACTGGTTTCCGAGTATTACAGTTCCGATACCTCGCGGGGATTACCTTGGGCGTGTTCGACCACTTGCTTATGATATATGGAGGATTTCATTCATACTTTTGGCCTCTCGCTTTCTGGTATGTATGCGTTGCGTACACGGCAATTATGCTCGTGATTCCATCGGACCTTAAGAAAGAGTGGCGCTTTCCGATCATTTTAGTATGGTTACTCGCAATAATTCCCCTCCATACGACTCTAGAAGTCATGACTCACTATATCTTAGGTATTCCTTATCCTCCTGGATGGACTGAGATCACGACATTCGTATTTTATGTAGCGGTGCATATTTTAGGAGCGTTCATCGCAACGCTCCATTGGGACTCCCGATTTGCAGTAATGCCCGATGAGAAAAAGTCGTGATTTTTTTTGTTAAAAAGTCCTGATATTTGAAAAAAATTAGTCCAAATACTTTTATAGAATATGAAAGGAAATTAAAGTAGCCATTTTCCTAGATGTAATTTTCTGAGGGATAGGTCTAAGAAAGACATACTATTAGGATTATAAATTGGAGATGAGAATGGAATGACCGTTTCGAGTCAAAAAATAGCTGGAGTCATAATACTTCTATTCGGAAGCATATTATTAATTGCCGATCTTGCTTTAGTACGGAGTTTTTGGGGTTCTATCCCCATATCAGCCTGGTTTATGTATTTAATATGGTATGCAATAATAATTTGTGCCTATGGTATGATTATGAGTGGCGGGATGGTTCTCACTAATGAAAGTAAGTGGGGCTCCGGGCTGGCTCTTATTGGTGGGATCATAGTTGCGACTATTGGTGCAATTGAGCTTGCTATTATGATTGGAATGATGATCAATGCAGGACCCTTTCCCCCCCTGGAGGTAGTTACGATGTTAATTGATTTTACTATCCATTTCACGCTCTTGGGAGTTATTATAATAATTGGCGCAACAATAGGAAAGAGGACGGATTAAAATAGACAGAACCGAGGAATAGTTATAGAGAAAATGGAGATGAATTATAATGGTAGAATCGAAGAAGGCGTTTGGTGGAATAATAGTATTTATAGTTAGCGTTTTAATGATTTCAAGGGCATATTTAATCTGGGGATTTGGGTATGCTATGCCCCCTGCCGTAAGTCTAGGTTTTTATTATTTAATTGTTATTAGCTGGATACAACTCCTCCTAGTTTGTTTTGCCCTATTTAGCGGACTTCTGCTCTTTAGGAATCGAGGTGCCCTGCTCGCCATTATTTTCGGCTTCGCCCTACTAGGATTGGCGATCGTGAATGTAATCGTTCTTTATGCCGGTAAAGTGCCCCCCTACACCTACACGGGAGGGGAAAATCTCCTCTTTATTGTACACATGGTCCTTCACCTGTGTCTTTTCCCCAGCCTCATTGTTCTTGGCGGATTCATAGGATTAGGGAGTGAATCAGAATAGAGATAATTAAATGGAGATGAATATGGAATGGTAAGTTCTAGACGGGTGACTAGCGGTGCCCTCATATTTGTGATGGCAACTTATTTGTTCTTTCTTAGAAATGACGCCTTTAGTGTAAGTCTTTTCAGTGATGCTGCTAATACATTTTGGTATTATATGGCATTTGCAATGTTAGGCGCGACCATGTTTGCAGGATTTTTGATCTATAAGGACCTCCTGCTTGGTGGCATCTTGGCTATTTGCTGCACCGGTTTCTTAGTGGTTATTATAATTCGAGGTTACGTTGTGTATTGGGTCCCAGGGATACCTTGGCCGTCGGATGTAGTAATACAGCATTTTCATACGGTTATAATTGATCTAATAATGCCCGCTCTTATGCTTGCTTTCGGATTTGCAGCGCTGGGGAAAGGTAGGGAGTAATAAACCTCAATTTTTACCTTGATTGAAAGCCACTTCCTTTAGGGAGTGGATGGATTAAAAATACAGCATATCTCAGTTGTATATTAGCATTGTTCCTTTTGCTACTCATAATACTTTCAGGTATCTCTCGTATTTATATAGAATCAACTCCAATAATAATCTAGGAATTTTGAATTCCAATCATTCGAAATTACCATACTACCGTAGGGACTACGGAAAGTCACGCCTCTGGAGATTGTGTAAGACCGTGTTAGCAGGCAGTGGTCAAGGAAGGAGGAATCCACCTGCCTTTAGGCAGTGGTAGTTCAACTTTCATACCGAAGAATTAGAGTAATTTATGCTCTTTTTCTTTTTCCTCATATTTTTTGAGGAACTTCGTTTTCTCGGCTTCTGCCTTTTTCATTTTCGCGTCAATTCTTGTTTTTGAAGTAGTTTGCCATTCTTTGATGATTTCCGCTGTTATGGATTCCTCCGCAATAAAATCAGCTAAGACTTCAGGATCTATGAATAACAAATCATCTACTATGGAAATTCCAACGTCTTCTAGTATCGTGCTTTGCTCTTCCGTCATATCCGTAATTTCCTTCACCGAATCCTCTAGATCCAAAGGCTCTAATTTTACTGTTTTTTTCGGTTTTTTAGGCGCTTCTTTCATCCTTGGTCTGGTAGGTGGTTTCTCCACGATAACTTCTTTGGGGGGTTTCTCTACTTTTATTTTTTTAACTGGTTTTTCCTTCGGCTTTTCCTTTTTAGGTTTTTCCTTTTTAGGTTTCTCTTTTTTCGCTTTTGGTTCCTTAATCTTTTTAGCCTTTTCAGGCTTCACCTTTTTTTCAGTAAAAACAGCTTCAGCACTTCCCGAGAGCTTCGTTACTCTGGAGGACGCTATGATTCCTAGTGATTCCTTCGAAGGTTGAATGACTAACGTGGCATCGTTCAGTGCATTAGTAACATGGTGTAATTTACTCTCAATTTCATTATGAAACTTGATGCTCCCTGAAAAGAGAATTAAAAATCTAATGAAATATTCATTTCTCGCTAAATCCTCATCAAAGATTTTAACTTCGATTTTGTGGCCACCTTTGGAATTGATAACCGCCACGCGCTGGTCCCAGAATTTTCGCTTCACCATAAAGTGAGATCGGATTGCGAGAGTCTTTTTCGTGATTTGGAAAATATCGAGCACTCTTCTTCGTGTATTTGTCAACATCGAAAATAGTAATTTATCCGATTCTCTGTCTAGGTCAATATCAAACGGAAAATCGCGTAATGTTGCCGTAAAAATGGGGAATTTTCCACC
The DNA here is from genome assembly GCA_013375455.1 of Candidatus Helarchaeota archaeon. Next base: position 4,146 of record JABXJT010000041.1, on the reverse strand, counting down.
CATGTCCGACAAAGATAATTCTTTTATTAATCTTTCTTCAAGTTTCCCTATGGTTTTTCCGGATTTTTTATGGAGGCGAATCGTGATTCGTTTTATGAGATCATAACTAGGATGAAACGAGGTCGTATCGAACCATTGCTCTCGGGCTAGCCCTAACATTCCATATAATTCTTCTCCAATCCAGACTTCGCCTAATAAAATTGAGCTTTCAGAAAATTTTGAGATATTCATTTTCTTTTTTTTAGCATACTCCTCTAATTCATCGTCATTAGGAGTTTTATCAAAAATTTTGAGGACAATCTTTTTCTGAACCCTGTTCGACATTTAAACGCTCCCAGTTCCTTTCATTTTTGATTCCAATTTAAAATAGATTTTATTACTTTTAAATATTCAAGGAATTAATTTCCATTTTTCTAAATTATTTACGAGCTGTTTGATGTAATCCTTGACGATTGCAAAAATCTCTAAATACGTATCCAGGGCGTCACCCCAAGGATCCGGAATGTTATATTTCTTACCCGTTGCCAGTTTTGAGAGAATGAACGCCTTCGCCCTATATTTTTTTGGAATTAATCGAACATGCGTTCCAGTCATTCCAATGATAATATCTGCTTCTTCCAACAGTTCTGGATATTTTTTAACATTTCGGGGAAAAAATTTAAAGATGCGTTCTGGAGAAACTCCTTCCTTTATCAAATAATCTTTTGTAATATCCAGAAGGCGTTCATTGAAATAGGTGGTAGCTCCCGAAATTAGCTTGATTCGAGTCTTCCCGAATCGCTTCTCAAGCTCTAACTCTAATAGCATCTCTGCGGCAGGACTCCGCACGATGTTCCCAGAACAAAGAAAGAGGATTGTGATTTCATCCTTCTTTCTCAACTTGGGTAATAATTCTTCCATTAAATTGCCTCACGTGACCGAAGGCTCATTTTATTCTCCTTAACATGTAAAGTATCACAACGGAAAGGCCGATCGCTACCGCCAATGTTATTAAGCCCCAATCCCAAGTAAAATCTCCGAGTAGGAAGAATATCGAAATTATTGTTATCCCCAGTTCAATTATAAACACTATCTGTAAGTTGCGCAGAAATACGTTCTCTTCTTCACTTACTTTAATACCAATAACGTCACGTTCCCGAGATAGCGAGTCTTTAATTTCACCAATAATGGATTCAAGGCTATTCAAGAAATTAAATCCATGTAGAGAATCAATCATTTGGTGAAAGATTTTGGTTTTAAAAACGCTGGTAAAAATTAATCGGGGCGTTCGCGTTACTTGTAAATCGTAATTAATGTCGAGTACTAAACTATTGACTTCTTCCTCTATTTCCTCTAATCTTTTTATCAATTCTTTTATCGGAAGAGTTTCTTCCTCCTCGTATTTATAGATAAGTTCCTGGATTTCCAACGATTTAAAATTAAAAGCTTGAAGGTGGTTTAAAATGAGGTATCTTTGGACATTTCCCAATTCTGCTGCATAGAGAACATCAATCAACGTGTTTTTTACCGACTTGGGATCTGTAAATTCTTTACTTGGAATGATGCAATTTCCTGGATGGGTGATGTAAACGCAATTTCCGGTATAGGGACTTAAATTGTAGAAAGCTTCAATATTATTAGCATATTTTTCTGGATTGAGCCAAGGCCACTTATCGCTTCGGGTGCACATTCCTAACGCCCATTTGTTATATTTTTCATCAATATCAAATTCTTTAATCGGTATGTTGGGTTTCGTTTTCCACCAAATCCAGTTATGATGCCAAGGCGAGGCTTTTTCTTCCATAGCACCTTTTTGCCGCTTGAACTTCGTTCTCATAAAGACGATTAGCTCATCTGCAAAGTGGTCTAACTCTCCTTTCATTTCTTTACCGTCTGACAAAAAAACATCCGTGGGGATGGAGGCCTTGATGAGTTGTTCGATGCTCATGTAATCCTTGAAATCTAGTTTCGCCTGCATTACAACAACCCCCTCCGGAAAGACGTGTGCATCGATTTGAATTTTCCCATTTATTTCAGGATGATCTGTGTGTTTAAACTCATCTGTATGGCATTTCATGCATATAGGTAGGAATAATTTCCCGGTTGTTGCGATCCACTTCAATGGCATTCGTTCGCCTTCAAAGTTCTCAAAGTAATAACCATCATAAAGACGGTCGACGTATTTACTTTCCTTTAACGCATCTTGAAGATTTTTATTTGTATATTTCAAATTGGTTTCATATAATTTCCAAAAAATAAGAGTGGTCTTAAATTTAATTTCCTCAGAACTCATTCTTGAACAGTCCCCCTAAGTTTTTTAGAAAACCACTTCCACGAACCACCCACGGTCGTCTTTGCCGTAGATTTTCATCCCAAACTTTTCATGTAACGCCTGAGATTGCTTATTCTCAAATTTAAAATGTGAGCGTATGCGGCTGTAGCCCTCCGATTTCACTTGCTCAACCATTCGTGCAAACAATTTCGATCCAATGCCTTTACCACGATGTTCTTCATAAATACCTATCTGATAGATCCAAAATTCCCGCTTTACCGCGGTATTTGGAAATCCAACAAGATACCCAATAATTTTCCCATTTTCTTCATAGACAAAAAAGGTATTTCTAAAACATCGCGCAAAAAACTCGTAGGTACCCACAACGCTTGCTCTCAACCAAGGAACACATGACTCTGCTAATTCTGCTATTGCAAATTTATCTTCTACTTCTGCTTTTCTTATGCTCATTGCTTAAACTCCTGTTTGAACTTATTTGTTAACTGAATGAATGAGATTTTTAATTATTTCCATTTTGCATAAAAGATTTAAATTTCAAAAAATGAGTAAAGATTTATACCAATAAATTTGGGAAAATGAGGTAAGTAAATTGGCATTAACTCCTTTTGGGATAGCTGCAATCGTTGTTGGTACCGTCCTTGCTTTGTGCATCGCCTTCATAATCTTTTCTAAGTTCAGAGTGAATGCTTTAAATAAGAAATCAAAACCCATGCCTAAAAGCATCACATTGGGACCAAAGACCACCGCCGATAAACCTGATACTGGCTGGAGCGGCATCGATAAAAAGCGGGGAATGCGAGGCATTAGTGATAAAGCAATTCCGCTGGCCTTGAAGACAGTCGTCGGGTTTTTCGATACATTATACATCGGAGACACGTATTCGTGCAAAATTTACCTTTTTAATACAGCCAAAAAAGCGGAAGAAGCAGATACCATAATGAAAGGAATATTACAAAGAGATGAGCAGAAGAAATTCGAAACTGATACCCTCTACGCCAAAGAACAGGAGCCAGTTAAAATTAAAATCGACGTTTTCGGACCCAACTTCATCATCTCCCCCACCTCGAGGATTGTTGAAGTCCCAGCAGGCTCACTCGTGATTTCCACCCACTTGATCGCTCCCATCAATACTGATCCTCCTAGTGCAATTATCGGCAAATCACAGAGCATTTTGATAAGTTTCGATCAAGTCTTTGATGATGCAACTCAAACCCATTTAGGTTCCATTGATTTCAACGTGCAAGTCGAGAAAGCCATCATTCCCACGGAAATTGCAGGAGAAATCAAAACGCAAGAAAGGATTAGCTACCTTTCAAGTGCCGCTGGTGCCGCAACCGCCGTTCTAACCGTTCTAACCACTGTATTGGCGTTATTAGGACTTTAATTTCCCCATTTCTTTTTTTTTGGAGTTAAATTCGTTGGAAATGAGTGGCTTTCTAAATAATATGGCCAAGACTCTTGAAAATTTTATAGGATCTAAACTTTTAGAGGGCCAGTACCGCCTTGGAATGCTTGATTTAAAACCCATATCTGAAATCCAACCACTGAATCAGAAATATGAAGCCATACTTTTACGTTGATTGAAAGCCACTTCCTTTAGGGAGTGGATGGATTAAAAATACAGCATGTCTCAGTCGTGTATTAGCATCGTTCCTTTTGCTACTCATAATACTTTCAGGTATCTCCCGTACTTATATGGAACCAACTCCAATAATAATCTAGGAATTTCGAATTTCAATCATTCGAAATTGCCATGCTACCGTAGGGACTACGGAAAGTCACGCCTCTGGAGCGACTGGGTTTTACTTTATGTTTAAACACCTGTAACGTTCGGATATTTGCTTGAGAACGGTTTTTCGCCCCGAAATGGAATT
>JABXJT010000040.1:4884-41112 GCA_013375455.1 Candidatus Helarchaeota archaeon | reverse complement strand
TCAGTATTCTCTTATTTTACTTTTCGATCATCCTTTATCGCCAAGCGAGGGAAAGCTCGAGGGAAATGGGAGAGCGAAATATTTATTTATATTCGGTCGTGTTATTCTTTTTCTTTCTCGGGATCGCCTATGTAATTCGCACATATTTTATGTTTATTCTACCTGATGATATTATTACTTTTAGTGATAACTTGACCCTAACGGTAAGAGATGATCCAATGATTCAGTTATTTTGGCAAATTCACATGTTTTTTGCATTTCTAGGGATTGGCATTCTCATGATTGGAGTCGAAAAAAATATACTAAAGGGACATTCCAAATATTTGATCGCGGCTGCTACACTCATCTTTAATATTTTTATAATCGCATTACCGTATGATGTTATTCATCCTATTCATTTTCCCTTATTATTCACGATTTTGATCGTTCTCTTTGCTTATATCTATGTTGGAGTGAGAGGAAGTGGTGGAGTTAGTAAGAATGCCTATGCGATTGTTTGTGGATTCGTAATTTTCTTCGTTGGAATCTTGCTGAACTCTACTACCGTTCGAAGAATCTTTGAAGAGATCTTTGGAACTTCGTGGCCTATCGTCATCACCGCTATCATTGCCCCCATTGCGCTCATTATAGGATTCCTTATTCTAGCCCGAGGATATCAGAATAAATTTTAGTTTTTCCTTTAAATATTTAATTGGGGGAGAAAAGCGAATATTTTATAGCATTAAATAAATAATGATTAACAATAAAAGAAAATCGTGAAAGTAGGTTCGACAAAATATGCCATGGAAGGTATTAATTCCGGAAAAATTAGATAGCTCGGCAATAACGTTATTAAAAAGAGATGCCGAATTCGAGCCAGTCATTCTTGAGGCGCCCAATGCAGAAACATTAAAGAAAACCATTGAGACGTGTGATGCACTCATAGTTCGAAGTAAAACGCAAGTAAATGAAGAATTACTCGAGGCGGGCAAGAATTTAAAGGTTATTGGTCGCGCCGGAGTGGGAACTGATAACATTGATCTAATTTCAGCTGAGAAAAAAGGAATTCTCGTGGTTAACGCGCCTGAGGAATCGTTGGATAGCGTGGCAGATTTAACAATTGGATTGATCATTGCCAGCTGCAGAAAATTGCATCTTGCCTTTCAACGTACCCGTGAAGGGAATTTCTTTAGGAAGGATCTTTTGGGCTGTGAACTCCGGGGATTGACTTTAGGAATCGTCGGTTATGGGCGAATCGGGCAGAAGGTCGCACAGAGAGCCAAGGCTTTTAAATTAACGGTCATTGCATTTGATCCTTATATTAATCCGAAAATTCCAGAGTCAGACGGAGTTAAACTCGTTTCCTTTAATAATATTCTAGCGTCTGCGGATATCATTTCATTCCATCTCCCTTTAAACGAAAACACGCGACATCTAATATCAAATCCCGAGTTTAAACGGATGAAGAAAGGAGCATTTTTAATCAATACATCTCGGGCGGAGATAATCGATACAAGCGCTTTAATTTCCGCTCTTGATGAAGGGGTACTATCATCGGTGGCGTTGGATGTTGTGGCTGAGGAAAATAGCGACAATCCCCTCATCAAATATCCTAACGTCATTATTTCGCCACACATCGGGGCATCAACTTTTGGTGCCCAAAAAAATGTAGGGTTAATTATCGTTCGTGAAATAATGAATGTATTACAGGGAAAACCCTCCAGGTATCCCGTGAATTTCCCAAAATTGCCGAGTGAGGCCAAAGAGCTTTACATTCCATATCGTGATTTATTGTCTAAAATGGCATCCATTCTTCTACCTCTAACCACTACATCTTTCAATAAAATTACGATTGGGTATCCAAAAAACCTTCCAAATCCACTAATTTCAATTTTGACCAGAACCTTTCTTTCTATTTACCTAAAATCAGTTGTTAGCACTGAAATTAATATCATAAATTCTCAAAAAATTGCCGAAGATAGAGCAATTGAAATAGTGGAATCAATCCTTTCGGATAAAAAGTACTATAATACGGTAAATGTAAAAATTTCAATGAGCAAAGAAGTTGTGAATACCATAAGCGGCCAAATCACAGCTGGACAGCGACTTATGATAACAAAAATCAACAATTACGACATCAAATTTGAATTAACGGGCAACCTGTTCCTGATTGACTTTATGGATCGGCCAGGGATGATTGGATCGATAACCAGTTTTCTCGGGAAAAATTCAATAAACATTGCCGAATTACAGGTCGCGCGATTGCTTAAAATGAAGACGCAATTAATGGCATTGAAAACGGATGAAAGCGTAACTCCTGAGATCACTAGAAAATTACAACAATTGAACGATATTAATTGGGTTCATTATTATTCTTTTTAATTTTGATGGCGTAAGGAAATGCCTTATTTAAACTATAATGGAATAAAAGTCTATTACAGAAGGCTTGGGGTAAAAACTGATTTACCACCCCTTATCCTCATTCATGGTGCTTTTGCCAACCATCTCGCTTGGTATTCACAAATTAAATTCTTTTCAAAATTAACTGAAATTCTTGTATTTGACCTGCCTGGCCACGGTAAGTCCGATAATCCATCGATTGAATACACGCCTCAATTTTTTGGCAAGATCGTGAAACGATTAATTGAGGAAGAAAATATTAGGAGCCCAATACTTGCGGGGCATAGTTTAGGCGGAGTTATTGCCCAAACTGCTGCATTAATGTATCCTGAACTTATTGAAAAGCTCGTTCTTCTGTGTACAGGCGTTATTCTTTCATATGGAATTAAGATTTGGGTGCCAACACCAGTCAAATCAGTGCTTGGTAAGATTTTTTCTCTCTTTAGCTGGAATCTTTTTTGTACACTACTGAGCAAATTGACTGCCAAGCATGAGATTCCGGGGCTTGAGGGGGTGCGATTAGAGGCACGGATGGCTGCGAGCTGCTCAGGTAGGGCCTTTTTGAATATTATAGGAAATTTATTGACGTACGACCTATCGGAAACAGTAAAATCAATTAAAATGCCAATCCTTTTTGTTACAGGCACGAAAGATTTATTTCATAATCAAGCGAAGATCTACAAGCGATTTCCTAATGCAATTGTGAAAATTGTGGAGGGCGGTAAGCACATCTTACAACTGCTTAATGAAGAGCCCAACCAATGGATGCTGGAATTCATTAAAAATTAGAAGGGAGTTTTATGAAGCGGGGTGGAATTGCAACACTGAAACTGCATGGGGGGGCGGCACCCTGGTGGCTTCTAAAGCGCATGAAGCCTCTTGCTAAATATATCTTTATGGTTATTGCAGACGAATTCGGATCCGATGTTATATTAAAGCGCTTAGCCGATCCCGTCTGGTTTCAAGCCCTGGCTATGGTTCTCGGGTTCGATTGGAACTCCAGTGGCACAACGACCACGACCTGTGGCGTGTTAAAGTCTGTTCTTAATTTTGAGGAGCACGGGGTGCAAATTTGTGGTGGTAAAGGAGGCCGGTCACGTAAGACGCCTTCCGAACTCATGGAACTCAATAATTCGGAACTCTTCAAGGGTAATCCAGATTCTTTGATTTATGCCAGTAAGATGACGGCGAAGATTGACAATACAGCCATCCAGGATGGGTATCAGTTATATCATCATAACATGCTCGTGTCAACAGGGGGCGAGTGGACGGTGGTCCAACAGGGAATGAATTCCAAGAACAGTATGAGCCGACGATACCATTGGCACTCAAAGGGACTAAAAAGTTTTGTTGAGGAACCCCCAGAGAATATCATTAGTGAAAAAAGGCATAAGAATGTCTTGGATATGACGGCAAAGGAAAGCAACGACTGCCGAAGTGCCTCCCTCACCCTCGTGAATGATAGTCCGAATAAAATAATGAAGGAATACAATTTATTGACCGCCTATAGTAAAACATCCTTACTTAATTGGATTCGTCCTACTGGCGAAAAAGTTCCAGTAATCCATTATAAATTGTTACCACGGCGGATGAATTGGACTGCTGTCAAACGAATTTATGAATTTCAGCCAACAGATTACGAAGAGTTGCTTTCGATTAAAGGCGTGGGGCCAGCAACAGTCCGAGGCCTCTCTCTAGTTTCTGAATTGGTTTATAACGCGGTTCCGAGCTGGAAAGACCCCGTGAAATTCTCTTTCGCGTTCGGTGGGAAAGACGGCGTTCCCTACCCCGTGAATCGCAAAGCGATGGACGAATCGATTCAGGTACTGAGAAGCGCAATCCAGGACGCAAAATTAGGGCAGAAAGATAAATTAAATGCGATTAAACGATTAAAGAAATTTACCGAAAAAGTAAATATTCTATAAAATCTTTGGCTCATGTTTTCTTTATCTACATAGTTAATTTCGCACTGATGTTCTTAGAGCCAATAAATCGAAAAATAGTAAAAGAATAGTGTTGAAAAGATCAATCAACTTTATATTTTCATCTAGCAATATTCCAAAATGTTTATGCTTTTTAAATAAGGGGATGAAAATGAAGAAAATGAAGCGGAACGGACGATTTCACAAGTCGATAGCTTTTGTTTTAGTGTTAATATTATTTACTTCAGTCTTTCAAGTCATATTATTAAATTTAATAGCTGATTTGATGAAAAATACAAGTTCAGTTAGTTCGATAGATACAGATAAGACAGGAAAAATTCAGTCTTTAGATGTAACAGAAACAAAACAATGGATAACTAATCCTAACTTTAATAATCCTCCAGAGCAACTTCCGTGGAATTGGACTAGGGAAGGAGATATTTCGGATGTTGAAGCAAATACGAGTGCAAATTATGTTAATTATAAGGTTGTGGGAAATCAAAACACCACATCAATAATAGCAACCCCCCCTCTCACCTCTAATTGGATAAATGTATCAAATCCTGACTTTCCAGTCACGCCAAATCAGGGCAACGGGATTGATTCAGCAGGGTGTTGGGCGTCTCATAACTGGGATGAAAATACTGATCAGACCGGAAACACCCCCAGCATAGAATTCAAAAGAAATATTACTTTGCCTGTAAATATGAGTGATTATACGATCACTTCTGCAAATGTAAGTGCCATTGTCAATGCAACTGTAGCTGGAAATATTGATACTTTCAATGATGGTCTCGCTGACTTTGATGTGGGAGATTACATTCGATTTTATGTGGAAGTTTCAGATTTGGATAATGTAAAAAAATATGAAGTAGCCTATAATAAAACGTGGGATCTAGGAACGGATGCTGGTCCTCTTACGATGGGTGATACGTATTTAGTAACCGTGCCGGAAGATGTGTTAATTTTTTATTTAACATCTGCTTTAGGAAGCGATGATTATAACTTTACCATTACTCTGGGAATATTCATTTATTGCGAAGATAATAATCCAGGTTTTGATTTGGATACTTGGACCATGATCCGGATTAAATCGTTCAATCTATCCTTTTCCTACGAGAAAAACATTGATCGCAATACCTATGTGGAGTGGTATCAGGTGGGAAATAAGCTTCCATCAGGTAATGTTGGAGTTGATTTCGCAAAACTCGAGTTTCAATTTAAAATTGATCAAGACTGGACAACTGCATCTCCAAATTCTGAAGTAAGAATATGGATAAATACTGGCACGCATTCAGAAACCGTTAAGTTAAGTTCAGCCTCTACATCATTTCAGGATGCAAAATCAGGCGGATTTGATGTAACTTCTTTAATTTCGATAGATGTGAATATCACGTTGTATCTCCGAGTTTTTCTGGCTGATAATTTTAATTTGGATAGAAATTTTACCATTTCAATTGATAATGTCCTCCTTGATATCACCTATACTATTTATAATGTTACTGCTGATGGCGAACCATATGATCCGATGCCACTTATTATCGGCTTTACTGTCGCAATTATTGGAATGGTGGTCGCTTTCTTAGCATATCAACTGTATTTTAAGTATCCGAAATTGGTGCGGAAAATTCGCAGCACTAGAAAGACAATCGATAAAGGAAAAACGAAGAAAAAACCTATCACCGTTAATAAAAGAGATGAAATTATTCAAACAAAAATGATAGAACAACAGAAGATATTAGAAGGGATTCAACATAAAGGAAAGATAATGGGAGGGAAATAGATGCCAAGAGGATTTATTGTAACGAAATGGGATGAAGATGAGGGCCTAGTCCTAGAAACCAAGTTCCCAGAGACTATTGAGGTGGACCTAGACGATCAGATGCGTGTCTTTTATTCACACATTACGGGAACTGGCACTGCTGGGAATGTCGTGGTAAGGTTAGATAAGTCTAAGGCCAACGTGGCAAGTTATTTCACGGGAATGGAATCGGAAACACCAAGATTAATCAATTTAATGCTGGAATTGGGCGAAGATCCAGAAATGTTCGGCGATATCATGATTCAGGACATCAATCAAGCCATTTCAAATTACTTGAAACGAATGGATCAAAATCCATCGCAGCGGTTCGAAATCCTTGATGATTTAAAAAATTTCTTGAGCATGACTATTTTTTACTTAGAACGATTCGCGAATTTGTCGAAGGAGCAAAGAATGGCGCAGATATACGCAAGTTTAAAGGGATTACAGATCCTTCAACTACTCCGGGAAAGGGCGAGGTCAAGAAAAGAGATACAACATCATTTAGAACAAATAGGGCAAATTGTAACTAATATTGAGATTGTTTTGGATCCATTTATAAAAACTGGAATTGTAAAACAAGATTGGATAGAAGATGTGAATGATATTTTCTTGTTTCTACTAACTGATTTCACATTGTTAAGGAAACCTGCTGTAAAAATAATAGAACAGGCAAAGAAATATCAACCAGCACCTGAAGTAGCGGAGAAATATCTTGAAGCAGTGAGAAGATTATTTTCAAATTATAAACCCTCCGTTGAAGATAGTTTGAAAATCGCGAAAAACATGTTGAATCCGGATAAATTTGATATTATTGGGCTTTTTAAAGATAAAATCTATCCGATAAAAAAGATTCCCAAAGGAACTGGGCAAACTTCAACAGATATAGTTGAGTTAATAAAAACGATGGCAGAGGATGATATTTTCATAATAATCAAAGATAAGCAGAACGTTGAATGGGTTTTATTATTAAGCGAACTTGCGGCAGAGTCATTTTACCCCGAATATCTCATCGAAAAAATACGAAAGGATCACTTAGAAGAGAAATTGAATCAAGAAGTCGCCGTGAAACACCTAGAATTACTTGAAAAGGCATATACGAAGTAGGGATTGAAATGGATAACGCTAAAAAAGAGGGCGAATTTAAATCTACGAAAACAGTTTTAGAACAGATAGGGCTCCAATCTGACGAAGTTAATACATATTTTAAAATGACTGGGAGAGGCCCTGTCGTTGTAGGGGAAATGGCTCTTTTAACAGGGGTTGCGGAAGAAAGGGCTGTTCAAATTGCCAAAAACTTGCTTGAAAAGGGTTTAATTAGGGAAATTCCGGGAAAAACACCCCATTACATGGCGCTTCCCCCCTATGCCGCGCTCCTTTCTCAATTAAGTAGATTTAAAGAGGTCGTAAAAGATATCCAAAAAGCTGCACCCCGAACCTTTGGAGGGCAATTTCTCTCTGTTGATTCGGGAGCCACAGAACTTCAACTCTTAGAAGATTACATAGGTTTCATTCGAGAAATGAAGACGAATGTACCAGCCCAAATTAAGAATCAATTTGAGAGATTTGAAGCGGAATTGGCACAAATAAAGAAAATTAGTAAAGTAAAAAGTTTCATTAACTCATTGAGGGAAAACGCCCCAGAAGAAATCTCGAAAGAATTTACCAAGATGCAAAGTCAATTAGAGAATATAAAAGCTGAAATATCAAAAGCTTTTGAGAAACAATTCCGCATTGGAGCTTTAAAGACGTTTGCAGAAAAAATTGTTGCACGTATAGTATCCAAAGAATTTCAAGCAATGTCCAATTATTTCCAGACGCGATTTGTACAAACCACGCGGGAGACATTGGACCAAGTAATTGGGCAATTGGGCGGCATCACTGATACGGCCGGTGAAATCGGTTCTGGTTTGGATACCGCATTCGAAACCATTGATTCTGGCCTTAGACTGGCTTTGGATGACCTAGAAGTCCGAATCAGAGGAGTGCATAAAGAGATCAAGGCAACAATAGACGAATTACGATCTCTCTTCACGCAGGAAATTTACGAAAAATTGCAAAAAGAGGTTTTATTTAACATCATTAACCAATTAGATATGTCGGAGGCAACGATGCGAGAATTTTGGGAGCGATCTAAAAAAGCTTCGTTATTGACTTTCAAAGATGTGTGGTTTATCCGTAGTGCGGAGGGCATGATGGCACAGATTAATGATGCAATATCGCGGGTAAAAATGCGACTTTACATAGTGGCCCCAAAATTAGAGCATGTTGATGTAGTAGCCCTTTCTAAGGTGCGCCGTCACGTCAATATTCGAATTTCTACCAATTTTGATGAGAAAAATCTTACAGATAGAACGAAAATTGAGGAAATAAAAAAATATCCAAACATGCAGTTGAGATATTTTACACGACAAGATTTATGGGCAATCAATAAGGACTTTGAGGAAATCGTGCTCTGCGTGGTCTCTGGTATGAGCCGCGGGACAATGGAAATAGCAGGGATGGGAAGCGTGCTCGAGGAACACATAAAATTATTTGCAGGGGTCTTAGAAGAAGTCTGGATAGCCAGTCGAAAGATATAATTAGCTAGGAAACGATCTTAAGAATCTTGTTTAAGAAATATTGAGAAGGAGAAAAGTATGAAGTATGAAATACTTAAAACAAATCGCAATCCAACAAAATATGAGATAAAACCTCTTTATGGTCTTGATCCGGAGGAAAGCAAGGCCATGGCAAAAAGGGTGCGCTGGGAATTATTTAACGCTGAATACTATACGTATCTCTTTAAAACAAAAGATATTGATATGGTACAGAAATTTCTTCCCCCGCCCTTAAAGATTGCTACCACGATGCCGTTGTTAAATATATGCGTACAGCAGTTAAATATAAACGATGGCAAAGGTAATGATGGGTTAAATATGGGCTATTATGAGAATATCATCGGAGCGTTCGCGGATTTCAATGGGACAATAGGATTTTATCCAATAGCAATCTTTATTGAGTCTGATATTGGCGCTATGGCGGGGCGTGAGATGATAGGAACCTCGAAAAAGGTAGGCCAATTCGAATGCAAAAACGATGGGGATAAGTTTTCTTGGAAAACCATTCGAAGGGGGATTACTCTTGTCGAGGCAGAGGGAGAGATTTTGCACAAAGAAATTGACTCAACAATGATTACTCAGGTATTAGAGAAGCCAACCTACCACCTTCATCAAATCATGGGGCCTCTTCTTGGCTATGACGGCCCATACTATGCTTATAAACCACGCCTTATGAAGCTGTGGGCAAAGATTAATAAGACTCATTCTTTCCGGTCAATGGACAATGTAAAGTTAGGATTCCATGAATCGCCATTTGATCCCATATGTCTTTTAAAGCCATCGGAAATCATTGGTGCTTTTTACTTAAAAGCCGATACTTCCATATCTATTGATTTAGAGTTCACAGAATTGGACGAAGAGAAGATGATACCGTTTCTCTTTGCTAAATATGACCCATTTTAAAAGATACCAATAACATTTATGGTTCATCTCCAGTATAGGCAGGATGAGCTGGTAAAATAATCATCTGATGGTAACAGTCGAAAGATATAATTAGCTAGGTAACGATTAGAAATACGAGTAGAATAATTCATGACAATGGAATTCAAGACTTTTATTGAACGCTTGAGAAAAGAAAGTCGGTTTAACCGAAGAAAACTTCAACAAGTATATGAAAAGGGGATTTTCAGCGAGGGTGCAAAATATGCCCAATATGAACGGATTTTCCAGGGCGAATGGGACGAATGGACCAAAGATAATGGCACTGAAAATGTTGCCGACTTTTTCGTCACGAAAGGGGCTAAACTTTTTCGAGGTTGGCTCAAACATTTTTTCCCTTTTTATACAAGCAACCAACGATTAATTCTCGGATTTAAACGCGGAGGGAGCCCTGAAGATGTGGTTATTCACATGTTTTACCGCTTTTCTCAAGAAGAACTGCAGGTCATAGACCAGTCCTTAATTAAAAACATCTCAAGAAGAACTACACTCACTCGAATTTTTCTGGAATCGTTCCTCGCAATGCGCCACATAATAACCAAAGTGCTTGGATACAAATACTCACTCGTTGTAGAGGAATCACAGTTCCTCAAGAAGGGGCATGGCAGGATCTTATTCCTCGAAATGATTGCCCGCCCACAAGAATGAAACTTTGTTTATTCATATAAAATATTAAAATGAGAAGCAACTTTGGGTAGATTTTTTAATTCATTTTATTATTTTAGCGGGTGGTATGGGCCCTGGAGGTTTTTGCTTCGTCCTCATGACAAGATAGATAGAGGCGATAATCACGGCCGCACCGATGCCGATTCCGACGAAGATCCAAGTGAAGTCATATAGCAAAGGTAGGCCAATTATATAGACAGTACCGTTATCTGTTGCAGTGATGAGATCAGCGATGCCATCCGCATTCATATCTAGGAGAATTATGTCTAAAACGACCCCCGACAGGGGAACATTAAATAATTTCTCTCCATTCAGGGTCCAAAAAGAAATATTATGATCGAAATGCCCCATGATGAGGTAATCCGTGGATCCACCGAAAATGTTACTGATTCCCAGGGTGCTAATGGAACTTTGGGTACTGTAGGTCTTTAATGAGGTACCGTTAGTTCCATTCAGGAAATAACTCCCATTATTAGCGCTTATTAAAATCTCTGGGTTCGTGCTCCCAACATAATTGTAGAGAATGAGCTTCGGTGAGTCAGCCGAGTACGAGGTAGAATTCCAGAGCAACGTTCCATTCTGGGAGAAAGCGTTCGTGTAATTCTGAGCTTTCACGATAATTTCGAGGCTTGAATTCCCTTGGATATCACCTATTATTCCATCCAAGGGCTTGCTGCTCATTTCGCTTTGCCATTCCGTTGAGCCAGTATTGTTTAAAAAGGTCACGAAATTATTAGTGAGAACCAGAATCCCGTCAATGGTTCCATTTTGGGAGAGATCCAAGCATTTAAAATTTATTACAGGCGCGGGTAGGTTGGAAGACCAGAGGAACGTGCCATTCCTGTGCAGGACCGTGAGATTACCCAGAGCATCGCCTATTAATACTTCATTGAGTGAATTGTCAGTCACGTCTGCTATTGCTACATGCGACGCATTATAATATCGTTCCCAGAGTAATGAAAAATTGCCATTTATAGGATCATATTTAAGAGCGATTGTTAAATTTCCATCCAACGACCCTGCAACAATCTCCTTCGACGAGTCATTATCGAGGTTGCCTACTGCCAGTGCATTAAAGGAGAACGCTGGAGAAATGGTATAGTTAGATAAAAATGCACCGTTCATGCCTTCGAACAGGGTCACGTTCCTTAGGCCGCTAACCACGATTTCACTCAACGGAATATGGTCGGAATCTAAATCTCCTGTCATTTGGATGGCTGAGATTTGGTGTCCCGTCTCGGTAATCCAGAAGTAGTAGAGGGAAGCCTGTGCTTGTGACGGAGAAATTGAAATTAAATTCATGCATAAGAGAACCGAACAAATTCCAATTAAAAATTTGAATTTTGATGCTTTCATTTTCTTGTTCTTATGACTTATTTATACATTAAAGAAAGTTTTCATTGCGTCGTAATTATGGTTGAGTATGTTAAGTATAGCTCTTACGTCAACAATTTCTTCGCCTACGAGGAGGACATAGAGCTCCCAATTACCAAGTTGAATTTTCCGAAACAAAAACTGGAGCTCATACTCCTCTTCAATTTTGCGAAGGTTTAATTCAAGTTCGTAGCCAGCCTCTCTCACTCTAATTACATCTTCAAAAAGAAAGTAAATTCCATTTATGGCCTGGAGCACGGCTTCCTTCTTTTTCGGATCCTCCTTATAAGCATTCCCAACTATGAAAAAATTCTCATCAAAAAGTAAAGAAGCATCCAATTCAGCATCTACGATGAAAGTTTTGAGCATCGTATCCAATGCATTTAATTTGGGAAGGAGACCCAGGAGGCTCCGAGAAAACGCATCAATTAATGTTCTTCGATTGAAGATCGATGTCGAATAAAACTCAACGTCAAAATCCAATGATTTCTGCTTGAAGAGATTTATCACTTCTCTAATTGATTTCTGACATTCTGGTGTTTTTAAAAAATTGGGGTCACTCTTGTGCGCGAAAACAACAATGCTCGGCATGAGACCTATTTCTTGGAAATAGTTCAAAACATCAATATAATACATTAAGGCTTCTTGAAAACGCTCAGGATCACTGACATCTACCACGTAGAACAATAGGTCCGTATCATCGAGGATTCTGGCGCGTTTTTGTAAATAATTTGCCCGATACTGCTCTTGACCCCCGAGGTCCCAGCGTATTACGGGAAATCCGAGCACTCTCATTTCACTTCGCTCTGCGCCTAACGTGGGTTTCACCCTCGAGGGTTCGTATTCGCCAGCCAGTGAAAGCAGGATGGATGTCTTCCCAGCGTCATCCAAACCCATCAATAGAATTTTAAACATGTTTTTTGACAAATTATTTACCTACTTTTTTTAATAGAAAATAATAATCTAATACAAATTTTAAGTTTTTATATGTCATCTATTTCTTGATTTATGTCTTGATTAATTTCCGGGCGATGAAAGGATTGAGTAAAAAATAAGGAAGCAGACTTTAAAAAAAGGGATAGGGGTTAAAAATTACTGTTTGCTATTCCTTTTCCTTCAGTTTGAAGAGTGCGTAATAGAATAAGAAGGCAGAAACAACGAATAATGATCTAAAGCCAGTTGTAATAACCTCCTCGATGCCAACCAATTCGACGATATAAGCAGTTGCTAACATAACGCCACCTAAACCCAATAACGCTGCCCTTTTACTCTTAATTGAGGATTCTTTACGAACTTTTTTAGCGTAATAAAACAAGATGAAGATAGGGAGTGACGCCAAGGGAATCATAGTTAAATAGCTAAGGAAGGGAGTGAATTGAAATCCCAGTCCATATGGATCTAAAAATTGAATTTCACCAGCGGCAACATGTTTCGTAGGATCAATCAACCAATGAATGACATAGACCGCTGCAACAAGGCTCGCGATTGCGGTATATATAGCAATTCTTTTAGTGAAGGCCATTTTAAAAGCAAATAGATCAAACGAAACCATTGCACAGGCGGATATTACCGTGGCCGTGGCACCAAATAGCAGACCCAGGTTTTCAATTCCTAATATCGAAAGGAAGGCTTTTTCTAATGTTAAAAAGATCATAGCTAACGCAATAAGAAATGAAGCAATAGCAATTATCAAGGTCAAGGCTTGTTTGCTTTCGCGGTATGATTTTAACGATTTTACTGTTACTAGAATGGATACTGTAACGGCGAGCATTACAAAAAGAACGCTAATCATATCCGTTAATTCGATGTCTAACATAAACATCCCTCACTTTACAGGCTATAGGTATCATTGTTTTATTGAATTAAATATTTTTTGTTGGATGGTTCTGAACGTATGTTTTATTGTAGTAAAATATCCAAGAACATGAATTACATTTATTATCATTAATAATTATACCTTTTTTAAGAGGAGATATTTTGCCCCGAAAAAAACATTTCGTATTATTATTAGTTCTTTTTGGACTGTTTTTGTCTCTTCCAAGTGCGAGAGCAGACTATCCCTATGCTACAAACTCCATGTGGGCAGACATACCACCAACCATAGATGGACAGTTGGATGATATATATCTTAATTATGGTCCAGCGATTGTTTGGTACATTACTCCAACATCACCACACATAGCAGGTTTCAATTATATTTATCTCCTGAATGATGCGGAGTTGCTCTATGTCTATATTGATCTTTTATCAGACAACACATCAGAAACGGAAGATATGGTACTTTTTCGTCTAGATACTGATAATGGCGAAGAAAGTGCTGATACTTACTTTTATCACAATAGAGAGATGGACTTAGGTTCTACGCCACCTGGACTGGATTTCACCCATGCCTATGAATTTTCGACATCACCCAATGGGAATTACAATCATGTGAAATGGGAAATCCAATTGAATCTCAGCTCAATGGCTTATAATCCTGGGCCGGGCGATGTAATCGGATATTTATTTGCAATATATATTCCATTCGCCCCCCAATATTACTATCCCTCAAATGATTATTCAACATTATCTCCATCGGATGAGTCTACCTATAACAAGCTTAGACTTGCGTCGGAACCTGAACCGGATTTCACGACAATCATCTGGTGTATAATTCTATCAATTTCAGTGATTTCTGCCATTATTCTTACATATTATCTAACAAAACGTAATTTATTATTTAAATAAAAGTAATTTTGAAGGATATAATCATCTAAACTTCAATGGTATTACGAATATCAGTATTCCCCCTCTGCTTTTGGTTGATCTACCATTAATACACGGGTAAAACCATCGAAATCATATCTTCAAACTTATCGGGGGTTTTTTTAAAAATTACTTAAATGTTTTTCATTGGATAGGTTTTAATGATATGATTTGATAAGATCCAATCTGTTTATGGTATGAAACATCAGCGTGAACCTGAAAGACTTCTTTAATTTTTTCGGGTGTTAATACTTCATCGACAGATCCTATAGAATGGACTTTCCCAGTGGATAACAGTAAAAGTTTATCGCAAAAGCGGGCAGCCATATTAAGATTGTGGGAAACCAGAAGCGTGGTTAATTGGTTTTTCCGGGTAATTTTTCTGATCAGTTCTAATATTTCCAATTGGTGATTTATATCTAAGTGAGTTGTTGGCTCATCCAGGAGGAGTATTTCTGGTTCTTGGGCGAGAGCCCTTGCAATGATGACTTTTTGGAATTCACCACCACTCAATTCACCAATATATCTCTCGCTTAGGTGAGGTATTCCGGTTAAAGTCATCGCTTTTTTCACGGCTTCAAAGTCGCTCGGCTTTTCAGCCCCTAATCCATCAATATGGGGATAGCGCCCCATCATAATAACATCAAGTACTTGGAATGAGAAAATTTTAGAGATTTGTGGCACGACACCTATGAGCCTAGCGATTTCTTTTCTATCGAAATCTGATATATCGGTTTCATTGATTAAAATTGAACCACCTTGCGGTTCTAGCACCTTATTTATGCATTTAAGTAGCGTGGTTTTTCCCGAGCCGTTAGGGCCAATAATTCCCAGAATTTCGCTTTCTTTGGCAGCAAATGTGACATTGTCTAAGGCACGAATGCTGTCATAAAAAAAGCTGATATTCTTAATCCTAAGTTGCACCAAATCCTATTACCATCCTATGATTTTCTTTCTTGTTCGTAAAAGATAAAGGAAAAATGGAACACCTAGCAATGCAGTGATGATTCCAACAGGGATTTCAACTGGTGAAATGATGGTTCGCGCTAATGTGTCGACCCAAATTAAAAATATAGCGCCAACCAAGCAGGATGCGGGTAGTAGATTCCGATGATCTGGACCCAAAATGATCCGCATAATGTGAGGTATAATTAAGCCTAAAAAGCCGATGATTCCACACACTGCAACAGCAGCGGCGGTGATCAGTGAGGCGATTATTAAGATAAATATCTTGAATTTTTCCACTTCTAGCCCCAAGTTGAGTGCGGTTTCCTCCCCCATTAGAAGTAAATTCAGCTGGCGACTGAGGAAAAATAAGATGAGTATTCCGATAAAAACTAAGGGAAATGTAAAGAGGACCTTGTTCCAATTACTTGCCCAAAGGCCACCCATTAACCAGAACCAGATCGTGTTTAATTTCTCACCTGCAATGTACATTAAGAGCGATACCAAGGCAGAAAAAAGGGAACTAATGGCAATACCTGTAAGTAATAAGGTTTCTACGGAGGTCCCTTCACCTTTTCGAGCAATCGCATAAACTATATAAATTGTTAAAAGGGCAAATAAAAATGCCATGATAGAGACCGCAGAAATTCCCAGAAGAAGGTTTACACCAAGAACAAAAGCTAATGAAGCCCCAAAAGCAGCTCCTGAGGATATACCAAGGATGTAAGGGCTCGCCATGGGGTTTCGAAACATGGCCTGCATCGCGGTTCCAGCCACTGCCAAAGCTGACCCCACGAGCGCCCCGAGGATGATTCTAGGCAATCTGATCTCTAAGACGATCGTTTGATACCCAGGAGGCCAGGTGTGAGGGGGGATGTTAAATAGTATTTCTAGGACGGTTAGAGGGGGGATTTTCACGGGACCAATCATGAGAGCTATAAGAATAGAAAAAAATAATCCGATCGCTAAAATAAGAAAAGTAAGGACGCGTTTGCGGCGTTTTTTCACGTGCAATTTTTCAATTTCAAGGGACTTCAGCTAATTCACCGGTCAGCATTCTAAAATAGGGGGGGATGAAACCATTCGGCGAATTGTTCTAGGCCTAGAACTAATCTGGGGCTGGCAGTCACCCAACCACTTTCAATTTTAAAAACATCATCGTTTTGAACTGCGGTAATATTACCCCAGCCAGCCCTATTTTTTATTTCATTAATGGTTGCGCCGTAGCTTACAACGACAATTATGTCCGGATTCCTTGCAACTATATATTCACTGGTAAGCGTTGGATACGAGACGGATTCGTTACCCGCAAGGTTGATACCACCGGAAACGTGAATCATCTCGTTCGTAAATGTCCCATTTCCCACACTACTCCCAAGCGATGATAATTCATAATAGACTAGAGGTTTTTCGCCCTCCGTGACGTTTTCTAAGGTAGTTGTGATGTTATTAATTCGGTCCTGAATCTCTTGATTCACTGCACCAGCTTCAACGGTCTTTTCGACAATAGCTCCGATAGAACCTATCAAGCCTAAAACATCCGCAATTGATCGCGGGTTGATTTTAAAAACATCAATGTCTAAATCCTCTAAAGCATCGTTTGCAGTGGAAGCCCACTCCCATGAGAACACGATACCAGGATTTAGGGAGGCAACCAATTCTAAATTCAAAGCGAATGGCGTTCCAACATTCGTTTTATTAGGAACCTCGTTTGGATAATCACTAAGGTTACCGGGAGCGCCCTGAAATGCCGCGTCACCCGCTAATGCATAATTGATGCTGTACTGATCAACACCCACCAGTCTATCGCCAGCGCCAATTGCGTAGATAATCTCAGTACAGGCAGCGGCTATAGATACTATCCGATTATTTCTATTCCATATGCCACTAAATTGTACCATCAGAATGATGCCAGTTATGGCTCCACAGAAGATGGCAGAAATAATTAATCCATGAAAAAATTTTGTTTTTGTCATATTTATTCATTGAAAATTCAATTTTTCTATGAATTGAAATCTGGATTTAATGAAATCAAAGAATATTCCTATTATTTAAGTTTTTTTTCATATGAAAAAATATTGAGGTTTTAATTCAAATTCTAATTTTCATCAAATATAGAATATTTTTCTGAAAAATCTTTTGAAAACTGTACAAAATCAATAATTAATTAGTGAAAATTCATACCTTTCGACAAAAGTCTTCGCCTAGAATAATTATTTGTCTTTTTGATTATTTTCAATCGCGCAAGCTTCGCATTTGCCTAGTACATTAGATATATACAGGCCTGTGATTAATAAAATTATCGACGTGCAGATTTGTATCACTAGACCGATTTCCGCCAGAGCAAAACCTATGGCCAATGTGCTGGATGCAAAAGAAAATAAAAGTGGAACACAAGTGGAACATCCTGATATGAAAAACGCCGGGATTACTGCTAAAATGCCCCCTCCTTTGATGCTACTTAATCGGTTTTTAATATTATAGATCTCAAGAGTTAATACTAAACTGGAAAGAAACGAGATTGCGATCCAAAAGAAGAGATTTATGGGAGTCCAATTTTCCCATCGAATAATAAAACTTGGGAAATAGGCAAAATTCCATGTCAGAAAAAAGACAAAGGTGAATCCAACCTTTAAATAGCCGAATACGATTAGATAATTGCTATTTGACATTACCTTTTTTATTCCATCTAAGATAGACATGGTGGATCTTTCATTTTATTATTAAATATTATAATCAATTCAAAGGAATCAAAAAAAGATGAGGGTAATTACTGCTTTTTTGCCTTAGCTAAAATTAAGTTTCTCGCTTTTTTGTTTCACGTTCAAAAAAGGAAATTAGAAAAGCGGGAACCCAAACGGAAAGAAATTAATCATCATCCATGGATAGAAGATACAGAGAAAGACGGTAGAACCGAGGATGCTACGTCCCGAATACATGTAGACCCACGTTACAATGATTTGTTGAATGAGCGAGAACACTATCACGACGGTCAATGCAAGTGCCACAAATCCGAACAAAAATCCGTTGCCCCAGCTTAGCAGCATCATCGGGGTGAAGAGAGCAGCGTCCATTAGGAATCCAATCCCTACCATTGTAAAGTACTCTTTAAATCGATTAGAAAAGTTCAATTGCCCTTGGACAGTTCTAAAATAGAATTCCTTGATGAGAAGCCATGGAAAAAATAGAAGTGCCATTCCGAAGATTGCTCCAACTTCTCTCGCGGTTGGGAATGTAATTATAGTGCTCCAATGTGCTACAGAAGCAATGGCCATGGCGAAAAGAACTGCAGCAACAATGCCATACAGGATTGAACGTCCATAATTACCCGAACACATCGCTTTGATTTTTGTAGGAATGTTTCTAAAGCCTAACTTCTCAGTTTTGCGAATTATAAAGTAATACATTATTATAATTCCGATGGCATTTCCGACGGGTATTGCATATAAGAGTTCGCCCATTGAAATGGGTGTTACCTCTGGAAACAGAAATATGCCGGGGAGCAAAAATACCGTCCCGAAGAACGATGCCATAACATAATAAATAATCAATTTGGTCAAGGATGTATCAGGCACCATGCCTTTTCGCAAGTTAATCTTTTGATCTTTCCACAGATAATTATGCAGGTATAAGATTGTTACGAAACAAATCGCGATGATTCCAATGAGTGTAATGGCGAAAGAGATCGTGTTAAAGGTAGATGTTAAGGTAATATCCCATCGAATTACTCCGTAGAAAGCCAGCTCGAACCATGCCACTGTTTCGTTGATGATATGGGGATCCATGGGCTCAAATAAGTGCTCTGTCATACCAAGGACTGCCTTCGCTCTAGTCCCATTCGTGAAATTGCCGTATGGCGTCTCAAGTTCTACATCCGTGCGATTCGTGTATAATTTCAGAAAGTCGAGAGTCATATCCGCTGTAAACATTTGTTCAAGGTGACTATTGCAGATCAGTAAATTTCTGACTCGCGTGAGATTATAGTCCAGGGTAAAGTTAAGATTACCTTGGAAGAGATCTCGGAGTTCTCCTTCAAATCCGACGGTCATTCCGAGGACCGCAGTTGCGTTAACCACATTCGTGTAATCATCCGCAGTTTTCAGCGACGTCATTGCGCCCATAGAGTGCCCGATAAGGCCAATCTTGTTAATGTTCCCCATGCTTTGAAGATGTCGAATGGCAGCTACTACGTCTTGTTCGATCACGTTAACCATGTTAGGGTCGGTAAATGAGGGGAGCCAACCTCCCGATGAGCCATGCCCGCGGAAATTGATGCTTATTACGACGAATTCGCGCTTTACTAATTCAATTGCGAGTAGCTGTTGATTGATGCTATTCCCACAGAAGCCGTGAGCCATCACTATTCCCGGATGATTCCCACTCATATTTTTGGGAGTGTAAATATGGGCCTGAATTTTGGTGTAATCGTCAGCTGTTAAGGTCGTTTCGGTAATCGTGTACGGATGGGCTGGATCCGCAAAGTAGGTGAAAATTATCAACGGGATAATTCCAGAGATGATAATAATGGCACAGATTATGAGTCCGGTCCGTTTTTTATTTGACGTGAAAAATTCTTTAGCTGACATCTTGGTTTCACGACCTCGTTCTTTTAATTTTTATTTCCAAGTAAAACTAATAAGTATTGGGCTATCTCTATTTTTTTAAAAATACGTGGTGAATCATGGCAGAAATCAAATCACCCAAGAAATTTGTTGTTTTAACGATAATTTTAGCAGCGTTTTTCCTTAATTTATTATGGGAAGTGTCCCATAGCATGCTTTACGATTGGGATAAAGCACCATTAATAAACAACATTTATGTTTATATTCCTCGAATTCTGGGGGCGTCCTGTCTCGATGCCTTTTTCATATTTATCATTATTTTATTAAATTCTTTGTTACGGAGAAGTTTTCAATGGGTCCACTCGCCACGGAAGAGAGATTACATGGTTCTCATCATATTAGGGGTGGTTGCTGCAATTTGTATAGAATGGGTGGCCACGATTTTTAACATGTGGAGTTATAATGAATTTATGCCCATTATTTTCGGGGTGGGTCTCACGCCTTTAATTCAGCTTGCCATCACCGGCGCATTCTCTCTTTATGTCAGCACGAAAATTAAGTGGAAATAATGTAGCCCGATTTTGTTTTAGCGTTTACTTTCTTCGAGCTTGGTAAATTCCTTATCCTTTCCCCACAAGATTCCCACCCAGCGACCGATGAGGCCAACTATAATGGCATCGATTATCACGACAATGGTACAAAACCAAATCGATAGGGAAGTAACGCCCATAATGAGTGCTGGGATATACACCATTGCCCCTGCAGCTATTGGAATTACAATGGGGTTTATGATTAGGATAATGGTCGAGATGGATCTACCCTTTTCGACTCGCCCAAGATGGACATCCGCGCGAACCTGGCCGCTGGCGGAAATAAACATCCAAACTAGCAAAACTAAGGCAGTAATCCAAACGCTATATGTCAAATCTCCCGCGGTTATCACCCCATCCGCCAATTGATTCTCTGAGAACCCCTTGAGATTGATCCCTAAGTTGAGAATTCCCAAGATAATTGCCCACGGAAGGGCATGCTCCCATAGAAAGTACCGGAGGAACGGCTCGGACTTCTCCTGCTTAGGGCGTGAGAGGGCAGTAGTAAAGGAGGCTAACTCGTTGGCGAGATGGCGCTTGATCCAGAATCGAGTTATTATCCACGTGGGAAAAAATACGATCAAACCCGACAGGGAGAGTATTAGCCATTCTGACACGGGGAATGTAATGCTGCTACTTAACCACGTATATAACCAAAGCGCGAAAAACCCAATCGCGGCAGCAATAAGACCAAGGATTAGAGGTTCAGTGGGGACCCGGTGCCAGTGGTTCTTGTGCGCTTCGGGTTCGCGCCCGCCTTCCCCAGCCTTCAGCTCCCACTTTCCATCTAGATAGCCAACTTGCGAATCCACGATTGCATCATGTAAGACGATTAAGGATACCATCGTAAAGACCATGAAGAAAAACCCTTGCATCCATCCGACCAACGTGTTGAGCTTCATCCCCATGATCCAAAACACGAGTCCGGGAAGGATGAGCACGTTAATTATAATCCTGATTACATTTGCGATTTTTTGCGATTTAACCCAATCTTGTAGCCCTGGTAAGGGTTTTGATTTTTTCTCTTCTTCAGCCATTTTAAGTCCCTATTTTTAATTCATTTTGTTAGATAAAGTCAATGAAGACAATTTTTAATCAATGCAAACAACAACTTCTCTTGTAAAATAAGGTTTTTGGTGATGAATTTTAGCAAATGTTCAAGGTTCTCGGTGGCAATCAATACAGATAGAGAAGGAGATTTCCAACGAGAACCAATAAGAGATATGGGCAAGCGCCCCAGACGAGATATTGTTTAAATGAATAAAGTTGGAGGGTGGCCAGGAATAGAATTCCGAGAAAG
This sequence comes from Candidatus Helarchaeota archaeon, assembly GCA_013375455.1. The sequence continues at coordinate 19,289 of JABXJT010000040.1, read as the reverse complement.
ACTAGAGCCACGATTAAATAAATGACGGGTACGTAGATCGGCGTGAATGGCACGTGGATCCAGCGCGGAAATACGAAATAGATTACATTGGGGGGTCCCCAAGTACATCCAGGGCAAGAAATCCACCAGTACCAATCCTGCGTGATTGTACCTACAACGGAAGTACCCACCACTACTAAAAAAAACCGGTACTGGTGCCGGTCATTTGTTTTGTGGCAGATTGCCCAATTAATGCCGTGAAAAACAATAAGGAACAACGGCATAGTTATGAAAAAGAATACGAAATCACCCAACAAGGGATACACAGTCGGTGTAGTCACCCCGAAGTCCCACTCCACCCAGAGATAGAGCAGAATTCCTACAATGGCGTAAGTCGGAATGAGAATTTTATCGATTAGTGCAAAATCTTTCCAATACACCCCGAATCGCCTACTTAGGATGTGATAATATATCCAATAACTAAGGAAGAGTATGGGAAAAAAGATGCGATCCGTGAGGATGTAATATAAAGCGATTTCGCCTGAGTCCACGACGAGAATAAATCCAATTCTACCAAAGAGTGCATAAGAAAATAGCACTACGTACATGGGGAAAAAATACAGCCAAGGGGGATATTTCTCGGCTTTTTCATTGGAACTTATTTGGCTCACCTTTCAAAAACTTATTTTATATGTTTAGATTCTTTCTGTTCAGTTAGACGGATATCGGAGTTTTTCACTTACCCCGGATATTAATTACATTTTACCATGAATCTTTAACTTTTAAATACTAAATCAATTTATTGTTTTTTAATCACTAAAGATATGGGATACTTATCGATTAAAAAAAATGAGAGAATGGAGGATTTAAATGTCAGATATTAGCGATGCTCCAGAAAAATTACAAGAACCTCCGCAAAAAATAAGAGAACCTCCACAAAAACTAAGATCCGGTCAAAAGAGTACGATGTCAAAAGTTAAAGATTCCACAATTGATTTTTCGAAAAAGATTAAGAATTTTGCGATTGAAAAAGCCGGGGAACGTGGAGTATTGACCATTCTAATCATTATTGGCCTGATAGTATTTGCGATAGGTCTTATAGCATTAACTGCGAGTAATATAGATTACCAGAATCTTTCTATGATGAACACTTTAGGTCTAATAGGCGGTACTGAGTATTCTTATCGGCGGTGCCTAATTTACATAGAAATGTATAATAGGAGGATCGTTGGACAAATAGGCGCCATGATTACTGCCGTTTTCTTATTAATCGCTGCAATTTTTCCGTTTTCAAAGAATGGGACTCCTCTTTTTAGTGAGTACATGCGACTTGGAATGATTGCGTTTGCTGCGGTAATGATATTTGTTACCACCCAAATATAATGATAGTTGAGGAAATAGAAGGTGTATTCATGAATCGCAAAGTGAAAAGTCTTATTTTGGTTGGATTCTGTCTTTCCTTTCTACCGCTTTTAATGACATCGGCTTGGGCCTATGGGGAGACGGGGCTAAAAACCGGTCAAAAACTGGTTTACGAAGTATCAATGGTAAGGACCCAAGAGTGGACAATTAGAGGAAGATGGTATAATCTGACGGATCCAGGAATACCCCATTATACCCTTTTTCAAGAATCAAGACGTAGGACCATCTCTGGCACGATTACAGTTGATATTCTCGAAGTACGTCAGTATGATGTAGATTTACGCATTTCATATGATTTGCGTGATGATCAAGAATTCTGGGATACCTATTTAAATGATAGTCTTCCCGGTGATGATTATAGTGGAAATATAGACCAAGCTCTTTATCCGAATGGCCCATATGTTAATACTACACTATATACTACATTGTTATGGAGTAATTCGGATACATTTGAAATGGAAGTCAGCAAGTTAACTCTTGTTATAGAAGAAATAACAAAATATGATGCTGGCGTTACTTTATCTAATAATTTTGTTGCTACTGTAAATGAACACTGTAGTTTTTGGATTTATCCAGATGCAAAAATGGGAGAGCCCTATAGATTTAGACATATTGGTATGTTCTTAGAAAAAACAGGAGATTACGACAATTTTGGCTCCAGCGGGGATTTGACTTATGAAATCGAAGAGTCAAGAATTTACCTGCCACCAGCGGGGGGCGCAGGATCTACCCAACCAGTATGGGTTGTGAATTATGAAGTACAACCCGATAATATGGGTACTAGTCATGCCCACACGCTTGATTTCGGGAGTTATGTTAATGAATTTCTATTTGATAAAAATACTGGAATCCTTTTACAATATAGAAGAGTGTATCGCATTTTGCCATACGATATTATTGAGTTCCCTGGCTCTCCAATATCAGATTCAAATGATCTTTACAATCTAGAATTTACAATGACTCTAATGGCCGGTTCAAGAGTGTGGTTAAAAGTTTCGGTTCTTGGAGCAGTCTTGTTAGGGATATTTATATCTATTGGAACTATTATAGTAATCAGAAAAATCTATAAGCGCCGACGTAGCAATGACTCTCCTCTTCTTTAAATTATTTTTATTTTGAGAAGTTAATTATTTGGATCCCTTTTCTTAATGAGATAATATATCTGCTCTAATTTCGAATGTTTATTTAATCTGTTGAACGAAAATTTCAGTAGGTTTTACAACTATCTTGATTGCATCGCCAATTTTAATATCCATCTCCTCGGCAGCCTCTTTAGTAATGACTGCGGTTACTATCGCAGGTTCTTTGAGCGTTAACTGTAACGTTGCAATGAGTCCTTGGACATTCACTTCATTAATGGTCGTGTTGAACTTATTCCGCGCACTAGATTTCAAGATCTTTCCTCCTTCTCCATGGAGACTAATACTTCAGTGGATTTAATACAGGATAGTACATCTTTTCCAGCTTCTAATTCGAGATCCTTCACCGATTCGGTCGTGATAATCGAATAAATATCTTGGGGAGGTTCAATTTGTATTTTAAGAATGGCGACCTGGGAATCAGTTTTGATATCAATCACGCGACCATTAATATTATTTTTAAGGTCAGTATAGAGACCGTAAGTTTGCCATAATTCAGAATTAGTTAAGGCGTGCTCAACATAATTCTCAAACTTCTTATAAAATAATAACAATTTTTGTCCGAATCTTGAGAGTTTAATGCCACCGCCCCCACCAAAGCCGCCACGAAAAGTTACAACAGGGCTTTCCCCGTATCTTTTTTTAATTTTTTGTAAAATATTCCAAGCATATTTATAGGAGCACTTCATTATCTTGGTAGCTTTTCCCAAATCTTGGAATTCTTTAATAGTCTCAAGTAAATCTGCACCTCCCTTTCCGAGAATATCTTCGCCTGTATCTCTTTGGAGCCAAATTTTGTATTTGATTTGGATATCGGAGTTTTTCACTTGTATCCCTGGCAATAGTTGAGTTTTCCAATAAATCCTTTACTTAGAAGAATGCTTATATTTAGGAATTCTTGTTATGTACAGTCATTCATATCCATAAAAATTTTGGGGATCCGAGATGGCAAAACTAAAGTTAAGTTTCTGGGAGTTACATAAGAATAAGATATATGCAGTTGCCCTTATTGCAATTATAGGGGTATCAATTGGTGCGTCTCTTTGGACGATAAGTCAACACGAAGGAAAAATTAAGTTACAAGTATTTCATGCGGGTTCTTTGACGGTTCCATTTGCAGAGTTTGCGGCGGCTTGGATGGCAATGCATCCAGACTATATAATTGATAATGAAGGGTATGGGAGCGCCTCTGCCATCCGGCAAATCACGGAATTGGGGCGAGATGCGGACTTACTAGGCTCTGCAGATTATACCCTGATTTACCCGATGATGATGAACGTAACAATGCCCGATAGTGGCGGGTTGCAATATGCGGATTGGTATATCATTTTTGCAATGAACGAAATGGGGATTGCCTATATTCCCGAGAAGGACCCCCCTTATTTAGAGAATTTAACCGGGGGGGATAATAAATGGTTTGAGATATTAAACAGGACGGATGTGACTTTTGGTAGGGCCGATCCGTGGCAGGATCCTTGTGGATACCGGACCTTGATGGTTTGGGGATTGGCGGATGATCATTACAATTTAAGCGGGACTGCAGACCCACAGGATATCAATCAATCGATGTATGCCAAGGATCCCATTATGGGGTACAGTGGACCTGGGGTAACAAAAATAAGAGGTAAAGAAGTTGATTTAATATCTTTGTTAGAAATGGGAGAGATAGACTACCTGTTCATTTATAAATCAATAGCAGTTCAGCATGGTTTGGGGTACCTTGAATTAAATGATTACGTGGATTTAAGCAATTTCACGCTTGATTCGTTTTATCAAGGAGTAACAGTCCACAGGATAAGCCCCATAGTTATCGGCGCGAGTAGTCCCGATAAGACTGGGCAAACGATCCAGTATGGAGTCACCATTCCAAATAATGCACCACACCGCGAAAATGCAATTGAGTACCTGAAATTCATTCTTGGATACCCAGGGTTGCTTCAGGAATTGGGTCAACCCCCGTATTACCCAGCATATGCGAGCAATATATCCAAATTACCAACGGAATTGCAGCCATACTGCGTCGATTATCCTTTTGCACAACCTTACGAGAAATGAAATTGTAAAATCCAACTGTTTTATTTAAAGGTGATTAAGACAATGAAAGAATCCATTTGGAGAATAAAGAAATATGGTACATTCACGATTTTTTTCATTATATTATCGATCGTTTTATTCATTCTTTTAATTGTACCTATCTTTAACTTTATATTTCAGGAGAATCCCCTCGTGGTTTTTGAAACGTTATTTACTAAGGTTGTGGCTGGGGCAATCATAACCTCATTCTATTGCTCATTTTTGGCGACTTTATTAGCGTTCGGTCTGGGTGTCCCTCTGGGATATTTATTAGCAAGGTATCGGTTTCCAGGAAAGAGAGTCGTCGATTCCATAGTAGATTTACCTATTTTAATACCGCACTCGGTTGCGGGGATCATGCTTTTAGCCGTTTATGGAGAAGAGGGATTCTTTAGTCAATTCTTTGGTAACTTCAATATTTCATTTACTGATACGCCCTGGGGCGTAGTCATAGCAATGTTTTTCGTGAGCGCACCATTTTTGATAAAAGGAGCCCGCGATGCGTTTGCCAATGTTAATCCAAACGTGGAAAAAGCGGCAAGGACCCTTGGGGCCTCACGCACGCGTACTTTCGCTACAATCACAATGCCTATCGCGTCACGGGGTATTTTTACGGGATGTATTCTTTGTTGGGCGCGAGGGATCTCTGAGTTTGGAGCAGTATACATACTGGCATCTACACCGTTAATAGGTTCGACCTTAGTTTATCAACAATTCGAGGGGTATGGTTTTGCTGCCGTCCGCCCCACGGCGATTGCCTTGATTTTGGTGACTTTGATCATTTTCATCATATTAAAATTTGTCCAAGGGAAGGAGCGACCAATCACGCGGGTGACGTAGAATGTTGATGCTGGAAAACATAAATAAAACTTGGGATGAGTTTCAACTCAAAAAAATCAATTTGGAGATAAAAAAGGGGGAATTTTTCGTTGTTCTCGGACCATCTGGGGCAGGGAAAACCTTGTTATTGGAGATTATCGCAGGGATTCATCACCCTGAAGATGGAAAAATTCTCTTTAAAGGGCGAGAGATCACTCGATTTCCTCCAGAAAAGCGTAAAGTCGGGTTTGTCTTTCAAGATTACGCGCTTTTCCCTCACAAGCAAGTTTGGCAGAATGTTGAGTTCGGATTGCACGTAAAGAAAATACCGCGTCAAGAAAAAATAAGGCGAGTTGAAGAGATGCTAAACCTGATTGGAATATTGGATTTAGCTAAACGATTTCCGGATACGTTGAGTGGGGGAGAACAGCAACGAGTGGCGTTGGCAAGAGCGTTAATAATTGAACCAGATATTTTTCTTCTTGATGAACCACTTTCGGCGTTAGATCAAAATCTGAGATTAAAAATGAGGGAAGAGCTTATTAAAATTCACAGGAAATTAAAGATTACCACGGTCTATGTGACACACGATCGAATAGAAGCAATAACATTAGCAGATCGAATTGCTATCATGAACGAAGGGGAAATAGTTCAAGTAGGTACTCCAAATGAGATATTCAGAACGCCTAAAAATGAGTTCGTGGCTCAATTTACTGGTTTTGAGAATATTTTTGAAGGAACATCCAAATTTGACCCTGAATCTAAGTTAGCGATTGTCAATTGCGGGAATTTTGAAATTCAAGTGGTACATTCTAAAGAGGGAAGAGTTAAAGCGTGTATCCGTCCGGAGGATGTTGCAGTATCTTTGAGAGCACCCAAGACTAGTATCCGAAATGTCTTAGAAGGGAGAATTATTGGAATTCAGGACCAAGGAGTGGTCGTCAAGTTGAAAATCGGTATTGGACCAGAAGACGAAATATCCGCGCTTATTACACACCAATCCTTCATCGATCTTGATTTACATTTGAATTCGGCGGTTTTTGTGGGCTTTAAAACAACAGCAATTCTTGTTTTCTGAAGATATATATTATAGAACTGATTCATTATTAATTAAAGAGAAGGTTAGAAAATTAGATAAATCATCATAATTCTCATTCAATCAGGAAAAGGTAAGATGTCAAAAGAGGAGTTCTTGATTCGAGCGCCAGCGCGGGCGTGTTTATTCGGTGAACATCAAGATTATCTTGGTTTACCAGTTATATCAGCTGCTATATCTCTCTTCATTGAAATTAAGGCTGAAAAAATAGATGAGAAGAAATTAATCATTGATCTTCCTAATCTGAAGCAACAAGAGACAATTCCACTAATTAACAAGGAAGTACCCTATCAATATGAACGGGATTATATACGAAGTTCTTACAACTTATTTGTTCGGAAGGGTTTCAGTCTACATCAAGGGTATCACTGTGAGGTTCAAGGAGATATTCCGATGAGTGCAGGAGCAGGCAGCTCATCTGCACTCGTCATCGCTTGGATAACATTTTTAGCACGCATTTTTAATGTGGAGCTCAGCGAAGGATCAAAGGCAGATTTAGGCTATCAGGCAGAAATTGATGAATTCAGGGGACCAGGGGGGAGAATGGACCATTTCACTTCGGCTTTAGGTGGTCTTCTTTATATCACGACAACACCACCATTTGGATATGAGCGTTTGACTGCACCTCTTACTGGATTGGTCTTAGGGGATTCTCTTGAAAATAAAGATACTATCTCAGATCTTACCCGGGTTAAAGAAATGGTGTATATTGCTATGGGGGAACTACGGCGGAAATATGAACAATTTGATTTAAAAACAACAACTGTTAAAGAAATTAGCCTTCATTTAGAACCCTTATTTCCAGAGGTTGCTAAAAAAATAAAAGCAAATCTCATAAATCGGAATCTTACGCAGGTTGCAAAAAATCTTTTATCGTCAAAGGAATTCAATCCAAAAACCTTAGGAGATCTGTTGAATCAGCATCACGAACAACTTGCAAAGAATTTAGGCATTTCAACTCCAAAAATTGAAAAGTTAATCACGGCTGCAAAGGATGCTGGCGCATTTGGATGCAAAATCAATGGATCCGGATTTGGAGGAAGTATAATAGCTTACGCCCCTGAAAGCACGGAAGAAGTTGCGCGTGCCATCGAGAAAGCTGGGGGTAAAGCCTATATCATTTCAATCGCTGAGGGATGTAAAGTTATTGAATCCTAAAGCATGAATCCGGATTGAATCGTTCATCAAACTCTTTAAGAACCATGTTCTATTTAAGATTTACAAATCAGATTACTCAAGCAGAAGCTGTTCTTTAAACTTAAATAAAAAAATAAAGTTATTAATACACATATCGGTTTGAGAAAGCAGTAAAAATTGAGAAACTTTAGGCTAACGGAAGTAAATCACATGTCATTAATCCTGAATGCATCGCAAAAAAAAGTTCTAAATCAAGTCAGCCGGAAATTAAGATCCATTGATGAGATACAATCAGCAGTAGATATTCCGTTTGAGAAAGTTCAATCAATTTTAGGGTATTTTATTTCAGCAGAACTCGTAGACAGGCAACAACAAATAGAGTTAATCTATGAACTTTCACCAGAAGGCAGGCAATATCTCGAAAATAAACTGCCAGAAGAGGAATTGATTGATTTAGTAAAACGAAACATCCATTCGATAAGCAAAGTGAAGGAAAAGCTAACCGATAAGAAAGTATTTGGGATTGCGGTCAATTGGGCAAAAAGGAACAAATGGATTAAAATTGACAAAGGAAGTATAGTATTAGAGGCTGATTTAAATAGCATTTCTAAGAAAATCAAAAACCTAAGAGACATGCTTGAAAAGCCTGATGAGAAAAAAGCAGACATCTTAAAAGAATTGAAGGAACGGAATCTAATTATTGAAAAAGAGAAGAAAGTTGACCTCTATAAATTGAGGGCATCGGTCACCGATAAGAGGTTAAATGAACTCTTGACATCCAATATTAAAACCTCCGTCACCTCAGCAGACCTTCTCTCAGGGAGTTGGAAAGATTATCAGTATAAAAAATACAACGTGGATACGCCCACTGAAAAGATTGCTTTCGGGCGTCGAAGCGTGTATTTGGAATTTTTAAACACGATACGGGAAGGGTTATTGGCCCTCGGATTTGAAGAATTTGACAGTCCAATCGTGGATTTAGAATTCTATAATTGTGATTTATTATTCATGCCCCAGGATCACGTGGCACGTGGCATTCATGACCTTTTCTTTGTTGATAGTAAGGAAAGGGGAGCAATTGAAAATAGATCACTATTAGAACGTGTCAGTGCAGTTCATTTAGATGGGGCAGGGACTGGCTCGACCGGGTGGAATTACAAGTTTGATGAGAAGAAATCCTCGAACTTAATATTACGATCACAGACCACGGCGGTTTCTGCACACACCTTAGAAGAACTCATGACCCGTCCCGAGCCCATGAAAATGTTTTGCCTCGGGAAATGCTTTAGACCGGATACCATCGATCGAACCCATAGCTTTGAGTTCTGGCAGTGTGAAGGCATCATTTGTGGCGATAATTTGAGCATCAAACATCTATTTGGGATGCTCACGGAAATTTGTCACATGGTAGGCGTGAAAGAAATTAAATTCATGCCGGGTTACTTCCCTTTCACGGAGCCCAGTGTTTCTGGTTTCATTAAACATCCAAAATTGGGGTGGATCGAAGCTCTTCCAGGGGGAATCTTCCGACCAGAACTGCTCTACCCGTATAATTACAAGAAAACAGTGCTTGCCTATGGCATCGGAGTTACCCGGTTGGCAATGACGGCACTCGGAATTGATGACATCCGCGAAGTATATTCAAGTGATATCGAGCTACTCAAAAACCTACCATTATACAGGGGGAAGATCGAATGAAATTGGAACTAAAGTTGTCCAAATTTTTGAAAGATATTGGACAGGATATCAAGCTCGACGAACTTATCGACACGTTATTCTTATTGAAGGTAGAATTAGAGGAGATGAATGAAGAAGAGGACATGATCGAATTCGAGATAACCCCCGATAGAGTGGATCTTCTCTCCGTTAAAAATCTCATCAAATTGGTTCAAACCTACTACGGCTGGGAAAGAAAGGAGCCCAATTTTACAATGAATGATTCTGATTACGAAATAAATGTTAGGCCTTCAGTCCTTCCGATACGGCCTTACATTGCGGGGGCAGTCATCAAAAATATTATCATTTCAGAAGATGATCTCATTGAGATGATCTTTTTACAGGAAGCTTTACATGCATCGTTGGCAAGAAATCGGGTGAAAGCCAGTATTGGCTTGTACGCGTATGATTTGCTTCGATTTCCACTTATATACGAGGCAAAGTCACCAGAAGAAATTGCTTTCGAGCCATTAAGCGTTGGTGATGAAACATTTCGGGTCATGACTGCAAATATGATTTTAGAACAGCATCCAACGGGAATGAAATATAGCCACATTCTAGAGGGCCTTAAAAAATATCCAATTTTTCATGACTCTGCTGAAAATGTATTGAGTATGCCACCCATCATCAACTCAAATGACCTCGGGGCAATTATTCCCGATGAGAAAAATCCACAAAATCTCTTCGTAGAAGTTACTGGAACCAAGAAGGATGTCATGTTAAATACCCTCAAATTAATTGTTATTGATGCCGTCAAGCGCGGAGGCGAAGCTTATCAAGTTCAAATCAACTATCCAGATGGCTCGGAAAAACCACTTGACCTTTCGCCCATACCCAAAACGATGAGCATCAAGAGCCTTCACACGTACCTGGGAGAACCGCTTTCAAACAAAGATATCAAGAATTATCTAACGAGAATGGGATACACTGATATCTCCATTAAGGGAGATACAGTTTCACTCATGGCACCTGCCAATCGATTGGATTTACTCCACGAAGTAGATATCATTGAAGATGTGATTATCTGTTATGGATATAATAAGATAGAGCCCGAACTTCCTGAAATGCTTACCAAGTCAAGTACTTTACCCTACATGTATCTAATAAGCCAAATCAAAGAATTTTTCGCGGGTTTAGGTTACGTGGAGGTCTTGAATTACCTATTAACGGATCAAGAGATTTTATCTACCTTAATGAATAAAGAAGCAATGCCCCATTACCGTTTGTCGAATTCCAAGTTAGCCCATTATTCTGACCTCCGACCCGAAATAGTTCCTCTATTGCTTAATTATCTCTCTAAAAATTTGAAAAACCCGTATCCCCAGAAAGTGTTCGAAGTTGGAGAAGTGATCATCCCTGATAAGAAGGCGTATAATCGAAACCTACAATTAATAAATTTGGCTGCTGCAACCATTGGGGAAAACGTGAATCTGAACAAAGTTAAGTCAGAGCTTGACATCTTTTTCAATCTCTTACAGAAAGAGGTACAATACAAGAAATTATCGCATCCTTCCTACTTGGAGGGACGAGCCTTCTCGATCAATGTCGATAATAAAAAGATAGGAATGCTCGGTGAGGTTCATCCACAAGTCATTTTGAACTTCAAATTAAAGCAACCCATCATTGCATTAGAGCTCCAGCTCGTTCAGCAATTTCCAGAGATTGAATTTTTTATTTAAAAATGGTGGGTTACACCCGTAAATTATAAGCTATTTCATGGTTTTTATAAGGTAGAACATCAATCGGTTATCTACAAGAATTTCAGAAAAATTTAATCCGAATATTAAATGCTTTGTTATATTCAATTGATAAATTACATTTATAGATAAATTAGAATTTAAAATCTAAACTGAAGTATTCTACCTAAGAATAGTCACTCATCATCTGGTAATTCAGTCCCGTCCAAATATAGTCGGTAGGACCTGGGATGAAATCATAGTAAACTGCGTAAGGAGACCTCCTGTCGAATGCTCCATCAATTAGGGGGTTCCGCCCGACTTCGGTTAATATCAATTTGACTTCGTTTACCTTCAAATCGAGCCACTGAGCAATCATCTCTGTTGTTTCAGAAGTCTTTGAGAATAAATATACACACTCTGATGGTTCTCCCCATGTTATTTCTAGTGGTTCCAAGATGGAATCGTGCGCAGCGCTATGTGGAGGAGGTTAATTTTCACTCAATTTGATGGGAATTGTACTGAAGGAATTTGAGAATTTTCATTTTTAGTTCATCTAGGTGTTTTCCGAGCCAAATAATGTGGCCGACACCTTCCAAGGAAATGAGAGAAGAATTCAAGATCTTGGAATTCGCAAACTCAGCGTGTGTGATTGGGACGTCCTTGTCAGCTGTTCCATGAACGATAAGAGTTGGAACTTTAATTTCTTCCAGAGGATAATCACCAACAGTCTTCAGCTGTTTCAAATCATTATCAAGACCCGATTTTCGAACACTCAATGGCATTGTGGATCGCAAAAATTCCTTGTACCATTCGATCTGCGTTGGGGATTTCTTTATATCTTCTATGAATTTCTTGATTTCATCCTTATTCAGTGTGCTTTCGACTTCCATCAGCTTTGTCAGGGAGTATAGCGGCCAATGTCTCGTGATGAAATCGAAGACCCACAATCCCAAATCGGCGATGGTGTCAGACATGAATATTCTCCCGAGTAATGAATTGTTTTCAATTATGTATTCCTTACTTACAGCACACAAAAGAATTAGTGACCACAAGCGCTCGTGATGCCGCATCGCAAACTGGAGAGCCATCGGACCGCCTGCAGATACTCCAATGACCGCCACCCTATGAATATTGAGATTATCAAGAAGATAGACCAGTGTATCTGCCTGTTCCTCGAACGTTGCACCACTCTCAATGGGTGTTCCAAGATACCCTGGTCGTGATACAGAGAGGACTGAGAATCCCTGTTGAACAAAGAATTTCATGAGGAATTCCCCCTGATCGTAACCGCCAGGACCACCGTGTGAGATTAGTATTGTAGGTCCACTGCCGATGAATGAATATTCAACAGGCCCACGTGGTGTTTCGGCAATCTTTCCACCTGCTTCAATTTTCCTGAGGAGATCCCCTTTCCATCTTCTAAAGTTTAGAAATAGCCAAAAGAAACCAATCAGGACCAAAATAAGGGTTGCTACTAGAAATACCGTTGACATCTAACCAATTCCTAGATTTCTCATATAACTCATTTCATATTATTTCATAAAATTTTTTCTCCTATTACGAATAGTTGGAGTAGTGAAGATTCGCAGTGAATTTCAGTGAGAAACTTCATATTTCACGTAGTTTTATTCCGTTAGCCAATTCCCTATCGCAAAAATCAATGCTCTGGCCACTCTTTTCATAATTTTCTCTATTTATATAGAAATTACTCGCATGTTTTAAACTGAAGACTATTGACCCACCCAACCAGCTGCTATTTACAGAATATTCTGAGGGAACAACCCTAATTCCCAAATCAAAATTCCTGTACTTCGACCGCACAAGGGTAGATGAGAAAGAGGGAATTTTAGGGTGCACGTATTTTTGAAGATCTGTAGTCTTAAAGAGTTCAGAAATTATGCGAGATCTTAGGCCAAGTACTTGCCCGCCACCTCCACAGATTATGATCCTCTCTAATTTTTCAGCAGTTAATTGGGTAAAACAATTATCCGCGACCTTTATTATACAATCCAATAGGGAGAGATCGTTGGAATCTTTAGTCTGATGCAATAATTCTTCAGGTAAGACCGGGTCGGGTGGTATTATTTTAATAGTTCCCTCTTTCGCATCGGTTATTTCAAAACTTTCGGACAAAGATTGTTTTCTTGTCTCAATTTTTTGGAATTCGAATTCTTCTTTATCACATGAAAAAAAGTAATGAGATTTCATTAAAGGTTCTACAATTTCATCTTTATTTCGTAAAATTAGTTCCCTATCCAACCCCTGTTCGATTAAATCACCAATTATATATTCTTCAATTGCTCTTCCTGCAGTATTTGAGAAATTAGCTGAATTTGTTATAGGTGAGCCATTAATTATTGGTACAGTAACTGTTTTTTGATAGCCAATATCAAAAATAAGACCGCTATATCCATGTGCCCAAGCAAAAATGATTGCGGTCTGAGCATTAAGAAAAGCACACGCCTTTAAATTAAACTCATTAAATAAAAGATCTGCTTCATAAGTTAACACAGCTTTATCTGTTCCAGTATCCTTAAGAATGACTAAATAATATTTTGATGGTTCTACTTGTAATTTTGTATAAAATATTTCCCTATATTGCTTTTCAACTTCAAATATTTTTGTTCTGTAAATTTCCGTTGGTTCTTCATCACCAACAAAACCAATTCTACTATAGTAGGTTCCAATTTCTATTAAAATAGGTTTTAAATCTGTCATTTTTATTCAATTAATATTTTGGGTATCGATGTACAAACATAGGTATTTCTCTTCTAATAAATACGCAAAGCACAAATTAAGTATTCTCGTAAACTATAAACTTATTGCTTTCTTGATTTATAATTAGACGAAAAAAAATAAATTGATAAAGTGTTTCTAAATCTTTTTAGAGTTTTTATCAATAATGTTATAAACAATTGTTAAAATGACCTCCCATGAGTGAAGAAAAAACGTTTATGTCTATAATTCAAGAAATTAAAGAGGTATTTTTATTCTTAACAGATAAAAAGCCTTCGCATGATGAAGAAATTGAAGCTAGGGAGACTATTATTAAAAAATTTAAAGATCTAAAATCTTTGAATGCCGATAAAGAATTAGATCAAGTTATTGAAGATATATTAAATAAATTGGAAGATTGGGACCCAATTACTTTTAGGTTTGTTGGAATAAGAGGGCTATCAGAAAGCATTCAAAAAATTATAGATATTACTCCTGATAAACCTTCTCCAGAGCTATATCCACCCCCTATATCATCCGAAGCGCCTCCATCCGCCGCACCATCAGCTCCCCCACCTCCATCTGCCACACCTCCAGCCCCCCCATCTCCATCTGCCGCACTTCCAGCTC
>JABXJT010000040.1:0-4874 GCA_013375455.1 Candidatus Helarchaeota archaeon | reverse complement strand
CAGCTCCCCCGCCTCCATCCGCTCCACAAGTAAGAAACGAAATGGCTATAAGAGGAGCTTTAATAGCAGAATTAAAAGAAGTACTTGCTAAAAAAGGAATGCTTATTGATACAAAGGCGAGGCCAATACCAGCAAGTTTGCAGGCAAAGATTGCAAGAGATTTAGCGCAGGCTTATACGCCAGGCCAACCAAAACCAGCTGGAATGGGTGTAAGAACAGAAAGGGCAATGATTGCTCCACAAATTAATGTTGAAGAAATCATATCCGTTATTACTGACCAATTTAAAGAAGTAATTACGGGCTTAAAAGATGAAGTTAATATTCTTAAAGATGATTTATCAAAACGAGATAATACTCTTGGAGCAATTGAAAATTGGCTTAAAAATATTTCTCTACAAAAAATTAAGTTTGTAACAGAGGTTCCATCAGAAGGTGAAGAGAAATATAAACCTACTCAAATCGAACCTGCTGAAATTGAAAAACCAAAAGTTGAAGCGCCTATTGAAGTAGTTGAACCTAAGGCAGAACAAGTTGTATCTGCCGAAATTGAAAAAGAAGCCGAAGAACCGATAATTTCTCCTATCTCCACTGTAAAACCAGAAATTACACCAGTTCCTGAAGTAGTGCCAAAAACTCCGGCTATAGAAGAAGAGACAGGTAAAACTGAAGAAATAAAAGCAGAGGAAATTCCATTAGAGGATATTCAAGAAGAGATAGGTCTAGAAATCGAGTCTAAGATACCTGCTGAAATATTAGAAGAGGAATCTAAAAAGATTAATATTTATTTTACATCCACAATTGGCCCAGGTGAGAAAAAACAAAAGTTGTTAATTGATAACAGTAGTATAATAATGGATATAAAAGAAACCATTGGTAAGATATACGGACTTGTCCCAGCAAACTTTTATTTATCTTCTGGCGGCATTACATTGGAAGAAACTGCCTCTCTAAAGGATTATGATGTCGAGGATGGTGATGAAATCATTATAATCCCTTCAAGTACGGCAGGTTAATTGTTGGGATAATTGCTTTTTTATGTAATAATGGCGAGGTATACACGTAATTTATAATCTTTTTATTACTCAAAAATCCCTAAATTTAAGAAAATTCAGTAGAACTCATTCATCAACTTGATAAGAGGCTTTTTCTCCAAACGTACTGGATTACTATAATTAGCCGGTTCTTTTAAAATATCTTCCACAAGGGGATCAATGTCTTCTTTCTTGACACCAACATCCCTGAATCTTAGAGGCATCCCAATATCGGCATAAAGACGCCTCAGTGCCATCTCAAGGTCATCTGTTCCATCCAGCATTTGTGCCAGCTCGTGGAACTCCGCCTCACACTTTTGGCGGTTTATCCTAACATAGCAGAGTAATGAAACTGCTAGACTTAACCCATGAGGGATATGGTACCAAGCTGATAATGCATGACCAATTGCATGAGATAAACCAGAGCCCTTCGCAACTGAAAGTCCACCAAAATAAGCGACCATGCACATATCAAGGCGAGCACCGATATTATTACCCTGTAAACACGCTTTTTTCAAACTGCGCCCAGCCAGTCTAACCCCTTGCAAAGCCGCTGCATCAGCAAGAGGTTGATAAGGCACAAATTTGCTGGGATATCCTTCAATACAGTGAGATAGAGCATCAATCCCTGTAATGGCTGTCAATTTAGATGGCATGGTCATAGTAAGTTTTGGGTCTAATAGTGCTATTTTAGGAGTGAGCTCGGGATGAACAATGACAAACTTGCGATTTTTGCGTCTTTTGTCTGTAACAACTGCGCCAGAGGTGACTTCGCTTCCAGTACCAGAGGTTGTGGGTATTGCCATTAATAATGGTAAAGGAGGCTTAATCAATCGAATACCACCACGCATTAGATCGTATTTACGTAAATTTCCACCTTGTGATATTTTAACAGCTATTCCTTTCGCAGTATCAATGGAGCTTCCACCACCGATGGGTATTAAGCAGTCACATCCGGCTTCTTCATAGATCCTTGCACCTTTTTCTATCACCTCTATCGATGGATCCGGCTCGACCTCTGAAAACTGTATTGTTTCCAATCCTGTATCTTTGAGAATCTTAACCAGTTTTAGAGCTATACCTAATTTAACAATACCTGGATCAGTAACTATTAACACCCGGTTGCCACCTTGCCTCTTGACCATTTTTCCAGCCTGATAGACGACATCCGGACCAACCAGTATTGATGATGGTAAATAAATACGAAAGGAATCAGGAACTTTCTCTTCTTTGATAATTAACAAATTATCCCATAACGTGTCTATCTCAGAGTCTTCGATATCAAAAACACAGTTTGATGGAGGTAAGATCTCTTCCCTTATGAACTGCGGATACCTTTCATGAATCTCATTAAACCCAGCAGCCTTGTTAAAAGCTAACTCTTCTCTCAAGGTTTCCCTTCCAATATTTACAACCTCATCCTTTGTCAGGTTAACACCGTACCGGGCGCTGATAGCTTCCGCCAGGAAATCATAAACTAGATACGGTTTCAGAGGGAGGGCAAGAAGGCAATAACCTATTGTATCTATAGATGCAGAGAGAACTTGGGCCCTTAGGGATTTTTCTATCTGTCCATCTTTCGATTGTGGATTGGAGTATGTAACACCTGCAGTATGATCGGCACCCATCGGGCTGGTACAGTAGGTGACACCTGTTCCCTTCGTTCCCCGTGGATCATGAGCTGGTATGGCCTGGCCTTTAAAGGCAGGTATCCTGTCGATATTAAAAGCTTTTGCCGTTGCCACTACACCTTGGCCAAGAATCCTACCCATTTCGGTGCCATCCCCTATCGCTTCAAGTAATTCAGATGCCCTGTTGGCATCGCCGAATTTCATTTTACCAGCCGCAACGGCAACGCCCAATGCACTTCCCACCTCGATAGTATCAATTCCTATTTCATTGCACATCCTGTTCATTCGAGCTACTGCATCAGGATCACTAATACCAAGGTTCGTTCCCAACATCGCAATAGTCTCGTACTCGTAAGCTGAAGTGATATACTTTCCATTCGCATCATTATAAATGATAGAACAGCCAATCACGCAGCCTGGCATGCAGGCGTGCATGCTTCCCCCTCGCTCAGAAACAAAATCTGCTATAACCTCCCCTCCAAGCTTGTAAGCTTCCTCAAAGCCGCTAGAAGTGTAGTTTAGAGCTGGCATGGTGCCCTGAGCATTTAAAAGACCCACAACAGCGGGTGTGCCCATTTGAGAAAGCATAGCAAGATTCATGTCCTTCTTAAGAACATCAACCCAATTCTTAATGGCTTTATTGAAGGTTTCACGGTTTTTGACTTTGACTGCTGGAGCTCCGGTATCGTCTATTACAATCGCTTTGAGGCCCCTTGACCCCATTACAGCTCCCAGCCCTCCGCGTGCCGCTTGGCGGCTTGGCACCCCTTGATTGTCGGTGAGCGCCACGGACGCAGAATTCAACTTCATCTCACCAGCAGGACCGATGGAGAGGATTGATATCTTTTCGCCATGTCGCTTTCTCAACTCATTAACAAGGGGATAATTTTTTAGCCCAGAGAACTCGTTAGCAGGATTTATTGTAACGCCCGCCTTATCAATTATGACATAGTACATTTTATCATCTTTTGGGTAACCCTCTACGATGATGCACCTAATCCCCAATCGATCGAGCTTTTGAGCGAATGGACCGCCTGCGTTTGCCTCTTTGATACCCTTCGTCAGCGGACTTTTTCCTCCCACTGATGTTCGCCCACAAGATGGAGCATTAGTGCCACTAAGGAGTCCAATAGCCACGATAAATATGTTCTCGGGTCCTAATGGATCGCATTTAGGTGAAACCTCCTTATTGAGTATTTTGGCAATCAGGCCCCTGCCGCCGATAAGGCGCCAGCTGTCAGGAAGATTCTCAAATGTTACCTCTAATGTTCCCATTTTGATTCGCAGTATCTTTTCCACCTTTATCCCTTCTCTAAATAATTTAATAGAGTTTCATAAAAAGTTAGTATGATAATATCTTCTTAATATTATTTTTTATTTAATCTAAATTTTCAGATAAAAATTAACTCTAAAAAAGTTTATAGAAATACGGTTATACCCAGCTATTTATGTAAAAATAATTTTGAATAGGTTTATTAAATTAATAAGAAAAAAATTCCTTAGTGTCCTAATAACATTGTCCTATTCACCTAGTTAAATGTTTCCAGTTAAACAAGAAGAATTCTTCCAAGGTCCAGGGATGATCGGTCTTTCCAGCTGCCATCATTGGGGTCATGCCACCCCATTCCTTTTTTTTTATCATCAAATCGTTTCAGTCCGCGGTGTGGGCGGATAAAATGATAAATTCCGAGAAATAGATCTAATTGACTATTTAGGAGTTCTTTTTCTTTTGAAAATTGTAAAGTTTTTCGCTGTAATCGCCCATTTTGTTGTCTTAACGTTAAGTTATTCCGTTCTACAAAGGACGTATTCACCGCGTTGCTACAGGGTGCTTCTCGGAGTTTCTCATAGACTTGCTTTTCTGTCCCAAATATGACTTTCTTTTCGATTTTTTTTACTTTCCCTTTCTCTCGATATTTATGAACTTGCGCATAGACCAACTCTGGCGGGACGACCTTCACTGGCTTTTTTGGACGCCCTCGCTTTCCCGTTTTGGGAAAGGATTTTTCAACCCCGTATTCTTCCCGAATGGCCGAGACGTAATGCTCTAACTCATCACTGGTAAAATATGGGAGCGCTTCAGGAGCGCGGTCATGGACTTGGTGGAGTAAATCGCGTGCTTCTTGGAGTTTTCTCTTCCCGATCGTGTAAGCGATCACCACTTTATTCACGGGATCAAACGCAATCCAAATCCACGCATCGCCAAGTTCGC
>JABXJT010000171.1 GCA_013375455.1 Candidatus Helarchaeota archaeon | reverse complement strand
GCTTATTAAAAATTAATGTCGGCGCAAAACTAGTCAAAAATTGAAAACGAGTTTTGCAATTCCCTCTTATAAATAAAGAATAGATTACAATAAAAATTAAGAAAAAATACAAAATTCGCTTATATTTTATCATTACATATAGTCATTATTTCTAATTTTGAATATAGCTATTTCATTGAAATATTATTTATTTCAACAAGTATTGTCTTGTTTGAATTTCCATTTAAGACATTTGATTAATAATCAGACAGAGTTTTTTGTTCGTCGTCCTTATAGATTTTATCATAGAGACCTCGATCAATTGCTTGGATTTTTCCGATCAATATTTCGATTTGTTCTTTAGTAGATGGTGTTATTTTCTCTCGCAAGGATTGTATGAATTTTCTTTTTGAAATGAATCTAATCTGGCAATTTTTTACTTGGTACGTCCTATTATTCCCTTTTAGAAGAATTATATCGATATTTTTTGTTAATTTAGGATAGATCTTCCAATCTTTTTTTGTCATTGCTCCGAAACTTCTTTTAAAATCTATCAACTTATCTAATTTTTGCTCTTTAGTTAGAAAAATCGCACTTTGATTTTTTTTCAGCGGTATTTTATCAAAATTATGAGTAATACCATCTGGAACAACCCATTTCTTATTGTAATTTTTCAAAACGGGATGAAATATTTTATATCCTTTAATAATATCTTGGTATAGAAAATCTAAATACTCCTTTCCTACTCTTTCAAATTGATCCCCCTCTTTTTTATTTTGTTTAATATCAGTGATCGGAAGGTTTATAGATTTTAACAAATCATTGTACGAAAATATTTTTGTTTCCACTTCAGATATTCCATATTTTCGTAAATGTTTATAAAATCCTTGCCCAAATCGTCTTTCTGCATCATTGAGAGTGGGAGATCTTCCATCATTATCAAAAATATGGGTTGTAGCATAAAAATTACGTATCCACTGTTTCAGTTGCGTCCAAATATTTGGGTTCGTCCAATCATAGATTTTTTTTAGGGTAGGGGGAAGTTCTAAGGATTTCAAGAGATCATTGTATTTATGAATTTGGATATGTCTCTCCTTATTAGGAATTCCAAATTTTCTTGAATGATCCCATAAACCTTGCCCAAACTGTTCTACCACTTCCTTCATTGTAGGAGATCTTCCTTCTCTACCAAGGTCAAAAATATGAGTTACCGTATGGAAATTCTGAATCCAATTTTTTACAAGATCCCAATTTTTATGGTCATTCCAATTATATTTATGTTCCAGATTCGGCGGAAGGTCCCAGAATTTTAAGAGTTCATTATGTTTGTAAATGGGGATGTGTCCATCTTCAGTAGGAACTCCAAATTTTTTCAGATGGTTATACAATCCCCCAAAGGTATCCAGAATCTCTCTTTTTGTTGGCGATTTTCTTTCTCCAAAAATGTATTTTAATGAAGCCCATGTCTTTGCCATTTCCCATGATTCATAATTCTTCCAGTCATATTTTAATTCTAGATTAAGGGGAAGTTCCATAGATTTTAAAAAATCGTTGAATTTAATTCCATATCTTGATAAATGATTTAAAAAACCTGGGAATTCTCTTCTTATTATCCTTTTTGTTGGAGATCTTCCATTATGGTCTTTTCTAAATTTTTCAATCCATTGAGATATTATATTCCTCTCTCTCTTTGTTTCCCATTTGCCTGTAGGTAAAATTACATAATCGCGGCTTCCTAACTTAATTTTTTGTAGGTTGTCGGGATGAAAATTTAATTTGATTCTTACTCCTCCTTTTGAGATAACAGAATCTTTACTTATTAAGATTTTATTAATCATTTTTTCATACCCTTCAATTTCCTTCTTTGTTAATTTTTCTTGAATGAAGGGATGTTCTGAAAGATGCAAAAACCTTTGTATATTAACACCCCATTCATTTTTAATAATTTTAAAATAACCGGAATTTTTCCCCAAAATTTTCAAAAAATTACCCTGTTTTAATTGTAATTCTACTCGAATAAACTCAATATATGGTCCCAAACCGGGATTTTTGATATTAAAATCCTTGAATGTACCAGTTTTACGCAGCAGGGCACTTAAGCTCCCCTGTTGGATGATCTCCAAGGGCACCCAATACCCATACCCATATTTAATGATGTTAAGGTTATCAGCACTTTCGCGAACAGCCCTTTGAAATTCATCTGTCTGGCTCTCGAACCATCCTTTTAAGAGTGGATTCTCTTGAAACATCGTTATGAGGTCGTTTTGGGGATTTTCCTTTTCAACAGGGGGCTCGGAATCTTGGTTCTTCTCTTCGGGAGTCAAATCATTTTCATAGGGATTTTTCTTATCGGTAGGGATTTCGGAGTCGCTCCTGGGCTCTTCATCGGTCAAATCTTTCTCGTTTTTTACCTCCTTTAGATCACTTTTTTCCTCCTTGAAGTAGTCATCAAGCGATTCTTTTGATAAAGGAAGGGATTCGCCCTCATCTCCTAGTTCATCAGAGTGCAGATAATCCATGTAATTTTTTGCATCTTCGGGTGCATCTACCAACTCAGATTTATCACCAATGGGCTCTAACTCTTCAGCCAGCTCGCCAATGTGCTCGATGTCTGGTTCCTCAGAAGCATCCGGGACCTCAGTCTCCTCGCCGATGGGTTCGATGTCTGGTTCCTCAGAAGCATCCGGGACCTCAGTCTCCTCGCCGATGGGTTCGATGTCTGGTTCCTCAGAAGCATCCGGGACCTCAGTCTCCTCGCCGATGGGTTCGATGTCTGGTTCCTCAGAAGC
>JABXJT010000170.1 GCA_013375455.1 Candidatus Helarchaeota archaeon | reverse complement strand
TTGCTCTTTTCCGACGAAAATTACGTGCCACTTATTAATTTCGTCGGCAAGGGGAAAAAGAAAATTAGTTTTTTTTATTTTCTACTTACCCAAGCGTTAGCAATTTTTAACAATTTATTTGCAACATCGGTGGCGGATGTTCCGAATAATTTGAAGAGGGGTTCTTTCCCCGGAGCTTCCGTCTCCCCAATTAGGTCGGGGACTTTCTCTTGGCCAAGTTCTACTGCTTTACGGATTTTCCAGGGCATGGAGTGCCCATCCACTTCACTGGCATCGGGAGGTTCTTCCGTGCGATCCACGCAGACCATATTCAGCTCCTCGCTACTCGAGAACTTTTCAAGCCAATCGCAGAGTTCAGGCGTGTATTTAAAATTGATAGCAGCTCTGATGGAAGGGTCATATTTCTGAGCTTCAATGATGGCGCGAGCGAGGTGATCAGAAGCGCCAAACGCCGGATAATTATTCACAATTAATAATCCTTTGTAAGTAGTAATTCTTCCAGGAATGGCAGCCACATCATTGACCGATTTCGCACTGGGAAGTGCATAAGCGATATTCATTCGTACCTCTGGCACGAATCCAGCTAACACTTCAGATGCTTTTAGCATTTCGATAGCACGCACGAGATTACCTAAAATTTGTTCTTTAAGCTCTTCTGAAATTGCAATCACCTTACTTGATATAATACTATTAAGAATTAAATATTGGAAGAATATATTTTTTATTGTAATTGGGAATCAAAATAAAGACCGTTGGTGATTAAGATAAACGATTTAATTCCGCTCTTAGAATATATTGTTCAGATTATGCTTATAATTACTTTCGGGGGATGTACAGCTTTAATTTTAATAAAAACAATAAAAATTAGGGATTCAGACCAAGCTTGGTTTTTTCTAGGATTATTCGGATTTTTCTTGGGTTGGTGCTTAGTGTTAATACTTTATTTTTTCAGTGACAAAGCCGCTTATATTGTTGGAATTGCCGGTTTATTGTCGATCTTATTCGTGATTGAAAAATACGCTGTGAAATCAAAGTATATATTTTCAATAATTACGCTAATAGGACTTGTACTTGTAATTATACTTCCCCTACCTGCAACTGAAATTTCAGGGGCCCGTCTAGCCAGTTACATATTCCTTCCAGCAGGTGGGGTAAGCATTCTCGTTCTCTATCTTTATCTAATAACAAAGGTCTCAGGGGATCTTAGGCGAGAAACCATTTTTGTTTTTCTTGGATTTTTCCTCATTTTTGGGGGTTATGCTCTTGATATCCAACTGTTCGAATCAGTAAGAGCTATGCTCCCATTTTGGGATATAATGAATTCACTTCTGATGCTTTGCGGGGGATTGCTTCTCGCCATTACGTATTATAGAAGAGAAATTTAGAGAGGATCGAATTAAAAAAATTAGGATTCCTCTTCGCCGACGGGTTCAGCTTGGGTTGTTACATAGAAATGTTATGTGTTCGCTTCTTATGCTATGTGGAGGAGTGATTCTCGCGATCACATATTATCGAAGAGAGGTTTAATTTTCAGCCTTGCGGAGTTCTCTCTTTCGTTTCATTATTTTACCGAACATATCCATTCGATCTTCTGGAGGTTCGGTAACCTTTTCTTTCCTCTTTAAGGTTATAGCCTCAGCAGGGCAGGCTGGAATGCAAACCCCACACCCAATACACCGATCAAGGTTTATGGAAGCAATTTCATCAAGATCAATGGCATCCATAGGGCATAGATCCACACAGGTACCACATGCTTGGCACGCATCCTCATCCACAACGGAGTAGTGATTTGTCGCTAATAACTGGGCAGGTTTTTCCAGCTTGATCACATTGGAAAGAATACCACAACAACATTTACAGCAGAGACAAAACCATTCGCCACGTTTATAGTTTCCAGGTTGAATTACTAAACCATCATCCTGTGCTTTCTTTACAAGCGCCCTAGCCTCTTCTTTTGTTATCTTACGGGCATGTCCCTGCTCAACATACCAGCTAGAATTTGTCAAACACCGTTCAGTCAAGTCGTGCGCGCATTTGTGACCGAGAACTTCCCGTTCTTGAACGCAAACACATGGAGCAACTGCAAATGTACCTTCCATTTGATCAAAGAGTTTCCATACTTCATCATATGGCATTATTCCTGTATCGGATGTGATCGCAGCATTAATCGGTATGGTGCGAACTTGGGGAATACCCGTTGAGAAAAACTCCTCCATAAAGGTGTCAAGGTATTCTTCAAGCGCTTCTACCTTCTCTTTGTTCAAGTTATCAATAGCGAACTCGAAGAAACCAATTGCAAGAGGTGCGTTCAAATAGAGTGGCTTTCCCGATGAGTCTTTCCCATGGTAAATGAGACCTTTATCTCTCATAGAGATTAACGTTTTCTCCGTTTCCTCGAGGGATATACCTAATTTACGTTTGACGCGTCGCCAGATATCTTTTGCTGTGGATGGAAAGAAGTCCAGAAAGGTTGCAAACTTGGCTTCTTCTGGAGTAAAGAAAGCTTTGAGGACCCGTATATCCGCGCCATCCTCCTTAGCAGGGAATCCGACAGGTAAGGTATCAAGATGTTGCTGGAGCTTGCGATAAATTTCATCTTCAGTTTCAGTCATTTATTTCACGCTTCTTTAATTTAACTCTGTTAAAGATTTAGCGTTTTTTATAGAAATAAGTTATCCTCATAGATATTCTAAAAATATTGAATGTGAATAAGATTGAAAAAAAGTAATTCCCTACTCAATGAATTCCATGGGAGAATCATGATGAGTAGGGATTTCTTGCTTGCCGCATCCAGGAC
>JABXJT010000003.1 GCA_013375455.1 Candidatus Helarchaeota archaeon | reverse complement strand
AAGTGAGAATAGTTAAAATAAGTCCTTTTATAGTTTTAAGAGAGGTCTTGTGGACCAATTTTCTTCCAATCCCCCTTTTTTGTTTTGTATTTTATCTTCCCTACAAAATTCAATCAATCTCGCAGCCAATTTTTAGTTTTATTAATCGCCCAAACTCTTCTTTGGATTTTAATTATCTATTTTTCCTTTGTAGGTAAATTACAATTTGAAACTTCCAATAATCAAGACCCTCCAAGTTAAAGGAAAATAAATTTCCCATTGCTTGGTAAATAAAATTAAATAGACCTTTTGAACATAGAAAAGAAAATACCCATTGCTTGATATGATCGAATAGTTTGGGAGAATAAACAGTTTTTTTGGTGATAGAATTGCCAATTTTATATAAGAATGAAGAGAAAGGAAAAATGTTGTGTCTTCAATTTGATCGATGCAAGGGATGCGAATTATGTATTGAAGTATGCCCGAAAAACGTGTTGGAGAAATCCACGCAGCTAAATCGAAACGTGCAGAATCCCCCTGCCGTCAAGTCGGGTTCAGAATGCAGTTTATGTCGAATGTGTGAATATATCTGCCCTGATTTTTCAATTTACGTGGTTGCAATGGAGGAAGCTTAAAAATGAGTAAAGTCGATATATACAACTACGATTTTAAACCTGGAAAGACGACCTTAATAGGAAATTCTTCTATGGTTGAAGGGGCATTAGCTGCGGGGTGTCGATTTTTTGCAGGGTATCCCATTACACCGCAAAACGATGTCCCCGAACGTATGAGTAGGAGATTACCCCAACTAGGGGGACGCTTTATACAAATGGAAGATGAGATTGGAAGTATTTCCGCAGTAATCGGGGCATCATTTGCGGGACTCAAGGCGATGACAAGCACGTCTGGACCAGGTTTTAGCTTAATGCAAGAGTCACTCTCGTGGGCTGCATGTGTTGAAGTTCCTATCGTGGTCTGTGATGTTCAACGAAGCGGACCCGGGTCTGGAGTTGTTTCCCTTCCCCACCAATCCGATATAATCCAATGCCAATATGGCGGAAATGGTGAATATAAGGTAATTGCCTATGCACCTGCGTCCTGTCAAGAGCTTTTTGACTTCACCTATGAGGCTTTTAATGACGCAGAGAAATGGCGCGTCCCAGTCTATGTATTTTCCGATTCATGGTTGGGGCACGTGCGAGAAAAGGTCGTCATTCCCCCACAGGATGAGCTTAACAAAAATATCATTCCAAGGAAACCCATGCCCGATGATATGAGTAAATGGATTCCCTTTTCAAAAAAGGTTGGGGATGAAATAGTTGTTCCAGAGGCGGTGCCTACTATTGGCTATGATAGCTTTCCAGACTGGCTTCCTTCCGTTAGCCACAATCCTACGGGGTTTCCAACCGAAGACAGCCCCGTTTCCTATAAAATGGTGGAAGCAATCTGCGATAAAATCTTAAAAAATGAGGATAAAATCTGTAAAACGAAATCATATTTCCTTGATGATGCGGACATTGCTGTTATAACTTATGGCTTCCCATCACGCCCCGCACTTGCAGCCGTGAATCAGGCTCGCAAAGAGGGAATCAAAGTAGGACTCTTACGGCTTTTAACAGTTTGGCCATTTCCAACAAAGATCATCCGGGAACTCTCTGAGAAAGTCAAGAAAATAATTGATGTGGAAATTAATTGGGGACAGATGTTGGTTTGGCTTCAAGCCAATGTAGCTGATGGTACTCAGGTTTATTTTGTCCCTCAAATCTCGAAACTCCATGAACCGAAAGAAATTTTGAATAAAATTAAGGAGGTTGCCTAAATGTCCATAGCAGATATAAAAGGCGAAGAAGGAATACCTGAACACCCACTTGTTTCAAATAAAATAATTTATCTTGCAAAGATGTTTGGTGGTGTCAAGAGTTTCTTCTGTGGTGGTTGTGGGTATGGTGCCATCGCTCAATGGATTGGGAATATCTTTTTGGAAGATAAACTCGACGTTCATAAGTTCCCCATCATTAATGGCGTTGGTTGCTACACGATGATTCCTATTATCATGCCTGGGAAAATGTTGATGAACTTACACGGGCGAGGCTTAGCGGTTGCTACGGGGGTTAAAATGGCAAACCCGGAATTAAAACCTATTATTATCGCAGGGGATGGCGATCTACTTTCGATTGGAACCAATCACTTCATTCATGCTGCTCGCCGGAATCTGGACTGCGTCTGCCTTCTGTTGCATAACCTCACTTTTGGAATGACAGGCGGACAAATCGCCCCAACAGCTCATCGCGGACAAATCGCCTCGACCGCGAGGCATGGGTACATGCAGGAGATGATTGACGGGATTGAATTGGCTAAAGCAGCGGGTGGTACATACTTGGCGCGGTGTACTACGGTCCAACCACTCAAATTTATGAAATATTTCCGTAAAGCCTTAAAACACAAGGGATTCGCCCTAATTGACGTGGTATCCCAATGCGTGACCTATTTCGGTCGTCACAACAAAATGGCTAAACCTGTTGAAGTCTTTAATTGGATTAAAAAACAGACGGTAACGATAAAAGAAGCCTCAGATATGACCAAGGAGGAATTAACAGATAAATTTGTCGTGGGTGAGTTCGTGGAGGTCCAAAAGCCTACCCTAATGTCAGATTACCAAGATTTAATCAAGCGATCTCAGGGAGGGAAATAGATGACACGGACTGAAATTAAAATCTCGGGATATGGTGGGCAAGGAGTCATCACATTGGGCATGCTCATCACCTCAACCGCGATAATGAACACCGAAAACCTTGCTGCTGCACAAAGTGAAAGCTACGGTGCCGCTGCACGCGGAGGATCCTGCTGGACCGAAGTCGTGCTGGATGACGAAACCGAAGAAATCGACTACCCGCGAACGGTTCCCAAAAATGTTGATGTCGGCATTTTTTTAACTGACGCAGCTGTAGGTAAATATCTGGGCGAAGTCAAAAAGAAAGAAGGCGTGATCATCTACGACCCAACTTCTATATCCAAAATCCGTGCGAAAAAAGCACAAAGTCTCTATAGCGTCCCCGCCCAGAAAATGGCACGGGAAGAAATCAAGAACCCTGTTACAGCCAATGTAATAATGTTTGGGGCCTTTACAGCTTTAACGGACGTGCTTGATAAAGAAACTGCTCTCAATGGCGTGAAAGATTTTGTCCCGAAAAAAGCCATCGACATCAACGTGAAAGCGTTCAACGCGGGCTACGATTATGCGATGAAACTCAAAGAATCCTCTTAATTTTCAAATATCATACAATTATAATTCCTTTTTTCTACTTTTATTGATAAAAATCTCTTTCAAAAACTTCCAGTAGAGGTAAATTGATTTAATTCACTTTTTATATTTTGTGATTTTATTATTAGTACAGAGAAAAAAGTAAAACGATTTTAAAATGGATTACCTCACCCTCAGACATTACCAAAGAGCAATTAGCAGATAAATTTGTCGTGGGTGAGTTCGTGGAGGTCCAAAAACCTACCCTCATGTCGGATTACCAAGATTTAATCAAGCGCTCTCAGGGAGGAAAATAGATGACACGGACTGAAATTAAAATCTCGGGATATGGTGGGCAAGGGGTTATCACTTTGGGCATGCTCATCACCTCAACCGCAATAATGAACACTGAAAATCTTGCTGCTGCACAAAGTGAAAGCTACGGTGGCGCTGCACGCGGAGGATCCTGTTGGACCGAAGTCGTGCTGGATGATGAAACTGAAGAAATCGACTACCCGCGAACCGTTCCCAAAAATGTTGATGTCGGCATCTTTCTCACCGATGCCGCCGTAACCAAATATCTAGGAGAGGTCAAAAAGAAAGGTGGCACCATCATTTACGATCCAACTACTATTTCCAAGATTCGTGCGAAGAAAACTCAAACTCTCTACAGCGTCCCAGTCCAGAAAATGGCTCGAGAAGAGATTAAAAACCCCGTTACTGCCAATGTAATCATGTTTGGGGCTTTTACTGCTTTAACAGGCGTGCTTGATAAAGAAACTGCTCTCAATGGCGTGAAAGATTTTGTTCCGAAAAAGGCCATCGACATCAACGTGAAAGCCTTCAACGCGGGCTACGATTATGCAATGAAACTCAAAGAATCCTCTTAATTTTCAAATATCATACAATTATAATTCCTTTTTTCTAATTTTATTGATAAAATCTCTTTCAAAAACTTCCAGAAGAGGTAAATTGATTTAATTCACTTTTTATATTTTGTGATTTTATCATAAGCATAGAAAAAAAATAAAGCGATCATAAAATGGATAACCTTAAACAAGAATATTTGCAAATTCTGGAAAAGATGAAAAAATTTGAAAAGGAATATAAGAAGAAATTACTATTTTTAGGTTTAATAAATAAATATTTGAAAAAGAAGGATTCCAATATCATAATATTAGGGGGATTCGCAGTTCAATTTTATACCGCAGGGGAGTATTTAACAATCGATGCAGATCTAGCTTGCGATAATAGAGATGCCCTCAATGATTTACTAATAACATTAAATTTTGAAAAGATTGGGCGGCATTATTTTTCAGAGGACTTAAATTTGGCAATTGAAATTCCTACCTCCTCCATATCAAAAAATCAGGAAGAAAGATTATATCTGATTGAAATTGAAGGTTATGAAATTCCAATTTTAAGTATCGAAGATGTTATTATTGATCGTCTTAATGCCTTCACTCATTGGCAATCATTGGAAGATGGTCGATTGGCAAAGGAACTACTCCTTATACATTTTAACAGAGTTGATTGGTCCTACTTAGAAACCCAAGCAAAAGAAGAAAAAGTGATTTCAGAACTTTTGGATCTAAAAAAGGAAATTGAAACCACGCGTGAGAAGTATGAAAATTAATTATGATACCTACATGAAAGAGAATAGACAAAAATTCACCCGTTTAAGACTACTGTCAAATCCAAAACGGCTACCTAGACGTCGTCCACGAGATCCAGAAGAAGAATTCATTTTGATTCTAATGGCGTATCGTAGATGGAAGAGAGAGGTAGATGAAGGAAGATTAATAGAGAAATCCCCAACAAATTATATTATTTTAAAATAATCTTCTTTGCTCTCAATGGCGTGAAAGATTTTGTTCCGAAAAAAGCCATCGATATCAATGTGAAAGCGTTAAATACTGGCTACGATTACGCATTGAAATTAAAAGGGTCTTCTTAATTTTTTAACCATAATTGTTTTTCTAATAAATCAAGTTATTTATTGATTAATTGGATAAGTGCCATATTTTCTCCCTCCTCTAAGTCCTCTAAAGAATTGGATCCACCCCCAAAATTTCTATTATATTTAAATATAACTTCAGAGTATAAATGAAAGTACTATATAATAGGAGAGTAGGAAAACATGAAAAGTAAATATCGTAAATCTTTATACTTTATGAGTGTCCTTATCATTGCGTTACTTTTTTTTCAATTATTTACCATACTATTTAATAATATACCGATAACTAATAAGAACTCATCAACAATTGATGATAATTTTAAAATTTATCCTTGTAACGGGCCATTAATCGTCGATAATACTGCTATTGAATTATTTGGAACACACAATCATAGTCAAATTATTCTTCAAAATAATGGAGTGATTACCGTTACACCTTATAATGGAACAGCAGGGACTGGTACGTTAACCTTAATCGCGGATTCAATTTCTATCGATAACACGTCCGCGATAATAGCTCAAGAATGTGGTTATACAGGTGGCTCAGGAGGGGCTGGAGGGCCCATTTCTAACCAAGGGGGATATGGCGGTGGAAATGGGTCTGGACCCGGTGGAGGATTTAATGGTAGTCGAGGTGGTACAAGTGGTGGGGATGGGGCCCATAGTGGCGCTGGGGCTGGTGGCGGGGCTGGAGGGTCCTATGGCGGTTTAGGACAAAATGGTAGCGAGGGTGGTACTGATATAGGCTCCTTCCCAGCATATGGTGGTTTTGGGGGCATAATTAATTCGACATATTTTACCTTTGATTTTCAATCCATTCAAATGGGATCTGGAGGCGCGGGAGCAGGCGGTGGTGGTGGCGGAGGGGGTCCAGGGGGCGCAGAAAATGGATATCCTGGTGCAGCAGGTGGTTCTGGTGGAGGTGCTCTAATTTTGAACGCATCAAGCATTATCATTCATGGAGAACTTAACGTAAATGGGGAAAATGGAGGTTCAGGGGGAAAAGGGGGTGATGCAAATATTGGTAGTGACCGGACCGGAGGTGCAGGTGGAGGTGGTGCTGGTGGAGGCAGCGGAGGCGGCATATTATTGCTTGGTGATGACCTGGTAATTTCAAAATCTGCAAACATTTCCTCATTAGGAGGTCTTGGAGGTGAAGGCGGATTAGGGGGATTTCATAAACTGTATGAGGGTCGATCAGAAAAGGGATTCAATGGAGGCAATGGTGGTGCTGGAGTTCTGAAAATCTCAATGACAAATTCATGTAGCATTCAAGGAAAAGTCTGGATTGGAAACGGAATAATATTAACCAATTATTCATTCTTATCTGACGGTCCAATTTCATCCCAACCTAGTTTAGATCCTCTCTCTGTAACATATCAAGGTAATTCATTTGTGCATCTATCTTGGAACGAAATTCCAAACGCAACCCATTATTATATCTATCGTTCAAATGCTTCTTTTACTTCGATAGGAACGGCAGAAAAAGTGGGATCTTCAAATATCACTTCATTTTTAGATGAAGTAGAGGATAATGGTTTATTTTACTATGGTATCACAGCAATTAATCGGACTGGATCTGAAGGAAATCTATCTAATATAGAAAACATTCTAATAATTAACCCGAGTAAAACTCTGCTTTGGCAGATAGGAAGAAACGATGGATGTTATTATGAATATACACTCTTGAGGTCAAATGATTATCCGACTTATGATGATAATACATATTTTGACGTTAGTTTGATAAATTATACCTATTGGGGAAATGGTAATTACAATGGATCTTTCTATTCAATGGTGAACGTGACTGATCCTTTCAATGGAGGGCTAAGCGGCCCAACTGATCCTGGTCCGAATCAAGGTAATCCCTTATCAATTCATTTTAATTTGGATATTATAAGCGATTTAAAATTCACAGTCCCAAAATTATATATTTTTGATTTCGCTATCTCAGACCTCCGTTTTTATGTCAATGGAAATCTTACTAATACAATTACATTAAATCCAATTGAAAAACCTCAAATCATAAGCACAAATATTGGTATGGAGTATTTAGTTCCAGGTGAAAATATTCTCAAATTACAGGTTACAGGGCAACGTGGATTTCTATATGATTACTTTCGCATGGAATATTTAACGGATCCAAATTATGAAGATTATGATGGTGATGGGCTTCCAAATGGTGTGGAGTTGTATGTTTATGGAACAGATCCAAATAATTGGGACACGGATAACGACCTCCTACCTGATGACTGGGAGTTGAATAATTCATTAAATCCATTGAATACCACAGATGCATTGGATGATTTTGACTTAGACGGGCTCCTAAATTTGTATGAATACACTAATGGTACGGATCCGAATGATGCAGATACGGATGGAGATTTACTCAATGATAGTGCGGAGATTTTAATCTATCTGACGAACGCGACCAACCCCGACACGGACGGCGACGGGCTCAACGATGGGGCGGAAATTATGACCTATGGCACGAATGCGACCAATCAGGATACAGACAGCGATGGGCTCAATGATAGTGCCGAAGTATTTACGTATGGCACGAGTCCGACTACCCCAGACACTGATGGGGATGGGCTCAACGATAGTGCCGAACTGTTCATCTATCCCACCAATGCGACTAATCCAGACACGGACGGCGATGGGCTCAACGATAGTGCGGAATTATTTATCTATCCAACGAACGCGACCAACCCCGACACGGACGGCGACGGGCTCAACGATGGGGCGGAAATTATGACCTATGGCACGAATGCGACCAATCAGGATACAGACAGCGATGGGCTCAATGATAGTGCTGAAGTATTTACGTATGGCACGAGTCCGACTACCCCAGACACGGATGGGGATGGGCTCAATGATAGTGCCGAACTGTTCATCTATCCCACCAATGCGACTAATCCAGACACGGATGGGGATGGGCTCAACGATAGTGCGGAGCTTTTCATCTATCCAACGAACGCGACCAATCCAGACACGGACGGCGACGGGCTCAACGATAATGATGAGCTGTTTATTTATCCCACCAATGCGACCAACCCCGACACGGATGGTGATGGGCTCAATGACGGTGCCGAAATTCTCATTCATCCGACGAACGCGACTAATCCAGATACTGACGGTGACGGATCAACTGATGGGGAGGAGATTCTTGTGTATGGAACGGACCCGCTGGATCCCGATACGGATGATGATGGTATGCGTGATGGGTGGGAAATCGATTATGGCCTCAACCCCAAGTGGGTTAGCGATGGTTCGCTGGATATTGATGGCGATGGGCTTACAAGTATCCTAGAATATTATATTGATACAATTCCAAATGATTCGGACACCGATGATGACTTGATCCCTGATGGCTGGGAAGTGAACAACAGTCTTGACCCGGTGAATACTTCGGATGCGCAAGATGATTTTGATCGTGATAATTTGACGAATCTCGAAGAATATAATCTCGGAACTGATCCCAACGATGCGGACACGGATGATGACCTGCTTCCTGATAAGTGGGAAGTGGATAACTCTTTATCTCCCTTGAATGATCTCGATGCTTATTTGGATATCGATGTAGATGACCTTACGAACATCCAGGAATATTTTTACAACACCAATCCTCTTGACCCTGATTCAGATGATGATGGCTATTCAGACGGGACTGAAATATCAGCTGGAACGAATCCTCTGGACGAAAACAGCTTTCCAAGCCCTCCGCCTTCAGCTGAGAGTATTTTGCTAGAACTTTCAATCATTATCGCTGGGCTAGCGCTTGCAGCAGCTATCATAATTAATAGTATCTTACGGCGGGAACGCCCCGCCCCAGCACCCATGAAGTCTCCAAAACAATCTCCCACCAAACAAAAAAACCTCACTAAAGAAATATAATAATATATTTTCAAAATGAAATTATTAGAAGGGTGAAACATGAAAAAAGTTTGGAAATTTATTTTGATAATGTTCATGATACTTCTATTTTCAATGCCTTTTTGCAATATAGCTCGACCTGAGGAATCTAAACCTCTCAAGATATCAAATTATGAGTTAATTACTAAAACGGATTCACCTTTTAATATAAGTAAAAATATGGATTTTGAAATGTACAAAAGCCAAGGTAATGGATCAGCGAACAACCCGTACATCCTTGAAAATTACGTTATCAATGTCGATGGTTTGGGAATGCATGGGATCTTGATCAGAAATACCAATGCGCATTTCATCCTTCGTAACTGTACCGTGATTGGTTCGGATAGCGGGTATGGGGGCATTCGACTTGAAAATGTGACCAATGGGAATATTACGAATAATACGGTCAAAAGCAATAATGTAGGCATTTGGTTGTACCAAGCAAGTAATAACACGCTGACCGCCAACAATGCTGATTTTAATGGTAAAGGTGTCGGTACTGGGTTTGGAATTTATTTAGATGAATCTGATAAAAATACACTAACCGCCAATACCGCCAATAACAATAGTTGGTGTGGCATTATACTAGCCTGGAGCGAGTTTAACACGCTGATCGCCAATACCGCCAATAATAATCAATATCATGGCATTATTGTAGATTGGGGTTGCCTGAATACCACGCTGACGGACAACACTGGTAATCACAATGGTTTATGGGGAATGGGCAGTGGAATAGTAGTTTATTGGAGTGCCTATACCACGTTGACGAATAACACCGCCAATGAGAATTATGATAATGGGTTTGCGATAATTCAAAGCGATTGGAACCAGCTGACGAATTGCACTGCCAAGGGCAACAGATTGAATGGAATTCATTTAGATTTTGGTTGTCGTTATCAAATTCTAATCGGCAATACCGCCACTAACAATAGCAATGGAATTTTTTTAGATGATCAATGTCTATATAACACGCTGACAAATAACACCGTTAATGAGAATAACCGGGGAATTTATTTATACCAGTGGTCCAATTGGAACACGATAACAGGTAACACCGCTAATGCTAATACACTAGATGGAATTTTTTTAAATTATCAGTGCATTGGGAACAAGTTGACCAATAATACTGCTAATAATAATGTTCGGGGAATTTATTTGTACCGATATAGCGATTCAAACACACTGACCAGTAATACCGCTAATAATAATACCGACCAAGGTATTTATTTATACGATGATTGCGATTCGAATACACTGACTGACAACACCGCTAATAATAATACACTGGCTGGAATTCATTTAGACGATCTCTGTGATAATAATAATGTCATTACAAATCTAATCACGTTCAATGGAGCTTATGGAATTGATGTTTCTGGAAATTCTAATTACTTTTACCGCAACCTAATCTGGCTAAATGACCCTGATCAAATTAATGATACGGGAAGTGGGAATACGTGGGTTGAGAACCTCGTTAATGATAGTGGAGATTTCGATGGCGATGAGCTGGTGAATGGCGATGAGGTTTATTGGGGAACGAGTCCGTTCCTGAATGACACTGACAATGACAGTTTAAATGATAGTGCGGAACTATTCATCTATCACACGAGTGCAATCAATCCTGATACTGATGGAGATGGACTCAACGATAGTGCCGAACTATTCATCTATCCGACGAACGCGACCAACCCAGATACGGACGGCGATGGCCTAAATGACGGTGCAGAAATCCTTACCTATTTTACTAATGCGACCAACCCAGACACGGATGGCGACGGAATGTTAGACGGATGGGAAGTGGTTAACGGATTAAATGCCACGAATTCATCGGACGCATCTGATGATCTTGAACCAGATGGACTTACAAACCTCGCGGAATATAATAATGGTACAAATCCGACTAATCCAGACACGGATGGCGACGGGCTCAATGATAGTGCCGAAGTCTTCATCTACCCCACGAACGCGACCAACCCGGACACGGACAGTGATGGGCTAACTGATGGTGCGGAAATACTCACGCATGGGACGAACGCGACCAATCCAGACACGGATGACGATGGACTCAACGACTCTGCGGAACTGTTTATTTATCTCACGAACGCGACCAACCCCGACACGGACGGCGACGGCCTCAATGATAGTGTAGAAATCCTTACTTATTTTACAAGTGCGATTAACCCGGACACTGATAATGATGGAGCCACTGATGGAAATGAAATTAATGTTCATGAAACTGATCCTCTTGATTTTGACACGGACGATGATGGAATGCGTGATGGGTGGGAAATCGATTACAGCCTCAACCCCAAGTGGGCTGGCGATAATGTGCTTGATACCGATATGGATGGACTTACAAACATTCTAGAATTATATTTAGGTACATTTCCAAATGATTCAGACTCAGATGCTGACTTGATCCCTGATGGCTGGGAGCTGAATAATGCCCTTGATCCAATAAATACCTCGGATGCCCAAGACGATTTTGATGGGGACAACCTAATCAATCTTGAAGAATATAATCTCGGAACTGATCCCAACGATGCGGACACGGATGATGATCTGCTTCCTGATAAGTGGGAAGTGGATAACTCTTTGTCTCCCTTAAATAACATGGATGCATTTATCGATATAGATGCGGATGGCCTTACAACAATCCAAGAATATTTTCTACAAACTGATTTTCTGGATTATGATTCCGATAATGATGGGCATTCCGATGGGGATGAAGTAGCCGCTGGAACGAACCCATTAGATGCAAACGATTTTCCAAGCCCTCCAACTTCAGAACCTGAGGAGCTCTCACTAGCTATTTCACTTCTAATCGCTGGAATCGCCCTCGCGGCAGCTATCGTAGTGCAAGGGTTCTTACGCCGTTCTCGTCCCGCGGCAGCACCCCCTAAGCCCTCGAAAGAATTGCCAGCCGTACAAAAAAAATAAATTGAGTAAGGGATCATTATGAGAAAGTTTAGGAAATTTATTCCTGTTATCATCATTTTTTTATTTGTTGGAATGGGATATTATAGTCTAATTCAACCAGGGGCCTCAGTACAAAAAAATGAGGGGGGAGTCGAGTTGACAATGAAGTGGGACTTGCCATTTCAAATAAATGGAAATGTCGAACTAAATAATTCAGCAACTGCTGGAAATGGAACAGCGACGAACCCATACATCCTTGAAAATTATTTTATCAATGCCAGCGGATTTGGGACGCACGGGATATGGATTCAGAATACTAATGCATATTTCATTCTCCGAAATTGCACGGTTTTTGACACGGAACAGGGCACCCCAGGTAATTATGCGGCCATTCGATTGGAGAATGTAATATATGCCACGCTAGAAAATAATAGGCTTCTCAATAATTATCGCGGAATTAGAATGAGTCCCACATGCCATAATAACACGCTTATTAATAACACTATCATGTCTTCTACTAGTTATAACGCGATATATGTAGAGGGAAATTATAACAATGTGACCCGCAACACCCTCAATTTCAATGGGAATGACGGGTTAGTGCTAATTGGTAATTTCAACAACCTGACCCATAACACTATCATGAATAACACTAATAGGGGAATACGCGTTTTGGGGCTTTCAAATTACTTTTATCGTAATATCGCCCTGTTCAACGATGGGAACAATACTGATGATATCGGAACTGGGACTATCTGGGTTGAGAATATCGATAATGAGAGCGATGATTTCGACGGGGATGGCCTATTGAATGGTAATGAAGTTCTTTTGGGAACAAGCCCCTTCCTGATGGACACGGACGGCGATGGACTCAACGATAGTGCTGAAATTCTTATTTACAACACGAACGCGACAAAGATTGATACGGATGACGATGGGCTCAACGATAGTGCTGAAATTCTTATTTACAACACGAACGCTACCAATCCGGATACGGATGACGACGGGCTCAACGATAGTGCTGAGACCTTTATCTATCCAACGAACGCAACCAATCCCGACACGGACGGCGATGGGCTCAATGATGGTACCGAGATCTTGATCTACCTGACGAACGCGACCAACTCCGATACGGACGGGGATGGACTCAATGATGGTACCGAGATTCTTACTTATTTAACGAACGCGACGAATATAGATACGGACGGGGATGGGCTCAACGATAGCGCCGAGATCTTGATCTACCTGACGAATGCGATCAACCCCGACACGGATGGCGACGGGCTCAACGATAGCGCCGAGATCTTGATCTATTCGACGAATGCGACCAACCCCGACACGGATGGCGACGGGCTCAACGATGCTGCCGAGATCTTGATCTACTTGACGAACGCGACCAACCCCGACACGGATGGGGATGGGCTCAATGACAATGTGGAGTTATTAATATATCTGACGAACGCGACTAACCCAGACACGGATGATGATGGTTCTCTCGATGGAGCCGAGATAAATATTTATGGAACCGACCCCATAGATCCCGATACTGACGATGATACTATGCTCGATGGGTGGGAAATTGATTATGGCCTCAATCCCATATGGGATGGCGATACTTCGCTGGATATCGATGGGGATGGACTGATAAATATCCTAGAATATTCTCTTAATACGATTCCAAATGACTCAGACTCAGATGATGACTTGATCCCTGATGGCTGGGAAGTTGACAACACTCTTGACCCATTGAATGCTTCAGATGCGCAGGACGACTTTGATCATGATAACCTAACAAACCTTATAGAGTATAACCTCGGAACTGATCTCAATGATGTGGATACAGATGATGACCTGCTTCCTGATAAGTGGGAAGTGGATAACTCGTTGTCCCCTGTGAATGATCTCGATGCTTACTTGGACATTGATAAAGATGCTCTTACAAACCTCCAAGAATATTTTTATAATACTCATCCCCTTGATTCCGATTCAGATGATGATGGCTTTTCAGACGGGGATGAAATATCAGCCGGAACTAATCCCTTAGATAAAAATAGTTATCCAACCCCTCCAGCTCCAGAACCCGAAAGTATTTTGCTAGAAATTTCCATTCTCATCGTTGGGATCGCGCTTGCAGCGGCTATCGTGGTGCAAGGGTTCTTACGCCGTTCTCGCCCTGCAGAAGTCCCCTCAAAACCTTCGAAACAATTGCCCCCTGCACCGAAAAATTCTACTAAAAACAAAGAATCCTAATCTCTTTTTTTATCAATGTGAAAACGTTCAATACTGGCTATGATTACGCGATAAAATTATAAGAACCTTCTTAATTTTTTTATTCTTATTTAAACTCTTGGGATCTGCTTGCGCATTTGCCCGATTTACGCATTTTGACTGGTATATTTTTAGAACTTTTTATAAGTTTTTATAACTTTTGACCGTACAGTTCCTAGGATATTTTTCATAAGTTAATTGGATACGTGCCATATTTTCTGGCTGCTTCCAACATCGCTTCATAATTCTCTAAAGTCACGGAATGCGCTATGGAATGCCCTGAACTGAGAATATACCCCCCACCCGGAGCGCATACCTTCATTAATTTTTTCACGTAGGTTTCTACCTCTTGGGGCGTCCCATGAGTGAGCAAATCTAGTGGAACATTTCCTATCAAAGTAAGTTTTGTCCCATAGTCCTCCTTTGCTTTGAAGATATCCATCCCAGCGGTGGATTCCCATGGATGTAGGGCATCAATTCCCGCACCAATAATAAGGTCGAGAATTTTGTAGAGATTCCCACACGAATGTAGAATGAGCTTTCCATCATAAGAATGAACCTTATCACATATTCTCTTCAACTGTGGAACAACAAGCCCCTCGTACATCTTCGGACTTAGGAAAGTCGAATGTTTTAGACCCGCATCATCGAATAATAAAATCGTTTCTGCCCCCAGATTCATCATGTTTTCGGCTACTGCAACCGAAAAATCGCCACGCTCTCGAAAGACGCGTTCAATGAATTCAGGTTTTGAGTACAGCAATTTCGTAAATGTAGTGAAACCAAAAGCTTCCCATGCTGGTTCCAAGAAGCCCTGAATAGCTGGCACGACATAAATATCGCGCTTAGCAGCTTGCACTGCGCTTACATAAGCCGCTTCTCGAGCCTTTAGATCGGGATCTAATGGATCAAATTCATCATAAGTAGCTTCTGGGTCCTCTGTATCGAAGTATCCCCCATCGTAATAGGCGATATTGACTTGTTTATCGCCCGATTCAAGTTTTGAAAATTTAAATTTCCGCCCACATTCATCGACATATTCAGTAGATGAAAAAAAAGTATGAAGAAAAAGCGACACAGGAACGACTGCGACATCATAACCGATTTTTTTAAAAAAATTTACGATTCGTTCTCCCAAAAATCCCATACTTAATGGTCTACTTGCTACAAAATCATAAATCCCTTTCCATCCTGTTATAGACCTCCCCATTTTTATTAGAGAACCTCTTGCACTCCTCCTTCGTTTTCGATATTTCCTGATAACTGGGATGGAATCAATTCCAAGCTCAAGTAATGGCACGCGATCGGGGTCTTCATGATTCAATGCTGTTAAAACTCTGGTTTGAGAATCCATTTTTTAACGAACTCATTCAATACTAATTGGATACGTACCATAATTCCGAGCCGTTTCCATCATCGCCTCATAGTTCTCCAATGAAACCGAATAGGTGATTGAATGTCCTGAGCAGAGCACATAACCCCCACCAGGAGCGCAAACCTGAAGTAACTTTTTCACATATGCTTCCACATCTTGGGGTGTCTTATGCGTTAACATATCAAGTGGAACATTCCCGATCAGAGTTAATTTTTCTCCATAATCCTCCTTTGCTTTGAAGATATCCATTCCTGCTGTAGATTCCCAAGGATGTAAGCCATCAACCCCGGCCCCTATAATCAAGTCGAGAATTTTGTAGAGATTTCCACACGAGTGCAGGAGGACTTTCCCATCATAAGAATGGACTTTATCACAGACTCTTTTTATTTGTGATGCAACAAATTTCTCATACATTTTTGGACTTAGGAAAGGTCGGCCCTTAAATCCTGCATCATCTAAGATCAAGAAGGTTTCAGCCCCTAAGTCCATCATATTTTCTGCAAGGGCCACCATAAAATCACCATGCTCCCGAAAGACACGTTCAATAAACCTTGGCTTTGTATAAAGCAATTTTGTAAACGTAATAAATCCGAATGGTTCCCATGTACTCTCTAATACTCCTATTGTCCCCGGGAAAGCGTAGATATCATCCTTTGCAGCTTTAACTGCCGCTTCATAAGCAATCCGTCTAATCTTGTGATCAGGGTCTAATGGTGGATCATGCCATTCTTCGTATGCTGCCTCAGGATCTTCAGTATCGAAATAGCCTCTTTCATAGAAAGCCATATAAACCTTTTTCCCTCCAGATTCGACCTTGGAAAATACAAATTGCCTTCCGTATTCATCAACATATTGATTTGAGGATGGAAAGTGGCATTTAGTATATAATAAAGTTACAGGAACGGCAACCGCATCATAACCAATCTTTATCATGAATTTTGTAAAACTCTTTGATACTGTTTTGGCAAAAAAGGGGCGTCTTATGAGCCAACCGGCGATTTTTTTCCAACCAATCACAAATCGCATGGCTTTTGCTAGGCTAACGAGAGTAGATAGGCTCTTTCCCCCATATTTTTTTAAAACTGGTACTGAATCAATAGCTTCCCCGAATAATGGCACTCGATCCGGTTCTTCATGATTTAACGCTGTTAGAAAACGAGTTTTCGGTTTCAATGTCAACACCCTAAAACTTCTTACAAAAAAGGACTTCTCTTAAACAAAAATATATATTTGGGATTATCAATTTTCTCCTTTAATGAGTAGTGCAATGAATTCTCAAAATGCCTCAAACGATAATTCGAGCATAAAGGAATCAAAAAAAGTCGATAATTTTAAGAACCTCTTTAAAAAGTACTTTGATGCAGTAATTTTCCTCGTTAATGCAATAGTATTTCTAGTTGTTGGGATTCCAACTATCTGGAGGTTAACTCTTCTTCTCGATGAAGCCATATTAGACATCCTAAATGCGCTGCTTCTCCTTTCCATCCCCATTTTAATGAATGTTATGGCATTTTTTCTACTAATTGGTAGAAAAAGGAGCGCAATAACTCCCCTCCTCATTTTAATATTTCAAGGATTTCTATTCTCGATATTAATGTTTGTTAATCTTCTTTTCTCCATATTACTTGGTTTAAATGCAGTGGCTGCGATATTTTGCGTGAAAAAACGGCCTCTCTTACCAAGATTTAAGACTAAGAATGGAATAATTATACCTTTATTGATGATTTTTATTATCATTAGTCCAGTAGCTCTCTATTTCATAACTACAAAAGCCACAATCACGCTACCGGCACATACTAACCCAAATTTTAGGGTTTCCTTTTATTGTGAGTTTTATAACAATGACACCTTCACGAATGATCATCTAACAAACTTAGAAGCCTATAATTCGCGAATTTTTCTGGCGATTAATGAATCTCAAATATATAATAATTCACTTGCTCATAACTTAACAGAACGTCTAAATGCAGCCAACGTGAGGGTGTATGCCTGGCTACTTCTGGACTATTCCGAGGGATACTGGGCGGCGGACTCCAACGTGCTGGAATTTGAAAATTTAACTTCAACCTTCATCGCTTGGGCCAAAGCAAATAATCTCACCTATGAGGGGATAATGATAGATAGCGAGCCAAGCTACCAACGGTTAAATGCAATTCAAGAGCAAATAGGCAGTTTTAACATCTATGGCGCCTTGATGGATTTAAGGCGAACTGCTACCTCTGGAAATCACGAGTTTGCGAAGGAACGCTATGAGGCACTGGTGAATTCCATCCAAGCGCAGGGATATGAAGCGATGGTCGTCGGATTCCCGATGCCGATTGACGATTTAGCCGACGGCGACGACACCCTACAGCAACTGATGGGTGTATCTACGATGCCGCCATACAACTGGAATTATTCTTCATTTATGATTTACCGATCAACGTACCAGGATATGATAAAGGTAGATTTTGGCTCTTACATGGTATATTCTTATGCGAAAACGACCTGGAACTTGTTTGGGACACAATCCTCGATCTCACTTGCCCGAAGTGGTCAATCCCCATATAGTTCTTTAGATGAAATGAAAAAAGACGCGTTTATCGTGAAAAATATGGGCTTTAATGAGGTAATCTGGATTTCATTTGAACGTTTTGATAGGCAATTCGGTAATACTGGGCTCACTGAATTGCTCGGAGCACTGAATGAATCGAAATCGGTCTCCTTTAATTACAATCCCTTCTGTGGATATTCCCGTTTCCTTTTCTCTTTCGCAGATAGTGTGAATATTCTTTGATTCTTCCATATTTTTCTACTTTTTTATGCATGAAATAATTTATATTCATAAATAAGATAGGGCAGATATGAAAATCACTTAAGATGGTGGAACGTGCGTGCCAGAAACAGCTTTAGTAACGGGTGCGGCAGGACACTGTGGCACTTTTATGGTCAGGCTTTTGCGAGAGAAAGGTTATCACGTGATCGCTACGGACCTTCCCAAATGTGACCGGGATGAATTATTTCTGAAAGGTAAGTGGACTGCAGATGACGCCTTCATGGAAGAATTATGTGCCGACTTTGAATACATCCCCGCAGATCTTACGGATAAAAAATCGCTGGAACCTTTATTCGAACATAATATTGATGTTATCTTCTCAATAGCTTCCCTTTATGATTATTTCGCTCTTATTGACATTTTACGGAAAATAAACGTCGGAGGCGTGCGGAACTTAGCAGAATTGGTTCTCGATAAATCTTCAGCGAAACATTTCATTCATTGGTCGACCTGTGGTGTCTATGGCGAGCCGAAATACGATAAAGACGCCAAAGGCTACCCACTTCCTGCAGATGAGTCGGCTCCATATGACCCTCCTAATGCTTACTCTACTTCCAAAATGGAACAGGAACTGATGCTGTTTGAGCTACACGAAAATCGAGGGCTCCCTTTGACAATCATCCGCCCTGCTCCAATCTACGGTCCTTACCAAACTTATGGAGCTTGGACACTGTATAATATGGTCCATAAAGTTGGGACTTGTGTAGTTCCAAGTATATATCCACGCAAGAAACGACTTCGAATGCCAATGGTCCACGTGCAAGACTTAGTGCGGGCCGCAACATTTCTCTATGAATATAAACCGAAAGAAAAAGTCATCGGCGAAGCCTATAATGCCGTTTGCGATGAAGGTTTTCAGGATGAATATATCGAATTTCTATGTGATGCTTTAAACGTGAAGTTTGCTCGCATTCCCGTATGGTGGCCAATCTATAAAGCAGTCTCAA
This sequence comes from Candidatus Helarchaeota archaeon, assembly GCA_013375455.1. The sequence continues at coordinate 108,843 of JABXJT010000003.1, read as the reverse complement.
AACTAGCATTTGCATTAACGAAATTTCAGGAAGGTCGGGCTCGAAAGAAGAAAGTTCGACCCAAGTTTGAAGCTGCAATGGCGGGATACGTCAAGCATCAGTATTACTTTAATAATCAAAAATTGAAAGACCTCGGGTTTAAATTTCTCTACCCAGGTTTTAAAAAAGGGACGTTGGAAACCCTCCAATGGTATATAGATAACGGCTGGATAGAGGAGGATATATACGAATGATCGGATTTCTATTTTCCATACTTCTTTTGATCATCATTGGGATGATCGTAGCTTGGGCCTATAAAAGAAAATTGCGCCAAATCAATAAAGATGCTTCAGTCTTGCTTGGATTCCTCATAATTGGACTTTTTTGGACTTTTGGAATCCTATTTTACCTCAATGTTCTCAACCTTGGTGTGGCCGGCCGGAATTTAATGTGGAATTTTCCATTTAACTTGGGAATTGTTCCCACGCCCAGCTTACATCCCTACGCGATTATTTTATTCTTATCATATCCCCTTTGGTATTTATGGGGACTCGAACGTGGCTATACGCTTTGGGGACGCCGTCCTTATCAAGAGGGTACTTTATTCCTATTTCGAATGAACAAACCTGGCGAGATACTTCCAGAAGAAAAAAAAGAACCACCTAAATCTACCGAAAAATAAGATTCTATACTTCCTATTTAAAAAATTATCCAATAAATTAAAATGAATTGTTCTCTGTATTATCTAAATGCAGCCCGTATTTGAGATGACTACGCGTTGAAAGGTATCAGATTCATTCGCTACTGCCAAAATCTACAACGTAAGACAATGTTCAATTTTAAGAAGTTACAGAACTTGGCGAAAGCAGATCTGGCAGGCGATATCCTAGAAGTTTCAAATGCTATTGAAGTGGCTCCTGTCATGATCATTCGGCATCTCTTGAAGCTAGAAGGGTTATCCAAACGGGCTGTGAAAGAGATTATTGAGGGAACAGTTCCCCCTCCAGAGTATTTAAAAGAATCTTTAGAAATTGCATTACGCAATGATCCGGTTTTCTCCCCAAAAGGCATTCAATATTCAAAAAGGCGTGGCAAAATCGGGGAAGACTTAATTGCGGAATGGCTCGATTCCCAAGCCCTTGAGTACACGCGGGATATAGGACAAGGTGGGCCAGATTTACTGCTTAAAAATCCCATTAGGCTTGATATTGCAGGGAAACTCAAGGAATTTGACTGGATCGAATCCAAAGCAAGTTATTGCGACGCCTTTGAACTCAAGCGTAATAGAGCCCAGTTTCGAAGATACAATGAATTGGGACGTGGGCTCATCTTTTATTGGTTTGGAATCGAACGAAATCTAAGAATAGATTGGGATGTGTTCACGTGGAAAGATCTCTATAAACTTGTTGAGCCGTCCTTGAAAGAAAAAATTAAAGGACTTATTTCTTTCATTCCGCTTGAATTTCGATTTTTAATTTCAAGAGACTGAAGAAAATTTCCTCTCTAATATTCTATTTGTAATGGATTATCTTGTAAGAGAGATAAGATATTTTTTTGTCTATCAATTTATGATAGTAAAATATTTTAACGACATAATTCAATAATTACACTATTTATAATCAACAACATTACTCCTTTAAATTGAAGAAAAAAGAAGGGGAACCCTCATGAATGGTTCAGCATTTCCATATGAAAATTTAAATATCACATTAATGGTATGTAGCACCGTTTTGATGTTAATTATAGCAATACTATCTTTTAGATTAGCTGGCAAGAAGGAAGATGCGTTAGAAAAAAAGAATATGCGCACGTGGGGTTACTTTTTCTTACTATTAATATTCGCAACCCTACTCACTTTAACTTGGCGATATTTAATTCCTGGGGATTTGGCTCTAATGCTCTTTGGATATGAACTCACGGTTGTAAATCTCGTAGAAAGAACTGCAAATGCAATCGTCTTTATTGCATGTTTTGTAAGAATATTAGAAATTGAAAAATCGTTAATAAGATTAGAGTGGTATAAAAGGCATTATTTTTCCGCGATAGTTTTTGTAACGATCTTCATCAATATTTTCGTCGATCCAAACACGCTAAAAGAAGCTCTCTCTGTCACTCAATTAGTATTTTTAGCCATACTAGGTCTCGGATATATGGTTTTTCCAATGATTTATTTTTATGTTGCAAGGAAATCTACTGGAGATATAAGAACAAATGCTATAAAAGTGTTCGTAGGCGCAGGATTTATTGCTTTAGGTTTCTTATTTCGCTATCATAACTTAGTAGGATATTTAGGAATGGATCCCCTCTTAGATGGTTTAATCAGATATCTTGCCATTACCGCACCAATTTCCTTAATATTGGGAACGGTTTTCATATTTGATGGGTTTAGAAAGGCTTAACAAGGAAAGATCGACGAGTGAGCTTTAATACTCGAATATCTCAGCAATTGTACCTTTCTTATCGTGAAATCATTTATAAGGACAAAGAATTTCAAGTTCAGAGATGATAATGGAGGAATGTGATTGGTAAAAACGGCGTTAGTGACAGGAGCTGCGGGGCATTGTGGCACCTTTATGGTGCGCATTTTGCGTGAAAAAGGCTATAATGTGATTGCGACTGATCTCACGAAAGCTGAACGGGATGAATTATTCCTAGGCGGCAAATGGACTGCCGATGACGAATTCATGAAAGAATTATTGGGTGAATTTGAATTCGTTACTGCTGACCTCACGGATAAAGAATCTTTAAAACCGTTGTTTGAACATGACATCGATGTGGTGTTTAGTATTGCCAGCCTCTATGATTACTTTGCGCATATTGATGTTCTACGGAAGATAAATGTTGATGGCGTGCGGAATTTAGCAGAATTGGTTTTAGAGAAGGGTTCGGTGAAGCATTTCCTTCAGTGGAGTACCTGTGGTGTATATGGCCAGCCAAAATACAAAAAGGACAAGAAAGGGTATCCCCTCCCCACTGACGAGACAGTCCCCTACAAACCCCCAAATGCTTATTCCGTCTCAAAGATGGAGCAAGAACACATGTTATTCAAATTACATCGAGATCGGGGACTCCCCCTAACGGTCATTCGCCCTGCGCCCATCTATGGACCCTACCAGACGTATGGGGCTTTTCATATGTTTAATTTATTGCATAAACTCGGTATGTGCGTCGTTCCGAGCATTTATCCCCGTAAAAAGCGCCTTAGAATACCAATGGTGCACGTTAAGGATCTAGCACGAGCGGCACTGCATATCTACGAATACCAACCCAAGGAGAAGACAATTGGCGAAGCCTACAATCTGGTCTGCGATGAGGGATTCCAAGATGATTTTATCGAATTCTGCTGTGAAACTCTGAATGTTGGTTACAAGCGCATTCCAATCTGGTGGCCGATGTACATAATGGGGGCAAGGATGGGGATGCTCTTTGCGAGGATCCAAGAGCGCCGGGCTCGAAAAAGAGGGCTACGCCCCCGGTTCGAGGCGTCCATGGCTGGATATGTCCATCATCAATACTACTTCTCAAATCAAAAGATCAAAGATTTGGGTTTCAAGTTTGAATATGAGGGGTGGAAGAAGGGAACTTTAGAGACAATTAATTGGTATCGTGAAATGGGCTGGCTGGAGGATGATATTGAATGATCGGGTTTATTCTCTCAATAATTCTTTTGCTAATTTTAGGGCCGATTATTGCTTGGGCATATAAGAGAAAGTTACGCAAGATCAATAAGGATGCGTCAGTACTCCTCGGCATGTTGATCATGGTGATCTTCTGGGGATTCGGGGCCTTATGCTACTTTAATATCATCAACTTTGGGAGCTTTGGAACGGGACAAGAAATAATGTGGAATTTCCCGTTCAACTTTGGAATTGATCCTACCAATATAAATCTGGATGGTTATGCTATTATCCTGTTCTTATCCTATCCATTTTGGTACCTCTGGGGATTAGAACGCGGCTATGATTGGGTAGGGCGACGCCCCCACCAACAGGGCATTGCATACCTTATGCGGTTCCCCAAAAAGGGTGAGGAGTACCCGAAAGACAGAAAAAAGATGAAATAAAACAATTTTCCCTACTTTTTTATTTTTCGCTCAGGTCAAGCGGAGAGACTATATCTGTCCCGTATTTTTCCTTCATTTCAATTAATTCTTCGCGTTGTTTCTGTAAGATATCCCAAAAGAAGTCAGGTATATTCGGTTCTTCCCCAAATTGGCTCTCCATCCGACCCAGTTTCTCAAGTAACTTTCCAATCCGAAGAGAAAACTGGTCTAGGTATTCTTTTTCGGAGTAGTCCCTACCAAAAATTTCTTTGAATAACTTCTTCAAATCCTCATACTTCGGGATGAGTCCAATTGGTGTCTCGATAACATCATATTCGCTATGCATCCTACCTTCTGCCCATACCAACCACACCTTCTTATCGACTTTCTCATTGGTATATTTCCCATAGATTTTTAAGAAATAATTCGTGGCAAATACTTTTGGAGGCATTTTCAAGTTATTCCCGAACCTTCTATGATTTTCAAGATATTTTCCGAGGGGAACGACCAGGAAGTCCATGTTTGCCATGGGACTAAGGGTCCTAACACCTTCTTTCCCTAGAGTAGCAGAGGTAGTTTCGCTTTCTATGGTGGCTCCGACAAATACGCCGTGTTCCCAAGATAGGCTCTCATATATAGGCACGTTGGTGTCAGAGTCTCGCCCGCCATAAAAGATTCCATCTATACACGCGCCTTCTGGGTCGTGTAAATGCGGATCTGCATTTGCGAGCTCGGGAATCCTGAGTGTAAAACGAGCATTCGGATGACAATAATTTATCTCCCTACCTTCAGGATCCTTATCTCCTAACTTCCAATTTTGTCCCGAGTGATTCATCCCAGACTTTGGAAGTTCCGGTCCCTGAATTGTGGGACTGGACGTTTTAAATCTCATTCCCAACCAATAAGGAGCTTCATCATTTACGAGCACGTTTGAGAAGATCAATTCCCTTGGCGTCGTGAGCGCTTGATAGATAATGAGGTCATCAATAGGATTAACATCTCTTATGATCCCGAATACGCCCGATTCAATGTTAACGGCACGTGCTTCCCCATCGATATTTCTAACATATGCGATGTCATCTCCGACGATCGTTTGGCCAGGCATCATGGCGGTAGAAGTTTTTCCACACGCGCTGGGATACGCTCCAGCACAATATGTTACCCTATCCTTTCCTTCTGGATGGATACCCATAATAAAATAATGCTCGGCCAACCAGTCCTCATTATTCGCTTTATAAATTGCCAACCTTAATGCTAGCTTTTTCAATCCCAAGCTGTTTCCTGCATATTGATTGTTCATAGTAAGAACCCTATTTCCTTTCAAGTCTATGTAGATTCTCCTTGCTTTATCTATTGATTCTTTGTTCGTCACATTGCCATCTAGCACACCAGCAGAATGAACGAAAAAGAAGAAGTTATCAGATCCATTCAATTTTTTAAATTGCTCATAACCTCTTCTATAAAGGAGATCTTCTGAATGAGCGACATACCAGGAATCTGTAAATTGCAAGGCAGGAATGGAAAATTCAGAATTGAGTGGGCCTAAAACAAAAAATCTGACGATCATCTCTTTCCCTTTCATAATGCCATCCATAATACTGAAAATTTCTTTTAATCCTTCTTCCCTGTCTATTTGGTTAATTTTTTTACTCATTTTCATCTCAGGCGTGACAAGGACCTTTGTATTTGCCTTATCACGAGCTTGATCATAATAACTGTCATAATGGAGGGTGTGCCCTTCCATCTTCAACTTAGCCTCTTCTCCAATCTCAATGGCTTGTTGCCTGACGAACTGAATGTCTTCATCATCATCTGTAATGACATATACTTTGCTTGGCTTTAACAGGTCAATATATTGATTCAGGAGATTTACAACATGTTCATTATTTAAATCTTTCAATTTTTGGAGATCTTTTTCATCTAAAACGTCCATTTGCTTACCTACAATCTTGTTGTTCAATTTATTTGAACTCATTAGTAATACCATTCATCGATTTTGATTCTAATGAATATTTTCGGCATGGTTTAGGGTTTCTCTCAAGGGGCAATTTCTCTTTTTAAAATTTGCTAAATTCAACGAATGAAATTAGCAGTATTCGACAAAAAAATGCCGTAAAATTATCTAAAATCTTCAAGGAATGATATTGAATTTACTTTATAAATCTTTTTTACATAAGTGAGGTAAATATCCAGACATACTTTACACCCGTTAGAAAAGTTTATAAAGATCTAACAAAACGCAATAAATTATGAGAACCATACAACTTCATACACTCAAAGATATTGATAAAAAAATTTTACGTAATCTCATCGAAGATGGTCAACAACCCTTTTCCGAGATAGCTGGGAAATTAAACACCACACGACAGAATGTATCACAAAAAATAAAAAAATTAAAAGAAAAGAATCTCATTACTTCATTCACGATTGAACTTAATAATCATTTAATAGAAGAGCTAAAAGTTAAAGCATATGTACTCTTTCGTGAGGATACAAATCCTGAAATTCGAGAAGAAAATGAAAAAAAGTTGAAAGATATTCCACAAATTACCAGGGTCTCTCGTTTATTTGGCAATTATGACGTTATAGTTGAACTATACGGGCGGGATAATAATGAAATAACTGAAATCATCAATCAAATACATACTCTTAGGGGTATTAGTGGAACTGAAACTTTTATTGTTCATACAATCATTAAAAACGATGAGAAAGCTCCCATTCTGAATTTACTTTCAGTATAACTGCAATTACTATAATAGAACCATCATTCTCATCTGTAATAATTTATTTATATGAGATAAATTGTAAAAGAACTGTAACTAATACTTTAACCCATCTCTCTTAGTTTTATAGGATATAGAGTATAATAAATAATAGACAATGATTACCACAACTAAATTTCGATTGTATCCGTCCAAAAAACAATTTAAAAAATTAAATGAGATTTTTACAATTTATAATAAGGCAAAGCGAATCGGGTACAACTTGTTATTCAAGGGAGAAGCAGGTATCCAGCAAAAATTAATGGAATTTTGTCATAATAACCCATATGTGAATACCATCTTGATAGACAATAAAACCAAACTAGCACAGCAAAAAACTTGGTTGAATAAACGCAAGACATATTTAAAACGAAAAATTCTAGTTGTTCAAGGAATGATTGGGGCAATAAAAAGGAATAATTACAGAGATAGAAAGTTGAGGGGATTATATATTCGCTTATCATCGTTACAAAATAAACTAATTAAGTTAGAGCTGAAACCAATTGTGTTTGGGACGAAAAACCTATTCCTTCAACGGATACGACGGAAGATTTCTAGGGAGGAATTTATAATCCATCGCGATGCTTCGTTCAGCTGCATCGGCAAGGTGCAGTACGGTCAAAAGAATTCAAATCTGAAGCTACTCCCTAGTAAAGTACTAAAAATAAGGACCTTCAGTAAAGAAAAGGGTAAAAAATGGATCATTATTCCTTTCTCAGTGAATATTAAACAAGAAAGAAAGTTTCGGGAGATACTTCAAGTTGATAAATACACCATTACGGTGAAGCGAAAATTCATGAAGGGGGATTTACGATATTATGCTCATATTTCTTACGAAACTCCATTACCAGAGATTAAATACTCCTTTGGGAATGGGTGTATTGGGCTAGACTTTAATTATAACTTTATTGCTCTTGCCAACACTAATCGCGAGGGAAATTTTTTAAGTTATCAAATCATCCCATTTCGGAATTTACACTCCTATCGTAAAGGACGACGAGATGATTATGCCAGTTTCAAATTAGATAAAATTATAAATTATTGTATTAATAAAAGAAAAGGCTTGATTATTGAGAATTTATCAATCGACCAATCCTTTTCTTACAGTAAAAGACAAAATCGGAAATTGTCCAACTTAAGAACATCAATGCTTTCCCTGTTGGAACGCAAATGCGCTCGGAATGGGATAGCGTTACGTAAAGTACATCCTGCTTATACTTCTATCATAGGTGAATTAAAATATTTACGGTCATATAATTTATCAAGGCATATTCTTGCGAGTTATGTGATAGCTAGGAGAGGTTTAGGGTTCACGGAAACTATTCCAGCCCTCTATGAGCGGTTGCTCGCACAAGTTGGGGACACCCTTAAGCCCCATTTGAAACCGAGCAGGCCCTACCAGCAGTGGGCACAACTCTACGACCTCTTCAAGCACTGCGGGATAACTTCCTTCAACCCTTCGGAGACTTCTTCGTTTAAACCTTCAATAATAATGAAGAAGTTGGTGAAGAATGGGGTGAACCCGGCGACGGGAGCACCGTCTGATAACCTTAGGGCGGGTCTACCTGTGTATGGGTAGATTTAGAATTAGAATAAATTTTTATAAATAATTTGAAGGTTTATATGAGATAAACAAATTTGTGGTTTATGATAGATAAAAATGTCGAAAAGAGCCAAATTTTTCGGAATTTTTCTTTGTTCTTTATTCGTTATAAATATCCTTGTGCTAATAACTGCGACTCAAGTTTTTCCTGATTATGGTGGTTTTAGCCGCCAAATATTATTCATTAAACCTGATAATCAATCTTCTGGCTACTTTATTATTATCGATGAATTGACACCAGAAGCTCAGAGACATGATATTGACTGGCTCCTTCATAGCAGGGGGAACTTGAACCTTTCAGGAGATCTACAATCCCTTACCTACACCGTTCCAAGTTATATATCCAACGACAATATTACTCTAAAAACTTCCTTTCTAGAAGAAATTTCCATGATTACAGAAGAAACTGGGTATTTTTTACCAGACCATTATAGAGAACCTTACCCCTATGATGATTTAGAAACCTCCTATATCAAGGCAAGTTATTCTGGTTCTGAGAATCCAATAATGGCAACGGTTTTATATCCTAAGAATGATTCAGATTCCGGCCAAAATTTCCCTACCATTATAAAAGAGGCTTCAGGCTTAAAAACGATAGGGAATACCGATTATCTTTACTACAATGACAAAGAAGTGGATATTAGTTTCTCGACGCCAGATATCTCTTTTAATGGACAGTTATTCTTTTTAAGACAAAATAGTTCAAGTCCGACCCTTCTAGAATATTATTATCTACAACACGCGCAAAGTCTCGAATTTGAAAATACAACATACTTCTCTAGTTCAACGCCACTCCTCAACATTTTAGCAACATACTCCAATAGCTCCCAAATTTCTGGTGCTCTCAAAGCTGAAACTGGTATCTCGACTGCAATTACTTTATACACCCCTTTTAATGTTGAAATGGTGCAATTAGATGGAGTAAATACCTCCTTTTCTAACACGAGCACGACCGTCTCGTTTTCGGTAAATGGGCCGTGTTCTTTTGTTATAAGTGCCAGTAATGAATCTTACAGTTCTGAATATGATCCATTAAGAGATCCTCCTCCCGAAAGAATAATGCCTCAGACAAGCGAATGGGGCTTTAATATAAGTTTAATACAGAATTTAAATCATAGTTATATATTATATTCACAAGAAGATTTACCAAATCTGAGAACTAAGTTTTTCGACCCGCTGAAAGACTGGAACTCCTGGTATTCGTCTAGTATTTCGGGCGTGGATAGTATAACCAATGCGACTGATTATGATTCTGAAGTAAGGCATTACTATGTGTATAAATTAGCGTTGAAATACGTAATAGACGGTGGGAGTAGCTATCTAACCAGATTAATTGAGTTTCTAAAAGCTATGGGTTCTGTTGACCATTATTCCCAAGATTTACGAAGATCATATGCTGTACAAGCGTATGCTCTTGCATTTGATATGGTGTATAATAATCTAACTGTTTCTGATCGTATTGAGATCTCTAATCTTCTCTATGAGCATGCTGAGCCACTAATGGAGATGGATTTGTATCCAGAAAATAATCACCGCATTGTGGATGCTGGCGCTTTGGGCGCGGCTGGATTGGCTTTAAAGGAAAAAACTATGGTTGATAAAGCGTTAGAAACTATATTAACCTACTATTACACGCTTAATCCAGCAGATGGAGGGTCTTATGAAGGATATAGCTATAATGCATTCGCGATGGATGAATTTCTCAACTTTGCTGTTGGTTTGAAGCGTGTTGGGGGATATAATCTATTTAATGATTCTCAAATACTAGCTACTTTCGACTTTATGTCTGAAACGTTAGGTCCTTTAGGAATGCCATCGTTATATGAAGATTGCACCTTCTCCTCAAGACTCCAAGAAGTCTTATTGATTGCTGCAGCGAATGTAAATGATACCTATCCACAAAGGGCCCAAAATTATCAATATATCTGGGAAAAAAGACAGAACAATAGCCAATATCAAGCCATCAGTGCTTCTTATTACAATTACTTGAATGGTGGAGGGCCGGGTTTCAGACGCCTGATGTGTTATAATGTGAATGAGACAATTCAAGCGTCACCATTTCAGACGAGAAAAGAGATATGGAAAGAATCGGGGATGGTGTTCTTACGATCAGAGGATGAACCTAACGGGCTATTTCTCTCATTTAACTGTAAAGACTACGCACAAAGTCACGTTCATTATGATGAGAATAGTTTTGAAATCTGGGCTTATGGCGCATATATCGTTAATAATCCTGGATATCCTGGCTATGGTGAGCAATATCATGATTGGACAATTGGATCTGAAGCCTCAAACACGATCCTAATTCACAATTCTGAACAACTCCAGGAAACTACGGACGGTTTAACCAATAGTATATCTTCCCCCTACTTTAGCATGGTTTTGGGAGAAGCGAGAGAAATTTACACAGATTATGCTACATTCATTAATGCTCCCGAATTATTTTTACTCCTCTTTCTAAACATTTCTCTCGTTGGTTTAACGGGCATCTTGTTTATTTACCATTCAAGATACATGATACCCGGTGAGGAAAAAGTAAAAAGTAATAATCCAGGTTTAAATGAAATATCGAAGGGTACTCTATTAAAAATGTTATTTATTCACCCATATCAAGTCCAAGATTACCTTGTTTCTAAAGACCCCCATAATGAAAATGCAAAGTTCCTCAATCGGAGCATTTACCTCTTGATCTCTGGCATCATGGTCGTTTTCTTTCTGATATTTATCTTGGATATTCTATCGATGTTAAATTACCACATGCAATACTACGAAGATAAATCTCAACCTTTAATTGATATCCTAAATATTGCGAAACTCTTTCTCCTAACTGCTGGACCACCGCTGACATTTTTATGCAGTCTCTTAGCCATAACCATTTACTCTAAACTAAATCGAACCCAGATAAAAATAGCGCTAGAGAATCAAAGAATTGATCTTGATAAGAAGAAATTTAATGCAATTTCAATAGCTAGCATAGTTTGGTTCATCCCAATTTTGGTCTTTTCATTTCTTCTCTTGTATTATACAACTGTGAGTGGCTTGAAAGATGCAATACATCGGATCTTTGTTGGTTCAGGGTCCATTCTTTTCATATACTCTGAACTCTCGTTGCTTTTGAGAGAATTCATAATAAATTTGTTTATTATTACAATGGTGAGTGTACCCTCTTTACTAATTTGCTTAAGGATATTTGGCTATGGCGTTTTCAAAAACACTAATGGAGCAGTATCTCCAAAAAGAGCGTCTTTTATTTCACTAATTAGCTACATTCTTTTGATTACAATGTTCTTCTTGTTCATTGCGTTCCTTTTCCTTGGAGTAAAATTTGTGATTTCCATGGTTGGCATTGAAGCCTTTGTTGCTTCTTAGAAATGACACCTATTTTGCCGTGAAATTGGAGTTTAACGACATTTTATCTATTGATAGAAAAGTATAAAAATATAGAAATATAATTCTATATAAATATAAGATTTTAAGGAGGAAATCGTAATGCCGACAATTGCAGTCTCAGAGGATGTGAAGCGAAAATTAAATCTAATTAAAAATAAGGAAGGATATAAGAATGTAAATGAAATTCTAGATAGAATGATTTTATTATATGAAAAAACTATGTTTCTAAAAGCATCTCGGATGTTCCAAGAGAAATTAAGGGATAAAAAATTAGATATTGCAGATTTAAGTAATAATACTGAATTTAAAATGGTAATTCTAGGCGAATAATATTGGCTACTGGCAAAAAATTCGTTGTAGATACCAATATTTTATTTTCTGCCTTATATTCTCCCGATTCAATTGCAGGAAAGATAATTGATTTAGCACTTGAAAGGAAAATTGAATTATTTGCGCCTGAAGAAGTGAAAGAAGAACTAACTCGAAATCTTAAGAATAAATTAGATTACAGTGAAAAAGAAGTAAAATTCACTCTTGAAACACTACCTATAACCTGGTTAAGTAATAAGTTGTATGCAAATTTTTACGAGAAGGCCAAACAAAATATTTCATTTAAAGATGCTCCAATATTAGCGGCACACTATTTTACTAAGTTGCCCATTATTACAGGCGATAAAGAATTCTTTGAGTTAAAAGGTGTTAAGACGCAATCATTACGAGATGTCGTAAGGGCGTTCGAACTTTAACTTTATTTTATTGGGCTGATCCCTCTGGGGTAAGTAACGCCATCTCATCTTATCTTTCACCCTCTTAAAGGGTGAAATATCAGATTCGAAGGATTTGTTATTGGGTTTTTATTATTTACAAAACTGATAATTTTAGAATTAAGGAGAATTTTTAAAAGAATTTTTAGGTTATTTTATCCTAATCTATCGGTATAGAAATGAAGCAGGTAGAAAAGGATTGTCCAAATTAGAAACGGATCTCGGGCATTTTACAAATTCTAAACTTGAAGTAGATCTCGATCTTTGTACTAAGTGTGGATCTTGTGTTCGTGAATGTCCCCTTAGACTTTATCATGTTAGGGGCGAAAAATTAGTCGTGAGTCGAGCAGCAGATATTTTATGCATGGAATGTGGTCATTGTGTTGCTGTTTGTCCAGTTAATGCCATTAAGTTAAAGAAATTTCCTCTTGATCAGGTGATAGAAATTTCAAAAGACTTCAAGATCCCCTCATACGATTCTTTAATGAATTCAATAATGGCGCGAAGATCAGTAAGACAGTTCAAAAAAGATCCTGTTCCAGAAGATCTATGGAACAAGTTATTAGAAGCCGGAAGGTATTCACCCACGGGACATAATGATCAATTAGTCCACTTTACTATTGTCCGGAATCAAGAACGTTTAAAACAGTTTTCGGATGAAGTAACGCAAGGATTTATAGATCTTGTGGCACTCTATAAAGATAAGAGCAAGTTTAAGGAATTTAAAAAAACAATACCTAAACCGGCATTAAATATATTAAAAGATCTTATCATTCCCGGATTTCCAATTATGCTAAAGGGGATGGAACAAGGGGAAGATTTTTGGCGCTGGAATGGCGAACTGATTATTATCCACGCGTCTAAAAAAACAACGACACTGATTGAGGATTGTTCCATTGCAGCTTCTCATATTATGTTAGCTGCTAAACTTTTAGGATTAGGAACTTGTTCTTTAGGGATCGCAACTTTTGCATTAAATGTAGTCGAAAATGTTAAGAAACTTGTTAATCTCCCGAAACATCATATTGTAGGTTACACTTTAGCAGTAGGAATTCCGCAAGTTAAATATTATCGAATTCCCCCGCGTCAACCTGCCAAAGTGACCTGGCTTTAAGCTTCTATGACTTATTTATCAGACTCGCGCAGTAATTTTTTCCGATACTGCTCGATATCGAGATTTAAAATGGCTCGTGCCTCTACTTTGGTTAGGACACGAGGCTTGCCAAGTAATTTAGCTTGGAATAGGATTTGGGCCCCAGCTTCCAAGACTTGCATTCGCGTATAGGCCTCTTTAATGGAGGTTCCGACCGTGACGGCTCCATGATTGTTTAAGACACAGCTTGGCGTTTTTTTAATATGTTGAGCTACCAGTTGTCCCATTTCTTCAGTACACGGAGTAACATACGGGATTTGAGGCACGAAATCTCCCAAATAAACCACAAAATCAGGGAATAAAGGTTCAATCTGAATATCTACCGCTGAAAGTGAAATAACGTAGGGGGGATGGGCATGGATGATACAATTAACATCTGGTCTTGCTTGGTAGATTAATAAATGGAGTGGAACTTCAGAGGAGGGCATTAATCGTGAATCAATTAATTTTCCTGTGGCCACATCCAATGGCACAAAATCGTCAATTGTCATTTCCATGAATGGAATACCCGAGGGTGAAATCCACATTACTCCTTTCTCATCCTTAATCGATGTATTTCCTCCAGGACCTACAACCAATCCCTCCTTTTGCATCTGCCTACTAACTTCTAACAATAATTTCTTCTTCTTCTTAAGATTAGAACTCATTTTAATCCCTAAAGGTCTTCATCAAATTTGTAATTGATATCTTTTTCTAATTTGTGTTATGAATTTATGATATTTTTCTTCTATTTTTGCTCTTAACTCAGCCCGCGGTTGAAGAATGAGGTCCGGTTGCACGAATTTTTCAATTGTTTTTGATAAATTTCCATTATAAGATACTGTGGATGCTGCTAAAATGGCGGCGCCATAAGCGGCCTCAATAATTTTTGGGCGAAAAACAGGTTTTTGTAGTACATCTGCCCGGATTTGTAACCAAGGCTTCGATTTTACTGCACCTCCGATAGTAAAGACTCGATCACCGATTTCTGCTCCTAAACCTCCGAGAGTTTCAATACTTAAGCGTTCCACAAACGCGACTGCCTGTAGATAAGCCGTATATTTCTCGAATTTTTCAGCCGATCCTTGATAAAAATGTTCGGCATCGTTATTCACAAACGGAAATCGTTCTCCCTTCTTCACGAGCGGATAAGTTATTGATTCTGCTGGAAATATCTCTAATGCTTTCTGGTCATATAATTCATAATTCACATTGGGAAAATATGCTTGTAGGCATTCCGCTCCTACTGAACTCGCCCCTCCTGGCAAATAAATCGGAATTTTTCCTGGAAGCACGTGACAATATACTCTCCCCTGTGGATCACGAATGAGTTCGCGACTGAGGACTCGTGTTACTAATGTAGTTCCCAAAGACGAGAAAATATCCCCCGGACTTGACGCCCCAGAGGCGATTAAAGCCATAGTTGAATCTGTCATTCCGCTAACAATCAGCGTGCCTGCTGGAAATCCCGTCAATTTTTCTAGTTTTTCTGAAGTTTTCCCCACGATTTTTCCTGGCGGTGCAACTTCTGGCAATTTTTCAGGAGAAATTCCTACATCTCGCTCAATAAAATCTGGCCATTGCCGATCGAGGAAGTCATACCCTGCTTTCAAGCAATTGCTCGAATCAGAATGAAAATATTCATTCGATAAAAGACCTACAAGGAAGTCGTTCGCATGTAGAAATTTATAAGTTCGCTTGAATATTGCTGGTAAATTATTCTTTATCCAAAACATTTTCGGGAGCGCGAATGACGCCTTGAATTTGTATCCAATTTTATTACTAAATTCTTCTGTAACTCCTTGAATCTCGCGAGCTTCATCTTTCGCCCGGATATCATTATACATCATGGCAGGAATGAGTGGATTTCCAGAATCATCGACAGCAACAATCGTTCCTGATGTCGAATCAGAGCAAATTGCTTTAATATCGTCCAATTTATATCCGAGATCTTTCAATTCAAGACCAATTCTCTTGAGAATGGAATTAATCTTCTCAACCCAAATTCTGGTATTTTGCTCATGTCTCCCACCTTCTCTTTCGCATCCTTCATACAATATCTCGACCGGGAATGGCTCTTGGATATTAATAATCACCTTCCCTTCCGAGTCTGCAATAATTCCTCGAATGCCCGTCGATCCGAGATCTATCCCAGCAAATAATACCATTAAAATCAAATCATCAGATCTTCTTATTTAAAGTATATATTCCAATGAATAGAATTTTTGAAAGGAAAATACAATGGAAACGATAAATGTTGTAATTTATTCAGACTATCTTTGTCCCTTCTGCTTTCTAGCGAACGAAATAGTCAAACGGATAAAGAAAAACTATGATATCAATGTAATTTGGCGTCCATTCGATCTTCATCCTATACGGTCAATGATGCCTCCTATAGACTCTCCGTATATAAAAATGGCTTGGCAAAGTGTTCAGCGCCTTGCGAAAGAAAATAATATCGAAATTAAACTCCCGAACTATATATCACTTACAAGAAAAGCCTTGGAAACTGCCGAATTCGCAAGGGAACATGGCGTATTTGATGAATGTCATGAACGTATTTTCAATGCTTATTTCCTTGACGGTAAAGATATTGAAAATGAAAAAATACTGTTGGAAATTGTTAGCGAAATAGGGTTGGATCCAGAGGAATTAAAGCAAAAATGGAAAGATGAAACGTATTTTAAAATAATAGTGGAATCAATTCACGAACTTCACTCAGTGGGGATAGCAGCCGTACCCGCTTTTTTTATTGGTAATAAAAAACAGAGGATTGTAGTTGGAGTTCACCCACAGGAAGGTTTAGAAAAAGTAATTCGAAAAGCTCAGGCTGATTTAGATAATTAAATCCTTATAAAAAAGTAGCAAATTGCTAACTATTAATTGCTTCAAATGAATTTTATTTTTAATTCCCCACACACGATCCCCCGTTTTTAATATAAAGAAAGGCGCGCGAAATTTTTTTCCGAATAAATTCTAAGAGATTACACATAAGTTATTAAAGAAAGGACGACTATTAATAAATGAGACTATGGAAAGCCTGTCCGACAAAAAAAAGATCTGGCAACTAGAAGAAGTGTTACTGATCTTATTCGCTTCGGGGCGGTTTCATAATCTGAACGACATGTTGCTGCTCTCTGAGATTTTTGAACGAGTTTTCCCCCAAACTAATCTAATCGGCTTTAATGGGAATAAAACTTTTGTTTCGCGACAAATAGGTACTCTGAAGAAAAAAAATTATTTAATCGGAATTGGTGCTAACGTTGCGATCTCCGGTGAGGGACGAAAACATGCTTTAAACATATTAAATGAAAAAATCTTGAAAAATGAAGAGATAGTTCGGGAGTGGAATCTTTATCGAAAGATTTTAGCACGTTTACCGCGTGTTCGATCCATGTGGGAGAAGTATTTGGAAGATTTTCTAAGGCGTCTGAATAAATAAATATATTTCCTCCATGGAATTTAATAGAGTCTTTTACTTAACGCTCAATTGTGAATTCGATAGAGATGAACTTGATTGACCGAATCGAAAGTTGACACGCCCTGGGATTGGAAGAGCTCGGCAATTGTCTTTTTAATCATTATTGGAATGAACCTTTTCATAATTTCGATGATTCAATTCAGCATGCTGAGCTCGACAGGCTGGGTGATTGATTTCGATGCCCATGTGGTGGTAGAAACTGGCAGCATGGCTGGTGTGTGGATCGGAACCCTAATCGGTGAGCTCCTGATTTTAGTGGTTACCCTGTTTTTTGCAGTTAGGTATTATAAGGGAAGGCTCGGTCATTTTAATTTTAAAATTCCCTCCCTCAAGCACCTAGGGATAGCAGTTGGCGGAGCGTTTCTCGCCCTTGGCGTGAGTTACATCGGCAATTTTCTCAATTATCTCGCAACAGGTCTCGATCCGAATTTAGAAATTTATAATGCGCTATTTCGCTCATCAAACTGGTTCGAAGTAATTATTTGGATTATTCTGATGATGGCAATTGTCGGTACCTGCGAGGAAATCTTTGCAAGGGGGTTCGTCCAAAAAGGGCTCCAAAATTCTTGCAAGCTTAAAAACATATCCGTCTTTATCGGAATCTTATTAGCTTCTCTCCTCTTTGCGGCACTCCATTTAGATATCTACCGCATCATTCCGTTGTTCTTTGTCGGAATCGTTTTAGGATTAGTGTTTTACTTCACCAAGGACAATTCTCTGGCTGCCGCAATCACGCATGGTCTCTATAATTCTATTGGGATCCTCCTCATCTTTTTATTTCCTTAATGATATCCCGCTTCCATCTCGCTTATTCTATGATTTGATTAAAAGAAAAATAGCGTTGCCAGATTTGAACAGACGGCTCAATTTTACTGTCTTTGGGCTAGATACTTCTGAATGATGCCGCGAACGCACGCATCGAACGCTTTCCGCACGTTGGTCCCATTGATGGCCGACGTTTCAACAATATCCCCCTGGACTCTGGCTTTCTGGAGAATCTGTTCGATGTTCGCTTTCGTGATGGTTCCGGGGAGGTCGGACTTGTTGAGCATTATGGTGACCGGGATCTCCAACAGTTTCCGATGCAGGATGCCTATTAACTCATTCAGTGACTCTATATTCGAACGCCAGAGCCCCTTTTGAGCATCCCACACGAACACGATGCCATCCACGCCCTTGAGAATGACCTTGCGCAAGTCCTTGTGCGCGTCACGTCCTGCGACGCTCCAAACTTGGAGATTTACTTTACCGATTTTGGCAGTCATACGGTCGAAGAAGCCGCCGAATTGCCCAATACCCCCCTTCGCGCCACTTCCCCCCTTGATGCTCGTGAGCTCCCCCACCGCGATCCCCTCCTTCTCATATAACCAATTCACGCTGGTTGTCTTCCCAGCGAGGCTGGGTCCGTAATACACGATTTTAAATACGAGGGTGCCATCGGCTCTTCTTGAGGGCATGTGACCAACCTTTTTAGGAGTGAAATTCGATCGCTTTTATTACTTGATATTGTTATTATTTATTATTTTTAATTTATTCGATACCATTTTGTTTAATTTATAATTTTATAGAGAAAGTAGAAATGATAATAATTTAATTAGGTAAACACCAACGTGCTCGAGTTTGCAAAATTGATTTCAATCCGCGATAAACTTCACATTTCTTTTACAGGCTGGACAAATCGTCATGCCCATTCGATAAGTGACCAAACTCCCACAGGCTGGGCAAGTTAATTCAATCGCATCCTCACCTAAATCGCCTAGCAAATATTCCACACTCTTGGAATACATTGGGGTGGGCGGAGCTACCTTTTGCATCTTCTCCTTTCCTGGCTCCACATAGACGGGCTCGTCGACCGTAGATGGCGTGCCTCTATCCTTCAGCGATTCCTCAATTCGGATGACTGCCTCATTTTGGATGTCCTTTGGAATGTCCTTGAAATAGATATTCGCCTTTTTGGATTTCAGCGTGCCCTTATCGAGGATCGCCTCGACCTTCAAAGACCCCTTCCCTACAATTTTAGCCGAATCCACATCACTATAAAAGATGGAGAACCCATCGAATCGTAGCCTGGGATCTTTTGCCTTCTTTTTCACTTCACAAATAAATATCATTCTTAAATTGGAAATATATAAAGTTCCTTTTTTTAAATCTTTCAATTTTATGTTCAAGCCGCTAACAACTTTTGGTGTAACCCCAGGCGCTGTTAAAAGAACTTGTTCGTTCTGAAACAAGAACGGCTTGCCATCATCCTGCCAATACCGATCCAAATCCATCCACTCAGAGAAGTTTCTCAATTAAATTAAAGTAATGATCCTTGATTTTAATATTTAGTATCATCGATAAAAAAGGTAATTCTTATAATGAAACTCCATCAAATCACTATTGATCGTAAAAGTCTCAGCGAAGAGGTCATTTACAAGTACGGTGATTTACATGCGGGGTTTAGAGAATTAATTCAAAACGCTAAAGATGCGATCCTTGACTATCAAGAGCACCATCTAGATTTCAAAGGGATGATCCTCGTCAATATCTTCCCCAACATGGTTGAAGTGACTGATAATGGTATTGGAATGAATGTAAAGGACGTTGACGATTTCCTTCTAAAGATGTATGGAACCTCGAAGGATAGGGATGCGAGAAATCGGGCGGGCGTGTTTGGTCGCGGCTTCTTCGCGATTTTCAAGGAAACTACGGAAGCCTACGTCTTTACAAAAGCGGAAACTGGATCTCGAATGTATTTACGGGTTTACCCAAAAGAAAGCTGGTTTATTGCTGAAGAATTGAGTTTGAGCGAGGTTCCCTCGAAGGCTTTGGCATATGGCCGAAAAGTAGGAGCGCATGGTTCTACGGTACTCTGCTTTCCCAGAACAGGGTTTAACACTGATGGTATTTACAATTATTTAACGCAAGTATGCCAATTTTTCGATATGCCCATCATTGTGAATGGACAAGCGATTAATAGAAGTTTTGGGGAAGCCCTCAATCACCGCGGGAGCCGTGCTATTATCACGTTTAATAAACACGGGATCCAAGGTGCTCTTGGGTACCAAGCAAATGACAATATGATCCAGACCTTCGTTCATCACATTAAAATTTTGAATTTAATCTCTCCAGAAGGCGGAGTAAATGGGTACATTAACTATGATAACCTAGAAGTGACGCCCTCCCGAGATGCGCTCGTGCAAAATGCAAGTTATGAAATTTTCATACAAGTCCTAACAGAAATGTGCAATGCAGTTCTCCGTAAATTAAGTGAAAATCCCACCCCGGATGATTTACAAAGATTGCTAGATTTCGCACATTCTTCTTCGGATCATACAATCCTGAACAATTTGCGAATATTTAAACTAGTAGGAATTGAAGAGAAATTTACGTTGAAGCAGCTTTTGGCCCTCGCCCAAGAAAAACGCGTGGTATTCATAGCTGAAAAACGAACCTTCGTGGCGGACAGATTGAAGAAGCGAGGGTATGTCGTCGTTCATGAATTGAGTCCTAGGCTCAAAGAGATGCTGATGAAAGTCATTAGAGATAACGGCATGATCGTGGATTCGGTTGATTCTGCATTTGGGGAAAAATTAGCCGGAATACTTGAACCTCGCCGGATCATCCCAGAGTATGAACTAACTAACGAGGAACAAACCGTTCTTGAGGTCGTCAGATCAATGGTCAGTGAAAAAGGGTTGAGAGTTGAAATTATGGAGGGTGATCCCCTCGATGACGCCGAGCACGTGCCAGGGGTCATTCGACTTCAGCGAAATGGCGAGCTCATACAGCTGGCTAAGGATTCAAGCATAATTGGCTACCCCTTCATGGTGAAAGTGCTCCTCACTCCATTAATCGCTCATGAAATGGCTCACGAGGAAGTTGGAAAAATTCATGATGAATCCTTTTATGAAGTTTATGAGATGATTTTGAAAGCGATGCAGAAAGAGCTGTTTGATGAATTTAAAATTCTCATAAAAGAGAAGAATGCATGAAATCGCATGATTACAAAATTTTTAGTTGCTTTTAAATGGAATCATCTCCTAAGTATAAATGAGACTTTCCAAATTTCACCATAAAATATTAAATTATGGTGGAAGAAATAATTTAGTGAAGAAAAAATTTGTTAAAGAAAGAAAGGAGCCACTGAATTTATGAGTAGAGATTTCGCTTCTTTTATGGCATCCATCTCGGCCGATTCAGCAGAACTAAAAATAAAAGAACTCATGGAGATTTTAGACAAAGTATCTCAAATAATTATGAACTCCGCTGACCAATTGTTAACCCGAATGATGCAATTAGAAAATAGTGTCAATGCCGCCACGGGGCGAGTTGTTCAGCTTGAATCACGACCCGTCGTGGCTGCCCCCGCAGCTCCCGGTGCAGCCTTTGGCGCGCCTGGCGCCGCTGCCCCCGCAGCTCCACCCCCTCCAAAACCAGCTCCAAAACCAATGTCACCAATGAGTGCTCGATCTGCTATTCAAAGCGAATTAAAGCAATTATTTGCACGCAGAAAGCAAATTTGATTCTCTTTTCCTTGTTAAGCAGAACCACATATCTCCCGACTACATAAATGCAAGAAATCCCTCCAAATTTATTATCTATAAACACTGGAATTATGAAAAACTTAAATGTTCAAACAGCCTTATTAAATTACGAGTAGATCTAATTCAATTCTAATTTGGTGTAAAATGAAATGAGCCACGAATTTGCCTCAATAATGGAAGCGATTGCTGGTGACACGATCGAAGAAAAAGTTAAGGTTTTTTCTGATGTATTGGATAAAATCACGCAATTTGCAGTCAATACTCTTGATCAATTGACTAAACAAGTCACCTATCTTGAAGGATTGCTTCAAAATATGCAAGCCCGCATTGTTAAACTAGAAACACGGCCCGTCGTGGCTGCCCCAGCCCCAGGGTACCCTGGCGCTCCAGCTCCAGCAGCTTCTGCCGCTCCACCACCTCCAAAACCGGCCCCAAAACCTATGAGCCCGGTGTCTGCGCGTGCAGCCTTGCAAGGCGAATTAAAGGCATTATTTGCGCGCAGAAAGCAAAGATAAACCAATCAATTGGCTATTTAAAAGAACTTTCCCCAAGAATTAATTATTAGATAAGATTGGTGTGGTTCGTCCTAATTATATTGGTTCCTTTGCCAAAGCTTCTTCTATCCGTTCGAGTGCTTCACTTATATTCTCTAAGGATGCGACGAACGATGCACGTACATGCCCTTCCCCTCGCTCGCCAAATACGTTTCCTGGAACCAGGACCACCTTGGCTTCTGTGATTGCAAATTCTGAGAAATCAGATGACGTCATTCCAGTTCCCTCTATGTTAGGAAATGCGTAAAATGTCCCTTTTGGCATCAAACATCGAATCCCTTCTATTGAATTTAACCCCTTTACCAGTGTTTTCCGCCTTTTATCAAATTCAGCAAGCAGGCGTGTCGAGAATTTTTCATACTCAACTTCATTTCTCATGCCTTCCACGCATCCCATTTGTGCAGCAGAATTTGCGGCGACCGCATTCATTTGATGGAGTATCATCATCGCATTGATTATTTCCTTATTTGCCAACGCGTAGCCTACCCGCCAACCTGTCATCGAAAAGGTCTTTGAGAAGGAATTCACGACTAAAGTTCTCTCCTGAATTCCGAGCGTCGCCAGGCAGCTGTGCTTGTTGTCATCGTACGCTAGTTTTTCGTAGCATTCATCCGAGAGAATGAATAAATCATAATCCTGGGCAATTTCTGCAATTGCCTTGAGGTCCGAGGGAGCCATCATGGCGCCCGTTGGATTGCTTGGGAAGTTGAGGATGAGCATCTTGGTCTTTGGGGTGATTTTTTCCTGAAGTGCCTCAGCTTTTACACAAAATTCATCCTCTTCATGAATTGGAACACGAACGGGACGCCCCCCTGCAAAGGATACCTGCGGGGGATAGGTTAAGAACGCGGGGTTGGGGATCAGGACTTCATCACCGGGGTCGAGGATTGCTTGACAGGCTATATACAATGCTTCCCCCGCTCCACACGTGACACAAATTTCATCCAATGAATAATCTACCCCATACTCATTCTTGTATTTATTAGCTATTTGTTCGCGCAATTCCGCGAAGCCTAAATTCGGAGAATAGGCGGAATATCCTTCATCCAAAGCCTTTTTCGCTGCTTCTTTTATAAAGTCAGGCGTATCAAAAGAAGGGACGGGATCTCCGATCCCAAGACTGATGATCCCTTCGACTCCTTGGGCTAAATCAAACAATCGACGAATTCCACTAGGGGGAATATTTTTTACTCGACTTGCAATTGACCGCATCATCCTCACCAATTATTCTAAAAATTAATTAACTCTCTTTATTAAAGATTATTGATTAAATTCACAAATTTATTAATAAACTAAAGTCAGGTATTTACGTGGGATTGGATAATCTCTGAATTATTAATTTCACTTGAAATTATATGAGTTTATAGCTCAAAAGGGGCAATTTCGTGGAGTTAACAGACTTAGAAGCTATTGCAAAGGAAATATCTACAAAACTAGGCGGACTTTTGGCAGTAAAAGTGTATATTGGCGTAGCAAATAGCCAAGGACAACTGTTATACAATGATACAGAACTGGATAAGTTTTCAAACTTTGTTGCAACATTTGTGAAAAACCATTTTAAATACCTAAAGGTTGGAGATCACAGCTTGCCAATCTCTGGAAGGAATATAATGTTCTTTCGGTTGCCGAAAACTATGCTAATACTCTATAGCATTAAGGGGCGCGTTGGACAGCTCCTGACCTTTAAGAGCATGCTCCCAAAATATATGAATAGCTTCGATCAGTTCGTCAGGGAAGTGGCCCCTGAAGCATCTCCGGGTGAAATGATGGTCGAAGAAGTCAAACCTGAAGTGGAAACCATCCCCTCGATCCCCGTCAAAGCTGGAGAAAAGGGCATTTTTTCGAGTCGCGACACATATTATAAAGAGATTTATCCAAAAATAGCGAAAGAATTCAAAAAGGTTTCAAAATTTAGTTTAATCGCGAGTGCTATTTTAAATTATTGTAATGGAGAAAATTCAATCTTAGATCTCTTTAATAGATTAAAACTAAAAGAAGAGGATTTCATCAGTGAATTATTTCAACTTTATAAAGCAAACTGGATCAAGATTCCAGACTACGAATTCTATCAAATAAACTGTCCCAACTGTAAGAATAAATATCATTATTTTGTTCCTACTCAACTCCTTAAAACAAGTCCTTGTGATTATATTCGATTGCAAATACCTGCATCCTTATGTGAACATACATTTCATATTATAATCGATAAAAAAGAAAAGATAGAAGTAAAATCAATTCCCAAAATTAGAGGAATCCAACGTGAAATAGATTTCTCAGAGTTATCCATTGAAAAACTTATCAAATTTTTTGGTCAGGATATTTTCTTAAAATTATATCATGCATTATACTACAATACTCATGTACTCTTTCTTGAATCAGATAACTATGCCGAACAGATTATAGAATTTATGAAAAATTTCTTTCCTCAAATTGGTTATGGGCAAGAAATTCAATCCCTGCCCAGAGAAGAATACATAAAGATGAGCGAATGGTATGCAGATTTTCTCGTCATTGATTTTAACTCGAACATTATAGTGAATGAGCCTCAAGAAACCGAAGATTTTGACTACGAATTAAGACTTTTCCGCAAAATCTTGATGGAAGAGGATGAAAAAGTTCAGATTCAAAAAACTCACGCTGAATTTGAACGGCTTATTCTAACTTGGAAAGGGATTCATCCAAGCACGATGAGTATTGGAAGTGATATTATTCCAATCAGTAATTCTTCCGAGATTTTAACAAACACAGGAGAGTGGCTCATCAGGCAGAATAAGTTGAAGAAAAGTGATTGTCCTATTTCAATTGGACGTGTGAGACTTTTATTAAATATAACACCTAAACATAGAAATGGAGAATATTTTAAGGCACCCATACAATTATCTAATGGGCTTTTTATGGATGTTGATTATAATACCCTAGCAATTATTAAGATTGCAAGACATCTCCTTGAAAAATATGGCTAATAAGAATATTGGTGATTACAAAAATGAAAATTCGAGAAATTGGGATATCACGAATGCTTTTCATCAAATTAGAACCGCAGGATGACATTCTGGAATCCTTAATGAAGGCAGTGAAAGATAACTCGGTACAGACTGGCTTTTTTACGGCGATTGGAGCGATGAATACAGCAAATATTGGCTATTACATAATAGATCAAAAAAAATATAGGACAATAACCCTGGTTGGCGATTTTGAAATCGTATCATGCATCGGGAATATCACTCTAAAAGATGGAATCCCAATGATCCACGCACATTTGGTGGTCGCTGATAGTGAAGGACGCGCTTTTGGCGGACACCTAATGCCTGGAAATCGCATTTCTGTAACGGGGGAAGTATTTCTAGTTGAAGCGAAAACTCCATTAATTCGCAAAGTTGACGAGCAAACACAATTATCATTGATTAATTTAGATTAAAAACAACTTATTTTATTGAATAGGATAAAAAAAAGGGGAAAATTATGCAACAAACAGTGGCCATGCTTGAGCGCCAGTGACTCCCACCATAACGAGTATGTTGTATATTATTAACAGAAAGAAAATACCGATAAAACCTACGATCACTGCAGATTTCCACGAGTCGTTAACTAGACCCACCAATAGCAGTATTACGATCAAGAACGCAATATAAGGAGGCAACCCATTAAATAACGAAGTCAATCCTGCAATTCCTTGTAAAAGGGGTATTATCAAGACCGCAAGAAATGCCACGAGCGCCAATGCGCCAAGCTTCCGCTTGGCAACTAACTTCCCGTCGACTATCCATGTAGTTAAGAAGAAAAACAGCCACGCTATAAGCCACCAAATTACGATCCATAACCACGTTAATGGATCGCCCAGAGATTCCCATTGCATCATTTAAATCACATCTGAAATGAGTAAAATCAAAACTATTTCAAATTTTAGTATATATGAATGTGCTATTTTTCATTATTAAAATTTTATATGTAATTATTACTCCCTATAGAGCTATCAAAAAAATGCGCAATCGCTCAAAATTCAGAAAATGCGCAAACCATTTGCGAAAATATGACTTTAAATATATATTTCAAATAAAAGATAATATGTATTGACCAGTAAGAATAGGTGAAAGGTACCATCTCGCATTTATTTTTCTTAAATTATATCTACACAAACCCCTCCACCCCAACCTTCCTTCATTGAGATGGTACCCGCCTTTTCTTATTTCTAATAAAAATTCCGAGTATTATTATTTATCTTTAAAGTATTTACAGGCATCCTCTAATCTTACTTCATACTGATCTTTTTCCACAATATGGACTCGCGTGAATTTCCATTCAACCGCTCCTGTTTTCCACGCCCCATCTTTCCCAGGTCCAATTTCGGCTTTCACAACCATCCCATGATGATATTTCTTCATTTTTAGCCCCGTGCAGAAATCTCCTAGCGAATAAGCCAAGACTTTATTCCCCTCATTCATCTCGTAAGATGTGATCGGTTGGGGACAGTGACTATGGTGCCCCACGATCAAGTCCCACTTTTCTAATAATTGTTCTCCTAATTCGATTTGGGCTGAATTTGGGTAAAGTTGCATTTCGTATCCCCAATGAGGAAACAGGATGTTGAATTTAGCATCTGGATTTATTACAATTTCATCAAGATAAATAATATAAGGCGTTTTTGGCTGATTTGTCCACTTCGTGCAGGTTGTCACATTTACCTCATCATTCAATTTTATTGAAGGTTCATCTCTTCGCCCAATTGGCAAGAAGCTCCGATCTTTTAATCTCTCATACGATTTATTAAACGTGCTCCATCCGTAATCTCCTGCATGATTATTCGCATTTGCCAACACGAACTTACTCGGTGGGAAAAGGGTCTCTAAGGCTGAAAGGATTTTTTCTGAATGGGTTTGCCTCATCCAGACCTTTTTTCCTGCGTAATCTTCAGCTACAAGCGTTCCCTCAAAATTTCCAATTAAAAAATCACAATCCTTGAAGAACCCTTTTAGATTAGGATCGATGCTTAACTCCTTTTTAAACATCTGCATGATGTCTCCCAAGAAACCTAGCTTGATTTTGGGGGTGATGGCATTCTGCGTGCTTTTTTGAGGGATAAAATCGGTCAAATTTTTAAATTTCTTTGAGGGTCCAATTGCATTGTTCTTCAACCAGCTCATCAGCTCTCCGAAAGTATATGGGATCCCGATCTTTTTCCGTGGAACATCCCGTGCCCATTCTGGTGGTTCTTCGCTCTTTTCCATTTGTCTCATCAAATCTTAAGATTTTTCCTCATCGAGTAAAGCATTAAGACGCGCTTCCCCCTGCTCTCCCGCCCTTATTAAATCCGATGCTAACGTTGACAATCGCAACCGTTCCTCATCATCTGCCATAATGCTATTCTTTATTATATGTTTTCCTAATTGTAAAAGAAATGATCCCTTGCGAGCTAGGATCTTGGCAAAGGAGAGCGCCTCTTTGAATAAATCCTCATGGGGAAAAACTTTGTGAACTAATCCCATTTTATAAGCAGTATCTGCATCAATTCGCGCTCCTGTTAATACAATCTCTAAGGTACGTGCAGTTCCAATAATCTCCAGTGGTAGGTACATCCCTCCCCACGTTGGAAGAATTCCGAGATCTATTTCAGGAAACCCAAAAATTGCATGCTCCTTCGATGCGAATCGAAAATCACAGGATAGAGCTAACTCCAATCCACCTCCCAATGCATATCCATCTACTACTGCAATCGTTGGTTTTGGAAACTTTTGGATATAATGAAACGCGTCAACTAACCCTACTTGGTTGAATGCGCGTAACGCTTCCGCATCTTTATCTTTGGCATATTTTAGATCTGCACCAGCACTGAACGCCCGTCCATTTCCGCAAACTAATAGCACCCGAATCCTCTTCTCAGATCGGGCAAATTCAAAGTGCCCTCTTAACTGCCCTAACGTGTCCGGATCCAAACAATTCATTATTCTCGGCCTGTTTAGTCTTACAATGCCTACTTTTCCATCTCGCTCAAATAAAACCTTCTCAGTTGCTTGTGACACCATGTTCTTTTTCTCCATTCATGTCCCTTAGTTATATAAAGAGTAAAAATTGAATATTTAAAAACGCCTTTCTACCCCCTTAATTGTTTTTGAGGCTTTTTTATGATTCCCCGGGAAGAGCTGCTTAAAGAAAAAAGTCAATCAATGCTCATTGCGATGATCTACGCTGAAATCTACTCACGTGTTCGACAAAAGTTCGATCAAGAAACAGCTGCGGAAAAATTAAAGGAATTTGGAAAACGAATTGCTAGATCTTATTATGAATACTACAAGCCGTCGAAATCCTCCATCTCTGGAATTGCACGAGAATTAAGCGATAAGATCGGTGGCATGAAAAAAATTAAACTTAAGAAATTGGACGATGGATTCTCTATATCATCCAATGACTGTCCGCTTTGCGTGCCAGAAATTACGATCGAGGGCCTTCATTACTGCTATCCAACCATGGGTATATTAGAGGAATATCTCAATCTCATCATCAGAGATAATCCACGGAAATTCCGCTATGAAAGAGTAATTGGAAGTGTAGTCCAGAGTAAATCATGTGGAGCCGAGATTTGTGAATATCGATATAAACTAATTGAGAAGTGATTTAATGAGTAAAAAAAATATAAAAGCGAAGGTCGGCCTCCGAGAAAAAATATTTGCTTCGCTGGGTAAACGGTTGATGTATTGGCGATCTAAAAAAATTCCCAAATTACTCATGAATCTGTCTTATCGGGAAGCTATTCGCCTACTTGTCGAGCTCCACGGCGATTTACCATCTGCCTTGGAAGCTATCTTTAATCTCGCTCTCGAAGCAGGGCCGGATTTCTTAAATGAATGGGTTGAGCGAGGCTCTGTCATCTTCTCGAAGTATGTTGGAGATCATGGCATTTGGATCAAGGCGGGATACTATTCCTTCGTAGGCGATCACATCAAATATATGAAATACATCCCGCCTGAAACGGAAGGGGAGCCGCATCGGGTCGTCTGGCGGATTGACAAGTGTTTCTTATGCTCCGGAATTGAAACTGACATGTCGTTACCCTTTCCAGTGACAACGGATGCCCTGCGGGATCATGGCTGGGGGACCATCATTGCGGGAGTCTTCCAAGCTACCACCCGAATGATCAATGAATACACCGGTATGGAATTTACCACCAAGGTTCGGGAAACGAAATGCCTGCTCAGAGGCGATCCATATAGTGAATTCGTCGCGGAATTCTACCCGATTGAAAAAGACGAACAGACCACGTGAAAACTTAAAACGATTTCTAACCTATTTTTCTTTTTGAAAAGTGGCGCGCACTTCAAAAATGGTATTTTTTGCATTGATTTAATCATTTCTTTTCAAATCGAATCGAATGCCCGTAAATTATTATTTTATTTTTGTTGCGAAAATAAATTTACAATGAATAAAATTCGATTTTTTGCAGTTCAATCGAAAATTATTTAAAGCATCTAGAATTACTCACTTCTGAGTTAATGTACAATTTTGAACATTTTTTCTGTCACATGAAAATTTCTTCTGTCACATAAAAATGTAGATTGGCGCATTATTTTAGTAGAGGTTTGAGAAAGTTGGTAGTTTTAAAAACACGACCTCTTCCACCCGTAGAAGAATCGGAAGGACAGGGTTGTCCAGAATGTGGTTCTGCGGACATCGTTAATGACACGTCGCGTGGCGAGATGATTTGCTCGAATTGCGGCATTGTAGTTTCTGAACGAATCGTGGATAATGGTCCAGAGTGGCGCGCCTTCACGAATGATGAACGAGAGAAGCGGAGTCGAGTTGGCGCTCCGGCAACATACACGGTGCACGATAAAGGGCTATCCACGATGATTGATTGGCATGATAAAGATTACTTCGGAAAAAAACTCCCTCCAAATCGGCGAGCCCAGATTTATCGGCTCCGGAAATGGCAAATACGGACGAGGGTCCATTCATCCATTGCCCGGAATCTCGTCATTGCCATGAACGAGTTGGACCGCTTATCCAGCCAATTAGGCATTCCAAAAAGCGTGAAGGAAACGGCGGCTGTTATTTACAGACGCGCCATTGAACGCCGAATCATTCGCGGGCGTTCCATTTCGGCAATGGTGGCAGCATCTATTTATGCCTCGTGCCGAATCAGGAAGGTACCTCGCACCTTGGATGAAATTTGTTCTTATACAAACATTAAACGCAAAGAACTTGGCCGAAGCTATCGATTAATTGTTGATAATCTCAACATTCACATGCCCGTTGCCTCTCCCATAGATTATGTCTCTCGATTTGGTGAGGAGCTTGACCTTTCGGGTCGCGTGCAACAAAAAGTATGCGAATTACTCGGCAAAGCGCGGGAATATGGATTGACTGCAGGGAAAGATCCGACGGGATTAGCGGCTGCCTGTATTTATATCATAGGCATACAAGAAGGTGAGCGGCGAACCCAACGCGAAATTTCCAAAGTGGCGCACGTCACCGAGGTGACCGTCAGAAATCGTTACAAGGAACTCGTAAAGAAGTTGAAACTCAGAGTCGAGGTCTGATTTCCCATTTTTTTCCCCAATAGATTTTAGATATAAGGCGAATGATCTAAGATCAATTTCCATTTTTTCGGAGTTTGCAGGCGGTCTGGCATGTAATTCTGAATTTCAGCTAGAGCTGCCAATGCACCAACTAATCGATGGCTATTTTTATAGTTTTTAAAAACGAATTCCTTGTCATTTAATCGTAAAGCCATTGTATGGAGCGTTTTTTCAATGGCTTTAATGATATCTTTAAAGCGGGCAAAGAGATCTTCTCGTTCCTCTGGGGTAAGAGCGCGTAAACATCAGATTAATAATTCTCCTAAGACTTCTCCAGCTGTTTTCAATTTAAATTCATTCTACAATAACTTATTTTTCATTAATTAATCTTCAAATTCTAGGAACTATCATCTTTATCTCCCGATCCCCATGGAAATTATATGTTCTTTCCCATAGAAGGGTTTGGAGGGAGTCTCATGTGTTATATCTGTATAAATTCCGTTAAATAGTTCATCTTCTGTAAGACCCCATTCAGCGGGCATAACTTTGGTTCCGCTCGGATAGACCCAATCAAATTCTTCGTTTTTGAACTTCTTTTTATCTTTTAAATCAGGAGGTTTGCAACCTAAAGTCATCCGCGGAGTTGGTACTCCTCTCTCCTTCATATCTCTAACTAAAAGTTCCCAAAGTTCAGGTGAAACGTCTTTATAAAACTGTATCATCCTTGGTTCAAATCCATTAATAAATAATTTATGACTGGTGGTTAAACCTGTCAGCCTTATAGTCCATTCCGGTCGTCCCATCGCAAACAGCAGATTTAGAACGGGAGGCCAAGGAACATAGGCAAACCAATGGTCAGATCTGCCGTAAATTTTCTTCGCATTCACGCCATCCCAAATTTGTGCGAGAGCATTCCAACTTGATGGTTCTATAAACATATTAGTTGCCCCGGAAATCCAAAGCATACACATAGAATATGCTGAATCTGCCCATTGTGGACTTCGCTCATTTCGAATGTCTCGCAAGATATCCAAAATACGATATCCACTTTTAACAAAATTTTTTGTCCTTCTAGGAATATCACGAAGTTTGAACCCGAATTTAAGGTGTCTTCTCTCAAATACTTCGTCCTCGCCTTTAAGATACCAATAATCGACCGGAACTCCATCTTCCATATGACCATTTATGAGTAGTCCTATCTGATAATCAGCATCATTGATACAAATAAATGTAATATCAGTCGAATTTCCATAAATGAGTTTAGTACTTCCCATTTGTAAGTCGGAGCGAACATACATAACTGGAGGGAAAAACCAAGGCGTAAGGACATTTTCGGGATCCTTGATCTCGCCGCTTACAACCTTCCTGGCGGTTTGGACAGCGACTTGGAATTTTTCATTTAAAAACTCCGCAGCCTCGCTAAAGAACCCTCCCCCTGAAACTACATCAACGAAGTAGTCCCAGCCGAGTTCTTTGTTATATCTCCAAGTATTTTCCCCTAAAGGCGCAAATTCTTTCGATTCATATTTATCTGGAATATCTCCATAGGTATGGGTGGTCAAAATTTTCTGATCTCCTTGCTATTAATTTCCAAATAACTCTATCTCTGAATTTTTTATATTAATTTTCTTATATATAAGAAAATTCCCGCATTGTTTCGATAATGAATGAATAATATATTTTTCTATACAATATCTACTATTTAAATTTAAAGAACTATAAAAATTGGAGAAGCACCCGGGAGATCGGGACAAGACCCTGAAACCCATCCCGCGACCGACACCCCTCCCGAAACCGAGATTCCAAGTCGGCGATATAGTTCAATATAAAAATGATGATCATTTAACTTACGAAATCAGGTCCATTGAACCCATCGAACGAGGTTTTTGTTATTGGTTCGCCCTAACGAAAAGCGGGGGAAGCTTAGCCTTCTCAGTGACCTTTGACCAGGAAGAAAATCCTGAAGATGATTATGAATTAGTCAAATCGAAAGTCCCTAAATGCGGGGCTTGTAGAAATTTAGATGCTTGTGGGTCCTTATCTAAGATTGATGAGGAAAAATGTAAATGTTCGGATTTTAAGTCCTCGAATTTTAAGTCCAAACAACAAAAAATCACGGGGTTCATGTGAAAAAAAATGGATTATGTATCTGGTCACGCAAAAATATCGAATTGAAATTAGTAAAATTCACCCGCGCTTTGTTGTTATTTCAATAGTGAGGAGACAATTTTAGGAGCCCTACCATTCCCTTTTTTTATTTTAGGGCATTCATTAAATTTCCAATTGAACATCAGCTATATTTTTAGTTTTAGACAAGTTTTATCCTTCTTTTTACTTCCTTAAATATAAGGTGCATAGTCTAGCTGATTACGCCATTTCTTGGGTGTGTCTAATCGGTCGGGCATGTAATCTTGAATTTCAGCTACAGCTGCAAGAGCACCCACTAATCGATGGCTATTTCGGTAGTTTTTGAATAGAAACTCCTTATCATTCAAACAAGTGACGATAGTATGGAGCGTTTTTTCAAGCGCCCTTTCAACATCTCGTTTTCGGTAATTATTTGCTGCTTTTGATGCTCTGGCTAAGGAGTAGACGCCATCCAAGTCAATGCAATAGGGTACATTTTTATCCCAAAGCCCATTGTTATGTTGTAGTCGCAAGGTCCAATCCACGATCTGCTTGGGATACGGAAGTGGGTGTTTAAAATACTCATAAATATAATAAAAATGAAAAGCCCCTGCCATCTCATCCTTCGAGATCATGCCCAATTTATGAATGAAACCTAATCGCCAATAACCTGTTTTCGGATCTACTTTTTTATTGCACCACTCAAAGAACCAATCAAACCACCCTGCCGGTGCCTCACCCGTCATAGCAAGTGCTGCTGCCACGCCTGGTCCGCGGTGCGAGGTGCTCCAGATTAGACTCCAAAGCTGCCATCGCAACCAGCGCCAAAGCTTTCGTTTCGTATTCATCTTTTTCATAAATTTTAAAGGAAAGGCGGGTTTGCCACCAATGAGGTTTAAGGCGGCGATGCAGTATGCAGTCGAGTGCTCTTTAAAATGTAAGGTCTCTGCTTCTTTAAACCAGCCGGTCTTGGGGTCTTGAAAGGTCTGAAGCCGTTTAATCCACTCTAACCGCTGGTTTTCAGTTAACTTAAGTTCATTTATTGCATAAAGCGTCATTAAAATATCAGAAGAGCCATACAAATCAGGGATCTCTTTACCTCTTTTATAAGAATAATCTCCTATTTTTGGACCGGCTTTAAACTGTTCTATAAATTCGTGAATGAAACTCAAGAAATTATTTAAATTATAAACGCTCTCAAATTCCATGCGAATGCCGACTTCAATTTGTTATATCCGGGAACTTAACTTAAAAGTTAGGAAAACCAGCGCTTGAAAATATTTCTGATTCTGTCAGGCGCTTTAGTGATATTAATGAGTGCTTGGCCAAGAGGGTCCAATAAAGCACGTTCCTCCTTCTTATCTGAGAGAAGATATTTTGGAATCGCCGAGACAAACTTAATATCTGTCTTTAGGAGGATGAACTGTTCATTATGCGCCTCAATATCGGTGATCAAATCTTGTTCTTTCAAAAAATCCAAATTATCAAGGGCAAGATCACGGATTTCTTCGCTTAGCGCTTCTTCAAAATCGGTTTTTAAAAAGACCCCACCTTCGCGGAGCATCGAAATGACCATGTAATTCACCTGATCGAAAACTAGCCGCGAAAGAAACACGGTATCTCGAGGCGATGGCTTGTATTTTCGGAAGTATCGCTGAATTTCCTGCTCATATAATTTAAGTAAATCAGGATAAATTGCTTCCAATGATTTTAATTTTTCTAAGGTGGTAGAAGGGGAAATGCGGAAAACGTGTAGATCTTTAAGAAGCATTATGTGATTTTGCCCAGATATTTCATTGACGATAGCAAAGTTAAAATCAACTAAGGGCGAGATCATCTCGAGAGGATCAACTGCCTTTCCTAAATTAGCATGGATCCACTCTTGTAGTGCTTTTAACTCCATTGGACCCTCAGAAAGCCTTTCTAGCAATTTTACGCGATTATAATCCCGAAGGATGTTTGCGAATTTCACTTCGGAAGAGGTTTCAGTCTGTTCTTCAATGCAGGCTCTATAGACTTCAATAACCCAATTGTGCAGGTATTCATGCATTTTTTGAATTTCCTCGAGATGATCCTTCATCCCATAGCCTACTTTATAAAACCCCATTGAAACTCCTGGTTTCTTTACTAATCTATCAATTAAATCTGCTAATCGGAATGAGATGATATTTATTGTTTCCTTAGGTGGCATCTTTCCGAATATTAGTGAAATGAGACACATTTCGCTTTTTCCACGCGCCCATTCGGAGGGAAGTTCAAAATAATAATGGAGAACTTTAAAATCCGGATATGAACGAGTAAAGAAGCCCTGTTCAAAGTTCAACTCCAATTCTTTGCTAATTCGAAATTTATGATCGTCATTAAGCACCTCTTCAGGATAGGCATAAAACGGTTTTGGGCCGATTTTGCTATGAAAATAGGAGAGTAGCACGCAATTTTTGCCTGTTTCTTCAATTTGTTCTGAAACATCCGTGATTTTTTGAATGGCCTGATAACGATTCACGAATTCCACTAAATTGAAATAATATCGTGAAAGAATAAGCCTCTTACGGCTTTTCTCTGCATTTAATTCCTCTCCAAGCGCCTCGAGATCTTGCTTCAATTTATCTATATTTTGATAGAAAAAGTTACTTGCATTTTCATTGATTAGAAGCGTCACTGTGGCTGTTACAACTTCTTCAGGATTGTCTTCAGGATTGCTTGAAGGCTCTTCATAAAAATACGTCAAACCTAGATTTTTATGGACTGGAAATGGAAGAATAGAGATTTTCCCCGTCCATTTCTCCCCTCCAACTGAAATGTAAGATGTGAATTTGATGATTATTTCAAGAATTTTATTATAAATTAAGGAATCTGGAAACCAAATCTGTGGTTTGGGTCCTAATTTAGATAATGTCGAATAAATTACTCCTTCGAGTATTTCATCAGCCTGTTCTGAGCTCACTATCTTACCTTCATCGTTAAATTCATTTCAAATCAAAATCATTTTCAATTATCCTAATTCTTCCTCTAAACATTTAGGACTTAAATCTTTATTTGGGTCCGATTGGTGATTATAATACCATTTTTAAGATTTAAATTTTTGGAAATGGCATATATTTAAAATATAACCATGAAATGAATTATGTGTAAGCTTTTCAAAAAGGTGAATGAATTTTCTAAAAGGTGAGCAGAATGAAAAAACCAAAAAATCCGGTTCAACACCCAGAATTAGTCACGTTAGGGCACATCCTATTAGATATTCGTGCATATGTAGATACATTCCCGATTCCTGATAGTTCAGTCAAAATTAAAGGCCGAATTCAATATAGCCCGGGAGGTTCAGCAACTAATGTCGCTGTCGCTGCATCTCGGTTGGGAATATCTTCATCAATTTGTTCCATCTTGGGTTTCGATGATTATGGTATTAATGTCATTAATGCCTTACTCAAAGAACACGTGGACGTTTCAAGTATTAAGATAAACTATTATGAACCAACAGGAATCTCGATGCTCATCATCAATGCAGATGGAGAACCGATGATAATCCAGAGTTTAGGCGCCAATGAGCCCTTTCCTCTTCATCATTTAAATTTACCAGCCATTATAAATTCCAAACATCTACACATGACGGGAACTGATCCAATAGCTCTCAGAGAGGCTGCACGGATTGCGAAACATGGCGGAAGAGCCAACGTGACAGTTTCTTTCGATCCAGGGCGGTCCATATCCCATTTGGGTTATGAGGAGCTAATGCCAACTCTCGAGAATGTCGATTACCTCATTATCAACAGGATTGAGGTGGCTCGATTAGTGGGACTTAAAGGCGAGAAGGACATACACAAAGTAATAGATAAACTGAAATCATCTCTCCCAGAAAACATTACCTTGATCGTTAAAGGTGGATCGAAAGATACAATCGTGAAATCCAACACTGAATTTTTTGCGTTACCTCCCTTTAAAGTAAAAGTGTATGATACCATAGGGGCAGGGGATGCATTCGCAGCTGGAATAATTTCAGGACTTTTAGAGAAAAAATCTTTGAAAGATTCGATGATACTTGCACACGCGTGTGCCGGTTACAAGATCCAGTTTGGGGGCGCACAGAGTTCTCCAACGGCCGAGCAACTGAAACAATTCAAGGAAGAACATAAAGGTGAAATCGCTGCGCGCGATTTATAAAAATTAGATGCCCTCTAACCAATCCGAAACTTGCCCGACGAGTGTTTTCGTGACTTTCTTTCGAATATTCACATAGTAGTAAATATCCGCCAATTCTTTTATTATTGGGATTTCTGAACGTTCAATAAGAATATCATGCTGATTTTTCATTAATTCAATTAATTCGTCTTCTTTAATTTCCTTATACATTTCAATTTCATTCAGTATAGTATCCGTGTTCAGAATGAGCTTCTCAAATTCAGAGTGAGTTTTTAAAATCTGAACTTTCTCATCCTCTTCCATCAAAATTTTACGGAAAAGCCTTAATTCAAAGTCCAAGTCTTCGGTTTCATAAGGCTCATTCGCCACGATATTCGAATTCAGATCAATTACAAGATAATCTGCAAATCGTTTACTTTTCTTTCTGTATTCATCTCGAGAGAGGGATTGAATTTCCGTGCCATATGCAACTTGCGGAAAGAACTTTTTCATAAATTCGGTAATTTTTTCAGCATAATTACCTGACTCAAGAAAAAGAACAAAATTTTTGAAAAATATAGCATGGAATAAATTAAAGAAGAGATCTTGACCGAAAAATTTGATGAGCTTTTCAATGGACAATTCTGAGAAATCTATTTCATCCTCGATATCTCGAATTTTCGGAATGGCCTTCGGTTTTATTTTCCCTTTTTTCTCAATTATCACGTAAAAAGCGTGATCACAATCAGGGGATGCGATCTGAAATCGAACATGCTCACAAGGGCTTGTTTTGAGGAGTTCAGTGGGCACGAAATAGTAATAATTTTTTTTACAGCTGGGACACATAATTGGAAAGAGTTCGTAATCTTGAATTTTAATCCAGTTTGCCTTATAGAGTTTATACAATTGGGCGTTAAATTCCTCTTGACTCACATCTAACTTATCAGAGATATCCAAGATAGAATTTTCATCATTACTGTAATTGAGAATAACACTCGTGATCAAGCTGAATTTTGCGCCATCTTTAATTTTTTTGCCCAAAACTGGAGTTATCTCCTTGTAAAATGCCTCTCGTCTCGAAAAAATGACCTTTTCTATAGCTTTTAAGGGGACCGTAGGGATCGTTTCAACTTCAGGTCGGACTTCTTCAACCACCAATTCAGCCGGAAGTACCTCAGGGGATACTTCTCCAACAAACTGATCGAAGCTATTCATATATTTTGGGAGCATGCTCTTAAAGGTTAGGAGCTGTCCAACGCGCCCCTTAATGCTATAGAGAACTAACATAGCTTTTGGCGTCCGAAAGAACATTATATTCCTTCCAGAAATGGGCAAACTGTGATCTCCGACCTTTAGATATTTAAAATTACTCTTTACAAAGGTTTGAATAAAGTTTCTGAACTGTTCCATCTCTGAATCTTCGTAGATCAACTGACCTATGCTATTTGCCACGCCGACATAGACCCGAACTGCCAAAATGCCGCCTAATTTCGAAGTTATTTCCTTTACAATAGAGTCAATGTTAGCCACTGCCACGGAATTGCCCCTTCTTTACTATGACTTGACACTAAGTTAATACTAAGGGTGTTTATATAAATCTTACACTTTTTTTCTCCTAATTTTGTTGAAGTTAAATTAATCCTATCTTTAATAAACCTTTTGAGGTCTTATACTCTATTCTCGAATGAGAATTATTTGTTTATAACACGATTTCCAAATCGATATCTACAAAGACATTTACAGAGATCGCAAATTTGACTTTAAATTTGAGGATTTTTGTAATTTGATCACTGAAAGAGTTAAAAATACTCGTTATCAGATCTGATTATGCTAACTTAAAGATCAAGTTTATAATTTGAAGTAATAATACTCATTAAAAGTAAAGAAAAAAGGTTTCAAAGGTGTCAACGAGCGAGCTGTTGAATCAACTTCTGCAAAATTACATCAAAATAACAAAATCAAAAGCTGCTGCCATCGTCGATCAGGATGGGTTGATAATCGCCTCCCAAGTGGATGCTGCAACTGATGAACTCTCAATTGGGGCTGTTACGGCAATCGTTGAAAAGCTTATTGACCGGATTAAAACTGAATTAAACCTTGGAGGACGATTCGGGACAACGACGATTTCAACAGAGGTGGGCACCATTATTTTCGTCAATGCAGGTTCCAAAGCCATTATCGTGACAATTACGTCCGGTACCGCAGACGCCGATTACATTCTTCCTTATTCCTATATTGTTGCCGAAAAGATTGCACAAATTTTAGATGGTAAAAAGAACGTTGACCCAACCTTGCCCAAGATGGTGGAAGAAGCCCTAAAATTCAGCTTTAAAGTTGTTATTTTGGGTGATGGGGCCGTAGGGAAGACTAGCCTCCTCACGCGATTTGTCGATAAGGCCTTTGAAGATGATTATAAAAGCACCATTGGGACAAACATAATGCGCATCGATTACAAGGTGACGGACAAAATCACGGTCGGTTTCTCACTTTGGGACCTTGCTGGCCAACAATACTTCCAAAAAGTGCGCCAGATGTACTTATCTGGATGCCAAGCCGCTTTGTTTGTCTATGATGTCACCCGCCCCGACACGTTATTCAATTTGAAAAACTGGCAAAGTGAACTCCATGCTGTTGCTGGTACGGCTGTTCAATCCCTCATGGTTGGAAACAAAATAGATCTGGTTGAAGAGCGAAAGGTTAGCTTTGATGAGGGGAAAAAACTCGCCGATGAACTCGGCTTATCTTACCTTGAAACATCTGCCAAAACTGGCGATAATGTTAATCGCACATTTGGAGCAATTGCCTTTTTATTAGTTAAGGATAAAATCACACAGCCCTAATTGCCTCGGTTTTTATAGATACTGCCCACAATTGTCGCAGAACACTTCATCTGCAGCTAACATCGCACCACAGTTTGGACAGGCGATTGTTGGTGCTGTGATTGATGGTGGTGCAGGTCCCCTTGGTTCTCCACCAATGGCGTAGTATTCTTTATCTACTCGTGCATCACCTTTCATGTATTCAGGTTTTTTAATTGCAATGCCAAGGATTAATAAGATGATTCCTGGGATTAAGCAAAAGTAACCACCGGCAAGGTTCGGGATTGCTAATTCAGAGCTAAAAATTCCAAAGAACAGACCAAAAAGAAAGAACATAGCATACGCCAAAATTGCAATAAGTCCTACGATTTTAAACAATAATTTCGGACTACTTTCATCTTTAAAGACACTAAATGCACTTATGATCCCCAGTACCCCAGCCACGGTTGGAAAATAGGCCAAAATGTTCAAACCAGGTATATATCCAATAAGTGAATCTTGAAAACTCGCCCACACCCTTACAACATCTATATTAATGTAGGTGGTCCAATCTAAAAATTCCTCGACCAAAAATCCTCGTGTTCCGAAGTTCTGAGATATAATCATAAGAATTGAACAAATCAACACAAGTACCAAAAAGGTTTTTCTATATAGTATCATTTTACTCATCCAATTTAATTATTCAAGACGTAATATATCGCGAGCATCTTTCGGTGTAGCGATTTCACGCCCAACTTCATTCGCAATGCGAACCATTCGTTCTACTAATTGAGCATTACTCTTTGCTTTAATACCTTTCGAATAGTAGATGTTATCTTCAAAACCCACCCTGAGATCGCCTCCCAGGAG
This sequence comes from Candidatus Helarchaeota archaeon, assembly GCA_013375455.1. The sequence goes on along the minus strand of JABXJT010000003.1, from coordinate 68,183 downwards.
GATGGCATGGGCGCACAGGGGGGTCTCATATCGCCCAATTGCCGTAACCATCCATAAACTTTCCGGACCATAGAGCTTGTAGACCGTGTCCCGCATGAGCAATAGGTTCTCTATCGTCGCGGGAATGCCCCCATTGACTCCCATGACGAAATTGAACCGTAAAGGTGGCTGCAATAAATTCTCTATTTGCTTAACATTCGCAATATGCCCGACTTCATAGGCTTCTAGTTCAGGTTTAACACCAAACTCCTTCATTTTTGTTGCAAAGGTTTCCATGAGGTCGGGGGGATTTTGAAAGATTGCTTTTCCAAAATTCATAGACCCACAGTTTAAAGACGCTATCTCAGGTTTTAGATCGAGGGAAACAATGCGCCCCATGGGACCTACACCTGTTGTCGCACCGCCACCCGTCGTCGTGCAAATGATCATATCGCTTTCAGCACGAATAAATTCTATCGTTTCCTTATATAACTCCCGACCTTGGATTGCCTTCCCAGTCTTCGGGTCCCTTACGTGAATGTGCACCACTACCGCCCCAGCTTTATACGCTTCCAAAGCACTATCTGCAATTTCCCGGGGCGTTATCGGAATCCAGGGTAATTGCTCTTTCGTCGTTAACGAGCCCGTTGGGGCTACAGTGAGTATTAATTTTCGCATAATTAGTAAATTAACACATCATATATTTTAATGCTATTTCCTCTTGTATGAAAAAAATTGGAGAAATTTGATTAACTCGTCAATTTCAGCAGATTTATTGATAATATACTCACAACAAAATCCTTCAGCGAAACAGCGTCCTTGACAGTCCCAGACTCGGCGCGATGATGGATCAAGAGCGCACGTTGAGCGAATAGTTCTGTCATGAAACGGACAAGTATTTGTTGACGATGTAAAGGAACTCAATAAAGCATGGATCCTATCAGATCCTAGCCTTGGATCAAACCTTCGTCCTTCTGCACTCTGATCCATGCCCTTTTTAAGAGATCGCTAACATTAAAAAGTGGGTAATATTACAATAATACCTTATCAAAAGGAGGATGTTAAGATGGATCCTTGGCTTTTTGCTCTGATTTTTCTCAGTTTATTTGGCGGGATTGCTTTAATAATGTTTTATAAATTCCATAAAGGGTTTGGCACTATTTTTTTCTTTCAAGGTGCAATATATGTCAGCATATCTGTTGGGGAAAGTTCAATGTGGGATCCTTTTGACGGATATTTTTGTTATGGCAGTAAGCTATGGATGTGGGCGTTCTGGGGGCTGCTGATAATGTTTGTAGTACCAATTGCCTTCCTGACAATGTTTATCTATGCTCAGAGCCAGCGCCCTGATTATAAGGTATTCGGGAAAAAAGAGTCCATCGAAGCGTCCTTAGTATTGATGTTAATAGTCGGAAATTATGGGACTTTTGGAGCCTTCGTAGATTTTGGATGCTATATTATTTGGGGCTTAGATAGATTTTATGAATATGCTGTCATTTTTCATGGGTCGCGGTTTTTTTTAGGGATTCCGACTCTATATTGGATAAAATTGCCGTTTGGCCTTGTTTTGCAGATACTATCTCTCTGGTTGATCAGAAAGTATAATAAAAAATATGGCTGAGAACCATGGAACCTATCAGATCCTAGCCTTGGATCGAACCTCCGCCCTTCCACACTCGGATCTATGTCCTTTTAAGAGATCGCTAACATTAAAAAGTGGGGAAATTACAATAATAATCTCATAAAAAGAGGATGCTAAAATGGAAGCTTGGCTCTACGCTCTGATTTTTCTCAGTTTATTTGGCGGGATTGCTTTACTCATATTTTTTAAATTCCATAAAGGGTTTGGCATTATGTTTTTCTTTCATAGTGCATTATTTGTCGGCGTAACTGTCTGGGAAAGTTCCATATGGGGGCCTCCTCCCACCGTTTTTGGCAAGTGGGATTGGTTATGGGGATTCTGGGGGCTGACCATGATGTTTTTAGTCCCACTGACCTTCCTGACAATGTTTGTCTATGCTCAGAGCCAGCGCCCTGATTATAAGATTTTCGGGAAAAAAGAGACCATCGAAGCCTCCTTATTTTTAATGTTAATAATCGGAAACTATGGGAGTTTTGGGACCTTAGAAGATTTTGGATGCTATATTATTTGGGGTTTGGATCGATTTTATGATGATGTTGTCTGGTTTTATGGAACGAAAATGTTTCTGGGGATTCCTACTTTATATTGGATATTATTAGCGTTTGGACTTCCTCTGCAGATACTGTCTCTTTGGTTGATCACGAAGTACAATAAAAAATATGGAAGAGAAAATTAAAAAGTAGTGTCCATAACGATCATACATTCAAAACTTCATTGAAAAACATCAGACTTTTTTAGGTGAATTAAAATGGGCGACCCTCGGGTCTATCCTGAGTATCCACTCATAGGCGTCGGGACCTGTTTGCTTAAGGGAAACACGATCTTAATCATCCAACGCGGACATGAACCCGACAAAGGGTTATGGAGCATTCCTGGAGGGATGGTTGGCTATGGTGAAAGAACTGATATCGCTGCTGCTCGAGAAGTTGAAGAAGAAACCGGATTAAAGGTTTTAGAGATGGAGAACGTCGCGGATATCGTGGATAAAATCATCTACGATGCGGATGGCAAACTTAAGTACCACTTTATTATCGTAGATTACGTTACTCATCAATTTGAAGGAAGTCCTGTTGCCATGGACGATGCCGTGGATTTAAAATGGTGCCCCTTTGAGGAACTCCCCCAATACGAGTACCCAGATACGATAGTTGAACTTTTTAAAAAAATTAATATCTGGCCGGGATGAGAAAAAAAGAATGAAATGGTTTGGCTTTTTCTATTTCCACAGTGTTACGTGAAATTTTTTAGACTTTACCAGTATCAAAGGTAGGCCCAACAGAAATATTACCGAGAAAATCACCCAGCTTAATTGAAATCCTGGAATAGGTGACCCATCTTCGGAGAGGCTTATTCGATATCTATATACTATGGCGTCATACGTATTACCGCTCGCATTCCAGATTGGTCCCGTAAAGTATACCTCATTAGCACTAATGATTATACCATTGCCCGATTCAATACCATCAACTGTACCCCACGTCATATCCCAAATCTTAGCACCAGATGAGTCAAATATTGCATAGGTACCATCATACTTTGGTAGCCCACCTCCGGGTTGCTCTGCTTTCCCTACCAAATGAATGTAACCGTAATTATCTACCGCCAAATCATAACCAAACTCGTTATCGCCAGTACCATAGGTTATATTCCAGAGCTTAACACCTGCACTATTGAATTTCACAAGAAACGCATCCTGGTTACCAGCCCCAAAACTTTGCGTGGACCCTGTTACATAAATATTGTGTGACGCATCCACTGCTACTCCTTCTCCTACATCACCCTGGCTTCCACCCCAAGTCACGTTCCAAATCATCTTCCCCTGAAGATCATATTTGACCAGCAGTACATCAACCATGCCTACACCAAAGCTAGATGTAAACCCTACCAGGTAAAGGTAGTTCCCATCCAAGGTTATGTCAAAAAAGCGGTCGTCTCCTGAATTATTGTGCCAGGCTCCAATCCATTGGAAGTCGCCCGTGGAATTAAGTTTTAATAATAGCGGATCATAGTCAGCTGAGGTTACATTCGTTATCCACCCCGCGATGTACATGCTATCGTTACTATCTAAAACAAGAGCATGACCTTCATCATCCTGCCCAAATCCTGCATCCCACGTCAAGTTCCATAATTGCTTTCCTGATGCGTTATATTTCGCGACTATGACGTCATACAGTGTGGTTATATTATCTCCCAAGCCTATCGCGATTACATTAGACTCATTGTCTACTGCAACGTCCATAAACCTTTGGTTTTTCGTGGAGTTAGGAACGTGGTCCCAAAGAGTAGCGCCACTCGAACTTAATTTCGCGATAAATGGATTAATCGCGAAGCTTAGGCCATAATAAACATTACCAACCATATACACGGAACTCCCATCTAAAGCAACACTCTCAGAAGTAGTCGTATTACCAACGCCCCAGTACCCAGTCCACTGATGTACCGGTGTGTCCAACCCATTTTGAACTCTTATACTGATTGAAGAATCGATTTTCGTGCTTTCGGTTGTTATCTGATGCGCTAGTGGTAAAGGTAATAAGCTAAGTAGTAATATCGCTGAAATAAGTAACAAAGCGGAGAATTTTGAACCAGTTTGCTTTCTTTTTCTGCATAATTCCATCTCATCACTCTTGCCCATTTTTTTTACCTCAATTTCATAGATAATAATGGTGTCTCATTCCTATTATTATAATTTCCTAAGACAGAAATGCATTATTGTATATACTACACTACTCCAATCCATACCGTTAAAACCCGAGTAAAGAAACCTATTTTTCTATCGTTAATTTACTTGAAGTAGCTCTCTAGCGTTTTAGATTTGTCATATTTCTTAATTAACTGCTCCACTTCCGCTTTTATCTTCCCCTTCACGTTCTTAATGGTTTCTAATTCATCCCGCGCTGCAATGGTGGTAATAGACTCAGTCAAATTATGGATATGATTACAGGCCCACAGGTGGTTATTGTAGTATTTCCCTTGTATTTGCCGTTCGTACGCTTGATCTGCCAGCTCTTGTGCAACTAAATAATTCACCCGGCGAAAATCGGACGGAATATAACGCCGCTTTATCCGGTAAGGAACTGAATACTTCTTACACAGCTGCACCATCTTTTGATTGATCTCCAACATGTATGCTTTGTCCTTGGGCACATACCCGCCCTGATAGAGTTTGTGAAATTTCTCCACCAAGTCGGGATACTTCGTTCCCAATTTCTGGAAGAAATAGGACGCTTGGTCTCGGAGCGTCAATCCTCCAAAAGTGAGATTATCAACCTTCACCTCATGGGCGGATCGGACAATGGCCTCCAAGTTTTCATCCGAATCCTCCAAAAAGGGCACGATCGGCAGTAGATTGACTCCCGTTTGAATTGCTGGATATTCCTGTTTTATTCGCTCCAAGGCCAAGAACCGCTCCTCTGAACTTGCTGCCCGTGGTTCCAAAAAAGTACTGACCTCCTCATCTACACTCGTTATTGTAAATGCCAGAGCACACCAGGTTTCCTCCGCAATCTTACTAAACAAATCTAAATCCCGGAGCATCAGAATTGATTTGGTTGATATTGATACCGGATATTTGTGCTTCAAGAGAACCTCCAAAATTTGTCTAGTATTTTTGAATTTTTTCTCCGTGTGAAGCATATAACCATCGTTCACACCCCCCAACGCAGTAACGTCAGGGAGGAAGGTTCTCGCTCTCGTTAAGCGCCGATCTAGTTGTTCCTTCACGTTTTTCTTTACGATAATTGTTTGATCGAAATCTTTAGATAAGTAATATCGTTCTGAGCGAGCATCACAATATATACAATGGTGCTCACATCCTCTATAGCCGTTAATTGTGTACCTTACGTACCACCATGTATCAATATACTTCATTTTATTGATTATTGTCTTAAATTCCTTAAACACATATTTAACCATAAGTAACCCTAAATTACTTCTTAACATCTCTTAATATTGACTCTATTATCTAATTATCTACAATATTATAAAAGTCTTCGATTGATTTTTATTCTGAGATTTACTCTCTTATCTCTAATCAAAAAAGAGGATTATTTTGAAATTTTTATTGTTCTTTCTCTTTTTTATTCCCACCTCTATCCTCTTCAGATATATACTTATCAATCTTTTTCTGATTATCGTACTCTTTCTCATTTTCTCTTGACTTAATAAAGGACCTATTTATTATTTTATTAAAATCTACATGCTCGTCAATTTCTGGGACCTGAATATTTTTCTTCTTGCATTCGTCGATGATGTAATTTGGTAATTGATTGTATTGAACTGTATAAGGGACTTCAATTAATGTGACATTATTTTCCATACACACTTTTCGCTTCAAGTTATCGTCCGCAATCCGTTGTTCAAAATCTTCCAAAGATTCATGAAAGAGATTATGGTAGTGATAATGCTGTCCACCTTGATATTCAAATGCTACTGCAAGATCTTCATTATATCCATCCAATTCCATTTGATTCCCCCGATCATTAACCAACCATTCAGGTCGTCTTGTCGGAAATTCTTTATTAAAGATCGCTTCGAAAATATTCCGACAAACTCGTTCACTCCGTCCTGTTCCACATTCAGGGCACCAATGACCACTTTTTAGGTGATTAGGTTTAACTTCCCAAACGTGCCCATCAGCGCACTCCACCTCCACTTTTATTTGTGCATTAATATATTCGGTCGAGTGTAACTTGCCGCCCCGCTGCTCCACTATCTCCCGGATCTCCTCAACCGTACCTCGCTCACTTCCCGAGCATTTAAGACACCAATGACCCGATTTCAAATCATTAGGTCTAACTTCCCATATATGACCTTCCTCACACTCAATTTTTACTTTCGTGCGGTTATTCACGTATTCGGTAGAGTGCAACTTGCCGCCCTGCCGCTCCACTATCTCCCGGACCTCCTCAATCGTTCCCCGTTCCACGCCAGCGCATTTACGGCACCAATAACCCGCTTTTAAATCATGAGGTGTAACTTGCCAGACGTGTCCCTCTCCGCATTCCACCTCCACTTTCGTGCGGTTATTCACGTATTCGGTCGAGTGTAACTTGCCGCCCCGCTGCTCCACTATCTCCCGGACCTTCTCAATCGTCCCCCGTTCCAAACCCGCGCATTTACGGCACCAACGGCCTTGTTTTAAATCACGAGGTGTAACCTGCCAGATATGTCCTTCCTCGCACTCCACCTCCACTTTCGTGCGGTTATTCACGTATTCGGTCGAGTGTAATTTACCCCCCCGCTGCTCCACTATATCCTGAATCTCCTCAATTGTTCCCCGTTCAACACCTGCGCACTTATGACACCAACGATGTTCTTTTAAGGCTTCTGGTGTAGCTTGCCAAATGTGACCTTCAGCACACTCCACCTTCACTTTCGTGCGGCTACTGCTATATTCAGTCGTGTGCAACTTACCGCCCTGCTCTTCAATTATTTCTTGTAACTCTTTCAATCTGATTTTGGGGATTATAGCTGTAGAATCTTCCCAATTTTCAAGGAATTTTTGTTTCTCTTCTTCATTAATGGAAGGATTATCTTCAATCCAAGTCTTGAACTTCTTTGTAAATTTAGAACCTTTTATACCCATTCTACCTTGCTCGTTATATTCTTTCATTAACTCATAAAAAGAAGAAAAATCGTCATCATCTCCAATCTCCTCAGGAAGCAAATCGCCTTTATAGGGGTTCTCATCGTTGGTAGGGACCCCTAAATCCTGGTCTTTCTCTTCTGGGGTCAAATCATTTTCGCAGGGGTTTTCATTCTCGACAGAGATATTGGAGCCGTCTTCGCGCTCTTCATCGGTCAAGTGCTTCTCGTAAGGGTTCTTCTCCTCAGCAGAAATGTCAAAGCCGCCCTCCTTCTCTTCGGAAGTCAAGTCTTTCTTGTAGGGGTTCGTCTCTTCGGCAAGAACCTCGGAATCTAAATCGGGATTCAACTCGTCTGGGAGCAATTCATGCTCATATTGGTTTGGTTCTTCACCAATTTCATCTGAATCCTCCAAATCTCTATTTATCTCGCTGAAGAAATCATCAAGTGACTCCATAGATGTGTCCAAACCCTCCGTTTCTACCTCCCTCAAATCCTCATTTGCCTCATTGAGGATATCATCAAGCAAATCTTTTGATTCCTTAAGTGGCTCAGGCGCCTCAAGTGATGCAGGTTCTTCCAGAGGTTCAGGTTCCCCCTGCTTAGAGATTTCAGTAGTTTCAGTCTCATCACCGATGGGCTCGATATAGGGCTCGTCAGGATCATCACCGATGGGCTCAATATAGGGCTCGTCAGGATCATCACCAATGGGCTCGATCTCTGGTTCCTTAACTTCTTCGGGTGAATCGTCATAATCATTTCCAAATTCCATTTCTTGAAACTTCCTCTAATTTTTATTTAAAATAACGGTATTTAAACTCCAAAATCTGAAGCCATTTCCATTCTATTATAATCTAAAGTACGTGAATTTTTAATTAGAAATAGTATCAAACGCATTTCATTTGATACCACTGAACCTAATTACAATTAAGAAGAATACTCTTATAAACGCTTCGTTTGAATAATCTAAAGCAAAAAATTAGGAGATCCCCCCCGACAAAAATAAATTCTTGAAAAATTTATGCCAAATTTTTCATTCTACAGAAAAAAAGTAAAAACTACTTCACTTTATTAACTATTGTTTAAAACAAGCTTTACCAAAAGATAAGGTACACTCCTAATAAACCAACTAGAAAAGTGATACAACCTATAAGACAAGTTTGAAAGCCTTTATGCTGATATCCGATTTTTTTAAGCTCAGTAGGACATATTTTCATCCCGTGACAAGCAGGGCATGTATCGTCATCACTACTATATAATTTAAAAATATTTTTTCCTCCCCCCAAGCAGAATGGGCAGAGTCCCCGCCCCTGACATTCACAGGTTGTCGGGTGGCGAGGCCGTTTATGATAGGAATTGGGAACTTCCTTACTTATATGCTGAAGGTTAAATAAACCTAAAAGGATTGTGAATGTCCAGCTAAACAACATCATCTCCGTCAATATTACTTGAACAAGGCGAATTGGTGAAAGTATGTAAAATAAGGTGATAATTCCTGAGTAGGCCACCATAACAATCACCCCGAAGAATTTGGGTTTGGGTACCCATCTATCACAAAAAAGTAACTTTTGTTCTTTACCTAAATCTTTACAGGCATTATACCTACAATAGACACAATCAAATTCATGTTCCTGTTTATATCTATTCCACCAGAATTCAGTAGCGAACAAAGCAACAGTGAGCCATAATATTCCAATCAATTCCAATGCCCCACTATACCCCCCTGACCCAACAGTTAAGACTGTCGCAATAATTGTAACTATTGTAAATAAAATAACAAAGCATAATCTCCCCATACTGGGAGTTCTATCTGGATGTGATACATCAACTAGAGCTTGTGAAGGAACCGCACTTGCCACCTTATTTGCCTCCCAAAATCTCTTTGTATTAATAGTGAAGTAGTTAATATAAATGTTATTAGATGAGGGAATCATTGCGGGGGCGTTTCGGGCGCTCCGGAAAGTTTCCGACAAAAAACCGTGAGAAATTTATAGTTGCATCAACTCTAGCAAAAAACATATCGCGGTCGAGCGGTTCCCCTTTATAGATCGAAATTCAAACACATCTCCGGAAATATTTTTTAAGAATATTAGAAAAATTCTCGGGGGATTAAAAACGAAGTGTCCAATTTGTGGTAAAGAGGTCAAGAACCCTAATCATACGAGTCATGTAAGATCTATAGGACACCAAGTTGCATTAAGAATTCAAGAGGTGCAGAAAGAGTTGCCTGTGCCTACATTTATACCCGCTCAACCCACGCCTAAGGTTGCTGAATCTCTGGAATACCTTAATTTAAAGAGTCGAATCCAAAATTTAGAGAAGCAATTTGAAAACGTGAAAGAAATCCTCATCATTTTAGTCGATGAATTGGATAAAGAAGGCGTCCTCACGGAAATCATTGTCTCCCGATTTCTTGGGAAAACCCCGAAATGGTGATGAATTCCTTATCATTGACTGATCAAAATCGATTGATTTTAAAAAAAGGGGAAATAAAAGGAAGATGGGTCTTTTCCATCAGAATCGGTGAAAATTATAGAGAATTAGCCCATTCCTATTAGCTTCAATCCCTCTGTTATTGTATTATACACTGTTTTTTGCCATCTAAATCCTTCAATGTCCCTAAATGCTATTAAAAACTTATCTCCATATTCCCAAGCGGCTCCCATATCTTTAGATTTCACTTCATCAACGGTAACAACTTCTATCCCTTCTGGAGTAGACGTGCTACAGGGCAGTACGAGTCGCTTTACAACGTCGGGAACAGGACTCTTTTGTAGAAGCTCTAGATATCTCTGTGCAACCTGTTCTGCGATACCTGGGGGGTACCAGCAAATTGTAATGATGATAGGCATGTTACCTCACCTCAATTTCATTTATAATTTGTTATTGAACGATGTAAATGGTAAAAATAATCTTGAATATTAATATTATGTAATAATTACTGAGAAAGCTTTTTTAGAAGAGTCCTATATAAAAAAGCCTATGCGCTTCGATGTTATCATCTGCGGGGCAGGGCCATCTGGGGCTTTCTGTGCAAGCCTACTCGCAAAAAACGGGTTTAAAGTTCTTCTCTTGGAAGCGAAAACATTACCAAGGTACAAGATCGGAAGTGGATGGCTGACTCAAGGGGTTTTTGACCTTCTAGGGTGGGATCCTTCGAATGTAGGTTTCCCCATCGTTCCTACAAGCAAGCTCATGTTTTATACCAAATCGCTTGAAGGCGTGGAAATGACCTACGGAGGAAACCCCGTCACGTTCGGTACTTCGAGAAAATGGTTTGATTATGAAGTCGCAAAAAGTGCGGAAGAAAGTGGCGCAACCCTCGTAGATAATTCGAAGGTGAAAAGTGTAAAAATAACGCGCGATAAAGTCACTGTATTCACCGGAGAAGAATATGAATCACAAATAGTTGTTGGAGCGGACGGTGCGTATTCAAAAGTTGCGCTTGACCTTGGGGTAAGAAAACGTTTTGAGCCGTCCGAAGTTTGGCTTTGCATTTGTTCTGAAACAGATTTAAGCGCTAACAAAGGTGAGGAAGGTGTTGCCCACCTTATCTTTGCAGATTTTGATACTGGGTATTATTGGTTCTATCCAAAAAAGGACAAGCTTAATTTTGGAATTGCCACGAGTTTAGAGTTTGTTATAAACAAAGCTAGAACTGAGAAGAAAACCAATTCCATGGTTTCAAAAGAACTCTTTAACAACTCAAAAACATATTTTAAAAAACTCGACCTATTAGACACTTCCGTGAAATTGGAGCCTCGGCGCTCACACTTCAACCCCTCTCTCTATAATTTGAACAGCAAGAAGTACCGCGTTAGTGGTAATCGTTTCGTGCTAATTGGAGACGCGATAGGGGCTTCAAATCCACTCTCTGGTGAAGGGATATTTCAAGGCATGCGCACTGCGAAGATTGCTGCAGAAGAAATCGACGAGGCTAGTAGTTCAGAAAACTTTTATTTTCAAAATTATGAGGCTAAGGTTCTCGCAACACTTGGTAAGGAGCATAAGTTCTCGGAAAACACGCAGAAGATGTTAAAGCCATCTCGACCAGATTTTGATGCCTTTTTTGACATTCTTAAGTCAAGCAAGAAGCTGAGAAAATCGATCCTTGAAGCGCTCTATGGTCTTGGTCGTCATAAAAGATGATTTATTAAAGAAAGCTAATTGTATTTATAGGAAAAAAGAGAAATTTCAGTGAGGAAATTAAAGATTTTTCAACGATTTATCAAGTTCATGGACCAGACGCTCCTATTAAAAACCAATTCACAAACCATTTTAGATTACATAACGATTGAATTTGGAAAATATTTTTCTCAGGATGAATCCCAATACTTTGCGGAGTACCAGCCAATTGAATCCACGCAGGATCCATCTCCTGCGAGTTGGGTTAAAAACATCCGTGAAGATGTTTCTTTTTTAAAAGGGAAAGTTGTTTGGGCAAAGAATAGCGGAAAGGTTGTTTACCGAGAGGGAAAATATTTTGGTACTTATCACCACGGATTAGTTAGAGGGATCTATGATCCGAATAAAAACACGGTTAGGAATCTGGTCCGTGATCCTTTCCGGTATTTCAACATCTGTGTGGGTGTGATCGATTATCTTTTCTCTAAGGCATTACTCCAGCAGGATATTTTTCGCATTCATGCGGCGTGCATATCAAAGGATGATAAAGGCATGCTAATTTGTGGGTCAAAAGCAACCGGAAAGACTACATTACTCATGAAGTTCCTTCGGAGCGGCTATGATTTCGTAGCGGATGATTTATGTTATGTAAAATTCGAAAATAATGAATTAATTTGCCATCCATTTCCTAAAACCATCAAAATTAACTATAATGATTCAGAAAGATTCCCCAAACTCTATCAAAAGCTGAAATATTCGAAAATTACGACTTCAGATGAAATTCAAAAGGCGATCATTCAACCTGAAGAAAATAACTTTTCGATCGTTACTCGTGAGATACCCATAACTCAGATAATTATCCCATCAATCATTCAATCTCCACGTACTAGTACCAATTCCATCCAACCCGTCTCTGCAGAAACATCTTGTTGTGTTGTAGATATCGTGAAAAAAAAATTGAGCTTTGATCTTCTCATCCCCACCTTTCGTGGAAAAGACTTACTAAATATTGATTATCTAGAAAACCCTGAACTTATTGAAAAGCAAGATCACTTATGTCAGCAGACTCTTCAATCCTACAGCCTAAAGATATTCAAGCTTGGGCTGGATATAGAGAAGATAGATATAAAAGACCTCATCGTATCTTCTGAAGAATGATGAAATTATAAAATTACCTTAGGGACTAATTTAATTCATATTAAAATAATCCAATAATGAAAGAACTTTCTTTGGTTAATTTACGCAAAATGAAATTAGCTTTTTTTCGGCGAAATTCCGAAAATTTTAAATAACACATTTTGTGTTATTTAATGTGTGACTTATTAGTGCGCAAAAAAAGGTGAGAATTGACTTTGGAAAATTTTATGCTGCGGCGTTTACGCAAATTGCTGGATATCTTGGGTAACGAAACTAGGTGTCGAATACTGGACTTGGTTTCTGACCAACCTCGGTTTATCAGTGAAATTTCCCGGGAATTAGAGATTGGCCAACAAGCCATCTTACGCCATTTGGCAGAGTTGGAAGAGTTTGGCCTCCTCGCGTCGTTTGAAAAAGATGAAGCGGAAGAAAGGCGAAAAGGCCGGAAGCGGAAATACTATGAAATAGCACCCACCGCGAATTATCGGATGTTCATTAGCATTGATAAGGATGATCTCATCTTTGATTTACGAACACCAGAAATGAGCAGTGCTCATTTCGAGAAATTGAATGAAATTGAAGAACGTATAGAAGACGCGAAGAGATTGCCTTATGGTCTGACCAAATTAGAAACAATTCAAGGGCTTATGACCCTGTTAGAAGAAGAGATTGACCATCTTAATCGGGCACGTTCCAAAGCTCTTCGCCTCCTTGAGATATTAAAGAGTGAATTTGAATAAAATTTTGGAGATATGGTAGTGTCTTACGATAATTTTGATGAATATGAAGACGAAGAAGATAAAAAATCACGGAAGAAGAAAGAGAAAGAAGATCGAATTATTTGGTCTAAGGAACCCAATTTTAATGATGTCTTCGGTCCCGATTTTTTGAAAAATCTTGATTTGAAAGATATTGAAAAGATTGCTGAGAAGCTTATGAAACAATTTGATTTTCATTCTGATAAAGATCCTTCCAAAGGCCCGGTCATTTGGGGTTTTTCCATGAGTTTCGGTCCCGATAAAAAGCCGATCATTCGCCCTTTTGGAAACATTAATCCTAAACAAAAAAAGAAGCTACTTCAGGGGATACGAGAACCCTTAGTAGATGTGATCAATGAAGAAACCCAAATTTCAATCATTGCAGAGATTCCAGGGGTTGATAACTCGGACATTAAGCTCAAAACAACTGAAACGATGTTGACTCTTTCCGTTGATACGCCAAAACGCAAATACTTCAAACAAATCGCCCTCCCGAGCGAGGTCGACCCGAATGGTGCAGAAGCTCGTTATAAAAATGGGATTTTAGAGGTTAAGATTAAAAAAAGGAAATCTACCGGACGGGGCACGACCATTCGAGTAGATTAAAATTGTAAATCTTAAAATTAAAAGATCAGAGGCGTTTGAATGCCTGAAGAATTAACTTTGCGAGTGCATGGTATAGAAAAAAAATGGGCATATAGAGGACGAATCCGGATTAATCCCAAGGTAATGCAACAAATGGGATTAAAAACCGGGGATATAGTCAAAATTACGGGAAAAAAAACTACTTCTGCTATTGTTATTCCCATTTCGCAAGATTTGCGCGAGAACGTTATTCAAATGGACGGACTCATTAGAGATAATGCGGGATGCCAAATTGGTGACCCCGTGAAAATCGAGAGAATCTCCGTATCACCGGCCCAGAAAATAGTTCTAGCCCCAACTGAGGAAGGAATTAAAATCTATTCAAGTCCTGACTTACTGCGAAATACCCTTATGAATAGACCCGTAAAAAATGGAGATGTAATAAGCGTTCTTGGAGAAAACAGGAGTGCTATGTCTGGTATGGGAATGCTCTTTGGAAGACCAAGGGCAGCTTCTCCCACACTTGGTGAAATTAGGCTCGTTGTTGTTAATACTAATCCTTCCGGAATTGTCCAGGTAAAAGATAGGACTCGAATTGAAATCTCCTCCGATGTTGCTCCTACCGCTAAGGGCTTACCGCTCGTTACTTATGAAGATATTGGCGGATTAGATGATGCCATCCAAAGAATACGGGAAATGGTAGAACTACCCGCTAAATTCCCCGAGCTATTTTCCACCTTAGGGATCGATCCCCCAAAAGGCATCCTACTTCATGGTCCTCCAGGTTGCGGGAAAACCTTACTGGCTAAAGCCGTAGCAAATGAATCTGAAGCTAATTTCATCACACTCAACGGTCCAGAAATTATGTCAAAGTTCTATGGGCAATCAGAGGAACGCCTACGTGAGATTTTTCGTGAGGCGGAGGAAAAAGCTCCAAGCATTATTTTTATTGATGAAATTGATAGCATCGCCCCCAAACGAGAGGAAGTTACTGGAGAAGTAGAGCGCCGAGTTGTTGCACAGCTATTAGCTCTGATGGATGGGATGAAAGGACGTGGTAGCGTGATTGTAATAGGTGCAACAAACCGTCCGAATGCATTAGATCCCGCATTACGCCGCCCAGGACGCTTTGACCGTGAAATTGAAATAGGAATTCCGGACAAGCGTGGTCGAAGGGAGATTCTACAGATTCATACTAGAGGTATGCCTCTAGCAGAAGATATTGATCTGGAAGAAACTGCCAATCATCTTCATGGATTCGTAGGTGCAGACATTGCGGCTCTCACGCGAGAAGCAGCAATGAATACTTTGCGAAAAGTCCTTCCAGAAATTAATTTAGAGGAAAAGACCATTTCAGATGAAATCTTAAGAAGATTAATGGTTTTAAAAGAGGATTTTCAGCAAGCAACCCAAATGATAGAACCTTCTGCTATGCGTGAAGTTCAATTGGAGATCCCAGAAGTTAAATGGGATGATATTGGAGGATTGAAAAAAGTTAAACAGAAGTTAATAGAAGCTGTTGAATGGCCTTTAAAATTTCCTGAACTTTTCGAGAAAGTTGGGATTCGTCCTCCTAGAGGATTATTTTTATTTGGTTCACCAGGTTGTGGAAAGACTCTACTTGCCAAAGCAGTTGCTACTGAAAGTGAAGCAAATTTTATTTCTCTTAAAGGTCCTGAAATTTTTTCGAAATGGGTTGGAGAATCCGAAAAGGCAATTCGAGAAATATTTCGTAAAGCCCGACAATCTGCTCCCACGATCATCTATTTCGATGAATTAGATGCTCTAGCCCCTCCACGTGGAAGCCATCAAGGTTCACAAGTCTATGAAAGTGTTTTAAATCAATTATTAACTGAGATGGATGGATTAGAAGACTCAAGAAATATTGCTATAATCGCTAGTACAAATATTGAAGACCGTATTGAGCCCGCACTTCTGCGTCCTGGAAGATTTGATCTCCTTCTGTGGATTCCAGCCCCTGATCTTGAATCTCGCCTAGAAATCTTGAAAATACATACTAGAAATATGCCTCTCGCGGATGATGTTGACTTGAAAAGCATAGGAGATAAAACAGAATACTATTCAGGAGCTGATTTAGAGAATCTCTGTCGTGAAGCAGGGATGATAGTTTTACGAAAAGCCACTGAATCATTACTCATTAATTTAGAAGACCCTAATTGGATTAAAGAGTTAAAAATAGAAATTCAGCAGAAGCATTTTGATTTAGCATTTAAAGAAGTAGTTCCAACGATTACTTCTAAATTAGAACAGCATCATAAGGACTTTCCTAACCGATTAGCTGGTAAATTAATGGGCAGAGGAGAGTCCGATCGATATATATCTTGATTTTATATTTAAATCGAATTTAATAGAAGAGAGAATAACTTGCTAAATTATCGGCTTCCTAATGAACAGTTGATGAAAAGGGAATTTAAAAAATTAAGAAAGCCTATAAAAATACTTTTATTTCTTTCCACTAAAGATGATTCAACGTCTCTCTCTGTTCTTGAATTTATGAATGTCATTGTAAATCAAGATCCCCAAATCGATTTAAAGGTTTTTTACAAAGAAACCCATTCCGAATCATTCGAACAGCAGCAAATTCAAGAAATCCCTGCTATCGTCATTGAAGGCACAGGAATTTGCTATACGGGTGTTCCTTCAGGTCCTGAATCGGGGGTTTTCATCCAAACCTTAATAATGAAATCAACTGAAAATTCTGGGGTTGGAGAAGTTATTAGTAAGATCTTAGCCTCTGTCACGAAACCAGTGAAATTGCGGTCAATAATGACTTCACAATGCACTATTTGTCCATTGGCTGTCAAGATCGGAAACACTATAGCTCTTGAATCCGCAATCAATGGGAATGGGAAAATTACTCATGAAATCGTTGAGGCTCTAGAGCATAAAAATTATGTAGCCAAATATGATCTAAGTGCGGTTCCAATTATCATCATTAATAACAAAGTGACTTTTCACGGGCTCCCTGACGTTGATAAATATGTCATGAAAATTGCAGAAGCAGGAAGATGACGAAATCAAAGACACAAAGTTTTTTAGTTACGTACTATATTCAGCTGTTGCAAAGAACTAAGATAAAAGGTAATGAAATAATATGAGTGAAACACCAGAAACATTAGTGAAGAAATTCTTTGAGATAGAGTCCGATTTTACCGGCCAGCGTGTGTGTATTTCTGCCCTTCCCGGAATCGGGATGACGGGGAAAGCGGCAATCGACCACATGATCAAGCAATTAAAACCCAAGAAGTTTGCAGAGATATACACTACCGATTTTCCTTCACATATCATAATAAATGATGATGGTTCCATCTTAACACCCAATATTTCCATCTATTACTTGAAAAAGGCGAATAACGGCAACCTTGAGCTTTTTTTAGTAACCGGGGACCATCAACCCAATTCTGTCATAGGAACCAATGCCTTATCGGATAAAATCGTAAAAATGCTTGTCGAATGTGGCGTGAGCCTCGTTATTTCTCTCGCCGCAACGCCAGTAATATCACCAAAGAAGAAGCCAAAGGTATTTTTAACCTTCTCTTCTGAGGGCATCATGCAAGGATTTCTAGATGCAGGTGTAAAAACTAAATTTGTTAAAGGGACAATTACGGGAATGAATGGCGTAATCCCTGGCATTGCAAAATCTGCCTACAATGTTGAAGGGGTAGTGTTACTATCCGAAACATATCCTCAGTTTGTCCGTGATATGAACGCTTCCGTTTCTCTAATCAATGTTTTAAACAATTATTTAGAAGGTCTAGCCGTGGATACCGCGGAACTCGAGGAACAAGCCCAAAAAACGATAGCTCTTTATGATAAAATGCGCCAGAGGCAAAGAGAAAAGAAAGCACGAAAGGGACAACGGGATTTGGGGTACATTTCTTAACAAATTAATACCACCCTTCTTATTTTGTAATTATCAAGAGAGGAATGGCTATGAGTGACGAAATTAAAGGACAGCGAATGGGCGAATTAAGCGCTCCAGTAAAAAAGCACCCAATGGTCCAAAAGCCTAAAAAATATTTGAAAGCTCGAAAAGGTAGAGGTTTCAGTCTTAAGGAATTAAAATCAGCCAGCATTCCGTTAGATGATGCAAAAAAATTACCCATTGTTATTGACGCGCGACGAAAAAGTCTTCATGATGAAAATATTAAGATATTAAGTGCTCTCTATCGCGACTTTGTTTCCTTGCGAAGTGAAGCAAGCATAGAACTTGAAATTTCAAAGAAAGACGCCTTTAAAGAGTTAAAACAGCTTCGAGGAATAAAAAGTAGTGAGGCCAAATTATTAATTGAGGCTGGTGTAAAATCGTTAAAAACATTGATGGATGAGGATCCCGCACCACTCGCAGATGATACCAAAATCAGGGCCGAGAAAATAGAACATTGGATAGATCAGGCAAAAGAATTAGTTAAACGGAAAGGAGTTACGGATTCAATTGATGAATTATTGCAAGTTAAAGGCGTAAATAAAACCTATGCCAAAAAATTGGTAAATTTCGGAATATTATCGATTGAGGATTTGAGCCAAGAGAACGCTGAAATTCTTTCAAAGGATCTCAAAATTTCTGAGAAAATACTAACTGTTTGGATCGAAGATGCGATGCGATTAACTGGGAAAAAAGTCCCTAAAAAGAAGGAGCCTCCAAAAAAGCTAAAAGAAGAAAAGAAGAAGCCTCCAAAAAAGCCAAAAGAAGAAAAGAAGAAGCCTCCAAAGAAGCCAAAAGAAGAAAAGAAGAAGCCCCCAAAAAAGCCAAAAGAAGAAAAGAAGAAGCCGAAAGAAGAAAAAAAGGTGCCCCCGTCTTTAAAGGACCTTGAAGGTATTGAAAAAGGCGACCGTAAAGCGTTGAAAGATCTTGGAATAACTAAATTGGAACAATTAATCGAGGAAGATCTAGAGGAGGTTGCTTCCATAACTGGAATTGATAAAGCGGATCTACAACGATGGGTTAATGATGCACGAGAATTGCTAGGATTGCCTAAAAAAGAAGAAGAGCCGAAAAAAGATGAAGCCGTTGCCCCCAAAGCACCAATATCTTTCAAAGAGTCAATGAAAAAATTAATTAAGTTAGAAGGTATCGGCAAAAAAACTGCCGAAAAATTAATCGCTATAGGCATAATGGATTACGATGAATTACTTGATTGTTATATCAAAGAATTGTCTGAAAAATCGAATATTTCTGAAAAAACTCTCGAAAAAGCAATTGAATCTGCCAAAAAACTTTCTGAATAGTTTTAAATTACTTATTTTTCTTATATTTTCCCTTAATTCACCTAATTTTTCCAACTCTCTACAAATAGAACGCAGTCAATTCAATAAAAAAATAAATATTATTCTTACTGTGTATTGAATTTAGCAAGGTTTGTGGAAATTAGTCGATTTATTATTAGAGATTTATATCGATTCCATAAATATATAAAAAGGGAAAAAGATCTAACGTATTTCCTAAATACCAGAGGTTATATGAAATGGGAAAACCAAAAATTCAGGATTATGATTATGGTAGTGCAAAAATACTGAGATTAACTAAATTAATGAGCAACTACATAACATTATTGACCCCTCCCGCCGAATTACAAGCAGATCTTCAAAAATTCTTCGCTGAACGTTCGAAATATGACGAATTAATCACCAGTTATAATCTCACCATTCAAGATCTTCAACAAAAGACCCAACAAATCCCTCAATTAGAGCAAACAATCCAGCAATTGAGGACACAAAATATGGAATTTCAAAATAAAATTGCTGGATTAGAGACTTCCTTAAGTTCGGTATCCAAATCACAATCAGTGAAAGACCTCAACGTGCAGCTCCAGGCTGAGTTACAAGCAAAAACTCAAACAAATACCCAAATAGATAATGAATTGAAGTCTTTAAAATCATCTTTTGAAGCTCTTTCCGAAAGAACAGAGGTACTCTCACAAAACGAGCTCGAAATGGGACAATTGAAAAATAAAGTGGCAGGGGAATGGAGAAAAAATCAACAGCTTCGCCAGACTCTACAGAACGAGCGTGAAAAAATAAAAATTTTAATCGAAGAGAAAAAAGGTCTTGAATACGCGTTACGACGTCTTGAACGGCGGCTATTGAAAAAGGGTAGTTCTCTACGAGGTCTTTCCATACCTGTTCATCATCTTGAAGTCTCTGAAGATATTGTGGGAAAGGCTGATGCTGAGATTCAAGAACAGATTCAAAATATGAATTTGGAACTCCAAAAACGCCTCGATAGAATTAAAGAACTCGAAATACGGAATAACGATCTTAAAGAACGCCTAGCCAAATCGAGCACTCGTGACCTTCAAATTGAAGCTGATCGTTTAAGGCGCGAATTAGAAACCAAAACCGGCTCCATTATGGGGCTTGAATCCACGCGTAAAAAATTAATAGAACAAATTGAGGGGTTCCAACAACGCGTTGGAGATCTCCAAAATAAAATTATGCTCCAAGGTAAAGATATTGAAGAAAAGAATAAAATGATTAAAAATTTAGAAATTGCAGTTTCTTCAGGAGTCCATGATCAACAAGCTCGTGATGTCATCCAAAATCTCCAAAAGCAAAATCGTGAATTCAGGAATGAAGTCCGCGATGGGGAAAAAATTATTCGTTTACTTGAAAACAACATTAAATTCCTCCAGACTCAACTGAAACAACAGAAGGAACAATCTTATAAACTCTATACTCAATCACGAGATCAAGTTATTCTCATCCAAAAACTCCAATCTGCCCTTAAAAGGGGTGGCTCTACAGCAGGTATCGAAACAATTGATTCTATAAAAGCTGTTTCTAGCCTCCTTGAAGAAGAAGGTCCCTCATTAGATAGTGAAATCAGAGAACGCGACCGCAAAATAAAGCGCCTTGAGAGTTATATAGAAAGTATGAAACAAGAAGTCGAGGACCTTCAGTTTCGCATGACTTCTCGGGACGTGAAAATCGATGAGCTCAATAATGTCTTGAAAGAAATAAAAGCAGATCTTGCGAGTTCGAAAACTAAAATAATAATACGCCCTCCATCCACTGATGAATATCGCAAAACTAAAGTCAAAATATAAGTATAAATGTGAGATGCAAGATGATAAGAAAACATAACGAACGTAAAAAAGTTAGCGTTATGTTATTATTCTTTTTATTCTGTTTTTCTTGTATTATAATATATAATTTTAAGAATTCTCTTGTAAATCACACTACTTCACATAATACCACCCCAAATTTAGAAAATCCCACTTTACCCATCCACTCACACGCGAATTTAACACAGGTTGGCAGTGGAAAAACCTTTGATGGTATTGAAAAAGCATGGGGTAATAAAACACAATTAAATTTAGATGAAACTTCTTACATCGTCTGGGAAACTCCTGGAGCTTGGAATGGGAGTTATTTAACTGCCTCAATCACTAATCTAAGAGAAATTCTTTCTGTGCCAGAAGAAGATTATGCCGATAGCCTCCGACCCGATTCTGAAGGGGATTATGCAGCTGGCTCGCTTAGTGATACAATGTCAGTAGATGGATTTAGCTATGTGTGGAATTGGGGTGGTCTCTTTCAGCCGACTCAAGAATTAAATTACACCCTTGTATTTGAAGGTTTTGATTCCCCCTATTTTGGGCTGTCACAAATCGATATTAATATGTATAGTTTCTGGAATGATTCTGGTTCCACACACGAATTAGTTTCTTCTTACATACACAATTTTGGTACTGGTTTATATGAGTATCTTGGTGATTCCCCTCAGGATACGGTTGATTGGTTAAATTCCAGTAAAACTTCGAGTGTTTCAAATTATATCTCATCCTCAGGTGAGGTATGGATTCAATTTCATGCAAATGCCACGGGAGGTTTTGGAGAAGATGGGTGGTTCTATTTAGATTTTATTATTGTACAAATAATGGCTACTCAAAAGTCTGTGTTCCCAAGCGGCGTAAATTTAACATTAGATGGAAATTTAGTTGAAGGCTCTATCCCTGGATCTGGTGCTATCTTGATACCGGGTCCTTGGGTCGAAAATCCAAAATATTTTAATTTTTCGGCCAATTCAAGCTTAATTTTCGATGTAGATTCTACTTTTTATATAATTCAAAACAAATTGGGTTCAGTAACTTCGATATATACGCTTAATTTAACACAACCCATTCCTGCTAGCCATCAATGGAAATTAGAATTTAATCAGTCAATGCTCCCATCTGCGAACTTTACTAGCTTAAATTTTTCAATATTTACCTTACCAAATGATTGGACACTTATAAATGCGACAGATCCGGGTGGAAGCCAGCAAACATTGAATGAGGTTCCGATTGCAGGAGGGGTACAACTTGATGCGGACAGCGGAGACATCACACCCGGAGGAGGAACTTGGAACATCTATTATTATAGCCCAAATTATATTGCAGATATTGAAATACGAAAAGATTCTAATCTGTTACCTAATAACCCCTTTTTACTTGTATGGGATACGATCGATATAAGATCAGTCTTCAGTAATCCCATTTTGAATGGGGGCGTTAATCTTACTGTCTCTTTTGAGGGGAAAGTTAATCATAGTCAAGAATATAATAGCGTTTCAGGTAATCTCTTTAATTTCGCGAGTTGGCAAATAAATAACACTGCTAATAAGAATGGGACATATCTAATAACGACATCTTTTTATAACACGACCGAAATCGGGATTTATACCACTCAAATAACGGTAGGTTTCCCCACGAATCTTACCTTACTCTCGCCTGATATTCGTTATGTTGAATTCTTAAAAGGTGATATCATTAATCTCACGGTATTTTTTGAGAATTTATTCTATCCAGGAAATTTTTATAACGAATGGGGTATTATAAACTCCCAAGTGAAATGGGAAATCTCAAATTCAACAGGATTTAGTGATACAGGCGATTTAACACCAAAAACGAATGGTTATTACAATGCATCACTCGACACGGGTTCGATTGGCGTTTGGGATGGATCGTATAATTTGACCGTTACCGCAAATAAGACAACCTATGTAAATCAAACTCATACAATTGAGTTATTATGTTTTCAAATAATACATCCAACCACCGCATATATAACTGATTTAACTGACCTTCAATGGATTTCTGGCATGAATTATTCGGCAGAGGTTTTCCCCAATCAATCTCTCACTATTCAAATGAATTATACGGATACTTTTACTAGTCCTCGATTGGTGGACAATGCAAATATCTCTGCCTATTTGTATTCATCGGGAGGACAGTTGTTATCTTCCTATATTAAAAATGGAACCAGGATTGCCCTTGGGCTATACGAAATAGATTTTAGTAATCTTAACTTACATGTAGGACAATATACCCTGTTAGTTAATTCTAGTAAAAAGTATTATGATAACAGTTCCATTTGGGTAAATTATACCATAAATCCACTAGATCCCCTAATAAAAGTATCAAAGCTGTCTGAACAAACCAACATTACGAGTTATACTGAATGGGAAAATTTAACCATTTCATTCAAAGTCGAGTATAACTCAACCCAGTATAATCAACATTCTTCCTGGGATGCGCCTATTGATTGGGCTTTAGTCAAATATTATATAGTGCACTATGGGGATGATCCGTTGAATCCAAGTGACCTAATAAAATCAGGAACGATTAATATAACTCCGAGTGGAATCTTTGAAATGCTAAATGTTCACCTCTCAAATGGGTCCGGGTTAATGGCACCAGGTGATTATGAGGTTTACATCCATTGTAATGCAACGGATTGCCAAGAGCGATGGTATAATTTCAACGTAACGGTCTTGAAAAAAATAAACGTCACCTTATCCATCGTTCGTCCTCCTTCCAAATTTCAAATCAATAACCCCATCACGATCATCGCAAAATTGTATTCTGCTGAATTACCCTCACAAACCTATTTCGATCAGAAAACGGTAAAGTTCAATGTAACTGTCTATTATAATTCTTACGCTCCGCGCAATTTCTCTCTTTCTGCTAAAGCAGATCCACTCGCCGAAGCAGATGTTATTTTTTATTTGGCAGATCACGTCCCAAACACTGAAGATATTCAATCCATGGAATATTTTGCCTATTTTGAAGGCTATGAAGATTTCTACCCAACATATTCCTTTTATTCAAGTATCTCACAAACACACCAGATGGCTGTGGGCGAAGAATTCCCGTATTGGATTATAATAGTCATCGTTATAGGAGTAGCTGCAGGTGCTATGCTCTTATTGGTAGTTCAGCGGAGAGTATTAGCTCCCAAACAAGTTCAAAAGGCACAGAGCATCAATTATTTGTTTGCGGCCTTCAAGGACGTTGTAGGCATTCAGAATCTTTTCGTAATTTTGAAATCCACGGGCGATTGCATCCTTAATAAAGTATATTCTCCAGAAGGAATCGAGGAGTCCATGCAAACGGTTCTATGCAATGCCATTGCAAATTATGGGAAAGAGGACCAACGCGCTAATGCTTTTTGTGACCTCATTAGATTTCAAAACCTTCTGCTTTTGGTTGATGATGGAGATTTCATCCGTGCTGCCGTCACGGTGGGGTCACGCCCCTCTGATAAACTCATTCGTTCTCTTATTCGTTTCGTACAATTCTTCGAATTACAGAATTACCAATTATTAACATCCGCAACTGGACCAATAGAGGGCTTGCAGGGAGTAGAAGATCTATTAGATCTTCAATTTGGGTCAACTCTTATTTCCCCATACACGATTGGCAAAATTTCGAAGGTATCTGGGTTTGATCAAACGTTAGCCTTGATGGCAATGGGGCTAATGGAAGATCACGGATACTTTTTTCTTTCGCAATTATATGCACGTGCTAAAAGTGAAACTCTCATTGAGGAGATGATGATTTTTAGCACCATTCAAAATTTACTGGACAAAAAAGTAATCATTCCTTATGCTGCTGAGAAAAAACCGAAGGGCATTCCTGAAGAATTTTTTAAAGAAGAAATTCCAGAGAAAATTGAACCAGTCGAAAAGATTCCTGAACTCGCTCCCGAGCCTGCACCTGAACCCATCCCCGAAAAGCCATCTATCTTAGAGGAAGTTAGGATTAAATCGAAGGAGGTCACAGAAAGTATAGAACCTGTCTTTACAATTACGGCAGCCGAGTTAATGGCCGAAGACACACCGGAATTAACTCCCTTTGAACAAGCCCAGGAATTAATGAGGGCAACCGATCTGATGGCTGAGCAAGAAGCTCCCCCAGCCCCAGAACCCGTATTTGAGGCTCCTCCCTTAATTGATGAAATAACAAGGGAGGTAGAACCCGTTGAAGAAGTTCCCCCTGTAATCGATGATGTTGAGAAAGAGCTAAAATCCCTTCAAGATGCTCTTTCAATAATTGAAGAATTCAAACCTGAGCTGGAACCAGGCACAGCAGCCGAATCTATAGTTGATGAAGTGCTTAAAGAAGTTGAGCCCATTATACAAGAACCAACGGTTTCATTCTTAACTGAAGAGCTCAAAGCAAAACCAACCGTGGAAGAAGAAAAACAAATAGAAGAAATACTACAAGATATCGAGGCAAAACCGGCAGAAGAGGTCATAGCGGAAAAAATTTCAGCCCCCTCCCTCTCGGGAACTGAAATAAAGGATCTTATCAAATTAATCTCGGAATCAGAAAGGTTACTTAGCCTCGTCCCTAAATACTTAGCGGAATTTAACGCTATAGTTCAAGAGCTCACCAAACAAAAAGAGACAATTAAAACCCAAGTAAAGCAAACTCGTAGTTCAGTTACTGCAAGTTTAAATGAAGTCATACAGCATTTACAAGTGCCTAGAACCAATATCGAAGAGGAAATAGTGCTCGCTGAAAAGGAAATACCAAAAGCTTTCAAAATGATCGATGAGGTTGATCAAGATGCTGTCAATTTCAAGAAAAACATTACGTCAACACAAAAGACCTCTACCCAGTTAAAAGAAACGCTCAAAAGACTTGAAGTTCAAATTGCCACCATCGATCAATCTTTAGCCAAGACGACTAAAGATGAGATGGAAAAAGAAAAACAACACCTTTCATCATTTAAAACAAAATATAATGAAGCAATTTTTAGTTTAAAGGAGTTCGATCAAAAGGTTTCTAGTTTGAATCAGGAAATAGTAACGTTAATGATTGAAGATATAGAACAAATGATGGCTCTCGAACAAAGGGTTGAAAAATTACTAAATGAAGTTTCTAGAAAATCAAAATATTCTGAAAAAGTCCGGGAAGCTTTATCGAAAGAAAATTCCAATTTAAATGCCGATATTAAATCCCTGAAACAAACCATTATTTTACTCGAAACAGTATTTAATGAAATTATGGCGCAGAAAAAATCAGTAAACTTAAATGTTTCAAACCTCGAAGCTGAGCTTCAAAAGAAAGTTGATGAATTGAACCTCGCTATTGAAAATCAAACGAAAGATTCTCTCGCAATTATGGCAGAATCCCAAGCATTGCAAAATAAAATCTTGCAGAACCTTCAAAATATCCAGTTTTATCAAGGGAAAGTTGAGGGTGCGCTTAAAAAATTTAAAAATATGGACAAACTATTTTCCAATATCCATAAACGCAAAAACAACATATATAAAGCAATTGAAAAGGCTACAAAATTTGTGTTTCCGGATATCATCCAAAAACAACGAGCCTTCTTTTCCGATTTCAACACGAAATTACAACAATTGATTAGTAAGGGACAAGAGTTCCGCCAAGTTTTAAATAGCGAAATGAGCAACGTCTCACAAATTATTCTCCCTAAAGTGAAATCGCTACCAAAAATTTTGATAGATGTAGAAAAAAAGGCAACTCAGGTTGCAGAAGAACTAGAAACTATTGAGACTAGAGAACCACAACCTTCGAAACACCTAATAAAAACCGAAAAACTGGATGAACTTCTTACAGATAAAGAATTAGGTATTAAGCAACATTGTCCTTACTGCAATAAAACCATTCTAGAAAATGTTATGACTTTACTTCGGAAGGGCTTTGAACCCGAATGTTCCAACTGCGGAGAAAAAATTAAGCCTCGCGATATTCAACTAGATTGAGCGACCAAATCCATTTTTATTGCCATAGCCTCAACTGCCTTCACGGGCACCGCATCATCTGGAAGATCAAGAAGCGATTTTCCCTCCAAGTTGTATTTTGCTATCTCATCGCTTGGGGGAATTATCCCTAAAACTTCTACGCCGATTTCCTCAGCAGTTTTTTCAAGATGTTCTTTTAATTCAGGAGTGAATTTATTTCCGACAACATATATTTTTTTGAATTTTAGTCCAACTTCTTTTGAGAGTTCCTTTATTCTCTTTACAGTAGTTAATCCCATCTTTGAGGCATCTGTTACCATCACTAAAATATCAACATCCCGTGTTGTACGCCTGCTCAGGTGTTCTAACCCCGCTTCCATATCCATTAGGGTTATGTCATAGTTTTTTGATAATTTATCTAAAATCTGGGTTGCCAGCTGATTCGCAAAACAATAACATCCAGGACCCTCACTACAACCCATTGTTAAAAGATCGAAATCATCCAATTCTTGTAAGACTTCAAAAATATCTTGTTCTAAAATGCGATCCTTCGTCATTTGGGGTGGAATCTTACCTTTCGCAATATTTTCCTTTAATTTGGCGGCTTTCCCTCCAACCGTTTCCTTTCTCATGACTGGAATCCCAAGTACATCTGGTATATTCGCGTCAGGATCGCAATCCATCATTAAAATATCCTTTCCCGTTTTCGTTAAGACCTTCAGTAATAACGCGGAAAATGTAGTCTTTCCAACGCCACCCTTTCCAGCAACCGCAATTACAAGCTGGTCTGGCATGCTTTCACATCTCTCTATGTCAATTAATGAACAAAAATGTAGAAACCCAATTAAACCTTTTTGCAATTTTTACTGAAAGCGGATTTACTTCAAATCATCTTACTCACGCTTGATACGGGAAAAACTCTCTTTCTTATTTTTGTCTAAAAAAGTTTCGGGAACTTTACGTTGTAATAACCAAAAACGTCTTGGATTTCTTATCAAACCTATCTATCTCCCATTATTTCTTCTTTTTAAGGAAGTTGATTTGTTTTTGGAGTTGATTAATTTTTTTCTGTTGCTCAAGGAGGATAGCCATGAAAATCGCATCCAAGATGACTGGTCTATTCGCAAGCATTCCCGCATCGCCGTGATTGCGCGCCTCATCCATCAATTTGTCGAATACAGCCCGATCTTTTGGACGAAGCGCCCTCCGAAACTGTTGCCATAGCGCGATTTCCTGCTCGAGCGCCATCCGAAAGCTTGGTACGGTGCGTCCCATCTGTTCATTGCTCCACTGGTTTCTTCAGAAATCGGTCGAGGGGCACGGTGTGGGGAGGCCTCGAACGTCGCGTTAAAAATTGGACAATTTGCTGCGCCGAACGCGAGGGGTGCTTCACCAGATTGAAGCTGATCCGTTCTCCCTGCTGAAGAACGCAGACCAGCACGTGAGGCGTGTGAGAAATGATCTTTCCACCAGCAGGTTTATGGGATGACCCCTGCGCTAACTGCGCCGAGGCAACAACGATGATTTCATTATCAATTGCAATATTTCTGAGCTTGTTTGCAATTTTCATGAGCATTTGGTGTTTTTTTCTTTCGAATTCTCCCTCAAAAAGCGTGGTAAGCCCAGAAATCAGGACGACTCGGGCCCGTTTTTTTTCAAGAAGCCCTTCCAAATTATCCACGATCTCTCCTAAATGATTCCAAATAAAAGCACGAGCCACGAAAATTCGTGAGAGCACGGAAGTTGAATTCAAATTTACGGAAAGTGCCAGTCTGATGAGGGAATAAGGATTGAAAATATTATCGTTATCAATAAACACGACTGAGGACTCTAACCCTCCTTTATCAATGGGCAATTGCGCCGCAACTGCCATTGAAAGTAGAATTGAATTAGTGATATGCGATGACCCATAAATTAAATAAAAGAGCCCTGATTCAAATCCCTTGCCCATTATTTGATTGAGTCCTGTAAAATCACTTAGCAATATGCGTTTTTGGAGTTGCTCTTGATGTTTATAGATCGCTTCAATGAATGAAATTTTTTTAGAACCAACACATTCCTTCATACTTAATGACGAAAATTGGGGCTATATAAGCCTTTAGAAGACGATATATCAGCTCTGACGGATGAAAGAGACGATCAGACGGATAAATTTGACGTGGGGAGGGAGTTAAGTGAAAGTATTCACTTATTCGGGTTTCTTGGAGGGAGCCGTAGGAGCTTCCTCAATGCCTTGTAAAACAAGATAGCCTCTCATAGTCTCACGATATATAAGTTCGCCTGCAATATTTGCTAGCATTTGCTGCTCTACTTCTTCAAGGTTCCGAGTGTGCCCTAATATCCAGCAGAGTTTTACATATGCTGTTTCTGGTAACAGATTATGACCCGGTATGATGCCAATTGCTAGTTCCTCTCGCCCCCGTTCATAAACTTGCATTCCTGCGAATCCCCATAAAGTTTGAACTGTCATAACAACCGCTATCTTCTCCTCGACAGCCCGTTTTATAGGATCGAGCAAATTCCCACTAATATGCCCTAGACCCGTTCCTGCTATTACAATACCATGAAATTTATTATCAATTAAAGTTTCAATTAATTCCGGTTGAATTCCGGGATAATGATAAATCAGAGCAACTTTGGGGTCTATCTTTAAATCTACTTTTAATTCTCTATCCTTGTCGCGTTTCTTATAAGACTTCTCAAAAATTGTGATATTTCCATCTTGGATTTTTCCAAAGGGGATGGTCCCGATTGTTTTAAATGCATCTCTCCGAGAGGAGTGCATCTTGCGCGTGAGTGCTGGACGATGAAGCAAATCATAATTGTGATCGGTCATCCCCATCATGCAAATTAAAACCTCAGCGATATCCGCCTTGGCTGCACAGGTTACAGCATTGATTAAATTTATGGCAGAATCACTTGAGGGTCGATCAGAACTCCTTTGACTTCCAACTAAGATGATTGGAACAGGAAGGTTCTGGAGGAGAAATGATAGAGCCGCACCCGTAAAGCTCATAGTATCCGTACCGTGAGCTACAACGATCCCATCAACTTGTTCGTCATTTATCTTACTTGCAATGTTCTTTGCTAACTCAATCCAATAATCTGTATTCATATCTTCTGAAACCAAGTTGAACAACATTTCTGGTTTCAAATTACAAATTTCGGCAAGTTCTGGAACCGCTGTAAATAATTCTCCTGGACTGAATGCAGGCAGGACCGCGCCAGTTCGATAATTTAACCTCGAAGCAATGGTTCCTCCCGTACCCAAAAGTGCAATTGTTGGTAACTCTTCTATAATTAGAACCTCTTTTTCGGGCAAACCGTAATCCCCTGGTTCATGGCCATAGACATTTATTTTTGTAGAGTCAGTTAGTTCTATACCGACATTATACCCAGTCTTTAATTTCAAAATGACGTGAC
Organism: Candidatus Helarchaeota archaeon; assembly: GCA_013375455.1. The sequence continues at coordinate 37,948 of JABXJT010000003.1, read as the reverse complement.
GAGTATCATCTTCAAATTCACTGCGTGGGAGAATGATGCCGCGTGCCGTTCGCTTATCTTTTGTTACTTCAATAACATCCCACACTTTAGCCTCAGATGCCTCAAGCTTCTTACGTGCGTACCCCCTATATCCTTTAAGATTATCTTCGCCCTTTTCTTTCTCGATTTTGTCATTAGCTTTATTGTTCAATAGATCACCTTTACTTTAGATATTCTTTGATTGCCTTCTCCAATCGTTCCTCTAAATTTTTCTCATCAAATTGCCCTTTCACTCGCTTTTTTAACTTAATGAAGAGAAGATCCTTGGCACCTTCGCCTTTCTCTTTTAAGATATTCTCATCCTCGGCAAATATTTCTTTGATGACTCTATTAATCTGTCTTGCACTAGCAACCTGTTCAGGTTCTTTTTCCGGTGAATAGTTTATAAGCGCCTCTTTTAACTTAGAGGATACCACGCCTCCATCTATCTTTCCTCTTGCGGACTTCATAACTTCTCCCATCAAGGGTTTAAAAGCCCTTTCACCTTTTTCCTTGATCAGATCCTCATTTTTCTTGATAACCTTTTTTATTATTTCATCCAAATCTTCTAGACTAACCGCTTGTAATTCTAATTTGTCTTGAGCTTCCTTAATAGAAAGAGAGGGAATTTTGGCTATTTCCCTCAGGATTTCTTCTATTGCCTCCTTCGCAATTTCTTGTTTTTGAATTAATTCAAATAATTCCCGTAAATGTGAATACTTAATGTTATCGCTCTCTAATCCATCCCGTTTTATTGACTTGAGCGTTTCTAATAGGGTTGTGGCAACGAGCGTGGGAACGATTTTGTACTTCTTAACAACCTCTTCAAAAAATGGAGCAAAACCTTGTGATATCAAATGCTCGATAAGTATTTCATCTATTTCATAATTTTCTCTCATTTTGGCTGCTATTACCCATGGATATTCGGGTAGTTGTTTATTTAATTCCTTGAAATATTCCTTGCTTAGGGTAATTGGCGTTGAATCAGTATCAGGGTACAGCCGAGCTCCCCCGTGTAACTCACGGATGAATTCAGTATTGTAATTCTCAAGCGCCTTCCTAGTTTCATTTGGAACACCTTTAATTGCCATTTCAATTCGATTTATTGAAATCTCTAAAGCTTTTTCTGCTCTTTCCTTATCTGCCACTACGATAATGAACCCATCAGCCTTTGGTTCCTCCCCCTCCTCTTCTGATTTCTCCCCTTCTTCCTTCTTCTCTCCTTTTTTCTTTATCGGTTCCTCTATTCCTAACGCTTTTTTAAGTGCTGTAATTTCTGTTTTCTTAAACGAGTATGCTTCTATTAATTCTTCATCAGAATGAATTATACCTTTTAAACCCGTTATTGTCTTTACTTTTTGTGCAATTTCCTTTCCAAATCTTACCCCTGACTCCCCACCCTTCCCTGGAAGGACTTCCATTCCTAATATTGCTTCAATCTTAGGAATTCTAACTGTAAAAACTTTTTCCCCTGATTTTATTGCCTCTTTCACAAATTTGAGACTTGTTTTCTTAAAAATATCAGTCACATCTATAAACTCGTGGGAAAGATCTTCCTTGGTAATATTTCGGACAACTAATTCATTTCGAATCTTTAATAAATTTAATTGCCGACGAACCTCGGTTTCAATAAGGGGCGGGATCCATTCTAATTTTTGTACCCCTTTTATCTCGACGCGGGCGCCCCCCTCAATGCTCACATTCACATCTTGACGAATTGTCCCCAAGCCTCTTTTCATAAGTCCAGTTGAACGTAAAAGCTGACCTAAACGATAAGCTATGGACATACATTCATCTGGAGTACTCATATCGGGCTCGGTTACTATCTCAATGAGAGGTATACCGAGGCGATCAAGGCGATAAGTAATTATTTTCCCATTCTCTGCTATTTTTCGAGCTGCATCCTCCTCAATGGCAATCGTCGTAATTCCAATTTTCTTTTCATCAACTTCAAGATATCCATCAGATCCAATTAAAAGTGTTCTTTGAAATCCACATGGAACCGATCCATCCAAGTAATTCTTGCGACACACGTACAGTTCATTGTAAAGATTTAGGTTCAAAAGCTTTCCCATTATGACTCCAATTCTAAGTGCTTCTCTACTTATCTTGAATGGAGGGGTTTCATCCATCTCATAGGAACAACAGACATCATCATACACTTCATAGAGCACATTCAATCGCTTTTCATATTCCACGAGCATTGCTTCATCAAATTTTCCCATTTCCCCTAAAACTGGTCGAAAATTCCTTTTAATGTAAGAATCAGGTTCACTCGTTTTTAATATTGGCGGACAATAACAGAACAACTTTCTTTTTGTCTGTAATTCTTGATGAATCTCAAGACCGCATTTCAGTCCTAAGACTTTGTAATTTAACGCCGCCATTTTAATATCCTATTATTTTCTTCAACACAAGAAAAATCGCGTTTTTCAATTACTCGGTCAGCTTAACCTCTCATAAATCCGAACATATATTAAGTGTTTTTAAACGAAATTGTCTAATTTTTAAATGAATTGCTATTCTTGCTTTTAGAATGAATTTTTTCTCATTTAAATGAGGTTTTGAACTTCTGCAGGTATTTTGAATAAGAATCAACCCATTTCTGATGCATGTTGAAAATTTGGAACGAAATCTTGCGTTTATTGCTATCTTTGCTTAAAAAGAAATGGAGCCAATTTAATAAATGGTTCTCTCGAGAATACGGTTCATTGTTTCGCTTCATTATTTTTTCAATAACAGCAAGATTTCCAACTACACTGCCTGATACGGCTTCCAAGAAATTTCCATATTTGGGGTAATTAATAAACAAGAAACCTGCAAGTTGCACGTTATATGGGTCAATCTGGTCTTCCCCATAGCTATGATTTTGTGCTAAAAGAAAGGTTGGTGACGATGTAACTCGGTCTTGATTCGGAGAAAACGGAAAGAACGGGTTCCTTCCTAGATTGATTTGAAAAATCCAGGGCGTAAATTTTAAGCTCTTCTCCTTTCCGAGTTTAAGTAAATATTTTAAATCAACCTTCATCGGTTTTCCTAAAACTCCATTTTCTTTACGCACCGAAATTAAAATGAAATTTTTTTGATCTCCTTTCTCATCTCTTAACGTTAAAAAAGTTGAGTTAGAAAGGTCGATTGTAAAATATTTTTCCCATTTCTTCCGTTCAAGTGTTAATCTCTGCTCTAATTCCTTATGAAGCTCCTTTTTAAGCTGAGACCTACGCTCCCGCTCTTTGATCTCATCTTTATCCAAATCATCGTTTTCCATACACTTTATTCTCGCCAATTATTTCTTAAAATATTTAAAACTTTACTAAAATAATTACCTAACCTTTTTTTAAGGTGTTCAATTTGAGGATAGTTGATGAATCGAAAATTCAAGAAAAGGAGCACGTTAGCCGCTGGTTAATTGGGCCTTGGAATTCTGAATCTAAATTAGATTTTGGAGTCGCGTTTTTTCAACCGGATCAACAAGTTAAAAAACATGTACATGAGAAAGTCGAAGAGATTTTTTATGTAATTGAGGGTGAAATTATTCTTTTATTAGATAAAGACCAAAAATTTGTGTTAAAAAAAGGACAGGTTGCCTATATACCCCCAAAACAAGGCCACGCCCTTCAAAATCGTTCTAGAAAAATAGCCAAACTCGTCATTGTCAAATCCCCCTCAATTCCCACCAATAAAACTTATTTAATATAAAATTAACAGAAATGTTCAATTCTGATTAATAAGTCTTAAAAATGAGGGTTTAAATAATATCAGAAGAGTATTTCAACCTCATTTGGATTTAACTTAATATTTTATGGATAGAGCCTTTAAAGGATGGAAGGTATGTCGGTGTCTGACCAAGAGGTCTTTTATCAAATAGCACAAGAAATAATCTCCGAATTAGGTCCTGCGCTATCTACACGACCATATATCGCAATCGTGGATTTTCACGGCGAGTTTAAATATATTGAAAGCGAATTGCACCAGTATTCCGATTTTATTATCAATTTCATTAAACATAATTTCCGATTACTACAAATCGGGGACCATTCAATGCCCATCTCGGGTACCAATCTTGCATTCTTCAAGGTGAGCAAGAAAGCAATCATTATTATTTATATCAAAAAAGGTTTAATTGGACAGTTGCTTTTTTTCAAAAACCGCATGGTAAAATACCAATCGAAGCTCGATGAACTCATTGTTGGAGAACCATTGGACATTACTGTACCCGTTGCTGAATATAAACAGGAACCAGAAGTCGTTGAACAGGTTCCGCCCCCTGCACCCGAAGAGCCTACCGCGAAAGTCATCCCCGTGCTTCTGAAAAAGATTGGGAAGAAGGCAAAGTTTCCCTTGCAAGAGGTTGTCATTCTAAATTACTGTGATGGCATGAACTCTACTAAGGAGATTATGGGCGAGGGAAATATCAGCAAGATAGCTCTCTGGACAATACTCGACAAGTACAAGAAAAAGGGTTGGATTAAAATCACCTATACCGGTAATCCAATCTTTATCCCAGTATTAACGAAAGAAATTCCTCCAATGGCAGTGCAATTAGGTGTTGTCAATAAAAAAGAGTATGAAATTAGTAAATATTGTAATGGAGACAACACGATCGCTGATATACAAGAAGCGCTCGGTATGGATCGTATGGAGATTGAAGAAATCATCGACAAGATGGAGAACAATAACATCATTCATCTTGAGGTACAATAATTACTTTTGTTTTTTTTATTACTTTTGTTTTTTTTATTAATTTTGTTTTTTTTATCTTCTTATTTTGGTTTTTATCACAATTTTCGGCTTTTAAACAAAACCGACAATCAAAAAAACAAGGGCAAATTTCACAGTTCTCTGCTTCATAACATCTCTCTGGTAATCGCACCAAAACCTTCTGGTCTAAATATTTACAAACGAAATTTTCACACATTTATAACCTTAATCTCCAAATAGTTTATGTATTTGAAGAGTTTCAACGTACTAACCAACAATTGAATATATTGAACCAAGATATTTGGACTTTACTCAAGCCGTGAAACTAAACATTCTTATTGATGTAACTTGGACTTGAATCTAGCGAAAACTTGAGGAAGAAGAATTGAAAGAGTATGATATATTAATTGTTGGTGGCGGACCTGGCGGTGCAATGGCTGCTAAAACCGCGGCAGAGTTGGGTCTCAAGACGATTTTTTTTGAACGTGGACGCCAACCAGGTGAAAAAAATTCATCGGGCTGCGGACTTGGACCACGAATGTGGCGAGATTTTCCTGAAATGATGAAAAATTTAACTCCCGATGTTTGTCCCTCCATGCGACCTGGCGTGTATGCACGAAATTATTTCATAAATAAAGATGATGTGGTAGTCGGGATGGTGATGGCGCGCCCTACAGAAAGCGTGAAATACGAACCTGCAAAGAGCTGGATCACCATGAATATTTATCGCAGCGATTTTGACCCGTGGATCGCAAATTTAGCCGTAGAGGCGGGCGCCGAACAAATGACCTCCACGTTAATCGTTGATCTTATAAAAGAAAATGGAAAAGTGGTAGGGGTTCAAGCTGAAAGTGGAGAAAAATATAAAGCTCCAATAGTTATCGGGGCTGATGGGGTTATTTCCATGGTCGCTCAAAAATCCGGGCTCCGGCATAAGTGGCAATTACATCAAGTCACGGTAGTTCCACAGTATGACTTTTCTATACCCAAAGAAAATATTGATAAAATTATGGGCGAAGAAGCTCTTGGGATTTGGTGGGGCTCGACTTTTCCTGCAGCCTATCAAGTGTTTTTTGCTGATGGAATGCATATCGGGCTAGGAAATTGGCTGCAATGGTGGGATAAGAATCCCTTGTACTATTTGAATAGAGTTGTTAATCTTAAGTACTTTCAAAGATTGATGAAATTGCTTGATGCTAAACCTCGTGAATTACAAGCTCATCTCCTTCCTTGGATGGCTTATCCTGAAAATACTTACACCGACAATGTAATGCTCATTGGAGATGCGGGCGGATTTCCCTGCCCCTTGGAGGCCGAAGGCATATATCCCGCGATGGTCACCGGAAAACTTGCAGCAGAAGTAGCAGCTAAAGCAATTTCCGATGGAGACACCTCAAAGCCCACTCTTCAAGCATACGAAGAAGGTTGGAAAAAATCATCCATCGGAGTTGAATTTGAGGCGGGTCCTGAACTACAGCACATTTGGTCTAAATTACCCTTTGAACCGAAGACGATGGAATGGTTCGTGCCGATGATGATGGAAATATTGGGCGGAATCTATGACTGGAGCGAGCCCCATGCTGTACGGGTGCGTAACATCATCGAACACGTTCGAGGGTATTTACCCAGGGCAATTCCATTCATTATGCAAGAGGTATTCCCTTTACTATCGAAAATTCTCCAGGAAGATATCGACCAAATCACTAGCTTGTCAAAGATGATTCCAAAATTACTCCCAAAAAAGAAGAAAGGAGGCAAATAAATGAAGATCGATGTAAAAGGATTAACTAAACGGGTACCCGGTACTGGTGACTTCATTAAACTTGATCGGGATAGATGCAATGGTTGCGGACGTTGTATTGTCGTTTGTGTCATGAACTTGTGGTTGTTGCGGGAGGGTGTGGCTCAGATTGTGGATGATTATCAAGAAAAGTGCCTTGAATGCGCCGCTTGTTATTCGGTTTGCGAACCGGATGCGATTAGCTTTCGGTATCCCAAGGGTGGAACTGGAGTCGTGTATGAACAAGGATGATTTCACATTTGCCCCTATAGAAAAACCCGTAGAAAAAAGCTTTTTAATAGAAGATCACGTTAAATAATTCTAACTAAAATTTATTCTAGATATTAAGAAGAGGCGATTTGAATGATAATCAAAATCAGACACGCAGAACTTGAGGATCTCGCTATAATTCGGACATTGATGATCCAGCTCTATGAGCATTACAATCAGCCTTTCAATGAGAAGCGATTCGAGTGGGGGATAAAAAGACGACTCACGGATCGCTTGCAGAAGGAAGGCATCCTCGTTGCTGAAGATGAAGAAACCAAAAAAATCATCGGTATTATTGTCGCAGAAATTCTTATTAATCCAATAGGGAATTCGGAAGGGCATATTACAGCAATTGTTACTGATAAAGAAAACCGGGATAAAGGAATTGGAAAACAATTAGTTGCAAAATCTATTGAACATTTAGAGGAAATGGGCGCGGAAGTGATCAGATTGGATCTTGAGGAAGGCCACATGACAATGTTGGATTACTTCAAGAAAATGGGATTTCATAGCGTCTACCGAGTCTTAGAATATAGACCGACATAATTATTAATTTTCTGGTGTATTCGATAATTGGAAAAAGATATCTCTCGTGCTATGGAAAGCGTTGAAAAAGCACGCCCTAAAGCGGAACAGGATCCATACCGTCCTAAATATCATTTCCTCCCACCTGCCCAATGGATGAATGATCCTAATGGCACTATTTTCTACAAGGGGGAGTTTCATATATTTTATCAGCACAATCCAAATGGGACGAGTTGGGGTCACATGCATTGGGGACACGCCAAAAGTAAGGATCTTGTTCATTGGGAGCACCTCCCCATTGCTCTAGCGCCTTCAAAAGAAAAAGGAGAAAAACATTGCTTTTCAGGATGTTGCGTGATAAATGGTGATACTCCTACAATCATTTACACGAAAATTGGGCGAATTTTACAAGCCATTCGAGGTGCGGAACAGTGGATGGCGACTAGTGATGATGACATGCTGACTTGGAAAAAATTTCCAGGTAATCCCATATTGACCGATAAATTACATCAAGACAGAAAAATATACCAATGGCGTGACCCATACGTATGGAAAGAAGATGATACCTGGTACATGGTGTTAGTTGGGCAGCATGGATTAAGGGAACGCATTGGGAGAGCCTTTTTATACAGATCTAAAAATCTAACCGAGTGGGAATTTTTACACGAGTTATGTAAAGGAACAAAAGCACAAGGTAAGGGTTGGGAATGTCCTAACTTCTTTCCGCTTGGTAATAAATGGGTTTTAATGGTTTCACCCTACAAACCCGTGATCTATTCCATTGGAACTTACGAAAATACCGAATTTAAACCAGGACCTTGGCACGTTCTTGACCATGGAAAGGTTTTTTATGCGACTAACACGTTAGTAGATGCCCACGGGCGGCTAATTTTGTTTGGCTGGATTCGTAGAGGGGGAAAAGAAGGGTGGAATGGTTGCTTAAACTTGCCTCGTGAACTGTCACTTGATGAACAAGGGAATTTAATCATGGATGCTATTCCGGAATTAAAGGTCCTACGGAACTCTTACGAGCATTTTGAAAATGTCTCTATATCAGATGAGCCAACCAGTTCAGTTTCAACCCTCACGGGAGATATAGTTGAAATATCCGCTGAATTTTCTCTCGAAGACTCACAAGAGCTAGGTTTTAAATTATCAGATGCAAAAAAAGAATATAAAATATCATATAACCCGATGAAGAATCAAATAACGGCTGTGAAGCAGAAGGGACAACTTCAATCAGTGGAAAAATCTCAACCCTTATCCCTTCACATTTTTATTGATAAATCCGTCATTGAAGTGTTCATAAATAAGCGCGAATCTATCACAGCACGTTTCTATCCGGTTTCAAAAAATAAACAGGAACTCAGGATCATTCCTTTTGCCCACGGAACTGGTCTCATAAAAAATCTCCATTTCTGGCGCCTGAACTCAATCAATTTATGATTGAAATTATTTTGTTATTTTTAACTTGGGCATAAGTTCGCTCGTTATTTTAGCGATCAATTCCGGAGGGATCTTTCCAACAAGACTTGTTCCGCTTACAAACATTTCCCCTAACAGTTTTTTATTCTGTTCATCTTCAAGCGCCCAATCGATTAAATTGTCAAAGTTATCATTGATACTACCACTTTCCACCACTGCATCACGCATCATCCGCTGAAAATTATAACCGTCTTTTAAGCCATATTTAATCCAGGCTTTCTGGTATTCCTTCAGAACCTTTTTGGAATAATCTCCAAGTTCTAGAGCCGTAACTGCCGTCTTTGCTGCTAGCTTCCCTGTTAAGAGTGCGGAAAATATGCCTTCCCCGATAATTGGTGCGACAAATCCCATTGAATCGCCAACCCCCATTATTCCATTCCCATACGTGCGACCCTTCACTCCTTGTATGGGAATCGGGTAGCCACTTTTCCAAAAAAAGCGGAACTCATTGGGATCCAATTTTTGCTTGAAGAAGGGCTGCTCAACAAGTCGCTTCAAGAACTCCATCGGTCGTTTTTCGCTTCTCTTCCATATTCCAATCCCAATATTAGCCCTATTATTACTCATCGGAAAGAGCCAAGCATAACTATTCGGAGCCACATCATCGTCTATGTAAATTTGCATCGAATTTGAAAGTGGTTCTGATTCAATGTACCCCTCAATGATGGCCACTGCGCAAATTGCATAATCTGTGGGTTTCCATTTCTTCCGTAATCCTCCTTTTACTACTAATTTCGATCCCACTCCATCAGCGACGATAACTATTTTTGAAGAAATTTCTTTAAAGCCTCCGGGTTCTTTGATCTTTACTCCATTGACGAAATCTTCTTGGTTCTTCGAAAGTTCTCTGACGGAAGTCTGGTCTTGTATCTCTGCTCCAGCTTCCAGTGCTTTATCTCTTAGGTATTGATCAAAAAGCTTCCTATCTACGACAGTCTCTCCTGGCGTATCGATGAGGAGTTCTTTTCCACTCGAAGCGCGTAAAAACAAGTTCTTAGTATCTTTATCAATGATCTTTTTTCTCTTCATCTCATTATAGTCTAATAATCCTGCCGAGAAGACGTGTTCAGGGACGCCACCGCCACAGGGTTTTCGCCAAGGCAATTTGGCTTTATCATATAAAATGACCTTATAGCCTGCCTTGGCTAATACTTGCCCTGCCATTGCCCCGGCTGGACCTGCTCCCGAAATTACCACGTCATACATGAAAAAAACCAATAATTACTAAATTAACCCTATTCATTCTTTTCCTTTAAAAATGCTCTTGCTGCTGGACAACCCAATTCTCCTTGTTTGCAATGTTTACACGCGAGCGATCTACGTATAATAGCAGTTCCAACAAAGAAGAGTAGTAATTGAACGATTATTAATATCAAAACGATCCAATCAAAAAAAAATTAAAAATATTATACAACCGACAACAGTAATAATGATAACCATAAAATCTGGCAACAAATTATACCACTTTATTTCTTTCTCGGTATTAGATGAACTTTTTAGTAAGATATCTAACCTATTTATTTTTTTTGCAGATGTCCTTGACCCATTTAAATTTTATATTAAAGAGGTTTTTATGCATTACTTTCTGTATACTTAATGAAGGAAGGTTCAAGTCATAATGGAGGAAATTCAGAAAAATCTAAATTATTTAGAACAGCCAGATGAAAGAGTCAGGGTTGAAGCCCTAAATCATATTTATAATTTACTAAAAAGAAATAAAAAAGAGAAGGTTCAGCAAATAAAACTCCCGCAATCGATAACTAATCCTTTAGTTGCATGTTTGAAAGATACTGAACGGTCAGTCCGGGCGTGGGGTGCAGCAGTACTAGGGGAGTTAGGTGATATGAGTGTCGTGGATCCTCTACTCATATGTCTTAAAGACCCTGAGAAATGGGTGCGAGAGAATGCAGCAACAGCACTTATCAAATTAGGTGATGAGAGAGCTGTAAAATCCATGCTTGAATATGTTTTAAGGAATAAACTACCTAAAGAGGTGATTTTAACCTTCGGAGCTATGATATTAATTTTTATATACATATTTATTTCGAGTCAAATACTGGGGTGGATATGGAAATCGAGAGTAATTCCAGGAAATACTTTAATATTTCTTATATTTTTAATCTGCTTTACTCCAGCTTTATTTTCAACAATATATTTGCTATTTCGATTTAAAAAATACGATTTTTTAGATAACATTAAGGATTCTGACCCTCTGAAAACAGTACAAGCTCCTAGAGTAGCTCACCAACTTCAATATTTAATTGGTCCTAAAGCGACCGATTTAGTAATTACAAATATTCAGAAACAACTGGATGATAGAACTATTGAAATTGTAGATAGACCATCAATTGATGAATAAACAAATCATCATTGGGGGGACAATTTACATATATAATAATTTTATAGCCTGCTTTGGCCAATACTTGCCCTGCCATTGCCCCGGCTGGACCTGCTCCCGAAATTACCACGTCATACATGAGAAAACCAATGGTTTCTTAATTATTCAATTTCCGTTTTATCCTTAAAAAACGCCTTCGCTGCTGGGCAACCTAGCTCTCCTTGTTTGCAGTGATTGCACGCGAGGGATCCCCGTACAATAGCAGTTCCAACAGTGCCGAGTAGAAATTGAACGATTATTAATATCAAAACGATCCAGTTAAAGAATAAAACTAAAAATATTATTCCAACGACAATGGGAATGATGGTAACCATAAAATCTGGCAATAAACTATACCACTTAATTTCTTTCTCGGCGAATTTTTTAGGATCTCCCTGTTTAAATAAAATTGAACATAATCTACCTTTCCCAAAGGCGCAAATCTTCCCATAGTAGTAACACTGAACACAACTCCTCTTAAGGACCATTAATTCAACAAATACACAATAACCTATATAGAGCAATGCCCACAGAATTCCAAATCCCGCTATGATAAAAGCCCCAATGAGATATATAGAGATAGACATTAAATTGGATGTAATTGGAATCCAAGTTGGATAATTTTCATGGCATTCTTCCACTTTCAATCTCAGCACCCTAATCGAGGTTAAATTCTTTGTTTGAAATTCTCCTCCTTTCTTTTAAAAATGTCGATGAATTTTTATGAGAAAAGCTCTCTTCATTTTTTATGAGAAAAGTAGCAATTATTGGATTTGGCATGACGCCTTTTAAAGCGCGTTGGCCGGATAAAACGTATTTTGAGTTAGCATATGATGCATGCAATGAAGCCTTACAAGATGCAGGAATTTCGATAAAAGACGTGGATAGTGCGGTCTATGGGATATACAACGATCTCTTTGAGCGCCAATTCATGCCCGATATATATGTGAATGACTATATCGGAAATATAAATAAACCAGGAACGCGCGTGACCACGGGTGGGGCGACTGGTGGGTTCGCAGTTCGTACTGGTTACATGGAAATTGCAAGTGGATTATCAGATATTTGCCTTGTATTGGGTGTAGAAAAATGCAATGATTGTTACGATAAACTAACAGGTACAACAACGCCTGAGGTTCTAAAAGCAATAGCCTACAGTGTAGATATGACGTGGGAATTTCCCTTAGGGATGATGGCAGCTTCGAGCTATGTTGTCCTTGTAAATGCCCACTACTATAAATATGGCAATCCAACAGAAGAACAGATGGCAAAAGTCTCTATTAAAAACCATGGAAATGCTTTTAATAATCCAAAGGCTCAAACCCCTCTAAAACTGACTATAGATGATGTTTTAAACTCTCGAATTATTTGTTATCCTTTCAAAATGTTGGATTGTTGTCTTTATTCAGAAGCATCCGCTGCACTCATTTTAGCGTCTGAGGAGCGAGTTAAAGAATTGAAAATCAAAAATCCGATATGGATAACTGGAGTAGGGGCAGCTTGCACGGATGCTTTTACTGGAAATAGAAAAAATATCGGCGCCTTACCTTCTAATATCGCAGCCGCAAAACAAGCGTATAAATTGGCGGGAATCGAGTATAAAAAGGCGAAATCGGCATTTGATGTTGCAGAATTGCATGATGCCTTCACAGGACAAGAAGTAGTATCTTATGAAGAACTGGGTTTTGTTGAGTATGGGAAAGGTGGGGACTGGATTGATGATGGAGGACCGGAAATGTCAGGCGAATTACCCGTAAATCCATCCGGTGGGTTAATCGGCTGCGGCCATGCAGTGGGTGCCACGGGAATTATGTCAACGGGAGAAGCATTCCTTCAATTGCAAGAACGAGCTGGGAAGCGACAGGTTCCTATTACCAAAGGACGCGCCTTAAGCCACTCTATTGGCGGCCCAGGTGCCGCGTACGCTGCGGTTATTGTTTTAGAACGGTGAAAATGATGTTAAATGATTACTCTGCGGCTCAGGATGACATATTTATAAAATACAAAATTAAATTAATGGCGTTTATTCGATTTTTTATCAAGATGTTATTAGAGAACCTTTTAAAAATAATTCAGATCATTTTATTTTTTATGAGAAAAGTAGCAATTATTGGATTTGGTATGACGCCTTTTAAAGCGCGTTGGCCGGATAAAACGTATTTTGAGTTAGCATATGATGCATGCAATGAAGCCTTACAAGATGCAGGAATTTCGATAAAGGACGTGGATAGTGCGGTCTATGGAATATATAATGACCTTTTCGAACGCCAATTCATGCCTGATATCTACGTGAATGATTATCTAGGTAATATCGATAAACCTGGAACGCGTGTAACCACGGGTGGAGCGACTGGTGGCTTTACAGTCCGGAGTGCATTCGCTGAAGTGGCGAGCGGACTAGCTGATATCTGCTTGTGCTTAGGAGTTGAGAAATGTAATGACTGTTACGATAAGCAGACAGGGACAACGACCCCCGAAGTTCTTAAAGCAATCGCCTATAGTGCAGATATGACCTGGGAATATCCTTTAGGGATGCTCGCAGCATCAAGTTATGTAGTCCTAGTAAATGACCATTTCCACCAGTATGGCAATCCAACTGAGGAGCATATGGCGAAAGTTTCGATTAAAAATCATGGAAACGCCTTAAATAATCCGAAAGCACAGGCTCCAATGAAATTGACTATTGAACAAGTTCTCAATTCAAGAATCATTTGTTATCCGTTTAAAATGTTAGATTGCTGTTTGTACTCGGAAGCTTCTGCTGCCCTCATTTTGGCCTCTGAGGCGAAAGTGAAGGAATTAAAAATTGAAAATCCCATTTGGATTACTGGTGTGGGGGCCGCCTGTACAGATGCATTCATTGGAAATCGAAAAAGCATTGGCGCATTACCGTCTAATATAGCTGCCGCAAAACGAGCCTATAAATTCGCGGGGCTAGAATACAAAAATATCAAGAAATTATTGGATGTTGCCGAACTCCACGATGCTTTTAGCGGGCAAGAAGTGATTTCTTATGAGGAATTGGGTTTCGTAGAATATGGAAAGGGCGGCGATTGGTTAGATGATGGTGGTCCCGAGATGAATGGCGAGCTACCCGTAAATCCATCAGGCGGCTTGATTGGCTGTGGACATGCAGTTGGTGCAACGGGCATTATGTCGACTGGAGAAGCTTTCCTCCAATTACAGGAGCGAGCTGGTAAACGACAGGTCCCCATAACCAAGGGACGCGCCATTTCTCATTCAATTGGAGGACCCGGAGCTGCATATTCTGCAGTAATCGTGCTGGAGAGGTGAAGAAATTGACAAAAGAATACCATGAAATTGATGATTTAATAATAATGAACTATAAATATGCTTTAGGCGGACAATCACGATTTTTCATTGAATTAAAAGATAACAAACAGATTTTGGGGGCAAAATGTGAAAAATGTAAAACGGTTTACTGCCCACCACGGGTCGCGTGTTCAAAATGCTATCAACCAACCACTTGGGTTCCTCTCAAAGACACGGGGACAATCAGAGTAAGCACGTTAGTCTGGTTTAGTACGTCCAAATTCATTCAAAATATTCCCTATGCCGTTGGTTATATTCAAATTGATGGTGCAACGACTGCAATAAACCAAGGAATTTTCTCCGACAATCTGAAACCCTCGAAAATACGTCCAGGAGAGCTCGTCCGCGCTGTTTTTAAGAAAGAACGCGAGGGTAGGATCACCGATTTCTTTTTCGTGCCATTAGATGAATATGATGAATGGATAAAGAAACCAGAATTTGAAGGTGGTAAAAGTGGGTGAAGCTAGGACTGAATCCGAAAAAGTTCTGAAATTAATTAATGAGAATACAAAGGCCCAAAAAATAATATCAGCAGAAAATTGGAATGTTGTCTTTCAGTTTGAGTTAGACGGAGAGCCTGAACCTTTTTACATCGAAATCAAAGATGGAACCTCAAATCTGAAATCTGGAACTCATCCAGACCCCACATTGATCATTGCTGGAGAAGGCGGGAGTATTGCAAGAGCTTCTCGCGGCCAGGGTGATTTTACCCATTCTATCAGCCGTGAAGAAGTCGAAGTTAAAAAAGGCAAAATAATAGAACTCATCCGTTATGGTCGCGCAATCGCCGCTGCGCTCAGAGGCAAGAAATAACTTTACCACCTTTTGAAATAATCGCTTGGGATTTGTTCAAACGGACTAAATCATTTAAATCCTCTGCCAGATCCATTCACCATGTCCTATTTACTTATTTTCGTGTTTAACCCAATTCCAGTAGAGCTAATCTTGAATTCTACCAATTGAGAAATATTAATTAAGACGTATTTTTTAAGGCTTTTTATAAAGTAAAAATCGCTTGAATAACAAACTATGGGGTGCATTTTAATGGTTTCTCCCCATACTACCCATCAAGGAAGAAGGGAAGAATACAATGGTTTCTAGCAGAAAATTAATAACAATTTTCTTTATTAGCATTTTTGTTTTGTCGGTTTTGAATGTTTTAGGACCAATAGATCCCACTCATCAGGATAGAGTTGAGGATCTGGATGAAGATACACTGATGACAATGGCACTGCCAACATATTATTGGAACTGGACCGTCTCTCTTTCTTCGATTTACAGCTTGTCTATTTCCAATGATGGAGCGTACTTCTCGGTATCTAGGGGCGGTGATGTATATCTATTTCAGAGCTCAAGTTCTACTCCTCTCTGGAGCTACCCAACCGGTGGTAACTCATTGTGTGTGGCGATCTCTGCCAATGGGGAATACATCGCGGCAGGCAGTATGAGTAACAACACGTTTCTATTTGATTGCGAAACTGGGGAAACAAGCAAGGTCTATCCGACAAGCCATTGGGTTACGGATGTAGCAATCTCCAACAATGGGCATTACTTAGTAGCGGGTGATTATGGGTGTAAGGTATATCGATACTGGCTTTACAGTTCCACCCCGATCTGGAGCTACACGACTGGAGGTGAGATTGCGAGCGTGGCAATGTCCGGCAATGGGGAGTACATCGCAGCTGGTTGTTTCACTGATCATAAAGTGTATCTATTTAACAGTACCACCCCGCTCTGGAACTACACGACTGGAGGTGATGTTTGGAGCGTAGAAATCTCGAACGATGGGGAGTACATCGCGGCAGGCAGTAGTGATGGTAAAGTATATTTATTTGGACGCAACAGTTCCACCCCCCTCTGGAACTGCTCGGTGGGAGGTAATGTTCGGAGCGTGGCGATCTCGAATAATGGGGAATACATCGCGGCAGGCAGAACTGGTGGTGTGGTGTATTTATTTGGACGCAACAGTTCCACCCCGCTCTGGAATTGTGGGGTTGACTATGATGTTGAAGGCGTGGCGATCTCCGGCGATGGGGCCTATATCGCGGCGTGCACTAGTGGTGAGATTTGGCATGATCACTTGTTTTTGTTCCAAAGAACCAATTCTACCCCGATCTGGACCTACACCCGCGATTCGATATGGAGACTAGCACTCTCTGATGATGGGCATCATTTGGTGGCAGGTGACAGCTCTATTTATGAGTTATCCTTGTTCGATTTTAAGGATACTGATGGCGATGAATTATCTGATGATTACGAAAATTATATTACTGGAACAAATCCAACTTTGCCAGATACGGATACTGACGGGCTCAATGATTCTGCTGAAGTATATATCTATCCTACGGACGCGAATAACCCGGACACCGATGCCGATGGGCTCAATGATTCTGCTGAAGTACTTATCTATCCTACGAACGCGACCAACCCGGACACCGATGGAGACGGGCTCAACGATGGCGCTGAAATCATGACACATTTCACGAACGCGACCAACCCGGACACTGATGCCGATGGGCTCAATGATTCTGCCGAGATCCTAATTTATCTCACGAACGCGACCAATCCGGACACCGATGCCGATGGGATCGCCGATGGACCAGAAATAGATACTTATAACACAGATGCGAACGATTTCGATTCGGATGGTGACTGGATGCCAGATGGATGGGAAGTTCAATTCGGATTGAATCCATTGTACTTCCAAGATGCCATTTCCGATTTAGATAATGATGGTCTCAAAAATTTTGAGGAATATTTACACAGTAGCCGTCCGAACGATACGGATTCTGACGACGATGGCTATTCCGATAAAACGGAGGTCATTGCAGGGACCGATCCCATGAATCCCGACAGTTATCCCATAGAGTCCGTACCAATTGATTATACTACCTCTATCATCATAGGATGCACGATCGCTGGGATCCTAGTAGCTGGCGCTATTATAGTTCATGGAATCCTGATGCGGTCAAGAACCTCCAAAATACCAACACCTCCGAAGAAATCCGCAACGGATCCTAAACATCCCACTCCAGAGTTAAAAAAATCGATCGGA
Source organism: Candidatus Helarchaeota archaeon (assembly GCA_013375455.1). Next base: position 20,404 of record JABXJT010000003.1, on the reverse strand, counting down.
TGAAATCAAACCGGTTATTACCTATATTTTCCCTTTTATTTCCTAATTTTCGTATTCAATCCAATCCCGGTGGAAATAATCTTCGATTCATCAATCTCGAAAAAAAGGTGAGGATTTTCAATCTAGCAGCAGAGTGAAGTCAGATCTCGGTAGCGCGTGTATCTGACCGTCTGCGGTCTTGATCTTGTAAACCGTTTCAAAGCCTTCTTTACATTTATTTATCAAGTGACCGGTAGTGCCCTCAGGGGCCGCGGTGTAGGGGGAGTTTATCTCGATTTAGCTGAAGTATAAAAAGAGGTTGGATGGGATTAAGTCTCGTTGAAGAGGAGTTCGAAGGATTTGCGCTGCAGGTGGATGATCTCGCCGGAATCCAGCTGAATCGTGAATACTTTGAGAGAAATCAGAAATGATCAGGATTTGTTTTTCTTTAGGTTTTTATAGACTTCCCGTTGAATTAAGAAGCGTAAAATTTCAGATGTTCCAGCTCCAATCTTTCCGAGTCGAACATCACGAAGGAGCCGTCCTACTACAAATTCGTCCGTATATCCTATACCCCCTAGGACCTGTAACGCGTCATCACAAACCTCTAGCCCATAATCACTCGCAAAAACGCGCGTAATTGCGGATAATTTCGGAATTTTCTGACCAAGATCAAGAAGCCGACTCGCTTTTAGGATTAAGGCGGATGCCGCTTCGATTTTAATTGCCATGTCCGCAATTTTGAAATTAATCCCCTCAAATTGCGAAATTTGCCGTCCGAATTGAGAGCGTTCTAGGGAATATTTTACTGCACTCTCAAATGCAGCTTGCATGATTCCGAGCATAGTGGTCCCAAAAATGAGCCGTTCAGTATCAAATTGGTCCATCATTATCTGAAATCCTTGATTTTCTGCGCCCACACGATTTTCTGCGGGAACTTCACAATTTATAAACTTTAAATGCGCCGCATTTATTCCTTGCATGCCGTGAAGATTGTAAACCTTTTCCACTTTGAAGCCAGGCGTTTCCGTTGGGACGATTATACAGCTCATACTCTGCCGAGGAGGATCCTGTTTATTGGTCAAAGCAAATACTAGTATGTAATCTGCGACGCTTCCATTGGTGATAAATCGTTTCTCACCATTTATAACATAAGAATTACCTACTTTTTTTGCAAAGGTTTTGACTGCTGAAACATCGCTTCCTGCTGATGGCTCCGTCACTCCGAGACAACCAATTTTCTCACCTTTAATAATCTCAGATAAAATTTTCTCCCTTTGTTCTTCAGTTCCAAACTTTCTAATCGGTTTTCCGAACAGGAGACAGGAGGCCCCTCTAATCATATTTGCTGCCCCACTGGCTCGGGCAATTTCTTCCGCAATAATCGCCTCTTGAGCCCACCCTTTGTTTAGCCCCCCAAACTTTTGCGGGTGTGTATAGCCTAAAAAACCTTGCTTCCCTAAGGTTCTAATCAACTGGCGGCTATATTCCCCTTTCATAATCTCGTCTAAATGTGGATAAATTTCTCTAGAAACAAATTCCCTAACATTCTCACGTAAGGCGTTTTCTTCTCCAGAATAAAATCTATATGCATTCCCCGTGGATTTCCCTAAATACTCTTTATAGACCTCACGCTGAATGAGAAATCGCATTATCTCACTCGAACCCGCACCAATCATGCCTAACTTTATATCCCGCATGTAACGCTCCACAGGATAGTCTTTTGTGTATCCTACCCCTCCCAGTATTTGTACAGCATCACAACACACTTCGAACCCATAATCGCTTGTAAATACCTTAGCAATGGCAGCTTCCTTGGTGGCAGGGACCTTCAAATCACATAAGCGAGCAGATCTTAATAACAACGCCTTCATCACTTCCAATTTAATTGCCATGTCAGCTATCTTAAAACTCACGCCCTCAAACTGGCGGATTGGTCTTTGGAATTGCACACGCTCTGTGGAATATTTAACGGCAACTTCGAAGGCAGACCTGGCAATTCCTCGTAATGTCCCAGAGTAGAATGTCCGCTCCCCATCCAGCTCATCCATTAGGATTTTAAATCCCTGATTTTCCTTTCCCAGCAAGTTCTCTAGGGGGACTTGACAGTTATTAAATCTCAGGGATGCAGTTCGTGTACCATGCATTCCTAAGAGATCATATACCTTTTCAACTTCGAAGCCTGGAGTGTCTGTGTGGAAAATAAAAGCGCTCATGCCTTGATGCGCGTTTACATTTTTGTTAGTTATCGCAAAGAGGCAAATATAATCCGCATCCGCCCCGTTTGTAATAAAACGCTTCTCTCCGTTAATAATCCAACATTTTTTGGCTTCATCTAATACAGCAGTTGTTTGCATACCCGCAGTATCCGACCCTACCAGTGGTTCAGTAATGCCGATGCAACCCAGCTTTTTTCCCGCTATGATCGGCTTGAGGTATTTCTCTTTTTGTTCGTCCGTTCCAAACCCTAGCATGGGGGTTCCAAATAAGATAATTGTCCCGCCTCTCGCCATATCAAGTGCCCCATTTGCTGCACCGAGTTCTTGAGCAAGTAAAGTCTCATAGATCCAGCCTCTTCCTCGCCCTCCATATTTTTTTGGATGGACCATGCTCAAATACCCTTTCTTACCCAATAATTCCAATAATTCGCGAGGAAATTTCCCCCTCTCTATCTCCTCTATATGAGGCTCAATTTCTTTTTTTATGAAGCTTCGGATTTCCTCTCGAAACCCCTCTTCTTCATCGGTATATAGACAGTTCAGCATTTTTCGACTTCCAGAATCTTATACTTATGCTTTTACTATTTCATCCTCATAGGTTAAAATTTTTTTATTAGATATTTATTATCTTCAATCTGATACGAATATTTTTAACATAATTACTTAATTATCAAATATTTGGTGAGAATGGAATGTCTGAAGAAGAAATGAAAACCGCTTGGTATGAAAAAACAGGCCAAAAAGAAACCATGGGAATGATGAGCGGTAGAGCTATCCGAGGCATCATGTGTAATATTAATGGAAACATTGTTCTAGGCGGCAAGGTAGGTTTATTAATGGCAGCTGTTCGATTATCAATGCAACTTAAGGATGTCGATAAAAATCTATTAATAATTACCGATTCCTTTACAGAAAAATTTTCCCCTAACGTTATTGGAACTTTTAAAATCGCAGGATTCACCTGTAAGGTCTGGAACGGAGCGCAACCTGAATTACCCATCTCCACGATCGAAGAGGGACGCCAAGTTTGTGAAGAATTTAAGCCAACAGTGCTTCTCGCAATCGGTGGTGGGAGCGTGATGGATTCTGGAAAGGCTATATGGATTCAATATGAAAATCCTGACATCGAATTTACGAAACTTGACCCCACGACTTCGATTCTAGGCTTGGGTCAGAAAATAAAACGCTATATAGCAATTCCTACAACCTCTGGAACGGGATCAGAAGCAACCGCGGTTTCGGTGGTGACAGATACGCGAAGAACCCCTCCTATGAAGATCCCCGTCGTGAATTATGAGACAGTCCCGGATATAGTAATTTTAGATACGGATTTTGTGAAAGACATGCCACCATTTCTGACAATGGCAACTGGATTGGACGCTTTTGCGCATTCGATCGGGGCGTATATTTGTAATTGGAGCACGCCCTTCACGGATGCGATGAATGAAGTAGCCATAAAAGAGATAATCAAATATCTTGGTCGTGCAGTTAAATATGGTGCAAAAGACTTGGAAGCAAGGGAACACATGCAATGGGCTGCATATTATGCAGGACTTGGGTTCGGAAATTCAATGGCAGGAATCGATCATGCCTTGGGACATAGTCTTGGAGCCGTGTTTCACGTTCATCACGGTCTCGCAGTGGGATTATTTGCCCCTCAATCAATCGCTTATCAAGCAAAAGTCACGGATAGATGGAAAGGATTATGTCCGTTATTTGGCATAGATCCTAAGAAAAATGTGTCTAGAAAGAATCTTCTGGATGAATTGCTTGATGCAGTAAAAGGGTATATTACATCGATTGGTGGAATAACCGCCGTAAAAGACTGTAAAAATCCTGAAATAGACGAGGAAAGTTACAAGAAAGAACTTGATATATTAACCAAATATGCTGTAACAGACATTGATGCACTTGTTTCAAATCGTCCTGTCACATATGATGAATTTAAGAAAATCTATGAATTTGCTTGGGAGGGTAAAGAGTTATTTTTCTGATAAAACTATAGGAGGATTTAAAATTGAGCGAGAAACTCTTAGGATATAATGGGAAAATTGCTTTTATTAATCTGAAAGATAAAAAAATCGAAATAAAAGATCTAGATCCACAGATCGCAAGGGATTACATTGGAGGAACCGGATTAAGTGTAAAATTAATCTATGATTTATTATCAAATGACGATTATACCACTTTACAACAGGATATTTTTTCAGAAATTAACCCACTTGTATTTGCAACCGGACCTCTCACAGCAACTATAGTGCCCTCCTCAGGGCGGTATTCAGTCTCAGGGCTTTCGCCACTCACGCACCACTGGGGCGAGGGTACTTCTGGGGGGCATTTTTGCATTTCCTTAAGGAGATGCGGCTACGATGCGATAGTTCTTACAGGTAAGGCAGAATCTCCAACTTATCTTTACATTAACGACGGGAAAATCGAGTTTAAGGATGCCAACAAGGCATGGGGCAAAGATTCTTACCAAACTCAAGAAATTATTAAACAGGAATTAAATACAAAGGGCATTAGGGTTGCGTGCATTGGAATTGCTGGTGAGAATCTAGTAAAATATGCTGCTATAATGAACGATGATGGGAGGGCTGTGGGTAGATGTGGATTAGGCGCGTTAATGGGCTCTAAAAAGCTCAAAGCATTAGCAGTTCAGGGAAGCAATAAAATTGAATTAGGCAATCAGGAAAAATTGAAGGAATTGAGAGCAAAGATTGAAAGTAGCACTGCTATGGATGTGATGAGGAATGTGAATACCACCGTTAGGAACTTATTTGGAACAAATAGTTACTTTGATATGGGGGTGGCAGCAGGCGACGTTCCCGGCTATTATTTCACTGAAACAGAATTTTTAGCAGAAAAATTAACATCAAAAACGATAAAAGAAGAATACCCGGTCTTCATAACTGGGTGCGCTATGTGTTCAATACGATGTGCGAAACAAACCGTCATACCCGATAATGGAGAAGAAATTCAGGTTGATGGTCCCGAATATGAGTCTGTAGCTGCTCTGGGAAGTTTGTGTGGGGTGTTTGATTCAAAACCTGTAATTTTAGCTCATCATAAATGCAATGTTCATGGAATCGATGTAATCTCTTGCGGTGTTTCCATTGCTTTCTTAATTTACCTGATTGAAAATAAGATTGGTGTTAGCGAAATTAAGAAATATCTAAAAGAAATTACAATTGAGGATATCCATTGGGGTAATGGCGAATTGGTTTTAGACTTAATTGATAGAATTGCCAAGCGAGAAGGCATCGGCAACCTTCTAGCTGAAGGAGTGAAAGTAATGGCTGAAAAACTAAAAGTCGATTCTAATTTAGCTGCTCATGTGAAAGGTTTAGAAATTCCTATGCATGAACCACGTGCATTCGCTGGACAAGCGTTATCTTATATGACTAGTTGCACGGGGGCCAATCATAATAAGGGGGATTGGTTCTCTGTTCAAATGGGCGTGCTTTCCTTTAAAAATCTTAACATTGTAAGAGCCCCTAAAGATGAAATCACTGGACGTGAAGGAGCAATTATTGCGTTACAGGATTTTAGAGGATTTGAAGATTCCGCAGTTTATTGTAATTTCGCAACTCCTCCTAACCAGAATCAGGCAGCCAGGTATCTCTCTTATACCACTGGGATTAAATACAAAGGGGCAGATATTATCACCTGTGGAGAGCGAATGAATAATTTGAAACGGCTAATAGCATGCAATATGGGAATTACTCGAAACGATGACTACTTACCAAAACATGTGCTCGAGGTCTTTGAAACTGGCGGGGCTGCGGGAATAAAACTTGAATTGGACGAGAATTTACAAAAGTATTATGAACTTAGAGGCTGGGATTGGAGCAGTGGTCGTCCAACGGAAGAAAAATTGAAAGAATTAGGAATTATCTAATGAATCAAATATATATTTATTATCCAACTCTAATATTGTTAGTGGAGGAAATATGAATGACTATTGGAAAATTAGTTGAAAAACAGGCGGAGAAATTCAGTGATAAAGTATTCTTGTATTGGGAAGACATAACAGTAACTTTTTCCCAATTAAATAAAATTACGAATAAGGTAGCGAAAATGTTGTATGATTTAGGCATTCGCAAAGGTGATAAGGTTGGCGTTTTCCTGCCGAATATGCCAGAATACGTATATTTATATTTAGGCATTCCAAAACTTGGGGCTGTCATTGGGCCGGTAAATGCGTTGTTCAAGCCCCGAGAAGTGCAGTTTGTTGTGAGTCATTCGGAAGCAAAAATCCTCATTACCATTCCAAAACTCATTGGGATCGTAAATGAAGTTCGAGATCAACTACCTCAATTGGAACACGTGATTCTTATTGGGGAACCAATGGAGGGAACTTTGAATTTCCAGGAATTACTGGATAAGGCATCAGATTCTGCACCCCCTCCGGTTGAAATCAACGAGAAAGAAGATCCTGCCGCAATACTCTATACCTCTGGCACGACTGGGTTTCCTAAAGGGGTGTTACAAACTCATTTTAACATAAAACGGAATGCAGAGATGATCATCGCCGCGATAAATCCAAAACCAGACTATCGGTTCATGTTGATTCTTCCCCTGTTTCACGTGAATGCGCAAATCGTTACAGTTATGATGCCTCTGACTCTTGGTGCGAGCTGTATTTTAACCCCTGGCTTTTCAGCAACCAAACATTGGAAGATTGTCGCAAAGTACAGAGCCTCTACCTTTAGCGCCGTTCCCACGGTTCTTGCGGTCTTATTAAGAATCCCTTATAAGGATTTAGATCTTAGCTCGTTGAAGTTTGTTATTTGCGGTGCGGCTCCTTTACCAGTAAAAGTCATGCAAGATTTCGAATCTACTTTTAATTGCAAAGTCGTTGAAGGGTATGGGTTAACTGAGGGGACGTGCGCTTCCTCTGTTAATCCAATGCCGACTGAAACGGAGGATAGACGAAAAATAGGGAGTATCGGCATTCCATTGCCTGATACAGAGATGAAAATTGTAGATGATGATGGAAATGATGTTCCGGCTGGTGTAAAAGGTGAAATTATCATTAAAGGCGACAATATAATGAAAGAATATTTCAAAAATCCGGAAGCCAATGCACAAACACTCAAAAATGGCTGGCTTTATACAGGGGACATCGGCTACATGACTGAGGATGGCTTCTTTTACATCATAGATCGTAAAAAGGATATGATCATCCGCGGAGGCGAGAATATCTATCCGCGGGAGATTGAAGAGGTTCTATATTCCTTCCCAGGTGTTTCGCTTGCTGCTGTTATCGGAGCGTCTGATGCAATTTACGGGGAAGTCCCCAAAGCGTTCGTTGTCATGAAGGAAGGACAGACATCCACGACAGACGAAATTATTGCATATTGTAAAAAGAATCTGGCAGATTTTAAGGTCCCGAAATATGTCGAGTTCCGTGCTGATCTCCCAAAGAATCCGACCGGGAAAATAATGAAAGTCCCTCTCCGTGAAGAGGAGAAAGCAAAGAGCAAATAACTAATTTTAAACCCAGTCCCGAAACGAATACTCACGCTTAATTAATAAAAAGATGACTCGATTAAAAGTCATCATCTTCAGTTTCCTTAACGCCAGTTGCAATGGAGCCAGTACTAAACAGTTTCCAATAACCATGCTTATTCTTTCTTAACCGAACGGGAGTAGGAAAATCTTTACCTCCTGATTGAATGAAGAGCTTGCTCGATTTTTCGCCTCTCTGAGATTTATTTTCGAGAACTACTAAATCATTATCATAGGAATATGCATAATCATTCTCTGGCGTTCCCCCCAGATACGATTTTGGAGTGTCAGGTTGTTCTTTCATGTGGGTTAGCAGATATTTCTCGGAAGGCCCGAGTAATCCTTTTTTATTCAAATAATTTTTGGGTATTGTCATCGCACACATTTTTTCTCCATCATCATTTCCATTAACGTATTCTATCGCACCTATAATATAACACTTAATAGCTCCTTCTTCAGTCGTTCCTAATTTATCCCATAACTTTTTAAATTCACTCAAATTCATTTCTTATGACCTCATTTAATTTTTAATTCTTTAATTCTAAGTAGAATTACAATGAATTGAATCCAATATAAAGTTTATATCCACGGTTTATACAAAATTTAGCTATTATGAGTGATTAAAATGCCGCGAGATGAACATTTCGAGCATGTTTTACCTCCTGTCCTGGAGCAATTAGATGAAACAAAAATTCTCAGTCAGATTCCGAAAATAAAGCTGAAACCTTGCTATTTCGATGAATTGAACTTGGGTGATAAGAGTTCATTACATCTCAAGGTGAGTAGGAAAGTAATCCTCCTCTACGCAATGCTTTCTAACGATTATAACCCAATTCACGTCAATTTAGAGTACGGTAAAAGCACGTTTTTCAAAAATAACATCGCCCATGGGATTCTGGTTCTCAGTTTTTGCTCAGGCGTGGTGGGGTCGCATCTAGTAGGAGAGGGCGTGGCGTTGATGGGCTTCAAAGATGCACGGTTCAAAAATGCGGTTAAAATTGACGATCAAATTACGGTTAGTGCAGAAATTGTAAAAAAATATTCACTCGAGATGGGGAAGAAAGAGCGGTACTTTGCAGATATCAAAATTCTAGTTACTCTCGATGAATCCCAAGCCGTCGCCACGGAAGGAACATCCACGATAATGGTTTTCAATAAAACTCGCCCTTAAAGGTATATCGAATGCTCGAATTTGACCCTGATTTTTATGATTTGAAATCGGACATTCAATTTAAACATGGATTAAAGACCCTTAAAGAATTGAATGTCAAAGATGGAGAAACCATTTTAGATGTAGGATGCGGGACTGGCCGATTAACATTTGAAATTGCTAAAGAAAATCCATCTGGACAGGTCATCGGGCTTGATGTTAGCCCTAAAATGATCAAGAAAGCCAATGATAACCTGCAAAAAAGTGGCCTCAAAAATGTTAAATTTGTTACCACGGGGATTCTTCAATATCAACCGGATATTCAATTTGATGCGATCTTTAGCAATTCTACGCTCCATTGGATTAAAAAGACACGCGATCTCTATCAAAAAATATACTCAATTTTATTAACTGGAGGACGGCTTGTAGCCCAAATACCCACTACGGGGGGCTATGGTCAGCTTGCGACCTATTTCATGCGACCCATCCAGCCATTGAATCTCTCAACTTACTTCAAAAATTGGGAATATCCCATAAAACTGGTTAATCCCAATACTCTCAAAAGAATTTTAACTTCCATTGGTTATAATGACATAAAGGTTTGGGTCGAAAAGCGCGAAGTAAAACATAAAACACCAGAAGATTTATTGGATTTTCTAAGAAGTGCCGCACTAGTTCCAATTCTTTCACAATTACCTCCCGAAAAACAAAAACTTTATTTAAATTCCTTATTAACGTTCTTTAAATCTAAAGAAGACCTGGATCTGCATATTACTATGAAACGACTTTTTTTAAATGTTAGAAAATGATAAAGGAATTCTCATTTTTCCATTGCTATAGTGGCAAAGACCTCTAATTTAAATTGAAAAACGACCCCATCAGCTGTTGTCTTGCCCACAATTTTTTCATCCTCTTGATTTGGATGGAGCAGTAAAGCAGAAGTTGGCAGATTTTTATTTCTTGCAAAAAATTTAACCTTTTTATCTTGAAATACATCTTTTTTATGATTATAATCTGAATTTAAGAAATAGAAAAATAAATGTGATTCAGTTTCAGCGGATGACATTACAATTTTTTTCCCGTCTTTTATGTAAAATTCCCCAAACACTCCCTTTTCTTTCAAAGTTTTTGCAACATTACTGGGTTTATCCTTTGGTAAAGATCTTGTTTTATTTCCCAACTCATCGAATTTTCCTGCCTTACCTAAAAAGACGGCTTTATCCTCTGATCGCAATTGCATCAGCCGATCACGTTGAAATTCCGTTAAATATTCACAGCCAGGGGAGATGACCAACTCGTATGACTCAGGATCTTCAGAAAATTCAGGCAAATGCTTAGAATCTCCAAGGGTTATGACTTTATATGGAATTTGAGCACGGGCCAATGAATTAGCTATTACGTCATAGTGTCTAAAGTGAAGACTAGGAAAAAAGGGAACGTTTAGAAAATTGAAAGTCCATTGATGGGTGGGGTAACTAAAGAGAAGCGCGACTCGTGCAGTTTGCGGGTTGTAAAAAGCCCATTCATGTTCTATTAAATAATCGTGGGAAACTTCAAAAGGCTCTAAAGGTGGATAATATGGCTTACTAATAGCCGTAAAACAACTATAGGGAACCATGAAATTTGCATTACACATTACCGCTTCCCAAATGAAAAAGTATAACATATTCGTTTTTTTCCACCTGCGGAAAAAGAGTGAAGATGTTACGGCGGAAACAAATGTAACGGGTTTTAACCCAGCAAAGGCGGTCGCAAGTCTGTATAATGAATGGCTGGTTTCGGGCGGGCGACTAAACATGTGTTCTAGAGTAACAAAATCCACATATTTCATTGTTGGAATATAGAATGGTAGCATTTCACCATAATTCCCAGTGATCTCAATTTCTTTGTTAAATTTCGCTCCATATTCTCTAGCATGTTTTGCAAGTTCTCCAAAAGTATCCGCAGCTGATTGAATCATAGCTAATCGAAATTCTCGCCATAAGGGGAAATGCTTGACCAGTATGTGAGCTGTTAAAAGACTTTTAAAATGTCTGATCAATAATCTTCTCAATTCAAAATGCTTTGCTTTCACATATTTTTGATAGAGATCAGGACGTTCTTTTTTTAGATATTTGATAAGAACCGCATTACAGTGCTTACAATACCCTGCCCCCAACCAAATAAAATCCCAGGGAATTGCGGATTCATCAAATTGGATGCCTTCAGCTCCTGCATCGATTTGCAGTTCTATAGTTCGCTTCAGATAAGTTCTCCACAGAGGGGAATTCCGGCATTGACCATACGTTGAATAAGGTCCATTAAGATGGGGCATTATCCAAAGTAACCATGGTTTTGTATTATATAAACTTCGACAAGCTGTCTCATCTATAAAGTTTTTTGGTGGTGGTATATCAAAATAATCGTCCCACTTTCCTAACTGTGGAATAGTTCCGTTACAGAACTCATCTAATCCGTAGTATGTCTTGATTCCTTTGATTTTCTTCGGTTTTTTATGCCCCATCCAGGTGATTATCTTACCCGATTCGCTTACGACAACAGGAATATGCCGATATCCATGCGCCTCCCACAGAACTGCAAATACCTTGATACCTTCATCTTTACAACGTCGAATAAATTCAGTATCCCCCATTCCTTTGTGTTTTGACCAAGGTTGTTTTCCTTCTGCTTCTAATCTTATTAAGGGAAGTCCAGCCATACCTGCTCCTAAAGCAGACCATAATAGGGTATCAGCACGAACAGTTCTCATATCTTCAATTGTTTGCTCCGTTTTCTTGTCCAAGAATGCACAAACAGATCTAGTATCTCTAGGATAAGTTGAACACATGGCAAAAATTCTGTATTTCTTTTCCTTTCCCAATTAAATACCCCAAGTTAAGTGAATTAATCTAGAATTTGAAATGAAGCGTTTTTATTTCTTGTTGGCCGATAGGAAATTCAATGGAATTATCCTGCACCTTTAGATTTTTAGAATTTTGTTCAAGCATGTTTGTTATTGAAGCAGATGCAATAGGCCGATCCCATTGCAATTTACCAGAGATTGATGAGTGATTTATTTCAAATAAACGAACTATAATCCCATCTATTTCACCCTTTTTTATTGCTCCTACAATTAGATTAGAATGTTCGATGCTCAAGTAACTATGCTTGGAGGAGAGTTGCCCTTGATGATTCGTTAGTATTTTCGTGTAGGGTAGGTTATTATGACTCCATGCTTGACGTGGCGTTAGTTTATAATTACCTTGATGAAGATAAAGTGCATAACGGAAGGAATGTTTTCCAATTTCGTACGCAAGAGGAATAGAAAAGGGAATCGCTGCAGCTTTAGGACCTGCCCCAAACATCCCAACTCGTCCGACACTCCTTATTAAAGTTAAGTAGAGATAATCTTTATCTTTTTCAAGTTCGTGCTCCGGAACACCAAAATTAATAACACTGATACCTTTATTAGCCGCTGAAAAATCGATCCAATTCATTACTGGCTTAATCCGATCATAATATTCAAATTTAGGTTGCATTTCAGCCCAACTTTTCCCTTTCGAAGGGAGAACATCTCGTTCAATGAACCCATAAGGAATTTCAGTTAAAATTTTTGGATCAGGAAAGCTGATGGGAAAGCAGGCCTGAATCCTCACCTTTTTCAAGGTATTGCTAATAACTGTTCGGAAATCGATGCGAGGTGTTCCTCTATTTAAAATCACGTTTTGTACAATCTTATTTGATTTTTTGGATTTAGGTTTTTTCTTCAATTTACTTCGAATTTCAACATTAATCCGAACCGGGCCTTGTTCTACAATTTTCATTTGGTGATCGAAGGCCCTATGATTAATTAAGGACTTGTTGATGTAATAAGAATCCCCCCGCTCCTTATGGATTCGAATATCGTTGATGGCATAAGCATCCGTGGAAGAAATCGTGAATCCATCGTTTTTCATTTTTATTTGGTGAATTTTATTGTCTTGAAATTCGATGGTAAGAAATTCATTCTCGATCATAGATTTATTTGCATCAGAACTAATTTTTAAGGGTGATTCAAAAACAGGCTGCTTAGAAACCGATTTTACGAAAAATATTTTGTATCCGACTGGCGGTAAATCCTCAGCATATAAAACGATTGTATATGATGTAAAATTTTCATGGGCTTCTTGGTGAATTATCTGATACGGGTATGATTTACCTTCATCATCTACTATCTCAAAGGCTGTTCCTTCGAAATCAAAGGTCAGTTCTACTGGTTCGGTCCTTTCCCACGATAATTGATTAAATACGAGAATGGGAATCCCTTCATTGGAGGTATCAATTCGGTCCCCCAGGTACTCAAGACTATCATTTATCACGGAGTTGGCGAGTTTTTCTCCTAGCAAGAATCGTTTCATGACGTTCTGTATCACGATATCTATTGAACATCCATTACAAGCATCATGGAAATCATTTTTTAATAGCCAGGTCCAAGCCTCCTCTAATTCAGAGGTGGGATACTCCATCCCATTGAGGCTTGCGAGAGTAGCCAATAATTCAGCAGCATAAAGAGAATTCTCGAGCACACGAAGATGTTTTTTCACTTTTGGACGGGTACTATAGCAACCTGGGAAAACATCATCTGGACCATTAATTTCACCTTTTATGACGCCAAACTTCTTCCGATTTTTAGTTACTTCTTTAAAATATTTCTCTGGGGTTGCGAATTGAATTAGAGTGTTCGGATTTTTTTGGTTCCAATATTCTGCGACCTCAACAATCCAATCGAAGGGAGGTGAAAAATCAGTTCCATACAAAATCAAGATATTATCAGTTGTTGCTCGGTGAAATAGCGAAGAGATCTGACTTTTTAAGAGATAAAATTGAATTCCCAGCACCGAAAATTTTCGGTCGCGAACCACAAGGCGTTTGAAGAGGTATTTTATGGGAAATAACGTGTTGATAATCTTTTGATTCCCATAATATCGGGGAACACCTAACATGTAATTCAGTTCATAATAAGGTGGTAAAAAGTAGGTATAACTATTGCTTAACCAATGAACCAAGATTCTAGTTCCATCAATACCTTCCCAGAGAAACTCAGAGGGGAGTTCCCTATTTATACCCCGCCAAAAAACGTAATAATCATACCCGCATTTCTTGAGAATTTGTGGCAATTGCCCGCTATGCCCAAAGACATCAATCATGTATCCGACCTTCGGATCGACCCCAAATTCTTTTTGGAAATATTTTTTTCCATATATTGCTTGCCGAATGATACTTTCACCATTCGGGAGATGTGCGTCAGGCATGATATACATCCCACACACGATCTCAATTCTGCCCTCCGTCACTCGCTTTTTTAATTCATCCCATAATTCTGGATAAGCCACATGAAAAGCTTCGCATAACAAAACAGAATCGAGAACAAATGTATATTTTGGATGTTTACGCATCAGCTCTAGAACTTTTTTTATATTATCTGCTACAATTCGCGCATATCTATTTGCCGTTTTTACCCAAACAAAATCGTAGTGAAAATGGGGTACTATTAAAACATTCTTTACTTCCATTTGATCCATACCAATTACCCTTTCTAATAAAAAGAATAAATTTAATCAAAAACTATTGCAACTTTTATTTTATCCTTTCGATTTTGGACTACGTCCAATGCTTCTTGGTACTGCTCGAGCGAAAATTTATGCGTGACTAAATTTTTCACGCGTACTTGTCCGTGTTCCAGCATTTTTATTGCAGCTTCGAATTTATGTGTTTGTGCAAATGAACCAATCAACTTCAATTCTTTCCGAAAAATTTCATAGGGATTGACTTGAACCATAGCTTCTTCAGGGTACACGCCATAAGCGATAATCTTTCCCCCATATTTTGTATACAGGTGGCAATCTTCAAACATTTTAGGAATACCAGATGCTTCCACCACGATGTCAAAACCTCGGGGATATTTCTCTAAAATTCCTTTTTTATGGCTCTCATAATTATTCCGATCTACTACTATTTCATCATCAGCTACGTGATTTAATTTTTCTAATTTAAATTGGTTGGGATCACAGACTACTAAGGTACCTGTACCCCCATATTTGATGAGCTGTGCCAATATCATACCAGTAGGGCCAGCTCCAAACTGGAGCACGTCATCACCCGGTTGTACATCAATCATTTCCATTCCATGGACTGCACAGGCAGTGGGTTCAACAAAAATCGCTTCTAAAAAGTCTAATTTCGTCTTGAACACTTTTTTGGCTTTCACTTTAACATATTCAGCGTATCCACCCGGCCCAGTTACCCCTAATGAATAAAAATTTTCACAAAATAGAGGCTTATCCTTCTTGCAGTAATAACAATGACCACATAAAAGGGTATTATCAGCGACTACCCTGTCACCAACTTGAAATCCCTCCACCTCTGAACCAATTTGCTCTATGATTCCAGTGAATTCGTGACCAGGAATTAGAGGAAATTGTGAAATAAACCTACCATGGTGGATATGAAGGTCAGTCTTACAAAATCCACAGGCTTTAACTTTAATAATAACGCTATCAGGGTCTGACTTGGGCTTTTCTACATCTTTTAAGGAGAATTTTCCTGCTGAATCATATACAAGAGCTTTCACGTTCATCACTTCAGATTCTTCAATCGAAATTTATCATGACTTTAATGATTGGTTCCTTACTCGTTCTTATAAATTCAAACGCATCTTGGATTTTATCAAATGAAAATCTATGAGTTATTAACTTTTTAACATTTACCTGCTTCTTATCCAATAACGAAATAGCTACTGGATAAGTATTGGCATAGCGAAAAGAACCTAATATGTCGATTTGATTATCAACAATTTTAGCCAATGGGAGCGGGATAGTAAGATCATGCGGAACACCAATTTGAATGATTTTTCCCCCTCGTTTAACTACATCTAATGCTTGTTGAATAGCTTTCGTCGCTCCGGAGGCCTCAAATACCACATCAACTCCTTCTTGACGCGTTTGCTCTAATATAATAGAGACTGGATCTTGATTCATTGCATTTATTTTACTAACTTTCTCATCAATGAGGTCTAATCGAGCCTGTGATATGTCGCTAACAAAAATATCAGTGATTTCAGAAGCCAATGCAACAGCTAACGTGACTCGTCCAATTGGCCCTTGACCAAAGATTGCTATTTTATCACCGTGACGCAATTTTGCCCTATTTACTGCGTGAATTCCTACTGAAAGCGGCTCAATCATCGCCCCTTCTTCATAACTTACCGTTGGAGGAAGTTTAAAAACTAGGTGTCGAGGCATTACAAGATATTCGCTAAAGGCACCATTTACGGGACTAGCCGCTAAAAAAATCACGTCAGGACAGAGATTATATCGTCCGGTTTTACAATACATGCATCTTCCACAAGTTTGACCCGGCTCAATGGCAACTCGATCTCCATCCTCGAGGTCTTTAACTTCTGCCCCTACACCTATTATTTCTCCAGCCGCTTCATGCCCTAATATAAAAGGTTCTGAAAAGGCATAAGTTCCGCAAATGCCTGTCTCATAATACTGAAAATCCGAACCACAAATTCCTACGGCTTTTACTTTAATTAGAACTTCCTGAGAAGCCGGAGAAGGTATTTCACGTTCTTCTATTCTAATATCTTGAGTTTTATGTAAAATAGCTACTCTCATTGTCGTCAATTTTTACTACCTTTTTTCAACTTATTTTTAAACTATTTAGAATTTACCAAAAGGTCTTCTAAAAAAAGTTTATGGAATGATTTAGGCAAATCTTCATACGTTATTTCAGGATTTTTCAGTTTTGATATGTCCCTAGAATTATAGGTATTCCAAAAGAGGATGATTTCTTCAGTTAATCCTTTTTCTTTGATGAAATTGAGCAAGGCGGCAAAGGTTTTACCGGTATAAGTCGTATCTAGGGTAATGTTCTCATATTTTTTCATTAGATCGATTGCCTCTACTCCTTCAGGTGTGACCTTTCCATACCCACCGCCATAAAAATCGTGCAAAATCGTGGGCTTTTCTTTGAATTCAACTTTTGGAATGGATTCATCCCGTTTCCGCAGGTAGTTCAGCGTTTTTCTTGCTAACTTCCTCGCAGCATTATCAAAAGAGAAGGTCCAATTATAGTACGACACGAAAGTCTGAACAACGCGGACCCCGATGATTTCAATCTTCAGATTTGCTAATTTACAGCCTAGCAATAGACCTGCCATTGTTCCAAGCGTCCCGCACGTGACGAATAAATAATCCGGTTTCGGCATTTCGCCATTCTCGATTTGAGATTTCAATTCAAGGGCAGCATTCACGAAGCCTAGAACCCCGAGGGGCGAGGATCCCCCAGCTGGCAAATAATAAGTCTTTTTTCTGAAGCGCTTAAAAAGCAAAAAATGGGCAAGTCCCCAGATCTCTCCATAGGGCCCTAACATTTCTGCACCGAGTGAGTAGAAAATCAGTAATTTTTTCTGTACATCCGCAGTTAAAGGCTGATTGAATAAAACGAGAACGGGCGTGATGTCCAATTGCTGAGCAAAGATTGATGTTGCCAAACAGTGATTCGATCCAGTACCACCATAGGTAAGAACATCGGTTTTTTGCTTCTCTATTACATCTGCTAAAGTGAATTCCAACTTTCTTGGTTTATTCCCGCCATAAACGTCGGTGGTTTGATCATCGCGCTTAATCCAGAGATTTGCATTTAATTCCTCGCTTAATGACTTCAATTGGGACACTTCAGTCTTTTTAACGAGCGAAACATGTGGAATTTTCTCTTGCAACCCCGGAAATTCCTCAAATAAGAGGAGGGACTTTTGAGTCATTTTCCTAACCTATAAATTTATCAATTTGATATGGTTTTTATTTAACCTAAAATATTTACATTTCTGAAGAATCACTCTAACCCAATTACCTCATATGAATTTGAATCGTTATTGTCCTCTAAGAGTGGTGGTGTGAGTCCAAATGGAATATCCAAACGAATATAAACCCGAGAAAATTTCCAAGCCAGAAAAACAGGAGCAAAAAAAACTGGAAAAGGCAACAGATCGCCTAGAGAAGCAAATCAAAGAGAAATCTTATAAAAAATTATGTATATTTATTCTAATTTGCTTTGATTTCCTGATTTTAATAGGGATCTTATTCCTCACAACGAGTCCCTTTGCCATTGTTGTGGTTTATGCCTATGTTGCATTAATCACTATGATCGCACTCGTGCCCCTCATGATTCAAGAATATCTCAATGTGGGCCGCCAACCTCCCAGGCTCATCCGCTGGTTCAATAAGTTTCTCGAGAAAATTCTACCCATTAATCGCAAAGAAATGAAGATTGGACCGTCCATTCTCATCTCGTTTGTTTTTCTCGTAACCATTGGAGGATTTGTAGCTATCAGTATCATTACCTTTGCTGATGTCATCGCCCGAGATGTATTTATTTATAACTACTTAATCGAGATACCAGCTCAACAGAATGAATATGGGTTTTTCACTTTTGTAGCCAATTCAGCTTCAAACTCTCTCGTGCCAGCCATTCTTTGGTATCTTATTATTTTTATACCCGTAATATTTTGTTTCTTATTTATGACTTCTGGGGTTTATTATCGGAACACTCAACCGTCCAAATGGTTGGCAATTATCGTAATTTCTCCCCTGGTCGTATTGCTACCCCTATTTTTAACATCCTCCTCAATAATAAGTCCTTCCATAGTGGTAGCATTGATTTTTATTGCAGCCTGGTTCATCACCCTCCTTATTTGGTACCGGCAATTTACTAAAAGAAATGCATTAATAGTAGTTTCAATCTTGTTCACGCAGGTTCTTGCCTCGTTTTTAATGTTTTATAATTTTGTTTTTATTGAGGCGCGCGACACTGTATATTGGGCTTCTGACACAATCAACACATCTGCGTATTATAATCCTTTATTTCTCTTGATTTGGTTCGGGGTTTTAATTTTCATTCCTCTTGTGGTAAAAGGATTTGATCGCTTAGTTAAAGGGAAGTTAAGGATCTTAGGAGTTCTATTTGCCGTGGGCGCCGCCGTAATATTTCAAATTTTTTACTTCAATCTCTTCTCGACTGCAATTTATAAAGCATATGAACCCTATGGAAATCTAATGATGGGGGAATTATTCGTCGGCTTGGGATTTTTCTATTTCTATCTCTATCTTCTTTTAATCCCACTTTTCTTCATCTTCGGGTATTTCCAAATTGGCATTGCACGATGGCTTTACCGCACCGCCCAAAAATATGGAAATAAAAGAAAGCATTTGAATGTTTTTAGAATCATAGGTGGTATTTTAGCATCTATATTTATTATAGGACTCATTATTGTTTATTACATTCTCCCCTATTCCCCTGCGGATTATCAGAATATGTTTGTTCATGGTTTTTCTTTATATAATGGAGATTTCATTAGAAATATCACAGGAAGTCCATTTTTTATAGATAATGTTTTAGGGATCACTACCTATAAAGAGTTGTTTGTACCAAGCGTTCTTGCTATAACAATGTTATTATTATTCTATTCCTCATATCGTGGGGCCTACAATTTGGCCTTATCAGCCGATATAATCGAGGAACCAGATGTTAAACGTTTCGGCCTCTTTAATTTTATCCTTTTTACAAGTCCACGCAGTTATAAAACACGCATTCTCTTCGGACTTTCATTAATCTTCGTATTTCTTGGTATTACTGCGATATTCGCATTTTTAAAAATACACACTTACCTTTTTCAAGCAGCTTCTGACTTTACGGGCTGGCCCCCAGGGCTCATTGTCTTTGGTATTTTTGATGGGGTTAAATTGGGAGTCTCATTAATAGGTATGATTATTGCCATAGCAATCTTTCTTTATATAATCTTACGAATAAATCTGTGGGATCACGCTGATAAAGTTGGTCTAATTTCTTGCGTACTAGGTATAATCTTTTTATTTATTCCAATGCCTTGGATTCTTGTTTTATTTGGTGGTATTGCAGCATTAGTAATAGGAATTTTCGCTCTATTGATGAACAGTAAAATCGGAATAGGAGGAATAATTTTAGGGGTTTTATGCATCATCGCTGTATTCTATTTTGTCCTATTATATACATGAAGGTTTTATAGCGATAAAATACTTCACCACAACGCATAAAACGACCTTTGAATTTCGTATAACTATCCCAAAAATTATACCGCATAAAGTGGTTCACTTTGACCCAAGAAATAAGTGAAGCAGAATCTAAAGAAAAACCGCGATTAGATCCTAAACAAGTCAGGAACATCAAAATTTTTTGTCTTGTTATAGGCATTATCTACATCCTCATCTCTGTTCTGATGATAGTTTGTTGGAGCATCTACGATTATCTAATTATTCTCGGATTAGGAATGCTGGGATTCGTTCCTGCTTTTATTGCGAATGCAGGAATGACCTTTACCGGCCCTTTTCGTGGTCCTGGGAGACCAATGGACTTCGGGAAGAATTTCATTGATGGGAAGCGCCTTTTTGGCAAAGGGAAAACATGGAAAGGGTTCATTGGTGGAATTATCATTGGATCAACAATAAGTTGGTTGTTTGTCTTCATTTATCCCGCCATCCAGAATGCC